>CAZGML010000027.1:0-33449 GCA_964526965.1 uncultured Sphaerobacteraceae bacterium | reverse complement strand
GTGGTCACCAGTTCCTGACCCTGACCATTGATCGTCTGGCGCTTGCTCAGTACCCCCTTGCGCAGGAACTCCATCACTTTCGCCTCGATGTGCTCGCTTGGCAGCAAGGCACGGTCGAGGAATCGCCACAGTGTGCGGCTCATATGGCTCTGCGTGGGCACGAAGCCTTCGTGCAGCTGGTTGATATAGGTATCAATCGCCTCGATTACCGCCGCATCCACATCGGCGCTGGGCTCCATCTCAATCGGGTCTTCCTCACCGGCGGCCACTACCAGTTCCGGACTCACCGAGCCCGGCACTCCGGCAATAATCACGCGCTTGCCGAGACGGTTACGCAGGGTGGTGACGAGACGGATGAAATCCTTGTCTCCACTGAAGATCATGAATGTATTGATATCGGGCCGCACAAGCGCGGTATTGATGATATCCACCGCCATGTTGAGATCGCTTCGGCTGGTGTAGCGTTCGCGGCCGCTGGCGTCGGTAACGCGCTTGGCGGGGTAGTGGAACGCCTCGAAGCCGGCTACATCCAGCCGTGTGCGAATCGGTTCGGGGTGTTGATCGAAATCGGCGTAGGCGCGCGCCACGGACATCAGCCCGTGCTCCATTGCCATATCGCGCCACTGCAATGGATCTGGCTCGCGGCCAAATGAGTTAATTGTCGAATACCGGATGTTCTCAAAATCTACAAAAACGGCTAATTCTTCTGCATCACCGGATGTGGGCCATCCGAACGTAGCATCAGTCACACTCTATCCCTCATATAACGACATAACCAAAATTGGCGGTAAATCGTATCCGCCTTGCCAAACGGGAATCTCTTTATCCATCTGGCAACACATCTATTCACATTCAAGTGTACCGGATATCCGGACACCGCCCATACGAGTCAAAACGTGGAGCATACTGCGGTTAACAGAGCACCGGCGGCTCGGGTGAGCCGCCGGTGTTTTGATATCGGGTTAGGACGATTGCGTTATCTGTCTAGTTCGGGGCCGGGGTCGCGCCTGCGCCATCCACGTCAACCGTCGGGCTGGCAACAGGTGCGCCACCAACTCCATCCGCCAACACAACCATGTTCAGCAGGCCGCGATCTGGCTGCCAGATCATGGCGGTTGGATCGTCATCCGGGTACATCTGGAACACGATGATTCCCTCGAAGGATTCACCATCGCCGAGCGGCACATCATCGCTCATGATGTTCGCATCAGAGCCTTCGGCCGCATCAACAAACGTACGACTGTTGTTCATACCGGTGCTATCCAGCATGGTGAAATCGTACGGCTTAATAATGAGTGAGGAACCGGAAACGTTCGTCACATTAAAGTGCACGGCGCGGTACACCATGCCGCGTTCCGGCTCACGATACTCGGAGTAATCCTGCCAGTCCTCTTCGATCTCCACCACTTCGAGCGTGGCCACAGCATTGCCGCGATCATCCGTCCAGGTAGATGGCGTGTTCATTCCGGATACGATGGCTGCATCCTCTGCGGCCGCTTCCCCGAAGTTCACAATCACCAGCACACCTCGTTCCGGCTGCCACACAAGTGCAGAGGCAGCGACATCGACTGGCGTCTGGAAGGCTAGCGTCAGCTCGGCACTTTCGTCAGCGGAAAGCGGGAGATCCTCATCGAAGATCAGGCCCTCGTTCGCCTCATCGAGGGAAACATACGATCGCGCGTTATTGCGCCCCGTCTCATCTACCAGCGAGAAGTCGAACGGCTCCACAATCAGGCTGCTGCCCGAGACATTGGTCACCGTGAACGTCACCGCCTGGAACAGATATCCACGCTCTGGCGTGCTGAACTCGGAGTGTTTAGTCCAGTCTGGATTGACCTCATTCACTTCAATCGTGGCAACCTGATTACCACGATCATCGGTCCACGTCGCCGGTGTATCAAGGCCATTGACGAAACTTGAAGACGCATCCTGCGCTGCAACTCCCATCACGCCGACGACGGTCAACGCGGCTGCGAGAAACAGACTTATCAGCTTTCTCATACGAAATTCTCCTGAAAATGAGCGGATATCAGCCACCGCTCGCGTCATCCTCCCGGCATGGCTTCGCCAGGTTCCTATACGAAAACGCCCGAGTGCCACCGATGGTTCCCATTCGGTGAGATTCAAAATCTCGCCGTTAGGAAGGCGTAGAGACGGGAGTTGCTGGCATTTCTCTGGATGATTCAGGTGCTGGCGCCAGCATCACTATATTGACTGTCGCGGAGGTCAACCGCCACACGACAGCGACGGGTTCTGCACCCGTCGGCAATTCGAACACAATCGTGACCTCCATCGTTTCACCGGCCTCCAACATCTCGCGTTCGCGGAATGGCTCATCCACGCCCTCTGCTACTCGCGCCCGTGCAAATCGAGATGCGCTGCCGTCGTCATTCGCCAGGAAAAAGTCGTAGGGGTCAATCTCCACCGGTCGGTCTATCTGGTTTGTCGCCTTCACGCTCACGGCGACAAATCGATTGCCATCACCTGGTGCCGACCTGTCATCGTAATCAGTCCAATTCTCGTTGATACCTGTCACCGTGAAGGTTGCAACAGGATTGGTGAAATCATCGGTCAGCACCGACGGCGTGTCTCTACCCCATGCAATGGCGCTGTTCTCGCCTGCATCGGTAGAAAGCACCACGTAGTGCGTCCGCTCATTTTCAGGATTCCATGTAAGCAGGGAGGGAGTTGCGTGAGAGGGGATCTGGTACCCGAGCGTGATCTCAGCTGATTCTCCGGATGCCAACGCGAGATCATTATAAAAAGTCTCAACCTCATCCGAACCGAGATTCAGGTAGTTATGCCGGTCACCATAATCGTCCACGAGCTGGAAAGGATACGGCTCAACGATAATTGACTGATCAGATTCATTCACCACCGAGGCTTCAACCAGAACGTATTGGTATCCAAACTGAGGTTCCCAGCCGGGATCGTAGCCTCGAAAGTCTTCCTCCACTCGGAAAATCGTAGCGGATGCGATTGTCGCACCAGATTCATCGGTCCAGGTGACTGCATCCCCGATTCCGGCAAGTGTTGGCGCCTCGTTATTCGGTGCCGCATCCGCTGGCAATGCAGCGAATACCAGTCCAAACGACAGCAAAATCCCGAGCAATATTTTCAATTGTGATGCTCCCCACTCAATAGCCTTTCGGCTCTTGAAACAAAACGTTCGTTATAAGGAAAACGCCCACTGGAACGGGAATGTTCCCCTGAAGTCCGCTCACCTGGCCGCATGCCCGGTCCCATATCCACGGACGGGACGGACGGGCTTCACCGCCCCACAAATCGACGACCAATGTCCCCGATGCGTATAGATAGTAGAGGCTCCTTACTCAACACTCGAAAGGTACAGCAATGACCACCCCACCCGGACCAGGCGATTACGAACGACACGCGCTTCGATGGATTATCCAACGATTGTTGCGTTCCCCGAACGATCTGGAAATGCTCTGCAAACATGTTCCGCACCTGGCGAACAGCGTCGCAAACCTCATGAGAGCCGAAGCAGGGCACAAATCCAAACAACCGCCAGAAGCAGCAAACATCGTCCTTAAGGCACTCAATGAACTGGTGGAAGAACGCAAGAATGCGAACAATCAGGAGGAAACTCAATGGTAGCCACAATCCTGAACACGCAGAAAGAACAGACGACCCCGGTCGATCTCGATCCGAAATCCACCTACGAGGTCATCACTCGCGAGAAAGTCGAACACATCAATGCCGAGCTAAAGGAGATCCGATACCGGGTCAACGGCATCTTCTACCTTGTCATCGGGAGCGTGCTGCTGGATATTCTCCCGCGGTGGCTCGGGTGAATAAACTGCAACAGGCCCTGCGCGATATCGGCGCATTCAGCCAGCTCACCATGCCGACTCATGCCATGCGTGGCTATCAGTTGGAGGCCGCACATCCTCTGGCGGAGCACCTCCTCAATCGCACTGGTGAACAGTTCGCCATCGCGTTCAGCCGACAATCTGGTAAGGACGAGATGATGGCCCAGGTGATCGCGTGGGTACTGCTTCGTAACGCGGAGCGCGGCGGCACCATCGTTGTGGCTGCGCCAACACTCCGACCGCAGGCGATGATCAGTCGGGACCGATTGCGAGATCGCCTGCTGGCGAACCCGCTCACGGCATCACTAACAAAGGTGAGCGATCGCACCGTCTCCGTCGGCGAAGCGAAGGCGGTCTTCGTATCGGCAGCACGCACAGCTAACGCGCGCGGACTCACCGCCGATCTCGGCCTCATCGCCAACGAGGCGCAAGATATCCGACCGAATGTGTGGGATGCGGTGTTCGATCCAATGGCGGCATCCACCAACGCCACCACCATTTTCATGGGCACGGTGTGGACGCGCGACACCCTGCTCTCTCGCCAGATGCGCTACCTGCAAAGCAAACAGCATCAGGATGGCACCCAGCGACTCTTTCGCGTGCCCTGGCAGCGTGTAGCGGAAGATGTACCCGCCTACGGTGCCCGGGTGCGGAGCCGAATCGAGCAACTCGGCGAGCAGCACCCGTTTGTGCAAACCGAATACTTCCTGAACGAACTCGATGGCCAACAGAGCCTCTTCCCGCCACACCGTGTCGCGATGTTGCGAGGCGAACATCCGCGCCAACATCACGCCACCGTCGGTAAACGCTATGCGTTGTTGGTGGATGTGGCCGGCGAGGAGGAGCATGGCGGTGACCTCACCAGCTTCAGCACGAGCCGGCGCGATAGCACCGCCCTCACGGTGGTTGAGGTGGATCTCACCGCACGGTCGGATGGTCGCCCGGTTTATCGCGTAGTCGATCGCCGCGCCTGGACCGGTATCCGCCACGCCGAACTGCACGCGCACCTCATCGATTTGGCCCGGTATATCTGGAAAGCGAGTTGGATCGTTGTCGATGCGACCGGCATCGGCGCCGGACTGACGAGTTTTCTCGAGGCGTCCCTACGGCGGACATCGATCCACGTCGTGCCGTTTACCTTCACCAGCAGCAGCAAGAGCCAGCTCGGGTGGGATTTCATCAGCCTCATCGAGACCGGTCGGTTCAAGGATTACGTGGACGATGATGATGCACTGACGCAAGAGTTCTACAACCAATTGCGCGCAACGGAGTATGACGTCCGCAAAGGCCCGGGCAACGCGATGCAGTGGAGCGTCCCCACCCATGCCGGGCACGATGACCTCGTGCTCAGCGCGGCCCTCGTCGCCGCGCTGGACGACCTGGACCCTCGCCCACGTATCGCCATCGGCACATGACTACCTGCGCTCCACCCGATCGTAGGACAATAGCGTCCGTTTCTTCGGGCACGATATGTGCAGAAACGTACCGACGACTATCGCCGCCGTTGGCGATGCGGCAGGAGGCCACATGACGAGTACCATCAAGACACTTAAATCTCTGCGGCAATCGCGTATATTTGATGGCAGTGCCATCAAAGAAGATGACCTCAACCAGATCCTGGAAGTCGCCCGCTGGACGGGCAGTTCCCGCAACTCCCAGCCGTGGCAGTTGATTGTTGTGGATGACCGCGAGCAACTAAAACGGCTCGCCAACGTGCGTGAGCTAAACCAGTGGATGGAAAACGCCGCGATGGCGCTAGCCATTGTGATGCCTGAGGGCAGCACCGTCGCCACACAATACGACGAAGGGCGGCTCAGCGAGCGTGTCATGCTCGCGGCCGATGTGCTCGGCTACGGCAGCGGCACCGCCTGGTTCACCAAGGACGAGGAAATCTCCGCCGCCAAGGAGATCCTGCAGGTTCCACAGGATGCGAGTATGCGCTCGCTTGTCGTTATCGGACGGGTGGATTCCAATGCAGAAAGACGCGGTGGTGCATCCGGTGGGCGCAAACCGCTGGAGGAAATCGTGAGCTACAACGCCTACGGTACGCGGAATCGATAACAAAACTGCCGATCCAGGCACTCCAACACAATGAAAATGCAGGAATATGATTTAGTCGTATCTCTGCTGTAATCGCCGCAACGTCTCCTCTATTCCTTCGGCGTTGCGGTTATACATCTTCATCACCCTCATGCCGAACTCGAAAACTGCCGGGATACCGCTGATATCCCACGTTTCGGTGACTTGCGTCTGATTCGGGCCGAGCGGCTCGAACTCCCAACGCCACGCCTGACCAACACCGAGCTTCCACTCGATCAGCCGATCTTCCTCGGCCTGGGTGACAGTACTGGTGGTGGTGTACGTCATTCCGAACATCTTCATCTTCGTCGAGAATTCATCCCCGCGGCCGAGCTGTTCCGGGCCGGACACGCTCTGCCCAACCGTGCCGCTGCCATCCAGTTCGTGGTGGCGGTATGGATTCGCCACAATCGCATAGAGCTCGCTTGCCGGAGCGTTCACCACTACTCGCCGGCTCACCTGCTTGTCGCCGGCGTCTACTACCTGTACCAATCCCGATATCCTCCACGAATTTTCCTGTTAACGCGCTGTTCTTGGTACGATTGTCGCATTTACTGTACCGGAACGATTAAAGGTAGCTATATGAATACCGATTTCCAGAAACAGATCACTGCACTGGCGGAACAGCGTCCTACGGGTACGGAGGTCGGCATTGCGCTCAAGGATCTCGATACCGGCGCGACGTTTGGAATCAATGCCGATCACGATTTCCCCAGCGCCAGCACGGTGAAGATCCTCATTTTGGCCAAGCTCGCGGAAGCCGTGGTGGAAGGTCGATTATCGCTGGACGACAAGCTTCCGGCCGCGCCGGAGATCAGGCTGGGGGGCAGCGGTGTGCTGAATTGGCTCGACCCTGACCTGGAACTCACTCTGCGCGATCATGCCTGGCTGATGACGGCCATTAGCGATAACTCCAGCAGCAATGTGCTGATGAACGCCGTGGGTATGTCGGAGATGGCAGAACTCGGCCAGCGCCTCGATATCGGGAAAACGGTGGTGGGCAGGAACTTCATGGATCGCAACATTCCCAAGGGACCGCCGAAGAACCGCGCCACCGCCGCCGGGCTGGTAAATATCCTCTCCGCAATTTATCGGGATGAGATCGCCACGCCCGAGCTCTGTGCATGGATGCGACAGTGCCTCGCCGACCAGCAGCACGTCGATCGACTGGCGCGTCGGCTACCGGAAGGCGCCACGTACGGCGGCAAAACGGGAACGGTGCAGGGGATCAACCACGATTGCGGCGTGATCAGCGGCAAGAACGGACGGATTGCCGTTTCGGTGTTGACCCACCATTTCGACGATCCGTATGATGCGGATCGGTTCATTGGTCGCGTTGGCACGGCCATCGGCGCGCACGTGCGGTGACATTGGTCGCAGTCAGGGGTAAGCCCGGGGAATCAGCTCCGGGCCATCAACCGACGGTCAGTTTTTGATACAGGATACGAACCGATCGTGGCCTACCCACGGTGAACGGGCGTTTATGAAATCAAAAATCCGACGGACGGCGAGTGCCGCCGCTGCGCCACGGTGCAATCGGCACCACGGCAGTTCCGGTTGGGATACCAGCGGCGGCCAGAATCTGCCTCACCTTGCCGGCGGGGTTGGATCGACCTTCCCTTGACGTGAAATCGAAATAGAGGTCATACCGTCCACCACAAGAATCCTCGATGCCAATCGACAGTCGATCGCCGAAGCCATTGCGGCAATCGATGATCAAATCGAGCGGCAGGCAGTTCAGCCCTGTGCCGTGCTCCGGACACCACAGCAGCGAGCGCTCTGTGATCCAGACATCAGATGAATCCAACAGCGCGCCAAACGGGCCTGCCGAACTGGCGAGAGCCCGGCCAGAAAAGAGGATCTCATCGTTGGCGAGGTGGGAGATATCATCCCACGAGTAATGAATGGGCGGCACGAAGCAGGCGGATTCATCATCCCCCTCCGGTACACCCAACTCCATTAAATGCGTATAGAGCCACTCGGCGCGTAGCACTCCGGCGCGATTCCGGGCGGTGCCGAGAAATTTGAGCAAGAACGAGCCGTTCAGTTCACCATCCTGATACCAGACGATCAGGCCCGGTGGTTGCAGGCCGCCGAAATCCTTAACAGTTACGCCCGCAATGCGGTCGAGCGGTAGCGTGAAGCCAGCAGAACTCCCCTCGCCGATGATCAGCCAGGATTCCGTCAGGTGAAGCGATGTTTTTGGGAGGTGATGTTGCCAGCGTAGGCTACCGGGAAACCCTCCGGCCACAGCCACCTGGGCGCGGGTGATCTCCACGCCGCGCTGGGCTGCCCAGGAGCGAGGAATCATGGAACGTTGTCGACTGGCAGGCACAGGCAACACCGCTGCAACGGATGCGATGACACGATCGATACCGCGTAGCAGGTTTTCCGATGTTGCGCCTAACGAGATTGCCATCAGCCGTCCTGGTGATTAACAGCGGGTTTACAAGGAATGTGCCACACCTTTGACTGAACGTCCACAAGTATCGAACGTACGCACTATACACACCTTGCCAACAAGGCACAGCAGGTATCGGCGCAAAGGCGGAGGTGCCTTCGATGTTTGCAACGCTTGCCTGCGCTTATCCGTTCCGCGAATCGTGATCGGAACGGCAGGCTGGCAAGCGATCGACAGATATATTTTTTGTATTCAGAAAAATGCTACTGCAAGGGAATCCCCTACACAGGTGCCATTTGGTACCCTAAAAGGGTCCAATCGGACTTCCCTACGTCAATTAGCGCAAAAGAGAATGAAAAGCCCATAATCCAGTTGAGAATGATTCTTGACAACGAATGATTCGCACTAGACAATAGAGTGGTGTAAATTGCGCGCGTTGGGCCTCCCGAGCAATTTTTGCACGATGTCCAACCGTGAACAGGAGAAATGAATGGCTGACAAGTCCAAACCAACACTAACAACACGTCAGGGTCACCCGGTACATAACAATCAGGATCTGCGAACCGTTGGTAACCGCGGCCCGGCAACCATGGAGAACTATCACTTCCTCGAGAAGATGAGCCACTTCGACCGCGAGCGCATCCCCGAGCGTGTTGTTCACGCCCGCGGCATGGTCGCCCACGGCGAGTTCGAAGCCTACGGAACCATTGGCGATGAACCGGCCAGCAAGTACACCCGCGCCAAACTCTTCCAGGAAAAAGGCAAGAAAACCCCCGTCAGCGTGCGCTTCAGCACCGTTGCCGGTGGCCGCGACAGCTCCGAGCTGCTGCGCGACCCGCGCGGTTTCGCCGTGAAGCTCCGCACCGAGGATGGCAACTGGGACCTGGTTGGTAACAACCTGCCGGTCTTCTTCATTCGCGATGCGATTAAATTCCCCGACTTCATTCACAGCCAGAAGCCGGATCCGGTGAGCAACACCCGCCAGGTACCGAACCGTGTCTTCGATTTCTGGGCAGCCAGCCCCGAAGCCATGCACATGATCACCTGGCTCATGAGCACCCGCGGTATTCCAAAGAATTACCGACAGCACGACGGCTTCGGTGTGAACACCTATCGCCTGGTGAACGCCGAGGGCGAAGGCGTGCTGGTAAAGTTCCACTGGAAGAGCCAGCAGGGTATCGAGGGATACACCCAGGCCGAAGCATCCAAATTGCAGAGCGAAATCCTCGATCCGCATACGCAGGATCTCTACAAGAGCATCCAGGCTGGCGATTATCCGAAGTGGGAGCTCAACGTTCAGATCATGAGCGATGACTATCACCCGGAACTCGACTTCGACCCGCTTGATAACACCAAGACCTGGCCGGAAGATCAGTTCCCGCTGCGCCCGGTGGGCATGATGACCCTCAACCGCAACATCGAGAACTTCCACAACGAAGCCGAGCAGATCGCCTTCGGTACCGGTGTGCTGGTGGATGGCATCGATTTCTCCGACGACAAGATGCTCGTTGGTCGCACCTTCAGCTATAGCGATACCCAGCGCTACCGCATTGGCGCCAACTACCTGCAGCTGCCGATCAACGCACCGCTTACACCCTCCCGCACCAACCAGGACGGCGGCATGATGAGCTACGGCGTGGATGAGCGCGGCGATGACCAGAGCATCACCTACGAGCCCAGCGTTCGCGCCGGACTCGCCGAAGCCGAAGAGAGCTACCGACCGTACGAACCAACGGTCGAGACCACCAAGGTCGTGCGCGAACCAATCGATCGCACCAACAACTATGGCCAGGCTCGTGAGCGCTGGCTGACCGTTGAGGAGTACGAGCGCGAGGAGATCGCGAGCAACATCGCCAACGGCCTGAGCCAGTGCGATGCGATCGTGGTTGAGAAGTTTATGGAGCACGTCTACGCGACCCACGAAGACTTTGGCAAGCGCGTTGAAGCCAAAATCGCCGAGATCAAGGGCGAAGTCCCGGCCACGGCCGACTAGGCTTTCCTCGCCCGTGGTGGCGGATACGTAGGTCCGCCGCTACGAATACCCTGATCCTGAAACCCCCGCCTCACGATGCTGTGAGGCGGGGTTTTGTTGTATTGCCATGCCCATCATCCCGTTCAAATGGTCGCGGCGCCATTCAATCTGCGGATCAAGGGCAGACGCTGCCTCTTCACACCAACCGTACTTGACGTTATTCACCAACTTGACGAACTTTACTAGAATGCGATAAACTGCTCAATTATCACTTCCGCCCTGGACCGGGGCATGGAAGCTCTTCCTGATGAGGGCAATTTATGGAACTAAAGACGCGAGAATCCGGCAAGAACCACGCCGATTCGCACGAGGAAACATCACCGGATGAATCATCACCGGGCCCATATTCTGGTCCGGGCATAACCAATCGCAGGAAATCACATCGCCCAAAAAGGGTGCTGGAAGATGTTGCACGGATGGCCGACTGGAGACGAACAGATCCAGACATCGTGTCCAAACGCGTATTGGACCAGATTAAACAGACGATAACTGCATCCATACGCAGCGGTGAAATCGAGCTCGCGGATGAGGATACAGAAGAAGAATCGATCCCGATTCCAGTTGCTGCAATCGAACTCCTCGAAGCGGTGAGAAAGGAACTTCGCAATGCACACCACCAGTCATCTGCCTCAACATCCAAACCAATGAAGCGCGATCCCCTTCACGCTGCCAGGCAACGTGGCCACCAATCCAAACGTAAATTGCTGGAGGAAGAAGGTGGTACGTATAGCGCCGCTGAAGTGGCTGAGCTGCTGGACCTGAGCAGGCAGGCAGTAGACGACAGGCGAAAGGCGGGCACACTCATCGGCCTCAAAGGCACGAAGCGAGGTTATCGGTATCCGAAGTGGCAGTTCAGTGATGATGGACTCGTGCTGGATGGCCTGCCGGAGATATTGACAACTCTCGGTACTTTGGGATCATGGGCGAAGGCAGCATTTATTCTCAATCGCAACAAACGCCTTAATGATGAGAGACCCCTGGATCTCTTGCGGCGAGGTGAGTCAAAACGAGTACACACAGCAGCAGAGCATTATGGTGACCATGATGGATACTAGCGGATACGCGCATCGAGGTTGATACGATGGATCAGGGCTTCCCAGGGGTCGATTGCCATGGATGATGAGGTGTCATCGCTTCCTTATCCTCCCCAAGATATCTACGACCGGGATTTGCCCATCATCACGCTCGATTCACATTCGCTCCGGCTCTATCGCAGCCACGGATTCAGTAGCAGGTACACACCAGTCCAATACAATTTTAGCCCTGACGCCGACACTCGGTTCAACGCACCGAACGGTGAGTACGGCATTCTTTACCTCGGGTGTGACCCGTTCTGTGCATTTGTCGAGAGCTTTGGTCACGACTTTGTGCTGGCGGAGCATCGTGTACTCTCACTTTCCTACATTCGTAGCAGATGCCTGTGTACCATCGACATCCATGAAGACGCCAAAGGATTCCGGTTGGTGAATCTCACAGATGGCAGCAAGGATGGCTTTGGCGCACTTAATCTGGACAACCGGATAGCAACCGACAAGGATCGTGAAATCACCAGGAAGTGGGCGCTGGCATTCTGGAATCATCACGATGAGCCAGACGGTATTTTGTACCGTTCTTGCAACGATCCGGAACGATTCTCCATTGCCATGTTTGACCGGGCCGGAAATGTATTTCGGCCTCAATGCGATACCTACAATTACCTCACGGATGACGATGAGTTGGCCGGGTTTCTGGATTACTACGACGTTGGTCTTGCCAATGAAGACGAACCGGAAGACGACTTCGATCGCGACTAGTATTGGTCGCTTCGAAATCGTGCCCGGGATCAAACCCGGGCCTACATCGGCTAATCCGCGGCGCCGGCGGACTGCATGGTGGTGAGGTTGTAGTAGGTACCTCGAGCGGCCATGAGTTCTTCGTGGGAGCCCATTTCGATGATGCGGCCCTGGTCCATCACGACGACCTTGTCAGCCTCGCGGATGGTGCTCAGGCGGTGGGCGATAACGAAACTGGTGCGACCCTGCAGCAGCCGCTTCAGGCCTTCCTGAATCAGCTTCTCGGTCTGGGTATCGATCGAGCTGGTGGCTTCGTCCAGAATCAAAATCTTCGGATCAGCCAGCAACGCCCGCGCGAAAGAGATCAGCTGTCGCTGCCCAACGCTCAGGCTCACACCGCGCTCCTGCACCTCGGTATCGTAGCCATCGTGCATCTTCATAATGAAATCATGCGCACCCACATCCTTTGCGGCCTGCTGGATATCCTTCATGCTCGCATTGGGACGGGCATAGGCGATGTTCTCACGAATGGTGCTGCCGAACAGGAACGTATCCTGCAACACAATGCCAAGCTGGCTCCGCAGCGATTGCTGCGTGACCGAGCGGATATCGTGACCATCGATAGTGATGCTGCCTTCCCACACATCGGAGAAGCGCATAAGCAGGTTCACCATACTGCTCTTGCCGGCTCCGGTTTCGCCAACAAAGGCAATGGTTTCACCCGGCTCCACGTGCAAATCGATATCGTACAGAATCTGGGTATTGCCGTACCCGAACTGTACGTTGTTGTAATCGACCTTGCCCGTTATCGGCGGGAGTTCCTTCGCGTTGGGAGCATCCTTTACCTCGGGTTCCACATCCAGCACTTCAAACACGCGTTCGCCGGCGGCCATGGCGCTCTGCATGGTGCTGTACTGCTGGCTTAGCTCGCGGATCGGTGCGAAGAAGCGATCGATCATCGCAATGAAGAGCACCAGCTGCCCCAGCGAGAGCGATCCACCGAAGATCATGCGTCCACCAACATAGGTAATCAGGGCGGTGGCGGCTGCGGCCAGGAAGTTCACCGTCGGGAAGAGCATGGAGCTGTATTTGGCAGCCTGCAGGCTGGCATCGAGGTTGTTGCCGTTGAGAATGCGGAAGATGCGCTGGTTCTCGCGCTCTCGCACGAAGCTGTGTACCACGCGCATACCGGAGATGCTCTCGGCCAGGTTGGCGTTCACAATGCCGATGGTGCGGCGAGTGCGACGATACGCCATTTTCGCATAGCCCTGCCACACGCGCATGATGACGATCATAATCGGCAGCACGATGAAGCTGAGCAGCGCCATCTGCCAGTCGGTTACGAGCATGATAATGATGATACCGACCAAAACGAGCGCATTGCTGAGGATACCGATAACGGTATCGCTGAAGAGTTCCTGGATCACCGCGACGTCGTTCTGGATACGAGTCATTACCGCACCCACGCCACGCTGGTCGATATAGCTAATGCTGAGGTTTTGCAGATGGCGGAACATCCTGTTGCGGATATCGAACACCACACGTTGCCCCAGCCATTGGGTCAGGTAAAACTGGCCCCAGTTGGCGAGGAATCGAACGACAACGGTGGCGATATAGCTGGCACCGATGATGTGGATGATGGTCATGCCCTCGCCCTGATCGAGCGCGTCGATAGCGCGGGCAAAGAGCCACGGCAGCAGCAAATCGGTGCCGGTGGCAATGAGCACCAAAACGGTGGTGAAAACCAGCCGCATTCGGTACGGATGCAGGAAGCCTACGAGGCGCCTGGCGATACGCGAATCGTACGCTTTCCCGAGGAGTTCATCATCGGGCTCATAACGTATCTGGCCCATTAGTCCTCCTCTCCGCTGGCGCGTCTTCTGTCCGCAGGGCTCGGCCCGGGTGCATTGTCATCGTCGTCGCCGGGAACGGTAACACCGGCATCGGTTTGATCGACCGTTGAGGTCGCGCGGTTGCTCCTGGTACCAACCGCATCGCTGCCATCCACGGCGGCCGCTTCATCGGCCGGGGGCACGTCCTCATCCTGCTCGGTGCTCTCGGTGGGAGGGATCTGCTCTTCGGGTCGACGATCACCGTCGGCTGATCCATCGCTCTCCACAACCAGGTCTGCAGCGTCTTCCTGCTGGAGCGTCCAGAGTTCGGAGTAGAAGCCTTCTTCGCTAATGAGCGAGTTGTGCGTGCCGCGTTGGGTGATTTCGCCATCCTCGAAGACCAGAATCTGATCGGCATCACGCACGGTGCTCAGCCGCGATGCGATGACGATACTGGTGCGCCCTTTCATGAGGGTACGCAGCGCTTCCTGGATCTCGTGTTCGGTTTCGCTATCCACACTGGCGGTGGCGTCGTCCAGAATCAGAATACGGGGGTCAATCAGCAGGGCGCGGGCAATGGAGAGGCGTTGCTTTTGGCCACCACTCAGCGTGACCCCGCGTTCGCCAACCACCGTATCGTAGCCCTCTTCCTGGTTCAGAATGAAATCGTGCGCCTGTGCTGCCACGGCGGCGGCCTTGACCTCTTCGAAGGTGGCATCTGGCTTGCCGTAGGCGATGTTCTCGCGGATGGTCATGCTGAAGAGGAAGCTATCCTGCATCACAATACCAACCTGGTTGCGAAGCGAATCGAGATCGATATCGCGCACATCGCGGCCATCGATTTTCACGGTGCCGGAGTCAGCATCATAGAAGCGCGGGATCAGGGCGATCACACTGCTCTTGCCGGAGCCGGTTGGCCCGACCAGCGCGGTGATCTGATCCGGCTGCGCCTCGAAGCTGACATTGCTCAACGCCTCGGCGCCGCGCTTGCGGTATTTAAAGGTGACATTGTCGAACTCAACATGGCCCTGCATATCGATCGGGGCGGCATCCGCCGGGTTTTCCACGGCGGGTTTGGCATCGAGGATTTCGAAGATGCGCTCGCCACTCGCAATAGCGCGGGCAATTCGGTTAACCACAAACCCGAGCCAGCGTACGGGATCCTGCAGCATGGTGGTATAGCGCTCGAAGGCGACCAGTGTACCGATCGAGATTCGGCCATTGATCACCATCCAGCCACCGACCCAGATCACACCAGCCACGGAAAGCGCGTTGGCGGCGATGGTCATGGGGAAGCTAAAGCTGAACTTTTTGGCAGCGCGCATGTTACGCACGAAGAGCTCATCCAGCTCGTCTTCGAAGCGATCGCTCTCTGCCTTCTCCTGCGCAAAGGAGCGGACAACACGTCCGCCGGCGACGTTCTCTTGCAACGCGCTGGTCATAACGCCGAACTGTTCCTGCACTTTAAGGAAGATCGGACGAATGGTGACACTAAAGCGCGCACTCCAGACGAGCATAATCGGCACGGTGCTGAGGGCCACAAGGCCGAGCAACCAATCCTCACGGAGCACGATAATCGAGATAATGATGACCATACCGATGGTCTGCACAATGGCGCGCATCGCGAACATCATCATGCCGCGGATGTTGTTGATATCTTCAGTGGCGCGGCTCATGAGCTGCCCGCTCTGGGCACGATCGTAGAAGGTAAAGCTCTGTGCCTGGAAGGCATCGTAGAGTTCGTTACGAAGGTCGTTTCCCACCCGCTCGGCCAGGGAGTTGGTGCCGTAACTGCGGATGAACATGAAAATGCCCTGCGCGATGGCAGAACCAACGATGAACAGCGTAATGCGGGTGAGATAGCCGAGATCCTGCTCGGCGATGCCGTTGTCGATAGCGCGAGCGAGGAGCTGCGGAATAAGCAGCTGGAATCCCATACCAATAAAGAGCGCCGCGTACACAAATACCAGCTGCCATTTATAGGGCGCAAGGTACTTAAGTATGCGGATCAGGATCTTCATTGATCACTCCGAAGGGGTACGGGCAGAAGGGCCCGGTGATTGAGTGTACCGCAGGGCGTCGAACGGTCAAGGGCGGTGACGCATCAATCAATTCAGTTGGCATTGTTGGTGAACGACACCACGACCGACATCTTTTATGGGGTGTCGTTAAGCAGGTGTACTACAGAGCACCGTGAGCAAGCGCAGCAGCCGATAGGCATCAGGATAGGAATCACGCACGAAATTCACATGCCTGCCAGATACTCGTGAACAACCATCTATTAGTTGTGCCAAATCAGCGTAAATCGGTCGATCGAACTCGATGTCGACAGTAACCGGAGATTGGATTTGAATTGGCTCTGATTCGCGCCAGGCTTCTGTGGCCTCGGCGGCGGCAGTTTCCAACAGCCGGCACGACCTCGTGGGGCTGATTCCCTCTGCGGCAGATGCCCCTCTGCTCACCTTTGTTTGAACCAATTGAACTGTCGATCCGAGTAAATTCCTCGCGTCCGACATGACATGCTGGTCTCCAGCCACCATTACAACAGGAACCGCATGCGCTCCAGCCATGTAGGTGTTGAGCTCAAGTTCTCCGCATGATTCTCCGTTTAACCGAATATCCAACAAGTGACCAGTAAACGTATGGCTCAGAACGGAACTCCCTCCACCGGCTTTGCCATGAACACCTACAAATATCGCAAAATCAATTTCTTCATCGATGCCATCCATCATGCCGGCAAGGCGGGGCTTCCCGCGCATAAGCGAGGCTCGCTCATCCAGCAATTCCGGGATGATATTCCGATAAGGTCCGTGAGAATCGACAACGACAACCTCCGCACCGGGGTCAGTTTGCATCACACCCCGCACCACCGCGGAGGCTTCGTTTGTCATGAGTCTGCGGGCACGCTCGTATTCCGCGTTTCCCCTGGAGCCCTCCTCCGCATGTACTACTCCGGCTACGCCCTCGATATCCATCAATATGTATGCGCGTACCATGTGAATTACTTTCTCGTGCGAGGATCGATTGCGTCTCGCAATCCATCACCAAGAAGATTGAGGGAGATCACCGTAATGACGATTGCGAGTCCGGGAAAAATAGCAATATGTGGCGCAAACTGCATATAGTTTCGCCCCTCGCTGAGCATTGTTCCCCACTCCGGCGCTGGCGGCGCCACGCCCAGGCCAAGGAACCCCAGGCTGGCTGCAGTAAGAATGGCGGTGCCGAGCCTGATGGTTGCGAGCACCAGAATTGGGCTCAGCGAGTTTGGTAGCAAATGGCGAAACAGGATGCGATTACTATCCGCACCTGTAGCTCGCGCTGCCAACACATAATCCTGTTCCCGCAATACCAGGAACGTTCCCCGGATGACTCGCGCAAACGTTGGCAGCGAGAAAATACCTATGGCAAGAATGACATTGATTTCGCTATCACCGAGAATCGCGATAACGATAATCGCGAGAAGAATTCCGGGAAATGCCATCTGAATATCCAACAATCGCATGATAATGGAATCTACAATGCCACCAAAAAAACCGGCGATCGCCCCAAGTACCGAACCTACGGATGCTCCAATAAGCGTTCCAAACAGCCCGAGGCGAAGAGAGATCTGACCCCCGTAGATAATTCGGCTAAGAATATCCCGACCAAAATTGTCTGTACCCAGCCAATGACTTCGACCGGGACTGAGCATGGCTGCGGTATAGTCTTGCGCGTCCGGATCATATGGCGCGATATATGAGGCGAAAACGGCCACGATGATGATTACGAGCAAGATAGCAAGACCAACCATTGCAAATGGGTTTTTGCGAAGCCGGGTCCACGAATCAGACCACAAGCTCCGTTCTTTCTCCACCAGATTGCTCTTTTGATTGAATGATCGCAAAGCTCGACCCCTTGTTCCAGTCAACTACGAGTATTGAATCCTTGGATCGGCAGTCGCATACAGCAAATCAACTATGAGGTTAATGATTACGAATTGAATGGCGAACAGAAGCAGCGCACCTTGCACAATCGGAAAATCTCTCGTACCGATAGACGTAATGAGCAAGCGGCCGATTCCTGGATACGCAAACACGGTTTCAGTCACCACAGAACCGGCAAGTAGTCCACCGAACTCAAGGCCAAGAATAGTGAACACAGGTATCATCGCGTTCTTCATCGCGTGTCGCATTACCACTGCCCGTTGACGAAGCCCCTTGGCACGTGCAGTACGAATGTAGTCATCAGATAAAACGTCAATCATGGATGATCGCGTAACGCGAGCAACGATGGCTGCAGCAGTGATGCCGAGCGAAAATGCTGGCAGTACCAAGTGAGAAATACCACCTGCACCAGAGGATGGGAACCAGTTCAACTTAACCGAAAATCCAAGGAGTAGAAGTAACCCAAGCCAGAAAGACGGGGTACATATACCGAGGAGAGCAGTGATTGTAGTGATTCGATCAATTGGCGAGTTGTGCCATACCGCACCTGCAATGCCAAAGAGGAGCCCGAACACGATTGCCACAAGCATTGCGGCCAGTGTGAGTTCCAGAGTGGCGGGGAACCTCACAGCCAACTCTTCTACAACCGGAACGCGCGAGACTGTAGATCGTCCAAAATCACCGGTTAATGCGCGTTCGAGCCAGGCGATATATTGAAGAGGTATTGGCTCATCGAGGCGCCACGCTTTTCGCAGCGCCTCCACTTGTGCACCAGTGGCTTCCGGCCCGAGCGATTGTCGGGCCGGATCTCCGGGGATAAGTCTCATGACAAGGAATACCAGAACTGATATTCCGAACATGATAGGAATGAGCATCAGCAGCCGACGCAAAATATATCGAGTCATTCACTATGTCCCCGAAGTTTCTTCACTAATCGTTTCACCTGAAGGCTCTACTCGTTCCAATAGGCGCTCCGCAGATACACAACGCCATCGGCCTGGGTAAGGCAGCCACCTGCCCCACGTCCCAACGCACCCAGGTAGTCAGGAGCGTAGAGGAACAGGTTCGCGGCAAGTTCCATAATCCTTTCCTGGGCATTGGCATATGCTTCTGCGCGTGCTACCGGGTCAGAAAGCTCAAGGCCCTGCTGAATGGCGCTCTCAACTTCTTCATCAGAGAAGAAGCCGCGGTTACTGCCGGCCGGTGGCCACTGCTCCTTGCTGTAAATCGGACGGATAGCCCAATCAGCGTCGCCTGTAGAAGGTGACCACTGGCTCATCAACATCTGGATGGTGTTCTCTTCTTGCGGCCTGGAATATTCAGCCGTTATAGCAGCTGATTCCATCTGAACCACTTCGGCATTCACACCAATTTCTGAAAGCATTCCCTGGATTGCTACCGCACGATCCCGATGAATAACGGTGCACATAATCTGGGTGTCAATTCCATCACCGTAACCAGCTTCTTCGAGGAGTGATTTCGCCTTTTCAGGGTCATACTCGTATCCTCCCACGCTTGCATACCCCCATGCATCCTTTGCGATGGGTGAATCGACCACATACCCTTCGCCAAGGCTGGCGGCTTGCAGAACGGCTTCCTTATCAATGGCATAGTTGAAGGCTTGCCGAACTTTCACATCCGTGAATGGATCAGCCGTGTTGTTCATAGTCGCCCAATACACCGTAAGCCCCGGAACACTGGTAACTTCCACACCTTCGACTTCGCGCAGGGGTTGCGCCTGAGGGGCTCCAAGAGGGCCGGCGAAGGCGGCGTCGCCAGACTGGACAGCAATACTCTGTGCGCCTGGTTCGGAAACACCTCGAATTGTCATGACTGGCACCGATGCTGCCAGTTCCGGATTCCAATAATCCGGGTTGGCTTCGAGTGTGATGGTGTCTCCGCGCACCCAACTCACGAATTTGTACGGCCCGGTTCCTACAGGCTGGGTACCAAACTCTTCACCAGCGGCTGCGGCTGCGGTGGGGCTGGGGATGCCGCCCGCCGGATGGGCCAAGGTTGCAACCATCGCAGCGAATGGGAACAGTGCCACGAACTTGACGGTGTACTCATCAACTTCTTCAACCCGATCCAAAACCGCGTTGAAGTAGCCAGCACGTCGGAGTGTTGATTCCGGGTCTAGTACGCGATCATAGGCCGCCACAACCGCTGCTGCATTGAACGGCTCGCCATCATGAAATGTCACGCCCTCGCGAAGGAAGAACGTGAATTCCGTGGCATCGTCACTTACTTCCCAATCTTCGGCCAAGAGATTGACGATCTGCATCTTCTCATTAAGGGTTACCAAGCCCTCGTAAATGCACTTGTCCACACTGGCAGAAGCATTGCTCGTGGTGTCCTGAACATCCAGATTATCTGGCTCTGACTCCATGGCAACCGGAAATTCTCTATCAACGAACGGCGCCGACGGTGAAAGTTGGGCGACTTCCGGCTCGGTCACCGGAGTCTGAGCAGTTATATGTGAAGCCAACATGCCGTTTAGTGCAACTGCGCTCGTTCCCATTGCCACATAACGAAGAAACGTGCGTCGAGAAAGACCTGCCGCTTCCCAATCCTTCAGCACGGTCTTGAATACCTTCGTATGATCCATGAGAGTTCTCCATCTGCTGTACGAAGCCGCAACAACACCACGGAATTCACAAGCCTTTTGTGAATCGCCCACGACCTCGCTGTCAGGGAATTAATTGGCTCCGTTATCTGTACCAGCATTCTGGTTCAACTCAAATAGACTGTCAACCCCTTTTCTTCGCGACGGGTCCACATTGATTGCCCAGAAAGATCTTCAAACCAGAACACCTATTCCGAACAATCGTTCCAATTAGTGGCCGTACAGGGTTGACAACCAGGCACAATCATGAGAACATGTGTTCGTACACCCCGGTTGGACCGATCCGGAACGGACAAAACGGGGCATGTGATTCGAACATTTGATCGCACCGGTAACCCGGTAGAAGGACGGAATCCAATGACCAACCTGCTGCTCGATGCATTCCTCGTGCTGGTCGTGCTCTTCTTTGGCGCTATGGCCTACTACCCGCTCTTTATCAAGAGCGCTGATCCCCATGAACCGGTGCACACCTCCGGCGACGATGTGGTGATTAGCGTTGCGCCCGCACCAATGGAGCGCAAGGCGCCCCGCCCGATTGTGCTCCCGCGCCCGGATGGCAGTACGCCAGAGCATCCTGACCATCGCCCGGCGGCCTAATATCCCCTTCCTTGTAAAAACGCGGACCGGTTTTATAGATCGGTCCGCGTTCTATGTTTCTTTATTCATTCGCTTCATCACTTCAGCAATACTGGATTCCGCCCGCTGCACCTGCTGCGGTGTGCCGTGGGCCCGAAACCACGCTTCCGCCTCGCGGAACAGCTGCAACGCAGCCTCCAGATTCCCCTCATCCGCCAGGTTCCAGGCCTGATCGTTCCGTAGCGGACCCTCCCACCGCTGCACGCGTGCATCGTGCGAGTGCTGCACAATCTCGAGCCCGCGCTCATACCAGGTGGCGGCCTCAGCCTTGTCCGTGATCCCCAACATATGAATGGCGTCCACAGTGAGGTAGGTATCGGCATTCACCCGATATGCTTCCTGGAACTGCGCGATTGCCTGGGCCACTTCGCCGGACGCATTGAGCACACGTCCGCGCTCGAGCGCAATGCGCTGCTGCACTACGGCATCGTCGGGTGATATTCCATCCAGCATCGTCAGGGCTTCGGCAAACGCCCCCTGCAGGCCCAGTGCGCGGGCGACTTGCGTACGCAGCTCATCGGACATGGCACCATCGGCTTGCTCGAGGGCGGCGCGGAGCCGCTCTTCGGTGGCCGCAGGGTCATCGAAATCCCACAGTTTGTCGAGTTGGGTGCCATCCAGGTGGGCCATCGGTACTATCCTTTATGCATACGCAATTTCGTGCGGCCATTGTAGCGGGCGGGGAAGTTACTCTCGTGATTAAATATATCGGTTCCAAGCGCAAACTTGTGCCGCATATCATCGAGCAAATCCAGGCGCTGGATGGTGTATCGCGCGTGTGCGATATCTTCACCGGCACCACACGGGTGGCCCAGGGTTGCAAGCGGGCTGGTATGTACGTTTCCGCAAACGATCTTGCCAGCTACAGCCTGGTATTTGGCGGTGCCTACATCGCGACGGATGCAAATACGGCAGATATCCCACGATTGCAGGAACTTCTGGACCATCTCAACGCGCTACCCGGCGAGCCAGGGTATGTCACCAAAACCTTTTGTGAGGATGCGCGCTACTTCCACCCTCGTAACGGCGCACGAATCGATGCGATCCGGGCCGAGATCGACCGGTTGTCGCTCACCGACAACGAGCGCTCGGTGCTGCTGACATCGCTGCTTCTCGCCGCCGACCGGGTCGATTCCACCACTGGCGTGCAAATGGCATACCTGAAGAAGTGGGCGCCGCGAGCGCACAACGACCTGGAGCTGCGACTCCCCGATCTCGTCGCCGGCGATGGCGAAGCGCACCAGCAGGACGCCATTACGTTCGCCAAAAACGGTGGCACAAAGGACTACGACCTCACCTACATCGATCCGCCCTACAACCAGCACAGCTACGCCGGCAACTATCACGTGTGGGAGACCCTGGTTCGTAACGACAAACCGGAGGCGTACGGAGTGGCGCGCAAACGGGTGGATATCCGCGGGGCGCGAAACCCGTGGAATAGCAAGCCACGGTTCCGCGCGACATTGATGTCGCTGCTGGCGGCGATCGAATCCCGCTACATGTTAGTGAGTTTCAGCAACGAGGGTTTTGTGCCAACGCCAGAACTGGAGCTACTCCTGCGAGAATTCGGCGCGGTTGAGCGGGTGGATATCGATTTCCAACGCTATGTTGGTGCACGAATCGGCGTGCATAACCCCGCCGGCGAGAAGGTGGGCACGGTGAGTCACACGACGAACGTGGAGCATTTGTTTTTGCTGGATCAAGGGTAGAGATCAACCACCGGTCGGTATGTGGCAGAAGTGCCAAACACCCGATCGGCGCTGTGCAGGGGCTCCACAAAGGGAGTGAAATTACAACAACTCTTCCTGCACGGCCACGGGTTCGGTCAACTCCGGGCGATTGTTCTTCACGCTATTCACCGCGGTGCTCACCGGATACATCTCGATCTCATCATTCGGCAGCGGTTGCAACAACGGCTCCAGGGGACCGATCTCGTCGATATCGGTATCCATCCATAACTCGATATCGTCTGGCTGAATGATCATCGGCATACGATCGTGGATCTCGGCCATTACATCGTTCGATGGGCCGGTGATAATCGTATAGCTCGGCTGATCTTCCCCATCATCGCCAGTGCGAACATCGTATAGCCCGGCAAAGAGCATGATGGGTTGGTCGCTGAGATGAATCAGGTACGGCTGCTTGGGTCCGCCGGTGCGCTTCCACTCGTAGAACCCGTTCGCCGGCACCAGGCAGCGACGTCGCTTCACGAGATTGCGGAACATCGGCTTCTCGGCGATCGTCTCCGAGCGCGCATTAATCGGCGAAACCTTCGGCTTCTCACCTGGCTTCACCCAGCCGGGAATCAAACCCCACTGCATGGGATGCATTTGCAACGAGCCATCGACATCGATAATCACCGGCAGCTCGTGTGTGGGAGCAGCGTTCCAGTTGGGGCGGAAATCATAAAAGCTCTGGAAGGGAATCTGGCGCAGGGTCTCACTGAGTTCCTGAAAATCTTCGATCACATATCGACCGCACATCATTCACCTCCAGTGTCCATTAGTGATAGGGGTTCTTCATCTCACCATCTTGTGTGGGTGATTGGTCTACAAAGCGATGCTTGAGCTGGATCACCACAATACACAGCACGAAGAAAACCGTGCCTACTCCCCAGAGTACATCACGCGTTTGCACCGTAAGTGCGGCCAGCACACCGGCTCCCAGCAGCAACGCGCCACTGGCAATGAGCTCAACCACCCGGTTGCGGCTAATAAGTCCCGCGAAGAAAATCATGGCGAAAGCGATAAGAACCGCACCGATTCCGAGGCTGTTACCGGGTTGGGATTGAATGGCATTAACCACGAACAGCGACCCGATGAGGCCGAACCCCAACATCGCCAGAATTTGTTTAAAGCTGGCACTTCGGGATGGTGGTGGCGGGGGTGACTTGGGATCGTAATAGGAAGTCATGAATGAAACTAATTCTCGCGCTCGATCTTGAGGATAGGCACGGGCGGATCGAGAGTCTGCCCCTGTGCCGGTTGTGATTGTATTGTACGCACAACGTCCATGCCTTCGGTAACACGCCCAAACGCTGCGAAGCCTTGTCCATCGGGATTGCGCCGGCCGCCGAAATCGAGCTCTGGCTGATCGTTGATACAGATGAAGAAATCGCTCACCGCCGAGTTCGGCGTAAAGCGCGCCATGCTCAGCGTGCCATCCAGGTGCTGGAGGCCGGTTTCCGAGGTGCGTTCCAATGGAATTGGGTCATCCAGCTCGGACCGGCGTTCGCTGTTGATACTCGCCTGGATCACCTGAATCGCGATCTCGTCGTTCGGCGTATTGCCAGAGGAGATGTCATCGTCGGTCAGGTTCAGGTTGGTGTTCTCGTTGTTTTCCGCTGTTACGGTGCGATGAAACTGGCCGCGATCATACAGCCCTTCATCCACGTAATGTAAAAAGTTCGTTGTAGTAATAGGTGCTTCGTTATCGAACAGTTCCACCTTTATGGTGCCGTACTCGGTTTCAATGCGAATGGGAATCGTCAACTGCCAGTTCTCCCCTGTAGGTCCGTACACAGATCGGGCTTCGACTGTGACCGCACCCATCATCTCGCACTTGTACGTGATTATGCAATCAACGTGCCCCAAGGTGCGAATTATGCCGGGATTCCCCTGTGAAAAATCAATGGCAAGTTTAGTGCGTATAAACTCCTGACGGAAAAGTAGCGGGAGCGGAGAATGGGTAGCCTGAACGAACACAACAGATCACTTTGGGTAGAAACTACCGACGGCACAAATTATCCCCGGCTCAGCGGAGAGGTAACAACTGATGTCGCCGTAATTGGCGCTGGTATTACCGGTCTTTCTGTGGCTGCGCAACTGAAGCGCGAAGGCAAGAAGGTAACCGTTCTGGAAGCGAATCGTGTGAGCTCTGGCACAACGGGTTACACAACGGCGAAAGTCACGTCCCAGCACAACCTGGTATATCGGGATTTGGTTACACAAGCCGGCGAGGAGATCGCCAGCCAGTACGCCGAAGCGAATGAGGCCGGGCTGTCCGAGATCGCCAAACAGGTGCAGGAACACAATATCGATTGCGATTTCCGCCGCGGCGATGCATTTGTTTACACGAGGGACGTCAACCAACTGGAGCGCATTGAAGGCGAAGCGGCCGCAGCGCGATCGCTTGGTTTGCCCGCCAGCTTCACCATGGATACCGAACTACCGTATTCCATTGCTGGCGCGGTGAAATTCACCAACCAGGCGATGTTCCATCCCCGCAAGTTCTGCCTTGGATTGGCAGAGGCATTTGTTGGGGATGGCTGCGAGATCTTCGAGCAAACTCGCGCAATCGATGTGGATTGTGACGACGAATGCATTGTCACCACCGAAACGGGAAGGGTTCGCGCCGGTCACGTAGTGATGGCAACACAAATCCCTTTTCTGGATCGCGGTGGATACTTCGCGCGGACGTCCCCTGCGCGCTCATACGCCATCGCAGCCAGGCTGAACGAGCCAGTTCTGAACGATATGTACATCAGCATCGATGCGCCTGTGCGGTCCCTGCGGCCACATAATGAGAACGGTGAATCGTACCTGCTGGTTGGCGGTGAAGGACACAAGGTCGGGCAGGATCCCGATACGCGTGAGCGCTATGAGGCCCTGGAACAGTGGGCGCGTGACCAGTTCGATGTTCAATCTGTGGAATATCGCTGGTCGGCGCAGGATTACATTGCGGTCGACCATGTTCCATATATCGGGCCGATAACGCCAAAGAGCGATCGTATCCTGATCGCCACCGGTTTCAACAAGTGGGGAATCACGTCCGGAGCCGTTGCCGGCATGATTTTGCGGGATGCAATTCTCGGCCGCACCTCCCCGTGGAGCGAAGCATTCGATTCCACTCGTGCCGAGGTAACACGCTCGGCCAAGCAGTTCGTCACTGAAAATACCAACGTCGCGAAACGGTTCGTGGGCGACCGCCTGCACACGATCAAAACGCCTGATGCATCGGATCTTTCCCCTGACGAAGGCGGCATCGTGAAGGCCAATGGTAAGAAAGTCGCCGCCTACCGCGATGAAGCCGGCAAGCTGCACACGCTCTCACCCACCTGCACTCACCTTGGTTGTCAGGTGACATGGAACACCGCCGAACGCAGTTGGGATTGCCCCTGCCACGGCTCGCGATTCACGGTCGATGGCGAGGTTCTGCAGGGCCCGGGAATTAAGCCCTTGCCGAAGCGGGAAGTTGGCGAGAGCTAATTATTTCACCTTCGCAATGGGCAGGGTGAAGGTGAATGTGGTGCCTTCGCCCTGTTCGCTTTCCACCCAAATCTCGCCCCCGTGTGCATCGATCAGTTGCTTGACGATTGAGAGCCCAAGGCCGGTGCCTTCGGTGTGGCGTTTATCACGCTCACTTTGGTAGTACCGCCTGAATACCATTCGCGCGGTTTCTGGATCCATTCCCATGCCGGTATCAGTGATGCTGACTTCTATCAGCGCCCCGCGCTGTTCAGCCTGTGCCACCACGAGTCCGCCCTCCGGTGTGTGCCGCAAGGCGTTGTATACGAGATTACTGATAATCTGCTGCAGGCGCTGTTTATCCGCCATCACCGGCGGCAAGTCGGGCGAGATCACGCTCTCGACGCTCACCTTGCGATCATGCCAGGCGCCCCCCTGAATGCCGGAAAGCACCTCTCCGGCAACCTCCGCCAACGAAAGCGGTTCGCGCTGCATCTTCAGGTTGTTTTCCTGCAACCGGGCTGAGGTGAAGAGATCCTCCACCAGGCGCACGAGCATCTCGCCTTCTAACTGGATCGTTGCCAGGGCCTGCGAGATCTCCTCATTCTTCGCCTCTGGCAACGATTGCAACTGCTCGGCGTGTCCCATGATGATGGAGATAGGCGTACGCAACTCATGCGATACGTTGGAGATAAACGCACGCCGGGTACGATCGTTGGCATCTATTTGCTCGGCCATGGCGTTAAAGCTCTCCGCCAGCCGACCGATTTCGTCGCGCTTGCGCACACGCACGCGTGTGTTCAGCGCCCCTTGCGCCATGAGTTCAGCGGCATTGGCGAGCCGCTCCAGCCGGGATGAGATCGTGCCCGCTCGCCAGATGCCAAACGGAATCGCGACAATCACCGCCGGTATCGCGAAGATCCAGAGGCTCTGCAGGAACACCACCGAGATTTGCTGGAAGAGTTCTCCGCGCGTTTGACCAAGCGCGAAATTAACGCCACTCCCCTCCAGCACGAAGGTGCCTACCCACTCACCGTCCGATTCAATAATCGGGTGCGCAACGACCGTGCGATCTCCGGAGAGGCTGAGGGAATAGAGTGCATTCCATTGCTCGTCCTCTGCGCCGGCCAGGGCCTGGTTGCGCGCCACGGTGTCGCGCATGGTTGGTGGCAGGCGGTCGATGGTGGTGAGGATCGGGATCTGCGGATCGCTGGATGAGATAGTTTGCCCTTGTGCGTTCACGATGAGAATGAGGACATCGTCCCCCTGGTTCACCGGGGATACGGTCGGGAACGCCGGTACTTCGCCGTTCGCGAGTGCCGAGAGGTCCTCATTCAGGTCGCGCACGTTCGAACGAAGGCGCGGCACACCGTTAATAGTCTCGTCAATTCGCTCTGGTCCCAGCCACTGCACGTAGGCCGAGGAGCGCTCGCCAAGATACGGATCAACCGTAACCTGCTGGGTGGAAAAGAAACGATCGCCCGGGTTGAGCAAAATACTTCCCAGCACGGTGGCTTCGAAGAGAATGATGACCAGCAGTACCATCGCGAGGTAGCTGATGATCATCTGGACGCTGATACGCTCTCGCCAGACGCGCCAGGGCCAGGTCAACCCTGTCCACAAGCGCTGTAAAGTGGCGGTGCCGGATTTCATTACGCCTGGCTGTCTCGTTTCTCGTACTTGTAGCCCACACCCCACAACGTTACGATGCGGCTATCCGCATCGCTGGCCTGGCCGAGCTTGCGCCGCAGCCGCTGGATGTGCGTATCGACGGTTCGTTCGAATCCGCCATAGCTATCGCCCCAGAGGGCATCGAGCAGGTAGTTACGGCTGAATACGCGGCCGGGATTCGATGCCAGCAGGTAGAGCAGGTCGAACTCTTTAGCCGTGAGCGTAATTGACGTGCCTTCGTAGGAAACCGAGCGGCCGAGCGGATCGATGCTCAGGCCATCCTGCTCCACCATTTTGGAGGTATCCGGCTCCGCGGTTTTGCTCTTGTCGGCCATCATCTCCACGCGCCGCAGAATCGCGCTTACACGGGCCTGGAGCTCGCGCAGGCTCACCGGTTTGGAGATGTAATCATCTGCACCCAGCTCCAGGCCGAGAACCTTGTCGAGCTCGGTGGTTTTGGCCGTCAACATCACGATTGGGGTAATGCGAGACTGGCGGATTCGCCGGGTCAGCGCAAGCCCGTCCACCCGCGGCAATCCGAGATCGAGAATGTAGAGATCCGGTTCTTGCATTGAGGTGTCGTTAATGCGATCCAGTGCGAACTGGCCGTCGCGGAAAACCTCGGTGGTATGTCCATCGTTTTGCAGCGTGGATGCGATCAGGCGTGCAAGTTCCTGCTCGTCCTCAACTACCATGATGTGGGCCATGTGAACTCCGTTTTTCGGCTACTTGTAGGTGTCGTAGTGCACCAGTTCATCGAGCGACTTACGACCCGGCTTCGGACCGGCTGCGCGCGGATCCTTCGAGGTTTCAAACGGACCAATAGCCACCACGCTTCGGAGCGTTTTGGCCTCTGGCACGTTCAACAGTTCCTTGGCCACAGCTTCACGCTCCGGCTCGCCAAACCAGGCGGTGCCGGCGCCCAGGCCGAGCATGTTGGCGGCAATCATTATCCGCTCGGTGACACGACCTTCGTCGTAGGCTTCGTGCGGGATGTTATCACCCGGGCTCACAAGCCCGATGGCGAGGGTAGCATCTGCTACCCAGGTGATGTTCTCACGCAGGTCGCCGAGTTGCTTGAGCATGTCCTTATCGCGCACCACAACAAACCGCCAGGGTTGCGTATTGCGCGATGATCCGGTCCAGCGGGCGATCTCGAGGAGCGTGTTGAGTTGATCGTCGGTCACCTCGCCTTCGATAAACTGGCGCACTTGCCGGACCTTGCGCACAACTTCCAGGGCATCCTGATTAGATGTGATCTTGCTCATCGGGGGATCTCCTTGCTAATCGGTCTCGGGAGGAATTTCCTCCGGACAGTAGTTCTTAAAGTAAGGGCAATAGTTACAGTACCAGCCGGGCTCGGCTTTCCACTCGGTTTCTGTCGCCAAATTCTCCATTTGCTCCAGAACGCTCGGCCAATGTTCATTGCAGTGTTCGGCTGAAATATCGAGCTCCTTGCGGTAGTTCTGCTGCAACCAGTACCAGGAGAACACAACATTCGCGGCGGTAGCGTCACCGGTCCATTGTTGCAGCTCAGACCTGATCGCATACCGTGTAATTACCGGGACATCCGGCTCTTCATACACACTGCCGGTTTTCCAGTCGATGATGTGAAAATATGGCTCGCCGTGTTCATCCCGCTGCTTCAGTATCAGGTCGGGCTTGGTCATTATTTTATAGGGAGCGTCGGCTGGAAACAGACGTACCTCCCGCCGGCGTTTCTGCTCGATGACCAGCCATTCCTCGACGTCCAGCGACTGCAGGAAATCTCGCCCCTTCGCGAACCATTCGAGAACCAGTTGAATATCCGCTTCCCGAGCTTCCGGGGTGGGGTACTCGGTTTCTGGCATATGGAACCGGCATAAATTGCGAACCTGCTCTTCGCCAATCAGGTTGGTACCGGCCCGTAACTGTTGGGCCACTGTACCCAGCGCAGAGTGCGTGGCATTACCCAAAGCAAAAAATCGAACCCACTTCTGCGGCGGATCCAGGTCCTGCAAATACCGCATCTTCACGCGAGATGCGCATTGTCCATAAGCTTTTAGCGACGTCGGAGACATAGCAATACGATTTGGCCAGCGCCATTGCTGTTCGGGTTGTTGGGGTTCACTCATAGTCCCTCCAGCCAGGTGTCCAGCGTCGGTACGTTTGGCTGACTCCATGCCAACCAGCAGACCAACACCCCACCAAGCAACGCGATTGCGATAGCGGAGATCGGCAGCTGTTGCTCCGGCTCTCGCGGCCAGAATGTGAGTGCCAACGCTGCGAGCACCACCGCCCACATTGGCATTGCCCCTACCGTATCAAGCCCAAGCACGGCAAGCGCGATGCTCCAGCCCGTACCGTTCCACACCAGCAATTCGCAATAGGGCCTGACCTGCGAAAACAGCGGACCAACCGCCGCCACGATCAGGATGCTGCCAGCGATCGGGTACAGCATTGTGTGATCCGAAAACTCTATCACCGTTACCTGTGAAAGCAGCACCATAACGATACCGGCGGCCAGCGTGAACACTACGGCCAGGCCCCCGGTACGAAGCCGCTGCTTTACCTCATTCATCGGTATGCTTTCGAATCTCCATCACCGTACTCAACAGAAATGTGATGCGAATTCTGTCCCCAACCTTTACATCGTTATCAAATGCATCACTTGGTAATTGGCACTGAATGATGTTCTCCGGATCGTCATCCACATGGAAAAAGAGCCGTGAGTACAGCTCTCCGTGAATGGTGTAATCCTGTCGTCCCTCGAGTGTGCCAAAGCTATCCATACATGCTCCAAACTGGAACTATTCGTCCAACGAACCGTCTTACCTCTTATGATAGAAGAGAACACACCTGGTATGGGATGAGGATCCCGCGCGTATTCGGGGAGCAGTCACAATGCCAACCTGCGGAAACTGTGGAAAAACCGTTGCAGTCAGCGATGTCACCTGTCCGCACTGCGATGTGCTCCTGGCGGCATACTCATCACCTGTCGGGGCAGATGGCTCCGAAATCACCATAGAACCCGTGCCCCTCCCGGTGACCGAGATTCCCACTCCAGACATGGAGGTGAAACCACCTTCGGAGAAGGATGTGGTGACTGATCCGGACCAGGTGGCCGTGGAGGCGATTTCCACTGCTCCGCAGCCTCTCTTTGATACCCGCATCACCATTGAGGAGGTTGCCCGCGCAGCCGAGGGAGACCACGAGCAGCCTGTGGTGACGGTTGCCGGAGACAAAGTCCGCACAAAGAAGGTGGAGTTCGAAACTCCCGAGTGGGCGAAACCGCCGGTCGATGCCGATCCGATCCCGACGATTGAGGAAGACGACGCATCGATCCCGCTCATCACACGCACCACGTCTTCATCCCGGCAATCAGGTTCCGCTTCGGAAGCGAAGCAGACCGGCGACGATGAAGATGACGACCCTGAACCGGAACCAGAGCCAGCGGGCGAAAGCTGGCTCTACTCACAACCGGATGCGCCATCATCGGCGGCGCCAACTACCCCGCCTGAGCCCGATCCAACGCCAATAACCATGGTCGAGCCGGGTGGAGCAGCAAGCGGGTATAGTGGTAGCCGGCGTCGGGCGGTGGCAAAAACGCCCAACCCCGGTGCAACCCCACAACCAGGAGAAGGGCGCAGGCCCACCCCAGCCGAACGTGCAACGAATCGCCGTAGCACGCCGCTTTCCGCACAGGATCAACAGACGGCCGCGACCAACCTCAGCTCAAACATTGGCTGCGCAACGATCTATGGCCTCATTGTGGCTGTGCTCTGGCTAAGTACGATTGTTGACCTGATAAACGGGAACGTCAATCCGGCACTCCTTTTCCTCACATTTGCCGCGACGTGGGGCTACGGACCAGCACGCAAGTTTATTAACGAGATGCGACCAACATGATCGATACAGGAACAATCGCAGCTATCGCCACCCCTATTGGAGAAGGTGGTATTGGTGTTATTCGTATTAGCGGTGCCGACTCGGTTGAAATAGCGGAACGGATATTCCGTAAACCGGGTGGATCATCGCTTGATTTGACGAATGCTGAATCTCACACCCTTCATTACGGCAATATCGTAGAAGGCGAGCGTGTGATTGATGATGTGCTTCTCGCCTGGATGAAGGGTCCACGTACCTACACCCGCGAAGACACCGTTGAAATCAGTTGCCACGGCGGCCCGCTGCCGATGCGCGAGGTACTGCGGGTTACGCTCACGGCCGGGGCCCGCCCCGCTGAACGTGGCGAGTTCACGCTCCGTGCATTCCTGAACGGTCGACTCGACCTGACGCAGGCGGAAGCGGTACTGAATGTCATCGATGCGCAAACCAGCGAGAGCCTCCGCCTTGCGGTGAACGACCTTGCTGGCGATCTTTCCTCGCGACTCGCACCCGCAAACACTGCCCTCGTACGGCTGCTTGCCTACCTCGATGCCAGCGCTGATTTCCCGGACGATGAGATCGAGACCTCCGATATCGATGAGGGACTAGCCGCCGCCAAAAGCGCGCTGGCAGATGTTATCGCCGGCGCCAATACCGGCATGTTGTATCGGGATGGCGCGACCATCGCACTTGTGGGTCAGCCAAACGTGGGCAAGAGCAGCCTGCTCAACGCCTTGCTCCGCAGCGATCGCTCGATCGTCACACCGATAGCCGGCACCACACGCGATGTTATTCGCGAATCGATCAATCTCGACGGAATCGCGGCGACCTTGCTGGATACCGCCGGCATCGTGGGAACCGACGATCCGGTGGAGCGCATCGGGGTTGAACGCAGCCGACAAGCACTGGCAACCGCCGCGCTGGTGGCGTTCGTTGTGGATGGATCAGAACCGCCATCAGCAGACGATCTCGAGATCGCCCAGGTATTGGCGGAGCGACCCGCGGATCAACGTACGCCGGTAGTGATGGTGATCAACAAGCAGGACCTGCAGCAACACTCCCAGCAAGCGCTACTCGATTACCTGCCGGAGGCCAGGGTGGTCCACGCAAGCGCCAACACGGGTGATGGCATTGCTGATGTGGAGCGGACGCTGCGCGATAATCTCGCCAGCGATTCCGATGTGCAGCCAAGCCTGGTGAACGCACGGCAGCGTTCGGCACTGGATCGCGCATATGCGCACATCAAAGATGCAATCGCCGCCCACGAAGCCGCGGTTCCGCAGGATCTCCTCGCCACATCGGTGCGCGCTGCGTTGCATGCGGTGGGCGAAGTGACTGGCGAGAACGTGGATGAAGCGGTGCTGACGGAGATCTTCTCGTCATTCTGCATTGGCAAGTAAACCATCCGCCAATGCGTCGTTTCGTCTCCGAATAACGAGCTTTTTGACATCCTTTCAGCCCGCGCCTACCCTTAAAAGCACCAACCGCATAGCCGGACGGGAGCTCGGGAAGGCCGGGCTGAGAGGGCGATCATTTTATCGCCGACCGTATGTGACCTGATCGGGATAATGCCCGCGCAGGCATCGGAAGG
>CAZGML010000026.1:0-36691 GCA_964526965.1 uncultured Sphaerobacteraceae bacterium | reverse complement strand
CGTCGTTGGTCTTGGTGGCGGCTTCCTTGAGGAGCTGCGCACCCATGTTTGCGAAGGGATCCTCGAGTTCGATTTCCTTGGCGACGGTCACACCATCGTGGGTTACGGTCGGGGCGCCGAACTTCTTGTCGATAGCCACGTTACGACCCTTCGGGCCGAGTGTAGTTTTAACGGCATCTGCGAGTGCGTCAATGCCTTCCTTGAGCGAATGGCGCGCCGATTCGTTGAATTCAATAATCTTTGCCATGTTTGATTACTCCTTAGGATGTAGGGCTGTCGCCCGAAATACTCTGGCGTTTAGCTGATAACAGCGAGAACGTCCTTCTCGGCAAGGATGAGGAAATCCTTGTCATCAAGCTTGAACTCAGTGCCTGCGTACTTTGCGAAGAGCACCTCGTCGCCAACCTTCACTTCCATAGGAATGCGATCACCGTCATCGTCTCGTCGGCCTTCGCCAGCTGCGACAACCGTACCGCGATGCGGCTTTTCCTTGGCGGTATCCGGAAGAACAATTCCGCTTGCGGTCTGCTCTTCTCGGCTGACTGGTTCAACAACCAGGCGATCGCCCAACGGCTTCAGGTTCAGTGATTCAGACATTTACTATGCCTCCTGTTGGAAGAATCCCTATCCTTGACACACTCCGTGCCATGGTTCTCTATACAATGCGCGTCAGCACTCATCATTCGAGTCATTCTGACTGCGACCACAACGAGAATAGCATAGCGATTAGCACTCATCAAGGGTCGAGTGCTAAATAGAGATTTAGTTCACAAAATGGCCTCGCGAAGTATACACCCACGAGGCCATTGACGAGTTATGCAGTTGTTTTCAAGCCTTTAGTCGATATCGAAGCGCTCAAGCTGGCTGGGCGAGAACACATTAAAAACCGATTCACCATTGATCGTGACCGCCTGCGCGCTTTCATACGTGTCGACGAGTTCGGATGGAGGTGCGTCGAGAAAAACAACCAATACTTCGCCGCTCTCGCGCGTCACTGCCTGTTGTACCGTGCGGTATTCGGCGCCACCCGGAGTAGTCATCTCAAACAGCACGGCCGTGCTGTCGCCACGAGTTCGCGTTTCGAGCAACTCGATCTCGGCACCGGTGCTCCGGAAGACTTCGAGATAGGTGTCGCTTGTCCAGTGGTCCAAAAACTCTTGCGGAGATTGATCGTCCGGACCAAGCACGCTGACGTAGAGGAACGACGAATTATCGCCGGCGGTAGGCTGGAGAACGATCGTATCCTCTTCTGCAACGGGGTCGGACACGAGATCGCCCTCATACCCGGTATCGACGTACCAGGTGGCTGCGTCCCATTCGATCAGGTGACCGTGTACGCCACCCTGCCAAGAGGAATCTGTGAGCTCACCGGGGAGACCATCGCCTTCCGCGGGAGTAAGCTCGGTCGACTCACCGCCACCCGTTTCCGAGGTGTTTCCGTCGACTGCGTCTTCATCGTCGCCTTCCGGCAAACGGGCGTTATCGCGCGGATCGCCGGACTGGCTATCAGCTGAATCATCACCGGAATCCTGCGTGCCAACTGGTGCTTCAATAACCGGTGTAGAGTCGCCGGCACTGGAATGTCCGTCTGCAATTACAGCGATTTCATCGAAATCGATTGCAGTCATCAGTGGCTGGCCGTCGAGCAACACCTGCTCCTGAATGAGATCCAGTCCGCCGGCGACATTGCCGGGCGACAGCTCATGGGCATGCATGACCTCGTACCCGGAAGCGGAGGACGTATCCACCCAGATCAGCATAAAGGAGGAATCACGGGCCTCGGGAGAAATCGCGATCAGCCTCCAGGCGTAGTCATCCCCTATTTCCTCATCAAGATTCTCGGTTGAACCGTATCCAGATTCGATTCCGCTGGCGAAGCTGTTCAGCACCACCTCCGGGGAGGTTCCTGTTTCGCCAACAGCCAGCATGCTGCGAGTATCCGGTCCCGTAATGCGCACCGCCTCGACGTCCATCCCCTGCTCTGGCACGCCGGCAAAGGAGAAGTCGGGTCCGATGCTCACCTCAACGCCGGATTCGGCAAACGTGTGAGAATCAGTGGTTGGATCATCTGTAGTTGGCACCGGGCTGGCGGTATCGCTCGCACCACCAAGCGTGCCTTCGCCTGCGAATACGTCGGCGAGCTCGGCAGCGTCGACGTTATCCAGGAAGGGTGTGCCATCGATGGTCACTTCGTCCTGGGCGTCGGCGAGATCCGATTCAAGAAGGTCCGGCGCACTGAGAATTGACTGAAACAAGTCGACATTGCCCTGAACATCTTCCTCAATTTGCATGTAATAAACGATGTCGAGACCGTCGTACACGAGGTTCACAACGGCGTAATGCACCTCGCCCGTGAACCCGACATCCATGATCTCCATCTCTTCGGAGGCGGCTTCCATGGACTGCAGGTAGATGTCGATTGATTCTTGTGGACTATCACTGTCGTCGTAGAAACTGATTTCCAGGGTAGAAGCACCGATGGCGGATTGCAGCAGCATCACTTCACCATTGCCGGTTGAATAGTGTTGCAGTTCCGCGTTTGTGATCTCGAAGTTCGGACCAGTCGCTTCAATTTCGAACCCGGTCAGTTCGGAGACGTAGAGGCCCGGGTCGAATTCCTGTGGCTGGTGAGCAGAAACAGGAACTGCTGCAAACAAAAGCGCCAATGTCAGGAGAATGGCCCCTACCCTTTTTGGTTGAAGAATCGTATGCATGTAGTTGCCTTTCGGTTTACTCGTCGTCGTTCAATATTGTCAGGATATCGTCTACGTCTATATCACCTAACAGCGATTCACCATTGAAGAGTACGCCACGTTGGTAGTTTTCGAGTTCGCTTGCGAATTCCGACTCTGTCACCGCCATGGCTTCTACCTGCCAGCGATTCTCATTAATGCGGGTGATTTCGATGACCATCGCCCGGATCTCACCCTGTGTCTCTACACGGTAGACGCCAAATGAACGCGTGTCATTTGATTCCGTATAAAGTTCCTGTGGAGCTTCTTCACCTGCGGGTGCATCCAAAAACACACTGGCCATGACGATCTCGGGAGATTCAGCGACCTGATCAATGAACCCCACTACCCCATAGCCGTGATCTGACTCGAGGAACATCACATCCAGTTCGCGATTACGGAGTGGAAAATCGAACTCGATATTTCCCTCGACCACAAGGTCTACATCGGCTGTTTGATACGTGTAGCTCCCCTGGTCTGGTGTCGGCACCGGCTCGGGAGTCGACGCGAGCAGCGCCTGGTCCTGCGCGACGAGGTCTTCCAACCCGATGACCGGTTCGGCCAAAAACGGGCGTTCGTCGATTTGGATCTCACTTCGGGCGACGTCAAGTTGTTCCAGGAAGTCCTGATCCAGCGAATAAAAGCTCTGGGCGACATCCGTGTTGCCTTGAACATCCTCGACGACCTCAATGTAGAGATAGCCGAACACTTGCGTCTCGAGCTGGAAGCGCGCAAATGCGTAGTTCACGTCGTTTGCAACTCCCCTTTCGAGAACGTCCATAAAACTCGAGGCAGACCGGAAATCTCGAAGCATGAGTTCGATTGCCTGCTCGGGTGGGTCTTCATCATCGAAAAACGAGATCTCAACAAACCCGACGTCCTCTACGCTGCTGACGTAGATGCGCTCCCCACGGCCATGCGGATACTCCTCAATATCCACGCCCTCGAGCTCGTAGTTCGGCCCGGAGATGTCGATGGCCCACTCGACAAGTTCAGCCTGATACTGGTCGGACTCCTGTGCGACGACAGGTAACAGACCGGGAGCCGGCACGGTCAACATAGCGACAAGGGCGAGGCAGATGCTCAGGGTGATCCGACGGACCTGATTCAATGCGTTTGCACCTGGAATCACGGAGCACCTCCGGCTGCGAGGCTGTTAGGAAGCGAGGAAGTGATCGACGATCTCCTGAACCTCTGTCTCGTCCACGTTTGAAAACATCGGCTGGTTATTTACGGCAATGTTTTTCCGCAGATAGGAGATGGAATCGGCTATCTCCGATTCTGCAAGCGCTACCTGCACGATGTGGTAGCCGAGAAGAGTGACGTTGTCGACGATGATGAACAAAAACACTGGTTCTCCGCTGACTTCAACTAAGTAGAGACCAGTGGCCGAATCATCGTCCAATTGCATGTCAAGCAATTCTGCCCCTCCCGGAGCGGCAGAGAAGGCGCTAACATAAGTTTCCATTGCCACTTCCGGTGACTGGAGTCCGGGCAGCACGGCGATCGCTCCGAGACCATCCGGAACGACGAAGATGAGCTGATCCTCCATGTCCGACTGCTCCGGCTCGAGGGGATCAGCGACATGAACGATTGCGCCGCTGGCAGGAAGGACGTATGTGTCGCCGACGATTGCATCCGCTGACAGAGCGGCGTCACCATCGGTGAAGCTTTCACCGAGATCAATCCAGGCGTCTCCAGCCTGGCTGGCAAACGCGGCCCCGCTCCAGCTGATCGCGGCTGCAAGCACCAGCAGGAAGGTCAGTTTCAAGGCATGGAGAACTGTACCTTTCACGACGTACTCCTCCTTTCCCAAAACCTAGTCACCAAGTCGCTCGACAACATTCTGAACATCGCTCACTGGCAATACGTTGGAGACATTGACTCCGTCGACAGCCAACCCGGAGCTAATGATGTCCAGCGTCTCTACCATCGGAGTTCCCTCAGTTGCGATCTCCAGGAAGGCCAGCTTTTCGCAGGAAGAATCGATGCAAGTCAGCTGCACATAGATCCAGTACCCGCCGATTTCATCTTCAGAATGCATAAGCGCCGCGCTGGCTTCGGCAGAGGCGTTGTAGTCGTGCACCTCCGTACCCACGCCCCAGATATCTTCAGCCTGAGTTGGATCATTCACGACTGCGTTGATGAACGCTGTGGAATCGCTGCCCGGGTTTTCAAATACCTGAACCCGTACGGGAGTCGCATATTGCCCCGAAGTGGTCTCCAGCCATATCTCATCGGAGCCACCATCTGCATCGCTTACCTGGGGCTCGTCGGTTTGGCTATTCAGCGCCAGGTCGTCGCTCCAGGAGATGGTGACACCCGTCACATCAGCAACCCACTCGTTTGGCATTTCAGTAGCTTCGGAACCAGCGCTGGTTCGACTGGTGCGGCTGGTGCTGCCGGACGTCTCGGAGGTATTGCCTTCCGTGGTCTCACCGCTCAACTCCCCGCTGGAACGGTCAGATCGGTTGGGTCGTCCAGAAGACGCATCGGCATCTGTTTCAGTTTCGGTATCGGTTTCCTCGCCACCGCCAGAGCGCGAGGTGCGGCTGGTACGGGTCGTCGATTCGGAGCCATTCCCGGTCTCGGTGGCTTCAGTTGAATCCCCGCCGGCGGAAGATTGCTCTTCTGCTTCGATAATCGCGAGATCCAGGTCCGTTTCAGCCTGCTCGAGATTTGGGATGTAATCGAAAAACACATCCAGTTGCGCTGAGTCACCATTCAATGCAGCAACCCAGATGTTGCCCATCTCGGTGACAGTGTCAGCCCAGGCCTGGTAGGCAGTCTGCACGTTTTCGTAGCCCGGTGGTGGAGTCAGCTGCTGGGCACTTTCGCTGTAACCAACCCATTTCTCCGCCTCAACGAGCGAGCCGTCAAATGCGTCTCGAATCTCGGCATCAGTCGGCTCGCCATCGAGCCCACCCAGGCTTGCGTTGAACGCGCCAAATGATTCATAGAACGAAAGGCGGTGATTCTGAATAGCTTGCAGGTATGCGTCGGCATCAACGGCGTCGGTATCGTTGTCCACCACCTCTGTGGGATCCACGGTTTCGTTCGTCTCGGTTGTTTGGGTGGTCTCGCCCGTATCCGACGTATCCTCCGAATCGCCGGAGGAGATTTGCTGCGCCTGTATCGTGTCTCCAAACTCGAGATGAACATCAATTCCATGCGAGAGGGCATTGCTGGCAGCATCCACTGTTCCAGTGCCATCGATGGCCGCAATCCAGGAAGTACCAATCGCGGTGATTGCGTCAGCCCAGGAGAGAGTTTCCTGGTGGAGATCCTCCATACCGGCCGGAACCTCAATGAGCGCGACACGATCATTTAGCCCAGCCAGAAACTCTGCCTCCGCAGTGATCTCATTAAACGCCTGTTCTATGGTGATTTCTTCGTTACTGTACTGATCCAGTAGATTGACGATATTGATAAGCGATGCGTCCACGACCGTGTACTCTTGCATCACCGCAAGAAGGTAAATGACTTGATCGCCCTGATCGGTTGTTTCGGAGTCACCGGTGCCCGTACCCGTCGTGTCTGTTTCGGATGTGTTCGTCTCCGGGTCTTCGGGTTCGGTGACGTCAGTGACGTCCGTTACAGCCTCACCGCCCGTAATACCGATGTTGTCGGTGACCATTCCGCCCATGGCAAGCGCATCTACGCCATCCATCAAGGGGGTGCCATCAATGGTGAACGAGTTCTGCGCTGTCTGCATACTGCTGCCGAACAGTGTTGGTGGCGCAAGGAAGATATAGAACTCGGCAAAGCCGTGCGAGCGCTGGTTCAGGAAGAGACTGAAAACGCCCATCTCCTGCCCGTCCATGTTGAGCATATCCAGCGAGTACGAAACGCCGGAATAGTCTCCGCGATCAATCGTTGAGGCTGTTCCCATTTCTCCAAAAAGGGTTTCGAGCAGGATATCGCGGGCGCCGTTCAGGTCGATCAGCGGCGACATGAATCCCATGGCCAAAACATCGGCTGGGCCCACGAACATCAGGATTTCCATGCCCTCTTCGACGAAAACACCATCTTCAAAAATCTGGTATGGGGCATCATAAGCAATGTTCACGCCCGTAAGCGAACTCTGGTAGGTCTGGGACTGCGCCATGGTGGACGTGGGTGCCACAAGGCTGCCGAGCATCAACATCGCGACCAGTGCGAACGTGATGAATCTCCGCACAGAAATGCCGATTTGCATGATCTTTAAATCCTCTCTGGTCCCATGGTGACTTGCCCAGGGTTTTGGTTGTGCGATTACCCCTGACTGTGGGTATTTCCTGTGATTGAAACGGGTATACCGATGGAATAGTTCCATTCTACCCCTGTTTCGGCATGCTGCCTGGAATGAATAGACACGACGGCTTGCAGCTACCTTGGCGTCATCCCCAAATACAGTTGCCATATGAACCATGAGAGTACAATATTGCCAAACTATTGCCGGAGAACCTCAGGTACAGTTAGCGAGGCCCTTTCATGTCCGTTCAGAAATCGAGAGAAGACTTTTTCGCAGCGCGCGTCCGTAACGCCAGCCCCTCCCCGACCTTGGCAGTGAGTCAACGAGCCCGGGAACTGCGCGCCGATGGTATTGATGTCATCGACCTTGGCGGTGGTGACCCGGACTTCATTACGCCGGAACATATCCGCGATGCTGCGATCAGATCGATGAACGCAGGCAACACGCACTACGTACCCAGCAAGGGCACTCCGCAGCTCCTTGAGGCAATCGCGAACAAACTGCAGTCGGATAACGGAATACCTGTTGACCCAACCACAGATATCATCGTGACGCCCGGGGGCAAATCCGCGATCTTCCAGTCGATCATGTCGTTCGTGGAGCCGGGTGTCGACGTGATGTTGTTTGAGCCCGCCTGGGTGAGTTACCAGCCAATGGTTGAGCTCGCAGGTGGCCGTGCGATCGGTGTGCCGCTGGATCCGGATAACAATTTCGCGATTACACGTGAACAGCTGGAAGAGCACGTAACGCCGCAAACGCGCGTTATTCTGCTCAACTCACCGAACAACCCAAGTGGTCGCGTGGCGACGATGGAAGAACTCACTACAATCGCGGACTTCGCCAAGGCACACGATATCCTCGTGTTCACCGATGAGATGTATGAAAAAATCATCTTCGAGGATCACAAACACATCAGCATCGCGACGCTACCGGATATGGCTGACCGCACCCTTACATTTAACGGGCTCTCCAAGGCGTACGCGATGACCGGCTGGCGACTCGGGTATGTGACCGGCCCCACGGACCTGATCAAGAAAATCGCAATTCTGCAGTCGCACTCCGTTACGTGCGCAACCTCATTCGCCATGGCTGGCGGTGTGGCCGCGTACAACGGTCCGCAAGACATCATCTACGAAATGGTAGATGCGTGGGATCGAAGGCGAAAGCTGATTACTGAGGGGCTCAATGCCATTAAAGGACTCCACCAGGCCCCGATTGAGGGCGCGTTCTATGGCTACGTCGATGGTCGGGATACCGGTATGAGCATCGAGGAGCTGAGTCAGAAGCTTCTTAATGAAGCGCACGTTGCCGTGGTTCCGGGAACAGCGTTTGGCGCGAGTTCAACCGGACATTTCCGCTTGAGCTTTGCCACAAGCGATGAGAACCTGAAGAACGCCATTGAACGCATTGGTAAGGTACTTGGCCACAAGTAATCTTCGTTCGCGTCACAGGAGGGCAATTATGGGCATTGAGGCACGTCTCAAGGAACTTGACATCACGCTACCGGAAACGGCGAATCCATCGGCGAACTACATTCGCTACCAGATAACGGGAAACTTGCTCTTTGTTTCCGGTACCGGCCCGGGCAGCGACCACCCGACCGGCAAGGTCGGCGGGGATATCACTGTGGAGCAAGGGTACGATGCCGCCCGTGCATGCGGGCTGCAGATCCTCGCCACCGCGCAGGAAGCGCTGGGATCGCTGGATCGCATCACCCGCACAGTAAAGCTGCTGGGAATGGTGAACGCCGATCCCCTCTTCCAGAAGCATCCGCAGGTTATTAATGGCTGCTCCGATTTACTCGTTGAGGTACTGGGAGAAGCCGGAAAGCACACGCGATCGGCAGTAGGTATGGGATCACTTCCCGGAGCCATCCCCGTAGAAATAGAAGCTACCTTCGAATTCGAGTAATATCCTCTGCAACGGATCAGTGCAACGACTATTATTGCGTTTCGGCAATGCTGGAACGCATGTTGCATATTATTTGCTCTGATTACTTTCACCGACGTCCGGTGAAGCATACGTCGCCGCTCGTAACGGCCAAGCTCGAATCGACTGGGGAACAGTTCATTGGAAAAGAGTAAGAAGGTCAGTTTCACACGCGAAGGTTATGAGCGTGTTAGTGCTGAGTTACAAGAACTTATTGAGGTTAAGCGACCAGAGATTATCGCTGCTGTAGCAGAAGCGCGGTCACATGGTGATCTAAGAGAAAACGCCGCGTACGATGTCGCACGCCAGGATCAGGCGATGCTGGAGAAGCGTATTGGTGAACTCGAGGAGATCCTGCGGAACGCTGATATTCTCGACGACAATGGGTCGGACACGAACGTTGTCGGCATCGGTCGCACAGTGACGGTAGATTTCGACGGCGATGAAGAGATCTACAAGATCGTTGGCCCGGCCGAGGCACAGCCGATGAAGAACGAGATTTCGGAAGAATCCCCTATCGGCAGCCAGCTTACCGGTCGTAAAACCGGGGACACCTTTACGGTGGAGACTCCTGGAGGTCCTGCAGAACTCACCATTAAGAAGATCACCTAGTTGTGAGGGACATCGGGTTCCGAGATTTCGTTAAGGAATCAGTCCGCTGGGTGCTGCGTTGGCGCCACCCGTTCTGGTGGCTACCTGATGTTCCCACTGAGCAGGATGAAAGCTTCCGGCGGATCTGGTCACAGCTTCGCCAGGTAGAACGCGTGGCAGACGGTCGCCACGATACAGAGAACTTTTTAAATCGACGTGGCGACCTCATTATTGTTTGCGCCAGGGTGCCGGAAGAGAGTTTCACTGGCCCTCTTCCAGCCCTGCTCGAGGCGCTCGATGCACACGATTACGTTCGCCTTGTACCCAAAACCAGTTACTTCATCACGGTGCAGGAGCTCGGGTACCTGAGCACGCGGCCCAACGGTCGGGATGAAATTACCCAACAGTGGCTGGACGAATACCTGGAGCAGTGTCAGGTCAGCCTGAAGGACTTCCGGCCGTTCGATGTCCGGATTGGTGGCGCAAACTCCTATACCGACGCTGCATTCCTCGATATCCACGACAATGGCTGGTTCAGCCGCATCCAGGAAGTATTGGTAGACTTTGTCTCCCAGCCACCACGGAATCGCTACCCCTATCTGCCCGAACTCATCATTGCGCAGTACATGAAGGATGCTCCGATCGGGAGCCTGGTTCACGACCTCACGCCGTTCCGAGACATTGAGTTCGGCAAATTCCGTGTGGAGCAGATCGAAGTGCTGCGACTTCCTACCACCCCCGGATTCCCCGAACCCGAATTGGTGCAATCCTACCAACTCGGCCGCCTGACGGGGTTCATGGATCGTGTCACAAGCGCCGAACCCGGGGAACGACAATAGGGATGCCCGCAGGCATCCCTATCTTCATGACTTATTTTCACCGCGAGTCTAGTCCGCAGCGACAGCTGAGGTAACAGGCTGGCCGTATGGGACGCGTTCCCGCATCTCGCGAAGCGCAACACCCCACCACTCGAGGTTGTCGAGCAGGATCTTCGCAGCGTTGTTCACAGCCTCGGCCTCAAGCGGATTGCCCTCTTCGTCGAACTTCTCGAAGAACATCGGGAAGGCCACGGTCTCACGAATAGTGGTCGCGTGAACCTCGGCGAACACGATCCGCAGCGCCTCCACAGCGCGCAAACCACCAGACATGCCGCCATACGCAACAAAGCCAACCGGCTTGCCTCGCCACTCTTCCTTGATTGCGTCGATAGCGGTCTTCAGCGGGCCAGCAAAGCTATGGTTGTATTCCTGAGTGATGACCACAATCGCGTCAGCAGCATCGATCTCCCGGGCGAAGGCGTTCACGCTATCGTTGCGGGACATATCGACCGGGAAATCGTATTCCGCCAGGTCAATAACGTTCACATCGTAGCCTTCGTGCTTTTCGGCTTCTGCAGCGAACCATTTGGCGGCCGTAGGGCCAAAGCGCCCTTCGCGAACGGACCCAATAATTACTGCGAGATTCAACTTGCTGCTGTTCATTCTGTGTTTTTCCTCTTTGCCTTCAGACGATAAAAGGCGACCGGGAGGAACCTCCCTGGCCGCCTTGTTACTATAGATCAGCCCGTTACCACTTACAAGTGATTAGCTCGTGAGCCGAGCCAGCACGGCGTCACCAAACTCCTGAGTTGATGCATTGCCACCGAGATCGGCCGTGAACACCCTATCGTTGATCACGGCATCCACCGCCGCATCGATAGCATCGGCTGCTTCTTCCTGATTCAGGGACATACGCAACATCATCGCAGTGGAGAGAATCATGCCTGCCGGATTGGCAATGCCCTTACCGGCGATATCAGGGGCGGAACCATGAATCGGCTCGTAGAGACCGATTCTGCGGCCATCCTCGCCGGGAGCGCCGAGCGATGCCGACGGCAGAAGCCCAATGCTGCCACCGAGCACGGACGCCTCGTCGGTAAGAATGTCGCCGAACATATTTTCGGTCACGATCACATCGTACTCGTTTGGCTGCTGAATCAGCTTCATGGTCATGGCATCGACGAGCATGTGCTCCAGGTTGACGTCGCTGTTTGCCTCACCGATCTCGGTTGCCAGCGAACGCCACAGTCGACTGGAATCGAGCACATTGGCCTTGTCAACACTCGTGACACGTCCCTTGCGGCCGCGGGCCATCTCGAAGGCAAGGTCCAGGATTCGCCGGATTTCGTACTCGTGATAAACGAGCGTATCCATCGCGGCGCGGCCCTGCTCGTCGTTCCACTGGCGGCGTTCGCCGAAATAGATACCGCCCGTAAGCTCGCGCACAACCAGCAAATCAGTACCGCGGATACGATCTTCCTTGATCGGGGATGCTTCCAGGATCCCCTCGTTCGCCGTAACCGGGCGAAGGTTGGCAAAGAGGCCCAATGCCTTACGGATCTTGAGCAAGCCTTGTTCGGGCCGCACATTGGCATTAGGGTCGTCCCACTTTGGGCCACCGACAGCCCCGAGCAGGATCGCGTCGGACTCCCGGGCGGTTTCGATATCCTCATCCCGTAGAGCGATGCCGTACTCATCAATGGCGCTGCCACCAATCAGGCGCGTTTCGGTGTTCAGCGAGAAAGCATATTTCTCGGCGACTGCATTAACTACGCGCACCGCCTGATCCATGATCTCCGGCCCAACACCATCGCCTGGCAGCAACAGAATGTTGTAACTAGCCATTCAGTTGTGCCTCCGGATGGTCAACTACGGGCATCCAGGGCTTGCGATTGGCCTCGTATTGCTCGATCAGGCTCTCATGTGTGAGCGTGATTCCGATGTCATCGAGTCCGTTGAGCAATCGATGCTGGGTAAAATCGTCCAACGGAAACGTATGGCTCATACCGAGGCTTGGTGCGGAAACTGTACGGTTCTCGACATCGACCACGACTTCCAGAAACGGATGTTCAAGCGCCGCTTCCATCAGTTCCTGGCCGAATTCTTCATCCACCTCCACGGGCACGAGTCCGGCCTTGGTGGCGTTGTTACGAAAGATGTCGCCAAATTTAGGGGAGATCACAGCCTCGAAGCCGTAATCCATCAACGCCCAGACTGCGTGCTCGCGGCTGGAGCCGGTGCCGAAATTTGGGCCAGCAATGAGCACCTTGGTGCCCTTGTACTCCTCTCGATTCAGCACAAATGTGGGATCGCTCTCGCGCCAGGCAGAAAACAGCCCTTCACCAAAGCCAGTGCGCTCCACGCGCTTCAGCCACACGGCCGGAATAATCTGATCTGTATCGACATCGCTCCGCTCCAACGGCGCAATGCGACCTTCAATCTTTTTCACGGGATCCATTAAGTTCTCCTATTTCAGATCAGCGGGCGTGCCAAAGTGTCCGAGCACGGCTGTGGCAGCGGCCACCTGCGGGCTGACGAGGTGAGTACGTCCACCCCGACCCTGTCGGCCTTCGAAGTTACGGTTGCTGGTGCTGGCGCATCGCTCGCCTGGGGCCAGTTGATCCGGGTTCATGCCGAGGCACATGGAGCAACCTGCAGCGCGCCATTCGAAGCCGGCTTCAAGGAATATTTTATCCAGCCCCTCTTCTTCTGCCTGCGCTTTCACGCGCATTGAGCCTGGAACGACCATGGCCCGCATACCTTCGAAAACGCGCCGGCCTTTCAAAACATCGGCAGCGCTGCGGAGATCTTCGATACGAGCGTTGGTGCAGCTACCGAGGAAAATCGTATCGACCTTAATGTCTCGCATGGGGGTACCAGCCTTGAGATCCATGTACTTCAGCGCGCGTGCAGCGGCATCACGGTCCCCCTGGTTTTCGAAGCTTTCCGGATCGGGCACAACCTGGTCGATTGGCGACACCTGGCCGGGATTGGTGCCCCAACTGACGTGTGGTCGAATGGAGTTGCCATCGATCACGACTTCGCGGTCGAAGGTAGCCCCTTCGTCGGTCGGCAATGTGCGCCAATCCTCCAGCGCGGCCTCCCAGTCGGCACCCTTCGGGGCGTACTCGCGGCCCTTGATGTACTCGAACGTGGTTTCATCGGGCGCGATCATGCCGGCCTTGGCTCCACCTTCAATGCTCATGTTGCAGATGGTCATGCGCGCTTCCATCGAAAGGTTGCGAATGACCTCACCGCGGTATTCCACAATGGCGCCAGCGCCGCCTCCGGTGCCGATCTTGCCGATGATGGCCAGGATCACGTCCTTGGCGGTCACACCCTCTTGCAGGGTGCCATCGATGGTGATCGCCATGGTCTCGGGGCGGGTTTGTGGCAGTGTCTGGGTTGCAAGCACGTGCTCGACTTCACTGGTACCGATACCAAACGCGAGCGCACCAAACGCACCGTGTGTGCTGGTGTGGCTGTCGCCACACACTATGGTCATACCGGGGCGAGTGAGGCCTTGTTCCGGCCCGATGATGTGCACGATTCCCTGACCGGCGGAGCCCATTGGGTGCAACTTGATGCCGAAATCACGGGCGTTTTCACTCAGCCGGGTTACCTGCTTGGAAGAAATGGGATCGGCAATGGGCAGGTTGATGCCAATGGTGGGCACGTTGTGGTCGGCGGTGGCGACGGTGAGATCCGGACGACGCACCTTACGACCATTCATGCGCAGGCCCTCGAAGGCCTGCGGGCTGGTCACTTCGTGTACGAGGTGAAGGTCGATATAGAGGAGGTCGGGTTCACCATCGACATGTCGGACCACATGGCGGTCCCACAACTTTTCTGCCATGGTTTTTGGTTGAGTCACGAGAGAAGTCCTTATTCCTATTCCGGTTTTCTGCCGGCAAAAACGGCGGGTTCAAAGCACTTGAACGCGCAATCTACATTTACAAATCCAGGGGCACGCAGGCAGGAACCATTGTTCGCCAGAACAAGCGCATGCTGACAGATCACATCTTGTCGGGCGCTCATTCCCCGCCTCCGCTCCATTCGGCGGTGGAGGACATGCCAGCCAGTGCGATATCAGGCTGATCCTGCAGCATGTGGCTGACCGCGGAGATGTAAGCCTTGGCGGTCGCTTCCACAGTGTCGGTAGCGAGTCCATGGCCGCTATAGGTTTGGCCGTCGTAGCGAATGCGGACATGTACCCGCCCCTGCGCATCCTCGCCGGGGGTGACAGCGTCGACATGGAAATGCGTTAGCTCGGTCTCGATGCCAAGGGCCGAATCAATCGCCGAAAGCAGCGCGTTGATTGGACCATTACCGGATGAACGTCCAGATAGCTGGGTGTCCTCCCGGCTGATCACGGCCATGGCATTGGCCTCTCCGCCCTTGCCAGCGGTGACGCTGTAATCGAGCAGCTGGATCACGCTGTCGTGTACGACGACTTCGTCGGCGATAAGCGCTTCGATATCGGCGCCTGTCACCTTCTTCTTGCGATCGGCGAGCTCCAGGAAGCGATTATAGGCCGCCTGCATCTGCTCGTCGTCCAGCTTGATGCCAAGATCAGTGAGCGCGGATCGGAATCCGGCACGGCCAGAGTGCTTGCCGAGCACCAGGCTGGTACCGTCCCATCCAACATCAGCGGGGTTCATAATTTCGTACGTAGTGCGCTCCTTCAGCATGCCGTCCTGGTGGATCCCCGCTTCGTGCGCGAACGCGTTGGTTCCAACAATCGCCTTGTTGGCCTGCACCTGCAATCCGGTGAGTTGGCTAACGAGACGTGATGCCGGTACCAGGCGAGCTGTTTCGACACTGGTTCTCACGCCACCGAATTCGGATCCGCGCGTTTCCAGCGCCATCACAACTTCTTCCAGGGAGGTGTTCCCGGCGCGCTCACCGATTCCGTTAACGGTAACTTCGACCTGACGGGCCCCGGCCTTAACGGCCATGAGCGTATTGGCGGTAGCCATACCGAGGTCGTCGTGACAGTGCACGGAAAGAATCGCGTTCTCCACACCGCGAATGTTTTCCTTCATGTACGTGATGAGATCGTAATACTCAAATGGTGTGGTGTAGCCAACCGTATCGGGGATATTCAGCGTGGTGGCGCCACATTCGACGGCAACGCTGAAGACCTCAACCATAAAATCGCGGTCGGAACGGGTGGCATCTTCACAGGAGAACTCAACATCATCAACGTAGGTCTTCGCGAGGGTTACAGATTCGCGCACCCGTTCGATGACTTCCTCACGAGACATGCGGAGCTTGTGCTTGAGGTGAATATCGCTGGTTGCGATGAATGTGTGGATGCGCGACCTCTCTGCCTCGGCTACCGCCTGGCCTGCTCGCTCGATATCGGTTTTGTTTGCGCGCGCGAGGCCGGCAACGGTTACGCCCGTACCTGCGCTCCGGCGGGCGATCTCACGTACGGCTTCAAAATCGCCGGGCGATGCCGCCGGGAAACCGGCCTCGATAACATCGACTTTTAGGCGGAATAGAGCGTCGGCGACTTCGAGTTTTTCGTCGGCCGTTAGAGTGGCACCTGGGGATTGCTCACCATCTCGTAGGGTGGTATCGAACACAATGACACGATCTTGTTCGGTTCCTACGTTAATCTCTCCGTCGCTCATTTCACTACTCCTTTGCGGGAGGGCAAAACCTGCCCTCCCAATGGTCCTTACTGATTTCGCTTGGCAGCGGCCGCATCACGGGCAGCCTGGCCGCTCTTGAGGAACGGCATCATGGCGCGCAGTTCTGCGCCAACTTCTTCAACCGGATGGCCCTCATTATCCTTGCGGAGCTGGAGGAAGCCTTCGCGGCCGGTCTCGTTCTCGTTGATCCAGTTGTTGGCGAACGTGCCATCCTGGATGTCGGTGAGTACCTGCTTCATTGCCTTGCGGGACTCTTCGTTAATGATCTTCGGGCCGGTGATGTAATCGCCGTATTCGGCAGTGTCGCTCACCACCTGGCGCATAAGTGTCAGGCCGCCCTCATAGATGAGGTCGACGATGAGCTTCATCTCGTGAACGACCTCGAAGTAGGCACTTTCAGCGCCGTAACCAGCTTCTGTCAGTGTGTCGAATCCGGCCTTCATCAACTCGGTGACGCCACCGCAAAGGACGGCCTGCTCACCAAAGAGGTCGGTCTCGGTTTCTTCGCGGAAGGTGGTTTCAAGCACACCTGCCATCAGGCAGCCAATTCCACGGCCGTAGGCCAGTGCGGTCTCGAGGGCGTTGCCGGAAGCATCCTGCTGGATGGCAACGAGGCCCGGTACACCGATGCCCTCCTGGAAGAGTTCGCGCACGCGCTGGCCCGGAGCCTTCGGTGCGATCATGCTTACGTCGACGTTATCCGGCGGGGTAATGGCCTTGAAGTGGATGGAGAATCCGTGCGCGAACATCAGGGTCTTGCCCGCGGTCAGGTTCGGCTCGATCTCTTTCTCGTAGATCGCCTTCTGGAGGTGATCTGGCACCAGCACCATAATCACATCGGCTGCAGCAACCGCTTCCGAAACCGGCAACACCTTCAGACCTTCGGCTTCTGCCTTGGGCTTGCTCTTGCTATCGTCTTTCAGCCCAACCACAACGCTAATTCCGCTATCGCGGAGATTAAGTGCGTGGGCGTGCCCCTGGGCACCGTACCCGATGATCGCAACCACCTTATCCTGTAGGGGTGCCAGTGTTGCATCGTTCTCGTAGTAGATCTTCGCAGCCATTGTTTCCGATACCTCCGTGTCGACAACACTCCTCGTCGACTCATTGTGATGGGGCCCCACGGTGAGGCCCCATGTCGAACGCATATTAATCAGCAGCCAGTGAGTTTACATTCTGCGACGCGGTAGTCTTCCGACTCAACGCGCGTGGCAATGCAACCTTGCCGCTTCGTACCATCTCGCGAATACCGTAGACGCGCATCATGGTGAGGAAGGATTCTATCTCTTCCTCGGCGCCGCTCATTTCGATCATCACGCTGTTTGGCGTGGCGTCAAGCACGCGCGCACCATAAATATCCGCAGTCTGCACAACCTCCGCACGCACGGAACCCTTGGCGGCGACTTTCACCAGCACGAGTTCGCGAATCATGGCTTCGGTTGGCTGCAGGTCGATGACCTTGATGACCTCCAGCAACTTGTAGAGTTGCTTACCGGCCTGCTCGATGTCTTCTTTAACCCCGCGCAACTGAATGGTCATGCGCGAGACTCCGGCCTGTTCGGAATGGCCGACGGTAATGGAATCGATGTTGAATGATCGCCGGCGCATGAGGCTCACAACCCGGTTGAGAACGCCGGGATGATCCTCCACGAGCAAGACGAGCGTGTGTGTGCTTTCCATGTAATTACTCCTCTTCCCCGGATTCCGGTGCCCCATCGATCATCTGGGAGTTCGCTGCGCCCGGCGCAACCATCGGATAAACGTTGGCTTCTGGCTCAACCACGAAGTCGATAAGCACCGGCCCCTTGATAGAGCGAGCCTTCTCGATTGCCGGGCGGATTTCATCGTTCGTGTAAACACGAATTCCGGTGGCGCCATACGCTTCGGCGAGTTTGACAAAGTCTGGTGCGCTGATTTTGACCTCTGAATAGTTGCGAGCGTGGAAGAGATCCTGCCACTGTCGCACCATTCCCAGGTAGCCGTTGTTCACGATTGCGAGATTGATATCGAGATTTTCCTGCACGGCTGTCGCGAGCTCGGTGCCGCTCATCTGGAACCCACCGTCGCCAATGATGCTCCAGACCTCAAGATCAGGCCGGCCGATTTTGGCGCCGACGGCACTTGGCAGGCCGAAGCCCATGGTGCCGAGTCCGCCACTGGTTATCCAGCGCTTGCCATGCTTGATACCCATATGCTGGGCGGCCCACATCTGATGCTGCCCGACGTCGGTTGTCACAACCGCATCGTGATTGGTGGCTGCTGCGATTTCCTTGATGATGGAATACGGCTCGGGCCAATCGGGTCGGTCCTCCAGTGCGGCGCGGAGCACGCGGTTCTGCTGGCCTTCAATCCAGTTGCGCCACGCGGTGTGATCGCCCGGCTCAACCTCTGGCGTGAGCAGTTTCAGCACTTCTTTCACATCGCCGACAACCGGAACATCGGTGTGGACGTTCTTGCCGATCTCGGCAGGATCGATGTCGACGTGAATGACTTTGGCGTTCGGGGCGAAGCCGGAGAGGTTCCCGGTGGCACGATCATCGAAACGAGCGCCGAAGTTGATAAGCAGATCGCATTCATCCAGCGCGCGGTTGGCGCGACGATGGCCGTGCATGCCCATCATGCCGATTGCCTGCGGGTGCAGCTCATCCATTGCACCGAGACCAAGCAGGGTGAAGATGGATGGAATTCCGGTTTTCTCAACGAAACTGGTGAACTCGGCTTCTGCGTTGGAGAGGATAACGCCGTGGCCAGCCATGATCAGCGGGCGTTTGGCCTGGGCGATTGCCTCTGCTGCGAGCCGAACCTGCCGCATATTCGGCACGGTGGTCGGTTGGTAGCTCTTGCGTCCAACATTTCCGGCCGGCTTGTACTCGGTGCTGGAAGTGAAGATGTTCTTGGGGATGTCCACGAGCACCGGGCCGGGACGGCCGCTACGGGCGAGGTAGAACGCTTCCTTGATGGTGTGAGCAATATCGTCCACATCATGAACAATGTAATTGTGCTTGGTGACCGGCAGGCTAATACCTGTGATATCGACTTCCTGGAAGCCATCCTTGCCAATGAGCGGCTGGTTCACCTGGCCGGTGATGGCGACGATTGGCACAGAGTCCAGCATCGCATCCGCCAGCGCCGTCACGAGGTTGGTTGCGCCAGGACCGGAGGTGGCGATACACACGCCAACATCGCCAGTAACGCGGGCATAACCGATAGCAGCCAGCCCGGACCACTGCTCGAACCTTGTGAGCACGTGGTGCAGCCCGGATTCGGGAATCGCGTCGTACAGCGGAATAACCGCGCCGCCGGGATAGCCGAATACGGTGGTCACTCCCTCGGCCTCAATCGCGCGGCAGGTAATCTGAGCACCGCTCAATACCTCGGGAGCGGTGGGTGATTCCGCGGTTTGTTGTTGAGTCTTTGGGTCGATTGCGACCATGGTTCTGCTCCTGACTGGCACGCGGTGCGTGCAATGAACAACGTGGCTCTTCGAGTTCCGGCCCGGGGGTCATCCTCGACCGCTGCCGTGCTCCCGATTGGTATGGAAACTCCATCACATGGGAGGGAATCGAATGCACCGTGGACATCGTTGTTCCGGAGCATCAAAAAGGCCTCCCTGCAATGAGGAGGCCAGCATGTTTCTCGTAACGTATCTCAGCTTACGCTGTCTGCTTGCCTCGCTCACTCCAAATGCTCCCTACTAGAAGGAGCCCGGTAATAAGGAGTACTACGATGGCGATCAGCGGAAAGCGGTTCATGACATCCATTCGTGAAACGGTGCACACGCATTTCGTGTGCGCCTCTGTATCTTACAGAACGCAAGCAGCTTGTGTCAACCAAAATTTGTGAAACTGTAATTACTGACTATACGATCGTCAATATCTCGCGCGTGATGTCGCTGATCAACAGTTCACCGGTAACCACATCGGCCAGGAGCTCACCATATGCGGAGATGATGAGCGGACCATCATTGGTCATGATGAAGCCGACATCGTTACATGTGGTCACATGGCTGCCGGTCTTGCTCCCCCACTCCATATCCTTCGGAACGTAGCGGCCGATGCGGCGGCTGTTGGCCTGGGTCTTCAGCACTTCCAGCATGGCCATGCAGCTTTCGGCGCTTGCAGCCTTGCCATCCAGAATGGAGTTAATGATGCTGGCGAACTCTGCAGGCGTTGCGACGTTCTCGCGCTCGCCTTCGGGCGCAGGTCCACCACGCATTTTTCGGGCAAGGTAGGAATCTTTGAGTCCCAGTTCACGCATGGTGGCGTTGATAGCGTCCCTGCCACAGTAATCCATCAGGATGTTCGTGGCGGTGTTATCGCTGATGCTCATCATCAGGTAGCAGATGTCGTACAAGGTCAGTTCCAATCCAACGTGGAGCCCCTGCATTACGCCGCTGCCCGGTGAGATGTCGGATTCGCGCATGACATAGACATCATCGAGCTTTGATTCACCTGCATCCACCATGCGGTAAAGCTGGATCATGATCGCGATTTTGATCGTACTGGCCGCAACAAAAATCTCATTCTCACGATGAGCGATGCGGGTTCCATCTGGCAGAACAGCACAGAGTCCTACACGAGCTCCCTTGCTTTCGGCTGCGGAGATAATCGTTTCGATCGCTGGATAATTCGTGACGCTCATACTGCTCCCGGTCATAAAGAAATTCGTTCGCGGGATCATCTTCACCGGTAAACAGGTTTTCGGCAATATGACAGTCGGAAGCTATGAGGTGTGCCGCGCGTTCCGTTGCGGAGCCTTCCGGAGCAGGAGCCAGCCAATCGCGATCATGCCAGCGCCCCAGGCAAGAAACGCGAGATCCCACCAGATCCAGTGCTCTTCAGCAACAGTCTCGTTAACGTGATGGATGCCCAAAAGCTGATGATTTACCAATCCCTCTACAACATTGAACACGCCAAAACCTAGCAGGAGTGTGCCGACAAATTGTTTGGTGGACCATGGAGATTCGGGAGTGACGTTGGCTTTCCACAGCAGCACCACACCAATGACTACTGCTATATATGTGAATGCGTGGAACAGTCCATCCCAAAACACGTTCGCTTCCAGGCCCGCAACAGTGTTCACCGGGTAGTCATCGTGATTGCTAACAACATGGTGCCATTGCAGCAACTGATGCAGAACGATTCCATCGAAGAATCCTCCCAGGCCTAGTCCAAAGAAGAAACCCGCCTTGAGTTCTGGTGCGCGACGTTGTGATTCTTCCATTCTGTCCCCACTACTGATTCACCCCTCGACCAGTTGGGAGAAAAACGCACATATCGTACCAAGATGTTAAGACGGCTACGCTCTATTGATGGGCATTTTTCATACAGGGATTGGATCACGTCAGCCACCTGTAGTGACTGACTCCAACCGAACGCAAGGCATTAGTTTAAATCAATGAATGGGTCGTCCAGGTCGTACGGGAGGTGCCCGTTTTGCTCCGGACAAATGTGACCGGGCTCCTTCGGCATTCCGCACATGGGGCAGAGTGGCCTGCCCTTTGTCATTAAATCGGCGGCTTCTTCGCTGAAGGCACGAGCCAGCTGCAGGCTGATCCGGAACCGCACGCTCGGGGCGGCTTCCATATCCTCCTGCTGAACATCGTGCGCGGCAATGATGACTTGCTGATCCTCGGAGTCGAAGCCCATCTCAATGCGGCCAACACGGAACTGCAAATCCGTCTGGTCGTCATATTCGACTTCGTGCAGGGCCCAATCGGGCAGGGCGCTGTGTACCGGCATGAACTCCAAAATTTGCTCCATGGCCATGCCAAGCGCCTGAACCTGCTGCTTTTCCATCCAGAGAATCCAGGTGATGCCGTTGATCACCACGACGATACGGAATCGCCGATCACCAGGCTCACCAAGCGCCTGGGGTGTCACATATTGCGCTTCACCACCGGGTACCGGTGAACTGCCAGGGGTTTCCATAAACGCGAGCACTTTCCATATACGAGTACGGGAGGCACGATGGCCTCCCGTTCATTATCACAAATTCTGATCGGAACGTCTTACGACTCTTCTCCCGATTCATCCGCCTCGCCATTGTCAGAGACCGGCTCAGCTTCTACATACTCGGTGTTTTCGTCGGATGGCTTCCGCGCACTTGATGTTCGGGACGACCGGGAGTAATTATCCTCAGTGCCCGGAACGTGCTTGAGCAGCTCATCCATCTTGAAGCCGGTAAGTGCTTCCATGAGCGCCGGGGCCTGCGCCACCATGTTTGTGACATCGCCCGTTACGCGATTCACGCCTGTGCCGGCGCCTTCGCTATCGGAACCAGTGGAGACCACAGTAATCTTGTCGACGCGGTTGAGTGGCTCGGCAGCTGCACGAACGACTTCTGGCATCTGGTCGAGCAGCTTGTCCAGAATCGCAGCCTGGTTGTACTCCTGGAATGCGGCAGCCTTGACCTGCATGGCGGTCGCTTCGGACTGACCCTTCGCTTCGATAACCTCAGCTTCGGCCTGACCGGTGAGACGAACCACATCGGCTTCGGCTTCACCTTCGAGACGTGTGCGCTCGGCGATACCTCGGGCAGAGAGCACTTCTCGCTGGCGTTCGGCTTCGGCGAGCGTTTCGATGCGCTGCTTCTCGATCTCGGCAGCGCGGAGCACGGTCGCGATGAGCTCCTTCTCGCGGCGGAGGATCTCCGCTTCCTGAACGGCGATCTCACCCTGCTTGCGGACTTCTTCGACTCGGACTTGCTCTTCAACGATTTTCTGCTGCTGAACGCTGGCCTGAATCTCATAGGCCTTGTCTGCCTGGGCACGTTGTTCCTGCACGGCGCGTTCGTACTCAGCCTGCTTCAGGTTGAGGTCACGAATCGACTCGGCCTGGGCAGTCTGGCTGATGGATTCAGCGGTGACTTTCTCCTGCTCGGCAGCGGCTTCGGCGATCTTCGCCTCGCGCATCGCCTGGGCGCGCCGGATTGCTGTATCGCGTTCGGCCTCGGCCATAGCGATATCCGCAGTACGTCGTACAATGGCAACATCCGGCTTACCCATATTGAGGATGTACTCGTTGGAATCCGTGACTTCACGGATGGTGAAGCTCACCACCTCGAGGCCCATTTTGGCCATATCTTCTGCGACGTTAGCTCGCATACGATCGGCCACCATCTCCGGCTCTTTCACGATGGCTTCCACCGTGAGCTGACCGACAATACCGCGCAGGTGACCTTCCATCACCAGCCGGATAAGCCCCTGCATTGCGGCGTAATCCATGCTGAGGAACTGCTCGGATGCGGTGAGGATGCTGACTGGATCGGATTTGACCTTGATCTGGGCCACTGCTTCCACGTTTACCGCCACGCCCTGGTTGGTATAGAGGTCCTGGGTGGGGGCTACGTCGAAGCTCATGAGCTCCAGGCTGAGTTCGCGACTCTGCTGGATCATCGGCCAAATGACTTTACCGCTACCCTTTACGACCTTGGTTCCCCCGAAACCGTAGACGATTAACGCCTCGTTCGGGCCGACCTTGCGGTACAGGTTCGCGATAAGTGCTGCCAACAGCAGCAATACCACGACCATAATTCCCACAATGATCGCGATAGATGTTATTTCCACGCGCACTGGTCCTTTGCGAAGGGCACCCTGGCCCTGCTAGTTGATCTCGAGAGAACTCTCTTCAAGCAATTCTTGCCATGGTTGCACAATGGCAACACCACGCTCTATGTCCATAATAACGACCTCAACGTCTCTTTCGATCCCTGACCCATCCTTTGTACGAGCGGGGATGGCGTGTCGTTGGCCGTGGCGCTCATACACCATCGACCCAATACCGGACGGTCGGATAGTGCTGGTGACCGCCCCAATTTGGCCAATTTCATCCCAATCGGCCGGGTTCAACTCCGGGCTGTTCTTGCGGAGGAACGAATACAGGAACCAGGTAATGGCCCATGCACCGGCGAATCCAACGACAAGACCGATGAGGACGGCGATGCCGACAAACCAGCCGAGTCCGTTGCGTACAAGGTATGTGGCACCGCTGAACCAGGTGATGAAAGCGAGAATCGAACTCACATTGAACAACGATGAGAAAAGCCCGTCGCCCCCGTTTACCTCGGTTTCGAAATCCGAATCGGCATCCATACCCAGGTCGGCAAAACCAAGAACAACTGCACCGACCGTGAAGAGCAGACCAAACAAGAAGCCGCCCACCAGAATTGCATCGAAGAGGTCATTGATTGGAAACATGGGCGATGCTCCTCAGAAGCGTTCGTTGAGTCCCTACTTCATAATTATACCGTGCTGATCAACACCGGGTTAGCGATTTTGAGAGCCGATTTAATGTAGGATCGTTACCAGAATAGACGTGCGAAGCGGGGTGACCTATGGCCACGACAGATTCCGATACACAACTCGAATTTACTTTTGCGGACGTCGAACAGGACGAAGAAATCCGCGCCATGATCGACGCCGCCGATCGCAATCTCGGCGTGCTCGGGTACACCGAGCATGGTTTCCGTCACGTAGGGCTGGTTTCCACAATAGCGCGTGGAGTTATGCTGCGCCTTGGATATGATGAACGGCATCAGGAACTGGCAGAAATCGCCGGGTTCACGCACGACATCGGAAACGTGGTGAGCCGTCACGGCCACGCCAGTACCGGTGCCATCATCGCGCACTCGATCCTCACCTCCCGGGGGATGAAACCGGAGGATGTGATCGTGATCATGAGCGCCATCGGTTCACATGGCGATGACGCCGGCAAACCGGGCGAACCAGTGCATCCGGTGAGTGCCGCGCTGATTTTGGCCGACAAGAGTGACGTGCACAGGAGCCGGGTTCGTAATAACGACCCGATGGACTTCGACGATCATGATCAAATGAACTACGCTACAACATCTTCGTTTTTGCGCGTGGACGCTGAAGCGGAGACCATCACCCTTGAACTTGAAATCGATACCGAACTCGCGAGCGTGATGAAGTATTTCGAACTCTTCCTGCCGCGCATGCAGATGTGCAGGCGTGCGGCAAACCTTCTGGAGCAGACCTTCCGCATTACCATTAACGACGTTGCTGTGCTCTAGACCAACCTTTCGGACCTGTTATGCAACTTACAAGTCGTCGACACAAAATCGAGGTTCCCTCCTACAACGTTGGTAACGACCGTTGGCGGGATTTTGACTGGATGCTCTTCCTCACCATGGGCGTGCTTATGGCCTTCGGTGCGCTCAGCATCTGGAGCGCTGTTGGCTTGCCCAACCCGGCCGAGAATCTCCTCAACGACGGTTCCAAACACCTTCTCTTTGGTGCGATAGGCCTTGTGCTGATGTTCTTCTTCGCCAGCATCGACTATCGCTATCTGGAGGCGTTGGTGTGGCCGTTGTATGCCCTGGGCCTGGTCGTGCTCCTTTCGGTCCAGACGCCGCTTGGCGTCACTATCGCCGGCGCACGTAACTGGCTGGACGTCGGGTTCACACTAATTCAGCCGTCCGAGTTCACGAAAGTAACCACGATTCTCGCCCTGGCGGCATTTGTTGCCGGGCAGGGCTCTGAAATGAAGCGACTGAGCAATTTCATCATCGCCGCGCTTATCGTTGCGCTGCCTTCATTCCTTATCCTGATCGGGCCGGACCTTGGCCAGACGATGGTCTACATCGCAATCTGGTTGGGAGCATTGTTGGCGATGCGCACCAGTGGGTTGTGGATCTCCATCACGGTTATCAGCTTGCCATTCCTCGCACTGTTCGCGTGGGAGTTCGTGCTGCAGCCGTATCAAAAGACTCGCCTGTTGGTAAGCTTTGATCCCAATTCGGACCAACTTGGCGGTGGTTACCAGATTCTTCAGGCGCATACTGCCATTGGTGCGGGTGGGCTTTTTGGAGAAGGCATCCGGGGCGGTACCCAGAGCACCCTGAACCTGCTCGGCGTTGCAGAATCGGACTTCATCTTCGCTCACGCCAGCGGCATGTTCGGTTTTGTCGGCATGATCGGGCTCATGATCGCCATGGTCATCCTGATCTGGCGCTGCCTCTCCATCGCCGAGATCGCGCGCGATCACTTCGGTCAAATGATCGCGATTAGCGCGGCCGCCATGTTTTTCTTCCAGGCCACATTGAATATCGGCATGAACATCGGCCTGATGCCGGTGGCGGGCCTCACGCTGCCATTCGTCAGCGCCGGGGTCAGTTCGCTGTGGACAAGCATGATCTTCGTCGGCATCCTGCAGAGCATTCGCATGCATCATCGCAAGCTGGGCTTCCAGCCCCTTTAGGATTGCTTCCGCAAGGAGCGAATGATCTCATAGGCTGTACCGCTGCTTATGTTTGCGATGCTGGCGAGCTCACGCGCGGCCTTGCTCGGCTTCAACCGATCCGCCAGTAGCCGACGTGCTAGCGATTCGACGTCGACATCGTCTGCTCCGGCATCACCGGGTCCCAGCACGATGACGATTTCGCCTTTTATCTCACCATGGCCAAAGTGTGATTCCTGCTCGGAGAGCGTGCCGTACACGATTTCCTCGTGCACCTTGGTGAGCTCGCGGGCGACGATCGCCTGGCAGTTTCCAAATATCTCGCGCAATTCGGCAAGGGTTTCCAACAGTCGTTGCGGGCTTTCAAAAAAGACGATCGGCCACCCGGTTTGCTGGGCCTTGCCAAGCGCCACACGCCGCCCTTCGCCCTTGCGCTCGATGAATCCGAGGAATACAAACGGCCCTGTTACGAGACCAGAAGCGCTGACAGCGGCTATGGCTGCGCTGGCTCCAGGAATCGGCACTACCCTGTGTCCGGCAGCGTGCGCGGCAGCCACGATCTCCTGGCCGGGATCGGCAATCGCCGGGGTACCAGCGTCTGAAACCAATGCCACATCGCCGGTTTCAAGCTCATCCAGCAAGCGTTGTTCCCGCTGCTGGCGGTTGTGATGGTGGTAGCTGATCATCGGTGTATCAATATCGAATTCGCGTCGCAATGTGCCGCTGTGGCGGGTATCCTCAGCGGCAATGAGTTGCACTGATCGCAGGGTTTCCACCGCTCGCGCTGTGAAATCTTGCAAATTTCCAATTGGTGTTGCTACCACGTAGAGTGTGCCCATGTCCGCTTTGCGCATCCTTCCATCATTGCTCTACGGACTATACTTGGTATCTATCTCAACGCCCCGCTTCGTAACCCGAAGCTGGTGGCGAAGCGCAGGTTTGGAGTTGCCCACATGTCCGATGGATCGCTGTTCGATTTGAACGCTTTTGGCTCGAATGAGCCAGAGCAGGAACCCGAAGAGGAACAAGTCGAAACGCCTGAAGAAGAACCGGAAAAGGCGCCTCCGCCATCCATGGCCATGCCCGGATTCGAGGAAGAATCACCGGCTGATATTGAGGATCTTGTTGATCCGGTCGACGAACCCGCGGCCGACCCGGAAGCCGAAGAAGATATTCCGGTAGCAGCAGCCTCGCCTGCCGCGCTCTACCGCAAATATCGACCACAAACATTTGCAGCCGACGAGCACTTCGGCCAAGAGCACGTGGTAAATACGCTCCGCAATGCCATCTCGCTTGACCGCATCGCGCACGCGTACCTCTTCTGCGGACCGCGTGGCACCGGCAAGACATCCACAGCCCGCATCCTTGCAAAGGCCGTTAACTGCGAAGCTCCCAACCCCGAAGATCGACCGTGTAACGAGTGCGCCAGTTGCCGCGCAATTACATCGGGATCGACGACGGATGTGATCGAAATCGACGCTGCCAGTAATCGCGGTATCGATGACATTCGCGACTTGCGCGAGCGCGTGAAGTACGCACCGACTCAACTAAAGACGAAGTTCTATATCATCGACGAGGCGCACCAGATTACCGGGGCGGCCGCCAACGCCTTTTTGAAGACGCTGGAAGAGCCGCCTGATCACACAAAGTTCGTCCTGGCGACAACCGATCCGGAAGACCTGCTGCAGACAATTGTCAGTCGCTGCCAGCGCTTTGACTTCCGCCGCATCAGCCTGGATGCAACGGTTGCCAACCTCACCAAAATCGCCGATGCAGAGAACATCGACATCGAAGATGATGCAAAAGCCATGATCGCTCGCCACGCAACCGGGTCACTTCGCGATGCCCAAGGCTTACTTGACCAGGTAGCGGTATATCGCGATAACGCAGATGATGTCGGCGCCACGGTCACTGCCGACCTGGTGCGAACCGTGTTGGGTGTCAGCCGCAACGATCGCGTTGAAGATATCGCCACGGCCCTCGCAGATCGTGATCCCGGCGCCGGCGTCCAGGCAATAGGGGATGCGGTTGCCGCCGGGGACGATGTGCGTCAACTGGCCCGTCAGTTGCTGACGTACATGCGAGAGTTGTTGCTCGAAAGATCCGGAGGAACCAGCGATCTGGATGACGCCGGCAAAAAGCTGGCAAAGCGATTCGACCTCGCTGACCTGGCCGAGCTTACACGCAAGTTCGGGGATATTGACTACAAGGTAAAGCACGCCAGCATCGCGCAGCTCCCGCTGGAGATAGCGGTGATTGAAGGCGCGATTCGCGGCTCGTTGCCCTCTGTGCAAACGCAGCAGGCCGCTGCACAGCAACAATCGGAGCCGCCTGCCCAGCCAGAACAACAGGCTCCGCCGCTGAAACCGGCAGGATCAGGCAACCTGATTGGCCGCGTGCAAGGTGGCGCCCGACGCAATGCCGGAAATGCACAGCAACAACCGCAACCGCCAGCCCAGCCGCCACGACCAAACCCGGCGGCGAATCAGGAGCAGGCTGCGCAGCAGCCGGGCAGTGCGCCCGCACCACAACAGCAGCCGGAAGCAGCCCCTCCGACGGGCGATCCCGGCATCGACGCTGTGCGCAGCAAATGGGGCCAGATCAAGGCCGATGTGCACGCGGTAAACGTGCGGATCGGCGCGCTCCTGTCTGAAATGGATCCAGCCGCACTTCAAGGCGATCGGGTCATACTGACGGTGCCCTACACCTTCCACGCGCAAAAAATGAACTCGGAAGAAACCCGGGTGGTTGTGGAGGATGTACTTTCGCGCGTGATGGGCAAACCGATGACGCTGGAGTGCTTCACGACGGAGGAGTATCGCAGTCGCGAAGCTCGCATGAGCTCTCCACCGGCCGCTCCAACGCCAACGCCGGAACCGGCTCCAGAGTCATCGGCGCCAACTGAATCGGTGGATGCTGCCGAACCAGGCGAGCCGATTGAATCGGATAATCCGCCTGTGGATCCGACGGAAACCCTCAAAGCCGTACGAAATATCTTCGATGCCGAGGAAATCGATTCTTCGGATTCCTAGCCGCGTGGTGTCACATCCACTACCGGTGTTGATTGCGGAGACGATACCGGTGTAGCCACCGGCTCTTCACCGAGGGGTCGGGGGTTTAGCGAGGCATCAACCACCGATGCGCTGCCATCTTCCTGTTGCCACACAAGACCTTCTGCGGTCCAGGCCAGGCTTGTGATCGGCGCGTTGGACGTAAGCGGAATCGAGATACTGCCTCCGCCATCGATCGGACGAACCCATAGCGAATGCAGGTGCCACTGCCCCTGATCGCGCACCATAATCGCGTACGCCACCGACGATCCATCAGCGGAGACATCAGCGTGGGTAATTGTTCCTGCCGGGCCGCCCTGTCCGCTGGTTGCGATCAAAGTCGGTGCATCATCGCCAAATCGATGGACGTACAACTCACCCTGCATAAGGTCGCCATTGCTATCGTTACCGGCTACAAACACAAGTCCAAGGCCGGTCGGCAACCATTCGAGGTTGCCCAGCCGCTGATCTGGCTCCAACTGCAGCGCTTCCAGTTCTCTCGCCTCGGCGTGACCACTATCGAGCACGAACACACCTTGTCGGCCATCCATCATCTGGGTGAGGATCGCGACCTGGGAATCCATTGGACTCCACAATCCCTTGATCACCGTGCCCGTAACCCCTGCACGCGAAATGGGCATGGTGACGCCGCTCATGGATACGCGCTGCATGATTCCTGGTCCGGTAACAACAACCGAGTTACCTTGCGGCACCCAGGTGACGTGGAGCGTTGGTTGATTGTTATCTACCGACGGTGTTGCGTGTGGAGTGGCTACCGGGCTTGCCACGGGTGAAGAAGCTGCCGGCACATAGGCTGTGCTCAGCCGCGTCGCATCGCCGAGCGGCTCGCCATCGGGTCCGTAAAACTGGACGAACACATCCTCACCCTTCAGGCCGAGAATCCCAACCCGATCTCCCGATGGCGAACTCGCAAAATCAAGGACACCAAAACCGCCGGGCAAGTTCATTGGTGTGAATGTGCGACTAATGGAATCGTACGCCTGCAGTTCGCCGTCGATAACGAGATAAAGGTATTGGGGAGCGCCGCGAAGAGAGATCACATCCTCCGCCGAGAGGGTTGGCTCCGCTGTGGGTGGAGCGACTTCGTCAGGTTCGGCAGTTGGCTCAACTGTTGCAGTTGGTGCAGAGGTAGACCGACGCTCACTGGCGAATTGGTGCCCCTCATCGTCGGTCGAAGTGCCATTGCCGCAAGCTGCGAGTACGATAATTGAACAGAGCAACATCGCAAGCCATTTGACTCGCATTCGGGGTATATGCCGGGAAGTTTTGGGAGGGTTTACGGGCATGAAGTAACGAGGCTTCCCTTCTGACAAAACAGTTGCCAATTGAATTCGTAGCTTACCACGCATGTGACGGGAAACAATCACGGCTCAATAGTCGATTTCGTGCCAGAATAGAGCCATGAATTAGCGGAAGCCCGCCATCCTTTTTCTAGCACATAAGGCCCTTTATGACGACCAATCAACCAGACCTGTCACGAATTTCTACAGAACGACGCAACCCCAGGACAGAGGACATCGACAGGCTGCCTACCCTGGAGATGCTGCACGTCATCAATGAGGAAGATGCGTTAGTCGCTCCAGCCGTGGCGGAGCAGCTTCCGCAGATATCCAAAGCTGTCGATGGAATTGTCGACCGCATTAAGGCGGGTGGCCGACTGATCTATATCGGTGCCGGTACATCCGGCCGGCTCGGTGTCCTGGATGCTTCTGAATGTCCGCCCACGTTCAATGCGCCACCTGAACTCGTGGTCGGGCTCATTGCTGGCGGAGATCACGCGCTACGTCACGCCGTTGAACATGTGGAAGATTCACCCGACGCCGGTGCCGAAGCGCTCAAAGAGGTCGACGTGAGCCCAAACGATACGGTAGTTGGAATAGCAGCGAGCGGTCGCACGCCATTTGTGCTCGGAGCTATTGATTACGCGAAAAGCGTTGGCGCGCTAACGGTCGGCGTCTGCAACTCGGCGAACGCCGCCTTGAGCGACGCAGTCGATATCCCGATTGCGGTGATTGTCGGGCCAGAAGTGATCACCGGCTCGACGCGAATGAAATCGGGTACAGCGCAAAAGCTGGTGCTGAACATGCTCAGTACCGGTGCAATGATTAAGCTCGGAAAAACCTACGGCAACCTGATGGTAGATGTGCAGCCGACAAACGAGAAGCTCAAGGTACGGGCGGTCCGCATAGTTGCCGAGGCTACCGGCCTGGAGGACACCGCTGCACGCCAGGCGCTCAATGCCGCCAATGGCGACGTAAAAGTTGCTATCGTCAGCACGCTTACCGGGCTTGATCCGGCAGCGGCGAAAAACCGTATTGAGGAAGCCGATGGCCGCATTCGCACTGTGATCGAAAGGGACAAGGAATGAGCCAGGCGTATTTCGCCGCTATCGACGGCGGCGGTACGAAAACCGAGATGGTGCTGGTCGATCAGGCGGGAACCGAGGTGCTCCGGGATACCACCACAACATCGAACTCGGCGGTGGTCGGTCATGATCGCGCAATCGAGACACTGCAGGAACTCATCACGCGGGTGACCACCAGGGCAGGTGTCGAATTGCCCCTCACTGGCCTTTGGTGCGGGCTTTCCGGTTCGGACAGGCCCGAAGACCATGAGAAGCTGGAACCTTCACTGACCAAGCTCAGCGAAAGCCTGACGCTCACCAACGATGCGGAGCTCGCCATCGGTGCGCTACCGAACCGTGTTGGCGTGGCATTGGTCAGTGGCACCGGCAGCATAGCGTTCGGCCGTTCTGAAGACGGCGAGATCGCCCGCGCAGGTGGTTGGGGCCATGTCTTTGGAGACTACGGTAGCGGCTACGATGTCGCCCGCAAGGGTCTCTACGCGTACTCGGCATTCGTCGATGGTTACGGTCCTCCAACATCGTTGAAGGAGCGCTTTACCGAGCATTTCGATTTGCCAGATCCGTACTCCATCATCAACCGCATTTATGATCCAAAAATGAGCAAGGGCGATATTGCCCGACTTAGCCAGATGATCGTCGCCGAAGCCGAGGCAGGAGATGTGGTCTCTCGCGGAATTCTGCGCGAAGTCGCCGTAGATTTGACGACGTACGCAGATGCCGTAGCGCGTCGGCTGGCGTTTAGTCCGTTTTTGAATTTGGCACTCGTTGGCGGCATGTTGACCCACGTCGAGCGATTCCGCGCGCAGGTACTGGACAACCTCGAGATGCACTGGGACCTCGATAAAGTTGTGCACGTAACCGACCCGGCCCTGACGGGTGCACAATACGTCGCCAAAACCTGGAAGGAGCAGCAGTCATGACTGCAATCGCGCTGCGCGGTAAGGCCGTCATCGGGACTCATGCGGAGGACACTACGGTCATCGTCAATGATGGGGTGATTGAGCGGATCGACCGAAGCATGCTGCCCGACGGCAATCTTCCGGAAACCGTTATCGATGCGGATCTGATTGCACCGGGATTGATCGATCTGCAGGTGAATGGTGGGTTCGGTGTCGAGGTCACGCCTGATTCCGACGACATCCGCCACATCTCGCGTGAATCACTCAGGACCGGTGTGACGGCGTGGCTACCGACCGTCGTGACGTCGGCAGCGGAGTCGTACCCTCCATTCTTTGAGGCATGGGCGAATCATTTGGCTGCCGCTGACGGTGCTGTGCCGCTGGGCTATCACCTGGAGGGGCCGTTTATCAGCCTTGAAAAGAAGGGCGCACACAATCCGGACTTCATCCAGGCAGCGAGCGAAGACCTCTTACAGAGCTGGCTTGAACAGGATTCGATCCGATTGGTTACGCTCTCGCCGGAACGAGAGCACGCTCCCCGCCGAATCAGGGACCTGGTAGAACGCGGAGTTCTCGTCAGCCTGGGGCACACGAACGCGACCTATGAGGATTTCGTGGCCGGTATCGATTCCGGAGCACGCAAGGCGACCCACCTCTTTAACGCGATGACGAGCATTCATCACCGCGCGCCGGGGGCAATGGTGGCCGCTATGGTCGACGATCGTGTCACAACAGGTCTCATTCCTGATGGCATTCATAGTCACCCGGCCACAGTTCGCCTGGCGCTAAAGACCAAGGGGCTGGATTCCATAGCGATCGTCTCTGACATGATGGCTGCCTGCGGACTTGGCCCAGGAACCTACCCGCTGGGAACCATGCAGGTCACCGTGACTGAAGACAGCGCACGGCTGGATGACGGGACACTGGCGGGCAGCATTCTCACAATGGATCAGGCGCTACGAAACCTGGTGCACTGGAGCGAATGCACACCGGCAGAGGCTATTCACATGATGACTGCCGTGCCGGCACGATTACTGGATGACTATTCCCGTGGCCGCCTGGCAGTGGGTACACGGGCGGACATCTCCGTCTGGAGCAACGATCTGCAGCCCACGCATACGCTTGTCGGGGGGGAACTACGCTGGCAGGCAGGCTAGCGGTGGTAGAATCCTCGCAGTGATTTCACCCGGAACCCGCGCGCGTTTCGGGCAGCACCTATGTCTAATGGAGAAGCTATGAGCCTTTCGCTAGAGGAAATACGGCAGGTTGCCACACTCGCTCGACTGGGAATGGATGACAACGAGCTGGAAACCATGCAGGAAACCCTTTCCTCCATCCTCGATCACATCGAAGTCATCAACGAACTCGACACCGACGCAATACCGCCGACCGCCCGTGTGAGTGAAATGAATAACGTTTGGCGCGAAGATGAAGCGGTCGAGAAGTTCGATCAGGAAACAGCCTTGAAGAACGCCGCGGATTCCCGCGACGGATTCTTCGCGGTCGCCGCTGTGATGAACGATGAAGGAGAGTCGGCATGACGCTTCCGAACGACCTCACCCTCATGTCGGCAAACGAGGCCCGCGAAGCCCTCGATAAACGCGAGATTTCTTCCGTCGAACTCACCCAGGCCTATCTGCAGCGAATCGAAAAGGTTGAGCCGCGGATTCACAGCTACCTGCATGTGATGTCGGATGTAGCGCTGACCCAGGCGAATGCGGCCGATGTGCGCATTGAAAACGGCGAAACCGAAGAGATGACAGGTATTCCGGTGGCGTTCAAGGATGTCTTCGCAACCACCGATGCTCCGACAACCGCCGCCAGCAAGTTGCTGGAAGGTTACATAAGTCCATACGACGCGACTGTAGTCGCTCGTTTGCGGGAACAGGGTGCAGTCTTCCTCGGCAAGACGAATACAGACGAGTTCGCGATGGGTTCCTCCACCGAGATGTCGGCCTACGGACCGACCAGAAACCCGTGGAACACATCCCGCGTGCCGGGTGGCTCCAGTGGTGGATCGGCTGCCGCTGTCGCCGCCCGCGAGGCCGCGATTTCGCTTGGTACTGATACCGGCGGATCCGTCCGCCAGCCAGCCGGGTTCTGTGGCACCGTCGGACTCAAGCCGACGTACGGCCGGGTAAGCCGATTTGGCGTCATCCCGTTTGGCAGCTCGTTGGATCAGGTGGGGCCATTCGGTCGCACCGTACAGGATGCAGCAATGATGCTGCAGGCCATCACCGGCCACGATCCACAAGACAGCACCTCATCCCAGCGAGAAGTCCCGAACTTCAGAGGCGCCCTGCGAGAAGACCTGAAGGGCGTGAAAATCGGTGTTGCGCAAGAATACCTGATCGAGGGGCTGGAAGCCGGTGTGGATGCTTCGGTAAAAGAGGCAGTCAAGCAGCTCGAGGCTCTTGGAGCCGAACTCGTTGACATCTCACTGCCGCACACAAAGTACGGCCTTGCCGCCTATTACCTCACGGCTCCAGCCGAAGCGAGTTCGAATCTCGCGAGGTACGATGGCATTCGCTTCGGTAATCGCGTCGAGGGCGAAGACCTCAACGAAACCTATCTCCGCACGCGTGGCGAGGGCTTCGGCGAGGAAGTAAAGCGCCGCATCATGCTCGGTACGTATGCGCTTAGCTCTGGCTACTACGATGACTACTATGTGAAAGCCCAAAAGGTACGCACGCTGCTGAAGCAGGATTTCGACCGAGCGTTTACCCAGGTCGATGCAATCGTCACGCCGACATCACCAACGGTCGCGTTCGAACTCGGCAGTCGCACCGACGATCCGTACGAAATGTACCTGGCCGATATCTTCACCATTCCTGCCAACATGGCTGGGATCCCGGGCATTTCGGTACCGGGTGGATTCAGTGATGGCATGCCGGTTGGCCTGCAGTTGCTGGGCAAATCGTTCGATGAAGCTAACCTCATCGGCATCGCGCACGCATACGAGCAGTCGGCAAATATCTATCAGAAACTCGCTGACATATAGAACACGGATTGGTCGAATAGAACGAGTGCACAGGGATGGCTTACTGGTCATCCCTGTTCGCTTAATCAATGCCCGCGTTCCGTTTAGTTAAATGCAGCCTTTAATGAGGATTCGATAGTTGGGCGCTCAAAAGCGAACCCGGCTTCATTGAGCACAGTTGGCTTCACATTCTGATCCGGCAAAAGGAGCTCCCGGGCAAGTTGTCCGCCCGCGAAAGCCGCGATCCCTTTCGGCACCGGAATGACGGCCGGGCGGTTGAGCGCATCGCCCATTGCTTTGGTGAACTCGGCGTTTGTCGTAGATTGGGGTGCGACGGCGTTGACAGGCCCTTCAATCTGCTCGTTTTCAATGATGAAGTGGAATATACGAACGAGATCATGCAGGTCGATCCACGCCATGTGCTGGTCACCGCCGATTTTGCCACCGATTGCGAATTTGAACGGGATACTGATGAGCGGCAACATGCCGCCTGATCCATCCAGAACCACGCCGAATCTCGGATGCACTACCCTCACACCGGCATCGCGCACCGGGTCGGCTTCGCTCTCCCAACGCTCGCAAACGTGAGACAGGAACATGGAGCCCGATCCGTCAGTTTCATCCAACTCCTCGCCGGGACGGTCTCCGTAGTATCCAACGGCCGATGCGCTGATAAAGAGCGCAGGTTTGTTTTCCGCTCGCACAATCGCTTTCGCTACCGTCGATGTGGAATCAATCCGACTCTGCATTATTGCCTGCTTGCGCTTCTCGGTCCACCACCCTCCGGCGATCGACGCACCGCCGAGATTGATAACGATATCGGCGTTCTCAACGCTCTCCTGATCAATCTTCCCCTCGGAGGGATTCCACTGGATCTGCCGGGGGCCGGAAGGCTCGGATCTGGTCAGGTGCTTTACTTCGAATCCCTGGGCCTCCAGCGATTTCGTCAATGCTCCACCAATGAAACCGGTTCCCCCGGAAATGAGGATATTGCGTGAGTTGGATTGCCGGGTGGACATATGATCTCCCTTGATCATGGACGATGAAATGGCTCCTGAATACAGTAAACCGCACGGAGCATGCCAACTATTGACAAAATCTTGACAATGGCAGAGTCAAAGCCTAGTATTTGCCAGGGCCTCTAGCTCAATGGCAGAGCATCGGACTCTTAATCCGCAGGTTCCGGGTTCGAGTCCCGGGGGGCCCACCACCA
>CAZGML010000025.1:0-37956 GCA_964526965.1 uncultured Sphaerobacteraceae bacterium | reverse complement strand
TGTATTTGCGGTGACCGGGTATCGGGGTAGCATCGCATTTTATATGCGGTGACCGATTGCCGGGGTAGCACCGCATTTTATATGCGGTGACCGTCATCGACCTCCGGTCGATTGCCCGCATATAAGGGCTCGCTCCGCTGCTCGGCTTCGCCTCGGCCGCCTTCGGCAACCCGGGCCTACGTCCGAGGTGTAGGGACAAACCCGCCCGATGCCCGCTCCGCGTGCAGGACGGGTCTACAGATTGCCCGGGAATACAATGCGGGCGTACGTCCGAAATCAATCCAGGGAGGGCCTATGAAATTCGCTGCAAATATCGATCCACAATCCGACGGCAAACGCGTTATTGAGCAGGCCAAATACGCGGAATCAGTCGGGTACGATGCCCTGCTCATGCAGGATCACGCCTACCTCGGCAGCTTTGGTGAAACCACCACGCTCCTCGCCGCAATTGGTGCGGTGACGGATTCCGTAGAAATTGGCGGGAACGTGCTCACCTCCCCGTTCCGGTTGCCGGCAATACTGGCGAAGGAAACCGCCACGCTGGATTCCATCACCGGTGGCCGTGTGCAGCTTGGTATTGGGGTGGGTGCAAATGCCAAAGGTATCGCCGCGTTGGGCGGTCCTACCTATGAAAACCAGGGCGATATGTTCCGCGCCTACCGCGATTCGCTCCACATCATCCGCGGGCTCTGGGAATCTGACGGCGAGCCATTCAGCTACGAAGGCGACATCCATTCCGTACAGGAGGTCGATTTCGGCCCTGCCCCAAGCCGACGCATTCCGATTATGACGGGCGCGATGGGCCCACAGTCGCTCAATCTCACGGCCAAACTGGCCGATGGTATCTCCGTCAGCTCCAGTTACGTGCCATACGAACGGCTGCCGTGGTTCCGTGAGCAGCTCGATACCGGCGCCCGGGAGTACAACCGCGATCCATCGGAGCTCTTTATCAACTACAACATCATGGGCTACATCCACGATGGCAGCAGTAACGCGCGGCCTCGCGATGAGGGCGTGTTCTGGGGAGACCTCAACTGGTGGACCGAGCGCCTGAAAACGATCCAGGAAATGGGTGTCACGCAGTTCACCTACTGGCCAGTGCACGGGGATTTCGATGACCAGCTCCGACGATTTGTGGAAGATGTGGCTCCAACCGTAAGGTAAACCAACAGCAAATTCACCCGCGATACGCTCCCGATACCCGCGCCGGTATTGGGAGCGTACGCGTTTTCACGCATTCCTCCCTTTTTGCAAACAATTATGTATACTGCTGAAAGGCGGCGAATACCTGCGTACAACTGGAATCGGCCTACTATTCTGGATGACACCAATGCACATTCAGTCCGTGCCGCGATCTCTTCCGCATTTCGCCTCCACGCTTGTGGGTCGAGAGGCTGAGCTCGATCTCCTTGCCCGGCTAATTGAGGACGAGACCGTTCACCTCATTACAATTACCGGTATCGCCGGAGTGGGGAAAACCCGCCTCGCGGTGCATGCAGTGCGATCCGTGCAGGACCGCGCAAACACGGATGCACTATTCGTTCCCCTCTCTACCATTTCCGATCCTGATCTCGTGTTGGTTGAACTGGGGAAGGCGCTTGGCATCGAGCGCGACAATCTCGTTGACGGCATCCGGGCCCGACTCGAATCCTGGCAGGGCGTCATCATTCTCGATAACGTGGAGCATGTCATCGATAGCGCGTCGGATATCGCGGCTATCCTGCCCTATTCACCCAACCTCACTTTTGTGGTGACCTCGCAACGTCCGCTCCATATCGCCGGGGAACGGATCGTCTGGCTTACGCCGCTTGCGTTGCCCGATACCGACGATGCTGCGATGACACCTGGCGTTCAGCTACTGGTGGACCGGGCAACCGAGTTGAACGCCCTCGCTGCCGATGCGCTTCATGATAAATCGACCTACCGTGTGCTGCTCGAAATCTGCAGGAGGCTGGATGGCATTCCGCTCGCGATCGAGCTGGCTGCGTCACGGCTGAGCAGCCTCTCGCCCGACGCAGTGCTCGCACAGCTCGAACGGGGCCAAGGCATCCTCAGCAGTCCGCGGCGCGATGTTCCCGAGCGACAGCGCACCATGCATGCAGCAATCTCATGGAGCTTTCAGTTACTCCCACCCGATCTGCGGCGGGCGTTCCTTTGCCTCGGGGTCTTTCCAGGAGGATTCGACCTGCCGCTGGTGGAGCGGTTGCATCGCTATCTCGGGATCAGCTCACTTGTGGTCGATACCATTAGTGAACTCATGAACCTCAGCCTCATCCGCAGGTTCAGCACCTTCTCGCACAACCGGTATCTTATTTTGGCAACCCTGCGCGAGTTTTGCGTGAGTGAACTCGAGGCCATGGAACAGCGGAAAGATGCTGAGGCGTTTCTGGCAGGGTATGTGATTGATCTCGCCAATCAAACTGAACTATCTCTGACGAGTGTTGATCCTGGTCCGTGGCTGGAACATCTCACCGTCGAGTTGCCCAATATACGGGCGGCCATCGACTGGGCGATTGCGCACGAGGATGCTCATACCGTTACCACCATTGCTGCCGGGCTCTCCCGGTTCCTGGAGCAAATCGGTGCCAGCCAGGAAGGCATCGGGTGGCTGCAGCAGGCACCCCGATGGAGCCAGGAACTCTCACCCGAGTTGAGAATCCGGGGGATTCTGGCGCTTACAAAACTGCAACTGGAGCGACGGGACATCGCCGGCGCGGCATCGTCGATCACCAAAGCCGAGCAGGAGCTATCAGCCCACGATTCCCCGATATTGCGGGCGAAGTTCCTGAATCTTGCAGGCATGCTCGCGCAGGAGAAGAACCAGCTTGAGGAATCAGCACAGCTGCTGCGGCAGTCGGCAATGCTCTTCGCCCAGCTTGGAAAGGTGCGGGAGGAAGCGATCGCCAATGCGAATTTGGCGTCGGTTTACTTCTTCCGCAAGCAATACGCAGAGGCCGAATCCACCTGGCTCAAGGTGGAAAGCACCCTGACCGAACTCGGGGATACACCCGGCGCAACCATCGCGCTCTCCAACCTCGCGGCCGCAGCGAACAGTTTGCGAGAGCACGACCGTGCGCTTGAGTACATCGACCAGTGCATCGCCAATACCCGCCGGATCGGCATGCGGCGGGATTTGCTCCACGCGCTTGTTAATCATGCCGCGATCCTGCTGGCTATGGACCAGCCGAACGAAGCGGAGACGGTTCTCACCGAGGTCATCAGGTTGGCACGGGAGCTGGATTCACGATCCCTGCTCGCAACCGGGTTGACCAAAATGATTTCCGTACACATAAAACGGGATGAACCGGTGCTCGCCGCCCGCGCGATCCTGAAAGCGCTCGATTCCGTACCCGAAACATCGGGCGCGCAATTCCATGCGCAAATCGCTGAGCTGACAGCCGAACTGCTTGTGCGAACCAGGCACTATCACGACGCTGCGGCCATGCTTGCCAGGGCCGAGGCGTTCACAGAAGAACACGACATCATGCGCGATGAAGACGCGTGTGCAGCCCGGAACCGATTGTGGAGAGAGATCGACTCGGCATTGGACGACACGAGCAAAGACCGGGCTCGTGGAACGGGATGGGATACCAGGGAACTGCTTCGGTATATCAGGTCATCAGCCCAGCGGCTGGCCACATCGAAACACTCGATGTTGGTCACCGTGGGTAAGGACCTGCCATTTCCGGAACTCACCCCACGTGAACGGGAGATCCTGACCCTGCTCACCGAGGGTTTCACCACCAGTCGCATGGCAGACAAGCTGAGCGTCAGCCCACGCACAGTCACCACGCATATCGGCAACACCATGGGCAAGCTGAACGTCTCCAGCCGCCCCGAACTCGTTGCCAAGGCGCTGCGCGCCGGGTTGTAGCATTCCCCTACGTCAAATGACGTATTTGCGAAAAGCAAACAAATCTACGTCATCCTGCCGATGTTCCACCACAGCAGCGGATGCAACTATATGCCTGCGCAAGGGAACCGGGTGGCTTCGTTGTGCAGCGGCGGCAAGTGTGCTGCCGCTCTAACAGGTGAAAGGATCACGGTAATGAACTCACGCGCACGCGTTAAAGCACTCCCTGCGATCATGGCCTTTGGCCTTGGTATGAGCAATCTCGGATCGATCAACCGCCTCCTGGCGCAGGAGAGTACGGGCGCTGCAACTCCCGCTGGTATGCCCACCGGACTGGAAGAAATCTCCCTCGAGATTACTGAAGACGGTGTCACCGGTATGCCGGAAAGCCTCGAAGCTGGCCGATACCTGGTGAACGTAACCGGGCCTGCCTCGGGCGAAATGGGGCCGAGCGGTGTGATATTCGTTCAGTTCCCCGAAGGTGTCACCTCCGAAAGTGCCTACGAAGACACGATGGCCGCGCAGGATGGAATGCCATCCTGGTTCATGGATACGCATTGGGGCGGTGGAGTCACATTGGCGCAAGGCACCGAAAGCTGGGGCGTGATCGATTTCACCCCGGGCGCCTGGGCCACCTCTACCCTCTTCGGCACCACGATGCCAGTCGACTTTGAAGTAACCGGCGAAATGCCAGCCGATCTCCCTGCAGTTGAGTCCAATGTCACACTGGGACTCGGCGAAATGGTGATCGAGATCGACGAGGGCGAGTTTGTTGCCGGCGACAACATCATCACAATTATCAATCACGGTGTGCAGATTCACTTCGTGGAGTTCGCAAGCGTTCCGGATGGCACCACACTTGAGATGGTGGAGGCCACGATGGATTCGTTTATGACCGGAGCCCCACCAGCAGGCGATGCCCTGAACGAAGAGGATTTGATCCCTATCGCCTATATGCCCGATATCTCCGGTAGCGTCCAGCAAACTCTGCCGCTGCACCTTGAAGCCGGTACCTACTTTCTTACATGTTGGGTTCCCGATATGGAAACAGGCATGCCGCACGCCATGATGGGCATGTGGACCCTGGTTACGATCGAGTAACCGGCCACCATTCAACTTCGGTCATTACCCGTGACCTGCCCCCTCCAGGGGTCACGGAGCTGACACCTCCGACAAGTGCGTTCCAGCCGACACATTTGTCCTTCTTCGGGCCCGCCCGCATTCCGCGTGTGGGCCCATCTGTTTCCTTGGTTACGAGTTCGTAATTCGCAACTGACTCAGCGGATGCTGCGTGGCACTGCGACCACTCACTTCGTCGAACCGCTGGCTCATATTACGGCCAACGCGTGACGCGACAGTTTTCGCCCACGTAGCGCGGGGCCCTTCGAAGAGTGCATCGAGTGTTTCGTACCAGTAATCCAGCCAGCGCATAAAGTGGTGATGCTCCAGCCCTTCCGGCATTTTGTTATGGAGCTGGAAGTGCACCATCATCATGCCGCCCCGGTAGCCAGGTTTTTGAAAGAGTTGCAGCTCCCAGAAATCGCACATAATCGGGATGTGGGCGTCGAGATCCATCTCGGCTACGTCGAGAAAGATCGGCCCCATAACCTCGTCCTTAAACATACGGCCATAAAACTCGCGCATGAGATGGGCAATATCGTCGCGAGATTCGATATCGGTGAGGTTGGTCTGTTGTAGGTCGGTATCGGTATTCATAACTCTCCGAATCAATCCCCTAATGGAACAGCGTTCACCAACTCGTGCCCGTTTGCAAATGCGGCAATGTTGGCGATGGTTGTGGTTGCGATTGCCTCAAGTGCTTCCTGCGTGAAGAACGCCTGGTGGCCGGTGATGAGCACATTCGGGAAGGTCAGCAAGCGGGCAAAAACATCGTCTTGAAGGATGAAGCTGCTGAGATCCTGGAAGAAGATATCGTCCTCTTCCTCGTACACATCAAGTCCAAGATAGCCGATTTGGCCCGTCTTGAGCCCGTCGATCACGGCAGAGGTATCCAACAATGCACCTCGACTGGTGTTAATCAGCATCACCCCGCGCTTCATATTGGCGATGCTGGTTGCATCGATCATGTGATGCGTTTCCGGTGTGAGTGGCAGGTGCAGCGTGAGGATATCGGACATCGCGATGACCTCGTCAAGCTCCATGTACTCAACCCCCAGCTCTCGGGCGGCATCGCTCGGATACGGATCGTACGCCACCAGTCGGCAACCGAATCCCCGTAGGATCTGCGCAACCACCTGTCCAATTTTGCCAGTACCGATGATGCCCACCGTCTTGTCGACTATATCGAATCCAAGCAGGCCATCGAGCGCGAAGTTGCCCTCGCGCACACGGTTATAGGCCCGATGCAGTTTGCGGTTCAGTGCCAGAATCATACCCACCGTGTGCTCTGCAATCGAGTTGGGAGAATACGCCGGTACGCGCACCACCTGCACCCCGAGCTCTCGGGTCGCATCCAGGTCGACATTATTGAACCCGGCAGAGCGGAGAGCGATCAGCTTCGTGCCGCCACCGGCGAGTGTTGTGAGCACATCGCGATCGAGATGATCATTCACAAACGCACACACCACCGGGAAGTTTTCGGCCATGTACGCGGTTTCCGGCAGGAGTCGCGGCTCCAACCAGGTAAAACGAAGTTGGCCATCTGAGTTGGCGGCATCCAGCGCCTTACGGTCATACGGTTTGGAACTGTAGACGGCAACTTCCATATTATGAGCTCCTTGTCGCACAGTGTGGCATCAATGGCAATTATGCCACGGATACTTTATGTGGATTCAAGCCACCCACCGAGCAGCGCTCTGGCCTTTGCGATCTCAATCTGCGTTACTTTCCGTAGTTAGCCATTTCTATCATGCTGGTATTATTGCGACACGCTTCAATTTACTGGTTTCGAGCTTCTCGACGAGCGCCCACGCTCGCCACTCGATTTGCATATCGTGCACGCGCCTTGGAGGGTATGAAGTCTTGTCCAAAAAACCACTAGTGTCCTACGACCGTCATTACAAAGGTGCCCAGCGGTTTCTTGAGTTCCGTGATCTTTTTGAACAGCGTGACTAAATCGTTGCAAGGGCGGGCGAGCTAAACCTCGACAATGATCATGATTACGGGTACTTCACCCGAAGTATTGTTCCACAAATTGAGTCAATCGATGCAAGAGTCGATTTTCTGACACGAAATGACGCGGATCTTGAAAAAGCAATCGAAAAATCCGCCAAATCACACCAGGCGTTAGCAAGATGGGACATGAGAGCGGATCGTGCGTTTGAATCCCTGAAAGGCGCGATCGGAGGAATTGGGATATCCGCAATAGGTGGAATCCTGACTGGCATAACATACCTCCTCGCTGGACCTGGCCAAACATACATTGTTTTTACCGGGCTCATGCTCGCGGGATTGATCGGGGTCGGCTACAGTCTCTTGTATTGGTTTCCCATAATTGTTCGATATGCATACCTATTCATTGTAAGGTCGTTTAAGTCTGACAACGAAGGCAGCGTTTACCCGGATTAGTGAGTTATTCCTTTCGCCGCAGAACCGAACAGTTTGTTCAAGTACGCAATTAGCCAGTATTGTCTGGGCAACTGGCCATTGGCGAGCGTGGATAGGTGAACCGGTCGATATGTGATAACGAGTACAATCAAACCATCGCAATGAGGCGATTCCCGAGAGAACGAAATCGAAAGGCCGTGTGCGGTCTTTCGTACCCAATTGGGGAAACGCAATGATTGAACGACAGGTTTTTGAGAACACCGATGCCCGCCCTGATTCGAGTGGATATTACGGGCGGTTTGGCGGCCAGTTCGCACCAGAGACATTGATGCCTGCCATCAACGAACTCACGGCTGCGTACGAAGAAGCGAAGAAGGACCCCGAGTTCCTGGCGGAGCTGGATCAGCTTCGTAAGGAGTTCATCGGCCGACCAACCGGGCTCTATGAAGCCACCCGCTTTGCCGAGGAAGTTGGCGGAGGAAACGGGCCACGCATCTTCTTCAAGCGCGAAGATCTCGCCCACACCGGCGCACACAAAATCAACAACGCCATCGGCCAGGCGCTGCTCGCCAAGAAAATGGGCAAGCAGCGCGTTATCGCCGAAACCGGAGCCGGTCAGCACGGGGTCGCCACCGCAACCGCCTGTGCCCTGCTTGGTATGGATTGCATCGTCTACATGGGCGAGGTGGATATCCACCGCCAGAGTCTGAACGTCTTCCGCATGCGACTGCTCGGGGCCGAGGTGCGCTCTGTTACCAGCGGATCGAGAACGTTGAAAGACGCCATTAACGAAGCGATTCGCGATTGGGTCACAAACGTCGAGGAGACGTTCTACATCTTCGGTACCGTCGCCGGTATGCACCCCTACCCCATGATTGTGCGCGACTTCCAAAAAGTTATCGGCGAGGAGGCTCGCCAGCAATTCGACGAGCAGGTGGGCGGATTGCCAGATATGGTGGTCGCCTGCGTGGGAGGGGGATCCAACGCGATGGGCCTCTTCTACGACTTCATTCCGTATACGGATGTCGAGATCGTCGGCGTCGAAGCCGGTGGCCACGGTACCGATGGCACCGAGCACGCAGCCACGTTGGTAAAGGGCGAGCAAGGCGTACTCCACGGCAGCTGGAGCTATGTGCTGCAGGACGATGATGGCCAGATCATCGAGACGCACTCTATTAGTGCAGGCCTCGATTACCCGGGCGTTGGCCCGGAGCTGAGTTGGCTGAAAGATAGTGGTCGGGCAACGTACGCCGCTATTACAGATGAAGAAGCGCTGGAAGGATTCCAGATTCTCTGCCGCACCGAGGGTATTATCCCGGCGCTGGAAAGCAGCCATGCTGTGGCATGGATCGCACAAAATGCGAAGAGTATCGGCCCCGGCAAGAGCGTTATTGTGAACCTGAGCGGTCGTGGCGACAAGGATATGCACACCGTTGCTGAAGCGTTTGGAGTGGAACTGTGAGTCGTATTCCCGAAACCTTCGAACGCTGCAAGGCGGAAAATCGCACCGCGCTGATGCCGTACATCACCATCGGCTACCCGGACCTCAAGACGAGCGAGGAGATTCTCCTCGCACTGGTTGAATCCGGCGCCGATCTTATCGAAGTCGGCACGCCATTTTCCGACCCGCTGGCAGACGGATCGACCGTTCAACACACCAGCCAGGTTAGCCTGGACCAGGGCACCACCCTGCGCGATTGCATTGCGCTGGTGAAACGGGTGCGCGATCAGGGCGTGAACATTCCGCTAATGCTGATGGGGTATTTCAACCCGATTGTGAAATACGGTGTTGAACAGTTCGTGGTCGATTGCGCCGACGCCGGTGTGGATGGGTTCATTATTCCCGACCTGCCGATTGAGGAAAGCAAACGAATCAGCGAGTCGTCGAGCCAGCATGGACTCGATCTCATCTTCATGGTCGCCCCTACCACAACAGAAGAGCGGCTCAGGCTGGTTGGCGAAAGCGGTACCGGGTTCGTTTACTGCGTCTCGGTGACTGGCGTAACCGGCGCCCGCGAATCAATGAGCGCAACGCTACGGCCGTATATGGAGCGAGTGCGCCAACACACCAATCAGCCCCTGGCGGTTGGGTTTGGAATAAGCACGCCAGAAAACGTGGAAGACGTGGGCAAAATCGCCGACGGTGCAATCGTTGGCAGTGCGCTTATCAATTACATGAACGAGCATGAAGGTGACATGCCCGCCGCTGCAGGGCGTTTTATGCGCTACTTGCAAGGTGAAGGAAGCATATAACGTTCGGCCTGCCAGCGCTGGCGGGCCGCTTTCCATAGCACGGCCCACTTCTTGCACAGGTGAGCGTAGTAATTCCCGCCTCTGGTTCGAAGCCAGGTATTCGCAGGAGCGTGTCTCTTGAATAGTGCCAACGAAAACGTACTTCCCCCGTCGCAGGAGGGCTCCTCGCAACCTGCATCCCAATCGGACCCCACCGATCCGCAAGGGCAGACATATCGTTGGATAAAAATAGCGACGATTTTTGCAGTTGGATTCGTGCTCGCCAGCATAGCAATCCAGTTTATTTCGCTTACTGGCCGAAGCCTGGCGCTGTTCTTTGTGGCAATCGTGCTTGGCGAGGCAGTTTCGCCAATCATCAACTTCCTCGCCAGGGGCATGAAACGTGGTGTGGCAGTCGGCCTTCTGTTCCTGATATTGATCGGTACCATCGCCGGACTCGGCTATATTTTGGCGCCGCAGATCAGGGACCAAAGCACCGCGCTTGTTGAAAGTCTTCCAGCTGTTATCGACGAGGCAAGTAAGGCCGTCGATGAGGCCAGCGACGCGGTAGATGAAGCTCCCGGCAACGGCACCGGTGAAGATGTGTGGTCTGGTATTCAAGACAATATCGGCAATGTCACCGAAATGCTGGTCTCGGTACCCATGACAGTCTTCAACTCGCTGGTGCAGGTGGTCATCATGTCGTTTATGGCCGCGTACTGGATCATCTCCCGACGCGCTGTACGGCAGTTCCTGGAATCTCTCGTACCGGAACCACATAAGCTAACAATGCGCTCCATCCTGGTCGAGCTCAGTGCCACGGTCGGTGGATATGTTCGCGGAACGGGAATCAGCGCACTCTCCGTGGGAACAATTGTGTTCATAGGGCTCTCGATCATGGACGTCAACTATCCCCTGGTCATGGCGATTTTCGCAGCGTTTGGTGAGTTGATCCCGATCATCGGCCCGAACCTGGCGGCCATTCCCGCCATCATCGTTGCGTTTTTGGACTCGTGGCAACTGGCGCTGGCGGTTGCGATCTTCTATCTCGTACTCCAGCAGATCGAAAGCAACGTGATCGTACCGTTGATCATGAGCAACCAGGCAGATATTCCGCCGTTGCTGGTAATTATTGCGGTGGCGTTCGGTGGGACCGTTGCGGGTATTTTGGGGGCCATTGTCGCGATTCCAACGGCCGGCGCGCTACGTGTCCTTATCCTGCGAGTTGTGGCACCAGGCATCCGGCGGTGGACCGGTGCCGACGGCAGGTCGCTGATCGAAACCTGACCTCATATTCGCCTTCAGCCAAACCAATCAATTTTTAACTATTCCCTAAAAGCGGAATAGCCGTATTGACGATTGTGTACTGAATCCAGTAGCATTCGGGCACTGTATCAGTGTCATCTATCACGACGGCAGCTCTGCCAGCCGCATGGCCTCACAAATGGTTGTGGATTATGCAAATTCACAACCTGATGGGAATCGTTATAGATGATGACCAGGTTGGCTGAGCCAACACAGGGAGGAAGATATGTCCAGATTCCACCGTCGTTCACTAATAAAACGAGGATCTGCACTGGGAGCCGGCCTGGCGCTCGGAAAGGGCAGGACATTCGCACAAGGCACCCCTGTGGGCGAGGCACCTTCAGGTGATCCGATTCGCATTGGCGCTTCTGTCTCTACCACGGGTACAAATGGCCGGACCGGCCTGTACCAGCAGGAAGCCTATCTTCTTTGGGAAGCGCAGAAAAACGCCAATGGGGGCCTTCTCGGCCGACCTGTAGAGTTCGTGATTTACGATGATCAGTCCGATCCGACTACAGGCGCTCGCCTGTATGAACGCCTGATCACGGAAGATGAAGTCGATCTCATCCTCGGCCCCTACGCATCTGGCGTAACACAGGCCGTGGCGCAAGTAACCGAGCAGTACGGGCAGCCGCTGCTGGTAGCCGGTGCATCGGCAAACTCGATTTGGGAGAGCGGACACCAGATGGTATTTGGTGTCTACTCCGTAGCTGGTGACTACTTCAAGGACATCATAACCAACATCGCCACCGAGCAAGGCTATACGACCGCCGCAGTGATCTACGAAGACGCCGTCTTCCCAATGTCCACCGGCGAGGGCGCAGTCCAGCATTGCAATGATGCTGGTATTGAGGTTGTCCACGAAGAAAGCTATCCGCAGCAGGCCACCGACGTCTCCGGTATCCTCACCCAGGTTCGCGACCTGGATCCGGACATGTTGATCGGCGGATCATACCTGCCCGACTCCGTACTCATTCAACGTCAGGCGAAAGAGCTAGACCTTAACTGCCGACTCTATGCCTATTCCGTGGGAGCGGCACAGCCGGAGTTCGTTGAGACGCTGGGCGAAGACGCGAACTATGTACTCGGCCCATCGATGTGGGAGCCAGAAGTCGAAACGCCCGGCAACCAGGAATTCTTCGAAGCGTACATGGATATGCACGGCCGCGAGCCGGATTACCACGCCGCCACGGGTTACGCCGGTTGCCAGATTTTGGAGCAGGCGCTCTCGAACGTAGGCGAAATCGACCTGGATGCACTTGCAGACGAGCTTCGCAACCTGAAGATGGAAAACATCCTTCCGGGTGGATACGAAGTGGATGAGAACGGCAAGCAAACCGGTCATATTCCGCTTACAGTCCAGTGGCAGGAAGGTGAAAAGCTGATCGTTGCCCCAGAAGGACTTACAACTGGTGAAATAGAGCTTCCAACGCCCGCCTGGAGCGAGCGCTAGTTTCGGTACAGGGAGCCTGCCCGTTTTGCGGGTGGGCTCTTTCTTTCCACAAGGGATTAACCTGAAGGCGATTCCATGGACGTGTTGCAGATTGTGGTGAGTGGCATTCTTCTGGGCGGCGTGTACGCCCTTTTTGCCACTGGCCTGAACCTGATATTTGGCGTGATGAAAATCATCAACCTGGGCCATGGCGAATTCATGATGCTCGGTGCCTATATCACCTACTTCTTCTTCACCCAGCTGGGTCTGGACCCGCTGGTAGCCATCGTACCGACAGCCGTGCTGGTTGGACTGTTAGGAGTTTTCCTGCAGTTTGCGCTGGTAGAACGGGTCGTTAACCAACCGGCGATTAATTCACTCCTTCTCACATTTGGACTATCCACCCTGATGATGGGAGTGGCGCTCAACCTCTGGACATCCAACTTTCGTAGTGTCACCTACACCCCGCTCTCGGGTTCATTGACTCTTGGTGACCTGGCGCTCTCCAAGAGTCGCCTTGTGGCATTCATCATCGCGCTCATCGTGACTGTCGGCATGTGGCTCTTCCTCGACCGATCGACTTTTGGCAAGGCGATCCGGGCGACATCAGAGCATCCAGATGTGGCGCAGCTCTGCGGCATTGATATCCGTCGGGTTCGGTTGGCGACGTTCGGCCTCGGGTCCGGTATGGCCGCCATTGCCGGTGCACTCATTTCGATCATCTTCACAATCAATCCGGAAATGGGCCGCATGTTCATTGGCAAGGGGTTCGCCATCATTGTGCTCGGTGGCCTGGGCTCATTCGTTGGCGGCTTTATCGGGGCAATTATCCTCGGTGTCAGCGAAACAGTGACAGCCTACTTCACAACAACGCAACTCTCTGGCGGCGTGGCCTACCTGATCCTGTTGCTCGTGCTGGTCATTCGACCGTCCGGCCTGTTCGGAAAGGTTGAACAGTAATGAGGGATGATCAAAATACGGAACAGGATCAGCAAGACGTTCAACTGATGGATGATATGCGCGGTGCGTATCAGATTCCGGCATGGGAAAGCAAACTCGGCTGGGTATATCTCGTGGCCCTCATCGTCACGATAGCCCTGTTAATTTGGCTCCCTTTTGGAGCGAACGCTTACACGGTTACGCTCACGCTAACCGTGCTCCTTGTTCTTTCTATGGCCACAAGCTGGAACTGGCTCTCCGGCTACGGCGGCTACACGTCATTCGCCACGGCAGGATTCTTTGGAATCGGATCCTACACGGCGGCCTTGCTTATCTATCATCGCGACACACATTGGGTGCTCGCCGTTCTGGCAGCCGGCGTCATGTGCGGCCTCATCGCCATTTTGCTTGGCATCCCGACCCTTCGACTCCGCGGCCCCTACTTCGCAATCGCAATGCTGGCGTTCTCTGAACTGGCGCGCGTGGTTGTGCTCTCCTGGCCGGAGCTCACGCTCGGTGGGAAAGGCGTGTTCCTTCGTAAGCCACGATTGGAGCTGGATGGTGAGGGCCTGGGTTTCCTGGAAAATTTCGAACGGATTCTCAACAACAACCAGAACTATTACGCCATGCTGGTGCTCGCGGTGATTGCGGTCATCTGGTCGTATATTCTGGGAACCTCGCGCTGGGGTCTAAAGCTACTCGCGGTACGCGATGACGAAGTCGCTGCGCAGGCAATGGGCATCAAAACCACATGGGTGAAAGTGAGCACATTTGCTGGCAGCGCGATCTTTCCCGGTGTTGCCGGGGCGATCTATGCCCGGCACGTTGGTTACATTGATCCGATTACCGTGTTCGGGATTATCTGGACAATTCGGGCAATCACAACATCGATCTTCGGAGGACGCGGCACCATTCTCGGTCCAATCATTGGCGCAGTAGTACTCACGCTTATTTCCGAGAGCGTATGGGAGCAGGATCCAAATCTCTACCAAATCCTCTTCGGCGGTATCGTCATTCTGGTAGTGTTGTTCATGCCGGGTGGTCTAATTGAATTGCTGCAACGATTCCGCCTCGTCCCGAGGAGCCGACGCATATGAGTACCAGCACAGCCACCAACACCATTCTTACTGTGCAATACGTGACCAAACGTTTTGGTGGGATAACGGCCGTAGACGACGCCAGTTTCATCGTCCCGGAAGCACAGGTTACAGGAGTAATCGGCCCCAACGGGTCGGGGAAATCCACTATGTTCAACCTGATTACCGGAGTAGACACACCGGACTCAGGTCAAATCCTGTATCGCGGCACGGATATAACTGGCAAATCATCGGACACAATTAATCGCATGGGGCTGGGCCGAACATTCCAGCTCACCCGACTCTTCCCCACCATGACGGTGATGGAAAATCTCACCGTGGTGACGAGTGACTCGTTCGACGGAGCCGAAGATCGAGCCCAAGAACTCCTGGAGAACCTCAGCCTCTCTCGGCTGCGAAACGAATACGCATCCAACCTGAGCTATGGGCAACAGAAGCTCATTGAGTTTTTGCGATTGAGCATGATCGATACCGACCTGATCTTGCTGGATGAACCGTTTGCAGGCGTAAACCCGATTATGGAAAAGAAGCTTCTTGAGCAAATGGAGACATGGATCGCCGAAGGTAAGACGCTACTGCTCACTGATCACGAAATGGCGATCATGATGGAACTGTGTGATCACATGCATGTATTCGATTATGGCCACGTGATCGCATCTGGCACGCCGGCAGAGGTGCGGGATGACCCCCGCGTGATGGAGGCCTACTTTGGAACCTGACACCGTCCCTACTGCGGACGTCTACCTGGATGGGGAAGACCCCGCGGCGAATATCGAAGACCCAATGCTGAAGGTGGATTCCATTGATGTCAGCTATGGCCAGGTGCAAATTTTGCACGGCGTATCCATGGTGGTGCACCCGCGAGAGGCGGTGAGCATTATCGGGCCAAATGGCGCTGGCAAATCGACGGTGCTGAAGGCAGTTTGCGGCATGCTCAAACCTTCTGCCGGAGAAATCCTGCTGGATGGCAAGAGCGTGCTCGGCCTGCGACCGGAAAACATCATCCGCCACGGTATGGCTGTTGTCCCCCAGGGGCGCATCGTCTTCACAAACATGACTGTGACGGAGAACCTCGAAATGGGTGCGTATTCCCTCAAGGATAAAAGTCGTATTCCCGATCTCATGGATCGTGTTCTTACCCTCTTCCCGCGCCTGGCGGAACGCCGCAAACAAACGGCAGGCACCATGAGCGGTGGTGAGCAGCAAATGCTGGCGATGGGAAGAGCACTGATGAGCGCACCGAGCATTGTACTGATGGACGAGCCATCGCTTGGGTTGGCACCGATGTTCGTCGACCTGATCTTCGAACAGATCGACGTGCTCAAGAGCGAGGGGCTGACCCTGCTACTGGTGGAACAGAACGCAACCAGGTCACTCCAAATCAGCGATCGAGCATACGTTCTGGAGTTGGGACTCAACCGATATACTGGAACCGGAGAAGCGCTTCTGGCCGATCAACGTGTCCGTCAACTCTATCTCGGGGGTTAATCGATATCCGACAACAGCACCTCATAATCACTACGGAGATACCGGCATGAACCACGACCTTCCCATGCTTGTGATAATCTCCGGCCCGCCGGGCGGCGGAAAATCAACGCTCGCCCGCCCTCTGGCGAATGCGCTGAGGTTGCCGCTGCTGGAAAAAGATCGGGTGAAGGAGCGGATCGCCGATTCGCTTGGCGACCATGCTGCGAGCATCTCCAGAGACATAGGTCTCGCAGCGGTAAAGCAAATTATTGCCACGGCCGATGAGATATTGCGCTCGGGAAATGGCGTTATGGTGGAGAGCTTTTTCCACAAAGGAGCTGCTGAGGCGGATCTCGCCCCACTGGTACATCATTCCCGCGCGGTACTGGTTCACGTACTTGCAGACGACGAAATGCTGCTCTCTCGCTATGAGCGCAGAATGACGGATCCTGGTCGACACCCAATCCATAACGATGGCAATCGACTCAGTGACCTTAAGCACTACCTGGCCGAAGGTGTCGCCGACATCCTCGATCTCGACTGTCCGCATATCGTCATCGACACCACGTATGGTCCTGTCGATCCAGAGGAAGTCGCATTTATGGTGCAGAACCAGCTTAATCCGGAAGAGTAAGGGCCATGTCGCTCTCGACGTGTCCGATGCCCACGTATTCGCCTGGAGCGCTACACTTTTCCTCAACGGGCTTTATCGATCTCGATTCTGGAGCATGCCGTGTCTTCTGATATCCACTCGCTTGTCGGACAATCGCTCATGTTTCGGTTTACCGGACCGGAGTTCACGCCTGCCGACAGGGAGGCGTTCAATCGCCTCCGCCCGGGTGGCGTGCTCTTTTTCGGCGACAACCTCACCAGTCGCGACCAGATCACTGCCCTCACCGCGCAACTCCAGGCTGCTGCGCAGGAGGAAGGGCTTCTTCCCCTTATGATTGCTGCCGATCAGGAAGGCGGGATCGTTACGCGATTACCGGGGGATATGGTGACCGTGCCAAGCGCGATGGGGCTGGGTCCGTTGCCGGAGGATGTCATCCGCGAATCCGCTCGTATCAATGCCCGACAACTCCGCGAGGTGGGCATCAATACCAACTACGCACCAACCGCAGATATCAACAACAATCCGCAAAACCCGGTGATTCGCACGCGTTCTTTTGGCGAAACACCAGATGTGGTCAGCAAGGCAGTTGTGGCCACAATCGCCGGCCATGAAGATGAAGGCGTCATCGCAACGGTGAAACACTTTCCCGGGCACGGCAATACACACATCGATAGTCACTACGGGCTACCGCAGATCGATGCCAGCATCGAAGAGTTGCACGAAATGGAGTTGGCACCATTCGTGGCGGCGATCGAGGCAGGTGTTCCAGCGGTAATGACTGCCCACATCCGCTTTCCGGCGCTGGACGATTTGCCAGCAACGCTCAGCAAACGCATACTGACTGGTCTCCTTCGCGAGGAGCTGAGGTTCGATGGACTCATCGTGTCGGATTCGATGAGCATGGACGCCATCGCCCGAGAATGGGGCCTGGCCGAAGCCGCGATCATGGCCAAAGAGGCAGGAATCGATGTGCTGGAATCGAGCGAGCCGCCGGATGCAATGCTTGCCCGCCACAAAGCTTTGGTGGAAGCCGTGGAATCCGGCCGCCTGAACATCGAGACGTTCGAGCGCACTGCCGATCGGCTCAATCGTCTGCGCCAGCAATTCGAAATCGAGTACTCGCAGGAAATGCCTGTCGAGGATCCATCCCTGCGGGAAGCGGCCCAGCGTATCGCGAGGAAGACGCTTCGTACTGCCAGTGGGGCTGCAGTGCCGACCGTCCCGAATGATCCGGGGACGGTTGTGCTCTCGTTTGCGCGTCTACGCAATCTCGAGGTCGTAGACCGGTTCGACCTGCCCACTGTGATGGAAAAGGCGATTGAGGAGCACTTGCCAAACGCGAAAATGCTCACATTGAGCAGCGAGCCCACAAACGATGAAATAACTCGCGCGAGGGAGCTCGCAACCGATGCAAGTCAGCTCGTGGTGTGCACGCGCGATGCTATTCAGCACACGTACCAGCAAGATATCGGCAGATCGCTTTTCAAGGCTGCACCTGCTGGCGCAAAGAAATATCACGTCAACCTTCGCGGCCCGTACGACGCTGGATTGCTGGGCGATGTGGACGAAACCATATTCACCTGGGGTGACGCAGTCCTGAGTTTACGAGCTCTTGCAGCGGCGCTGGCTGGCTGATCAATCTCGCAGCGCCAACACTTGCTCGATTGCTTCCGGATATGTCGCCGTGCCGAGCACCAGGACATTGTCGTATTCGAACGGCCGCGCCATATGGGACGACAAGCCGCCGATCATCAGTTTCTGCTCGCCGGAAATGGCATCAATAATTGGCTCGATCCACTTCTTGAACACCTTCTTCTCGGGTGTAATGGTCATTGAAACCAGAATCACATCCGGTTCCACGCGCGCTATCGCATCGAGCACGAACATCCTGTCCACCATTGAGCCGAGGAAATGCACAGATGCGCCGCGCTCCTCAAGCAAGGCGGCGTGCATTCGAACTGGCATATCGTGTCGCTCCCAGAAGGGGGAACAGACCAGCACCACCGGCTCGCCAACGGCATCTTCCGGGGTCACCATTGCTGCCGCCAGGAAGCGGACCAGCTCCTCGTCCAGCTCGAATTGCATGTCCACCGGAATCAAATGGTTGCCCTCGTCATCACCCAGGTTGAGCAGCACCGGTGTGAGGACATCGTTACAGATGTTCATGAGCGGTATTCCCGCATCAATCAGCTCGTAGAGCCGATCAAGCGCCGGCTGCATATTGCCGTCGAGCAACTGCGCAGTAACCTCCTCCACAACAACATCCAAATCCGGGAGTACTGCGACACGTTCCAGGAGTTCGCCGATCTCTTTAAGAGACTTACGTTCGGCTTGCCATTGCTTAATTTTTCGTGCGCGGTACAGATCGTGCGTTGTGTATACCCGGTGGCCTCCGGGCTTGCGTTTGGGAGAGAGGAGACCCTCACGCTCGAGGAATCGTAAGGAGGAAACAGTTACATCCGGGAATTCCCTGGATAACAGATCCACCGCCTGACCGATGGATAATTCCTTTCCATTTTGGTTATGTGTGTCTCGTTGCTGTTTCATCGGTGCTTTCTCAGGTTCGGGCTAAAAGCCTCGCAAAAGCGAAGAGATGCTTGTGCACAGGCTATCGCTGTGATAGAGTATACCTGAACCTCGACTTGAGGTATAGGTTTAGAAAAAGGAGAAAGTAAATGCCAAAGTCTTTAAACGCCATCACCCTTCTGCTCGTAATTGTCGGTGCCCTGAACTGGCTGCTGGTCGGAGCGTTTGAGTTCGACCTGGTCGCAACCATTACCGGTAATGATTTCGGTGAAGTGAATGTATTTTCCCGGATCATCTACATTCTGGTTGGTCTTTCTGGCCTCGCCCAGATCGGTAACCTGGCCGCCGTGCTCAGCGCCGAAGACTAATCAATCGATACGTCTTGTATCACAAAGCCACCCCGGTTCGACCAGGGTGGATTTTTTGTACTTGCTGGGTTTGCCTATAGATGCTTCTCGGCGTATGCCTTGAGCGCATCGCGCACGAGGGTTGCTGGTTCTTCACCACCGTAGTTGGCGGCGAAGCGTGGATCGTTCACGTACATATCAGCAAGGCCGAGTACGTATTCGTGAAAGTCCTCCGGCAGCATCTCGGTCGGCAGATCGCGGAGCCACTCGACGTGTCGCCTGGCCAATTCCTGGGCCGTTTCGCCGCTTGCCGATTCACCGGCGGAGTGCGCAGCCTGCCAATCATGGTTCAGCGATTCCAGTTTCTGTTGCCACGCGAGCTTTTCTTCATCGGTTTTGCTGTTCCACCACGCATCGGATCGGGCGTAGGCATCCTTACCCCAGCGCTCTTCGACTTCTTCCTTGTAACGTTCGTGCTCAAAACCATCGAACATGTTCTCGGACATGGGAGATTCTCCTTTTCTCAATGCGGTTAACGTGCGTTGAACAGTGGAGATCTGCCGTTCAAGGCGAGACGACTCCTGCCGGAGGTGATGCTCCAGGTCAATGAGGGCCTCAATCTCGGTTTGCTGCCGATTCAACACGGACCGGATTTGCGGAAGGCTCATGCCGAGATCACGCAAGGCCAGGATTCGCTGCAGTCGAACCAGGGCCGAGGCATCGTACAAGCGGTAGCCGTTTTCACTGATCGCAGATGGTTTGAGCAGATCAATCTGGTCGTAGTGGCGAAGTGTTCGACTGGTTGTACCAGCCTTCTTCGCGACCTGTTTGATTGTCCAGTGCTGCGCCAAACCAGCCTCCTTTAATCAACGCTGTTCGTAGGCTATATGTTGACGCTACGTAAAGGTCAAGACGTTTGCAGAATGGATTTCTTACGCCACGGATTGCGGACGACCGTGAGCACACCTTCAATAACAAGAAGCAGCACCGCGAGCCAAATCGGACCATACGTGAAGTAATCCTGCCCGGTTACAGTTTCGCCGAGAATATAGGCAACCACCACAAGCAAAACCGGCTCCACATAGCCGAGCAACCCGAACAGGCTAAATGGCAACATCCGGCTTGCGGCGTAATAGGCCATCAGGGATCCCGCGCTGATCGCAGCGACAAAAAGAATCAGAAAGATAAGCCGGGGCGTGAGGATGGTGTAGTGGAACTCCGAGCGAACAAGGAGCCCGAACGTAAAAAAGAAGATTAGATTGAGCTCTATCCAGTTGCCGCCTTGTCCGCTTGTTTTGAACGAGCGCCTCAGTACGAAAACCAGCGGGTACCCGAGGGCGATAAAGAGCATGATCCAACTGATGCTCCCTACCTGCCATACCTCGTGGAGAACGCCCAGGGCAGCAAGAACCGTGGCCACAATCTGCCAGTTACTCATCTCGTCGCGATAAAGCACTCTACCGATGATCACCATGACCAACGGCATCAGGAAGTACCCGAGGCTTGCTTCCAGTGCCTTGCCGTTCACCGGTGCCCACAGGAATAGCCACATCTGACCGGCAACAATCGCGGCATTGGTTGTATGTATCAGCATTACGCCGGGTCGGCGCCGCACATCTCTCAGCGCGGCGTATACATCTGGCCAGTCCCGCGTGATCGTGATCAGGACAGATACCAGTGGTCCGGTGAGCGCCATGCGCCACGCAAACACATCCTGCGGAGTGAGCGGTTGCATAATCGTCACCAGGTAATACATGGTGGCGAACATCGCACTTGCAAATATCGACGCGAGAATGCCGAGCTTCATTTATTAACCGGTTTCGTTAACCACTTCGCACGACAACCCGGGCGATACATTCATCCTACTACGGGCGAGCGGCGCCCTCGGCCAATGCTGTCTGGATCACAGAATGAGCCCCCACAAAAACCACCCTGCGGCAGCGCCTGTACTGCAGGAGCGGGTCAGCTTATTATCGATTTACGTCGGCACTGTACAGTATACTGATTGTGTCTACGAGAATTTGCACGCGTCGTGCTTCATTAACACGGGTGAATCCGGTCAACCCCTGGAATCACTCCCGATGTTGCACCGCGTTGGCGTATTCAACAGCAGGTTCGACTCGTTATAGAGAAAGGGTCACACCATGAGAAATCTTCGTTCCACGCGCATAGATCGCCGTAAATTGACGCTCGGAAGCGCCGCAGCGTTCGCGGCCGTAAACGTGATGCCTGGCGTCTCAATGGCCGCACAGGATGGCGAGTTTGAAGAAGAACTCGAGATCTTCTCCTGGTGGACCGCCGGCTCAGAAGCCGCTGGCCTCGAGAAGCTCTTCGATGCCTTCCGCGAAGTTGCACCTGATGTTGATATCGTGAACGCCGCCGTCGCAGGTGGTGCGGGCTCCAACGCCCAGGCCGCGCTGCAAACCCGCCTGGCTGGAGGCGATCCACCAGATAGCTGGCAGAGCCACCTGGCCCGTGAGCTTGATGCTCGCTACGTCGAACCCGGCTACTGTGAGCCGATTGACGACCTCTGGGAGGAAGAAGGCTGGGCGGATGTAATTCCGGAAAGCCTCGCCGAACAGTCGACCATCGGTGGCTCACGATACATCATCCCGGTGGGTGTCCACCGCGGCAACTCTGTCTTCTTCAACCGTGAACTCCTCTCGGAGCATGGTGTGGAAGTCAATGGCGAACTTGGCATCGACGAGTTCTTTGAAATAGCAGACGTGCTGCAGGAAGCCGGTATCCCGGCCCTGGCTCTCGGATCTAACGACGGCTTCGAAACACCCCACCTCTTTGAGAACGTGCTTGCTGCCCGCCTGGGTGCCGAGGCATACAACGGCCTTTGGGATGGCACCACCGATTGGGGTGGCGATGAAGTGGCCGCGGCTTGCGAGGATATGATCCGCTTCCTCGGCTATGTCAACGACGATCACCCGGCCCTCACCTGGGACGGCGCCATGAGCATGGTAATTGAAGGCACCGCCGGCTTTACCAGCATGGGTGACTGGGCCTACGGTAACGCTGTTGTCGCCGGAGTTGAGGACAACATCGGCTACATCGCGCATCCGGGCTCCGAAGGTTCGTACATCGTTGTGGTGGATGGATTCGTACTTCCGGTTGATGTGCCGCATCCGAACAACGCCCGCGCCTGGCTCAAGGCTGTGGGTAGTGCCGAGGCACAGGTCGCCTTCGCACCGGACAAAGGCTGCATTCCGGCCCGCACCGATATCGACGCCAGCGAGCTCAATGAATACGGTCAGTGGAGTGCGGAAGACTTTGCCGCAGACGACTTGCTGGCAAGCAACGCGCACGGCGCTGCTGCGTATCCGCAGTTCCAGTCTGCTATCAGCGAAGCCTGCGTAAACATGCTGGTAACGCTGGATGCAGAGGCATTCCAGTCGGAGCTTGCTGCCGCAGCCGAATCCGCCAACCTCGGCGAGTAGTTCACTATGGAGGGTGCGCTTGTGCTGCGCACCCTCCTTTTTTGTCTCAGAATCTGAAAAGGTCCAGCCATGGCATCTGAGGCGCTACCAGCGCAAATAGAAAACGTTGAACACGCCCGGGGCAGGCGGTTTGATCGACTCGTCGGTCCACTCCTGCTCTCGCCAAGCGTGATTGCCCTCGCGATTTTCGTGTACGGCTTTATCGGGATGACACTGTGGATCTCCATGTCCAATTGGGACACGGCATCCATGGATCTCAGCCTCACCGATCCGCTGTGGAGCGTGTATGATGCGTTGTTCAACATGACGCGGTTTCAAATCAACATTCGCAATGCGCTCATTTTCACCGTCCTCTTCCTGCTCCTGGCTGTCGGGCTTGGGCTGATCTTCGCGATTCTGCTGGATCAACATGTGCCGGGAAACGCGCTTTTCAGAAACGTTTTCCTCTTCCCGTACGCGCTTTCGTTTGTGGTTACCGGTGTCGCCTGGCGCTGGATCTTCAATCCGCAGACGGGCCTGAATGTGCTCATCGACAACCTCGGCATCAACTGGGTGCTGGATAAATTGGGCATGGAGCCGTTTGCACCTGCCTGGATCACCGACCCCAGGGTGATAGGAGACCTGGCCTCGGTGATTCCCTTGCCAGATGCGATCAAGGCACAGCTCGGTTTCCCGATGGCGCTGCTGCCGGTGATCATCGCGGCAGTTTGGCAGTTGAGCGGATTTGCCATGGCGATGTACCTGAGCGGACTCGCCGCCATCAGCGATGAGGTGCGAGAAGCCGCCGCCCTGGACGGCGCCAGTACGTTTCAGTTGTATCGCGATGTGATTATTCCGCTACTGAAACCGATAACGATCAGCTGCCTTATCATTCTCGGCCACGTGAGCCTGAAGATCTTCGACCTTGTTTATGCGATGACCGGTAGTGGACCCGGGTTTGCCACGGAGGTTCCTGGCATCTTTATGTTCGACCGAACGTTCAGGGTGCTGGAATACAACTCTGGCGCGGCTGCCGCCGTCATCATGCTCTTCATGGTTTGTCTCGTTATCGTGCCGTACCTGGCACGCTCGATGAAGGAGGTCTAGCCATGGCGACAGAATTAGGCACACCGAGTACCTTCAAGGTCGGCAAGGCGAGCAAACTTCCAAAGATCCTCATACTGACGTTTCTCACGCTGATGCTGGGCTTCTACCTGATTCCCATCTATGTGATGTTGATGAACGGATTAAAGTCGGCCGATGCGGTCAGCTTCAGTCGCATGTGGGAGGTCCCGCAATCGTTGGGCATTGGGGGATATGGAGACGCGTGGGAGCGCCTGAGCCCCAATGTTATGAGTAGCGTGATGCTGGTGATTCCGGGAACGATCATCTCCGGGTTCCTGGGCGCGCTCAACGGCTATATCCTCAGCAAATGGCGGTTCCGTGGGAGTGATCTGCTCTTTACGCTGATGCTCTTCGGCATGTTCATTCCGTACCAGAGCATCCTCATCCCGCTGATCCGGTTCCTGCAAGAGATTGGGCTGTACGGGTCTATACCAGGCTTGATCCTGGTGCATGTGGTGTACGGTCTCCCCTTCACCACGCTCATCTTCCGGAACTATTTCGCGAACGTTCCGCTCGAGCTGGTAGAAGCCGCTCGCGTAGACGGAGCGGGGTTATTGCAAATCTTCTTCCAATTAATGCTGCCGCTCAGTATCCCGGCGTTTGTAGTGGTGGGCATCTTCCAGTTCACGAATATCTGGAACGAGTTCCTGTTTGGCCTCACCGTCATCACAAACCCTGCGCAGCAGCCAATTACAGTGGCACTCAACAACCTGAGTGGATCGTTCAGTATCGAATGGAATGTGGTAATGGCCGGAGCCGTACTCGCCGCGCTGCCGACCATGGTGATCTATATCGTGCTGGGCAAATATTTCGTGCGCGGCATTATGGCGGGCTCGGTTAAGGGATAACCTCGGGAACAAGGGAACCCCGGCGCGGAAATCATCGTCCTCCCTATGAGCGACAAAACTTCCATCGTGCCGGGTTCCATTGAGTCCACAGGAGAATCACTATGAGACGCACACGATTCGCGGCCATACTGACACTTTTCGCGATGCTTGCGTCGCTGTTATCGGGGGTCAGCGCAAGCGCGCAGTCCAGCGGTGTGGACCTGCGAATCTGGACCGTTACCGCCACCGGCGATCCCGTTTACGACATCTGCTACACCTTGGCGGATTACAGCAATCTCGGCTGCGATGTAAACCAGGACGGCGCGGTGCTGTTCGAAGACATTCCACCTGGCCGTTATTACGTTGAACCAACAATTAATCCAGGCGGGACTTACTGGACCGAGCCGTTCACCATACTGGTCGACGAATACCACACTGACCACGTTGTGGAAGCGTATGAGTACCGTGGTGGTTCAACTTCGGGTACATCCAGTACAGACGGAGCGATAGATGTCCACCTGATTACACGCGACCCGAATACGGGCGATGTTCTGACCGATGCCTGTTATGAGTTCGTCGGGTACAGCAATATCGGTTGCGATGTAAACCAGGATGGTCACATCACCTTCGCAGATATCCCGTTCGGCGAATACACCATCCGCGAGACAACCACCCCTGCTGGATACACTAGGATGGGTGACTATCAGGTCACCATCTCTAACGGACCAGATGACTATTCCGGTCCGCTCCAGATTCTGCTCTCGCAAGGCAGCGTCCAGGCCCCTGAAGACCGCGTGAATTTGAGCGTCGTCTTCTACGACCCCTACTACGGCGCACCGGTAGCACTGGAGGAAAACTGCGTGCAACTTCTGTACAAGAACGATCCCATAAGCAATATCGGTTGTGACGAAGATGTGCGCGATGGTCAGGTTGACTTCATGCACGTGGCGTTTCTGGGAGGCGGTCCTGATTTCACGCTCGATGTCAGCGTTGGCTGCCCGTATGGCCTCATTCCCGGTGCTAACTACCAGGTGTATTGGTTTGGCGACAAAAGTGTCGGGGTGTTTGTAGAGGTATCTCCCGAGGCAGCAGTCGGCTGCACATAGCAACTGAGTGAGCCGAATTTCACCCTGACATGATCCATCAATCACTCATGTACAATTCGCCCGTTGGTTCATTTCTGTGGGAGGGGTGAAGCGCTGTGGGGATTGATACGACAACTGCCCTGTTATGGGTCGTGGTGGCTGCGGCGCTTGCGCCGATTGTGGTGGACTTCCTACCGATTCCAAAAGTTCCGGTGGTTGTGGTCGAGCTTCTTCTTGGCATCATCTTCGGCCCACATTTGCTGGATCGGATCTCTGACCCAGGCTCGCTTTATCACCTTCAGGAGTTCGGCGTTATCTTCCTCTTCTTCCTGGCAGGGTTCGAAGTGGACATGTCCGGCATCCTTGGGCGTCCGATTAAGAACGCCGTTTACGCATGGCTGGGCTCATTCGCGATTGCGTTGGCAATCACGCTTCTGCTGCAGGAAATGGGACTGATAACCAACTGGTATCTCTTCGCTATCGCATTCTCTACCACTGCGCTCGGTCCACTCATGCCCATGCTGGCAGACCGCAACCTGCTCGGCACCCGTTTCGGTAACAACGTCATTAGCATTGGCGCTATCGGTGAGTTTGGGCCGGTGCTGCTGATCGCATTCCTGCTCAACCAGAACCGCAGTGCGCTTACTACGGCTTCACTGATTCTGATCTTTGGCGTGGTTTGCGTGATCCTGATGCGTCGACTGATTTCCATGGTGCACGAAGGGCGACACAATCGTCTGCTCCGCCTCGCCGTGACATCGTTTCACACCACCTCACAGTTTGCCGTTCGGTTGAGCCTCGTGCTTCTGGTGTTCCTGGTCTACCTGACAGAACGGTTCGAGCTGGATGTGCTGTTGGGCGCATTTGCAGCCGGTTTCATCATCGGGCAGCTGGGAGAAGTGCTTTCCGAGGCTGCTGCCGAACGGTATATGGATCACATACTCGGCAAGCTGGAAACCATCGGTTACGGCGTATTCATCCCGGTTTTCTTCATTCTTACCGGTGCCGGGCTGAACCTGCCGGCGCTTGTGGAATCCAACCGCGCGCTCATCGCGTTGCCGATTGTTGTGATCGGTTCCTTCGTGATACGCGGATTACCGACCTACTTCGTGTATCGCGATGTTGAGTTCACCATGCGCCGCCGCCTCGCATTGATGAGCGCCACCCAGCTCCCACTGGTCGCCACACTGTTGGCCACCTACGTAGCTCGCGACTATATTGCCGAAGACCTTGCAACGGCGATCGTGCTCGGTGCCGTGGTCACCGTAGCGGTGTTCCCCCTTCTCGCCTTCAGGGGCCTCACGGCAGATGAAGCGAGTGCCGGCGACGAGGACGAAGATGACTCCGAAGACGAAGCAAATTCGGAGAAGCCAGAGCCAAACCCCGCCTCCTAAGCTATCTCCAGATTCGAAATAGTGACAGGAGCACTCGCATGACGGACATGATTAAGTTTGAACAGACAATATCGGCGAAACCCGAGCGGGTATTCGATGCATTCATCACTCCGAATGACCTTCTGCAGTGGCACCGGGCGAGTCCGGACTGGACAACACCACACGCGACAACGGATCCACGCGTGGGTGGTCGGCTCAACATCGGTTTTGGCGATCCAACAGGCGAAAACTCGTTTGATCTAACCGGTGAATATACGGAGGTCGATCGCCCGAAGCGCCTCGCCTACACCATCGATGACGGCCGTAAAGTGGTAGTTGATTTTCAGGATACCGGCGATGGTAAAACGCATGTAATGTGGGCCTTTGAACCGGAGGGCACCTTCCCTCGCGAACAGCAGCGCGAAGGCTGGTCCAGCCATTTAGCCAATCTCGAGAAGTACCTGACTCGTGGCTCGCGATAATCGAATCGACATAGCGAGTCGTATGGTAGAGGCAACGGTGGCTGAGGTATTCGCCGCCGTTGCCGACCCTGCCGCATGGGAGCGATGGCTCCCACCGACTGGAATGACGTGTAGCGTCGACGAGTTCGAATTTCGCGAAGGTGGGCGCTACCGACTAACGCTGCGTTACGTAGATGGTTCTCACGCTGGCAAATCAACTGCGGATACAGACGTCACCGCAGGCACCTTCATTAAGATTGTTCCGAACGAGCGCGTGATTCAACGCATTGAATTTGAATCGGAAGACCCCGCGTTTGCCGGTGCGATGCGAATGACATGGTTGCTGGAACCGTTAAATGAAGGAACACGTGTCACGTTTACTGCCGAAGACGTACCAGCCGGAATTTCACCCGAAGATCATTCAGCCGGCCTGCAATCTACATTGGAGAACCTGGCCCTATTCGTTGAATAAGAAGACATTATCGTTTCACACTTCAATAATCATCTACACAAACAGGTTATGACTGGTATCATTCCTAGTGCCGTCTCTAGCATGGCCAGGCAACGATGCCAAAAACCCTTTCGTTTCCATCCGGAGCACTCATTCTCATGTCTCAGCCTATGGTCTGCCGCGGCATTCGCGGGGCAACCACGGCAGCTGCCAACACGGCCGAGGATATCCTCGAAGCCACACAGGAAATGGTCGAAGTTCTCATCGGGCTTAATGATCTAAGGTCCGAAGATATCGCTTCGGCCATTTTTACGACTACGCCCGATCTCAACGCGATGTTTCCGGCCGCCGCTGCGCGCAAGTTTGGCTGGACCGAAGTACCCATGATGTGCTCGCACGAAATGGATGTTCCCGGCAGCCTGCAAAAGGCCCTGCGGGTTCTGGTTCACGTGAACACAACAAAGAGTCCTTCCGAGATTCGACATGTTTACCTGAAGGGTGCCAAGAAACTGCGCCCGGAATGGGGCATCTCAGATGCCGAAATCGCACGGCTGACCCGGCAGACATCTACTGATGAGGCCGAGGTCGAAGCCGTACCCGTTGTTAACTAGAGAACCAGAATCAGAAAAGGGAAACAGTCATGATCATCGTAATGAAGCCGGATTCCACAGACGAAAAGCGCGACGCAGTCGTTGAGAAGATCAAGAACTTCAACCTGCAGGCACACCTGATTGAAGGCGACAACCAAACCATTATCGGTGTGGTTGGCCTGCCAATGCCGCCATCGCTGGATGAATCGTTCAGCATTATGCCGGGCGTGCAGAACGTGCTGCGCGTTTCCAAGAAGTTCAAGCTGGTCGGCTGGGATTTCCACCCGCAGAAATCCGTTATCGATATGGGTGGCGGAGTCACAATCGGTGGCGTTGATGTCTCGGTGATGGCCGGTCCGTGCTCGGTTGAATCAGAAGAGCAGACGATTTCCACGGCCCACGCAGTGAAGGCAGCCGGCGCGACCGTGCTACGCGGTGGTGCATTTAAGCCACGCACCTCCCCATATGAATTCCGTGGGCTGGGTGAACGCGGCCTGCAGATTCTCGCCCAGGCGCGCGAGGAGACCGGCCTTCGCGTTATCACCGAGGTGATGACCCCAAGCGATGTGGAATTGGTGGGACAGTACACCGACGTCTTCCAGATCGGTGCCCGCAACAGCCAGAACTACCTGCTACTTGAGGAAGTCGGCAAAACCGGCAAGCCAGTAATGCTGAAGCGCGGCCTCTCCATGCTCATTGAGGAATGGCTGCTCGCCGCTGAATACGTGATGGCTCAGGGCAACCCGAACGTTATTCTGTGCGAGCGCGGTATTCGCACCTTCGAAAATGCCACCCGTAACACCTTTGACGTTAGTGCCGTGCCGGTTCTGCAGAGCATGACCCACCTGCCGATTGTCGTGGATCCGAGCCATGCCGCAGGCAAGCGTAAGTTCGTGGACGCGTTGGCGCTCGCCGGAGTTGCAGCCGGTGCCGACGGTGTGATTGTGGAAGTGCACCCGGAGCCAGACCAGGCAATGAGCGATGGCGCCCAGAGCCTGAACTTCGAGATGTTCAACCGCCTCACCCCGAAGATCAAGGTCGTTGCCGATGCAATCGGTCGCGGCCTGCCGATCCCCGATGCGACCGTCGTCTAGGTGCGGGGTACTGAACTGAACCCGAAACTCAACTGATTGAGTTTACGAGCCGGTGGGTATGTGCCCACCGGCTCGATTTTGCGGCAAGACTTTGGAGCAAACCCCAAGGACCGGATTACCTCAATGCCAAGCAGAAAAACACAATCCAGAATTATGCTGTTTGTCGTGTTTTGCGCGTTTATCAGCATTGGGTTTCCGGACGCGGTGCTTGGCGTTGCGTGGCCAGAAATCCGCATCGATTTCGAGCGGAGCCTGGCTGATGTCAGTGTCATTCTCCTCTTTAACTCCATCGGATACTTCAGTTCCGGCGCGTTAGCGGGTTCGATCCTGGCGAGGTTCGGGGTTGGCAATACCCTCGCCTTCAGCACACTCCTCGTGGGTGCCGGGCTGACCGGCTATGCAGTCGCTCCAACATTTTGGGCGTTGCCGTTCATCACCCTGAGTGTGGGGTTCGGCAGCGGCGCAGTAGATGCAGGCCTCAACTTTTACGCCGCCGAAAAATACAGCAACCTGATTATGAACTGGTTACATGCATTTTTTGGATTCGGCGCCATGATTGGGCCATTCATCATGGCTGGCACGCTCAACGCTGATGCCAGTTGGCGCTGGGGCTACGCCATTGTGGCAATGGTGACACTGATACTGGCGATCATCTTCGTGCTGGTACGTAACACCTGGGACGAAGATGTTGCACATGTGGAAGAAACCAGCCGGGTGCCGGCCAGGAAGGTTATACGAATGCCGCTGGTATGGCTCCAGATTGGCCTCTTCCTCAGCATGGTGGGCATCGAGGCCTCGGTCGGTATCTGGACAGCATCGCTGCTGCGCGGACGCTTCTTGGAGGATGCCGCCACGGCCGGTATCTGGGCAGGACTTTACTGGGGAGCTGTTGGGCTTGGTCGGCTTGTGATTCCGGTGGTATTCCGCAAGGCACCGACCGCCCGGATCGTGCAGGGCGGTGCATGGACAATGCTGATCGCAGCTTTGCTCATGATTCCCGACGCCGCCTGGATGACCAAAGTTGGCGTTGTTCTGTTCGGATTTGGCAACGCACCGATGTTCCCGAACCTGATGACGCTCACTCCCCTCCGCTATGGCCGGGAAGTGGCGATTCACACCATCGGGTTTCAGGTGAGTGCGGCCACGGCAGCGGCGGCCCTGGTGCCAAGCCTGGCCGGGTTTATCGCCGAAAACACAAGCCTGGTGGCGATTCCGGTGACGATCGCCGCGATAGCGGTTGTTGTGGTTGTGTTGGAATCACAACTGCGCAAACGAACCGGCTTCGCCGATACACGGCATTAGCCACACGTACGGGCGTACGATCGAAAAGGCAGGGCCGGAGCATATGCTCCGGCCCTGATTCATCTTCTCTACTGCGCTGATTTACTTCTCGTCCAGCTTCTTGACGGCCTCACCCATGCGCTGAATCGCTTCTTCCATCAGCGGGCGAGACATAGCGAAGTTGAAGCGAACATGTCGCTTGCCGACTTCGCCACACATCGCGCCATCCGTCACGGCGACCTTGGCTTCATCGCGGAAAAACGTGGCGACGTCCTCCGGTACCTTGGTGGCGGTGAGATCGATCCAGCCAAGATATGTACCCTCGGGCTTTATGAACTTCGCACCCGGAATATGCTCCTCAAGCAGGCCTGGCAGCGCATCCCGGTTATCTTCCAGGTACTGCAGCACATCTTTAAGCCATTCCTCGCCCTCGTTGTAGGCGGCGCTGCTGCCGATCACACCGAGCACAGAAGCACCGTGCGCCATCCATTGGGCACCGTTCTCTTCCCAGGCGTCCGCATCTTCCTGGTTGGAAAGCACCAACTGTGCGCACTTCAGGCCCGGGAGGTTCCACGCCTTGCTGGCGGCAACAGCCGTAATCGTGTGACTGGCGTTGACATCGTTGACCGATGCGTATGGTACGTGCACCTCGCCACTGTAAATGAGCGGAGCGTGGATTTCATCGGAGAACACGCGGCCGTTGTTGCGTGCAACAATCTCTCCGAGCTTCTCCATTTCCTCGGCGCTGTGCACCTTGCCAATCGGGTTGAACGGGTTACAAACAACCAGAACCTCACCACCATCACGGAAGGCTGCTTCGATCCCGTCGAAGTCATATTCCCACCCATATCCGGTCTGGATCATGGGGACTTCGACGATTTCGCGACCGAACAGTTCCGGCAGAAAGAGGAATGGCATGTACGCCGGGGTTGGCAAAATCAGCTTGCCGCCGCGGGGGGCGTACTTGGTGAGCGTAATTTCGAGTCCCTTCAGGACATCGGGCATGGAACGCACCATATCTGGCGTAACGTTCCACTGGGTGTGGCGATGGTACCAATTGGAAACAGCTTCCTTGAGCTCATCTTCCAGCGCTACTGGCAGGTAGCCGAAGAATCCCTTCTCTACCGCATCAGCCAAACGATCCTTAACTGCTGGCGCGGTTCCGAAATCCATTTCCGCGACGAAAGCCCCAATGCAATCCGGGAACATTGTCCACTTGGCCCCAAGCGCACCGGCCATTCGATCTGCAGTTAGTTCATCGTAGTTCACGCTGTAATTTACGCTCATAGGATTCCCCTCGCTATGTAATACCTTGTGACGATAGAGATAGTATCGCAAAGCTTTAGCTTTTGGTGAATAGCGATGATGAATCGAGGCATTAGTCCCTTAATTACTTAATGATTATTTCGGGTACGCTGTGCCAGTTTTCAAACACGAGGCAATGCCGGTACACGTATTCGCGCATGCGCACTAAAATGAAAGGGTTGGGTCCGTTCCGCACCAAGGATGAGATGAATGCAAGTATCAACCGAGTTCAATCCGACCATAACTCCCATTGGAGAGGCTGTAGCTGCCGGGCCATGGGAGCTCACACTGCAATCGGTTGACCTTGGCAACAACGCCTTATCCACCATGACTGCGGCTAACCCCGCCAACGGAGATGCACCGCTCGACCTGCAGTGGACCATTGCCTGGATACGTGCAACAAACACCTCGAATCGGCCGATGGCGATCAACGTCAGCGATTTCTCCGCCTGTGGTGCAGAAGGTGTGCTCTATCAACCACCGCTGACAGACGGACCGCACCCGCTGCTGCAGGGCATTGTGGAACCGGGCGAGACGCTCGAGGGCGCGGTTCCGATATGGGTCGGCGATCTCTCGAATGTGCTCCTGCGGTTCAGCAGTCCATTCCTGGGCGGCAACTGGGCGGATGCCTGGTTCGCCATGACCGACGGCGCAACGATTCCCACGTTTGATGCAATACCGGAAGCGAGCGGCCTCGGCACAGATCCAGCTTCGCCAGCCGCCTTTGGCGAAACGGTGCGCTCCGGCGACTTCGATGTCAGCATCATGCGCTACATCACAGGTCAGGAACTGTACGACATCTCACCTACCGGTACCCGCGCGCTGGGGACTGCCGGCATTAACGACTGGCATGGTTTTCTGGTGAACGTACGAAACGTCTCCGCAAAGCCACGCTTCTTCAGCTTCGTCGGACTTCGAATTGCGGACAGCACCGGCGAACCATGGGACCATCTGCTGGCACTCTCGGCACCGGCTCCGGACGTCGCACGGGAGTTGCTCCCCGGTGCCACGATGGAAGGATGGGCCAGCATCAATACTCAGCCCTGGGCAGACCTTAACCTCGTACGCGTGCAAAATAGCGAAACGGAGAACGAGGCCCGCTACTTCACTTTCAGCGCATCTACACCGGTTGAGATTCCAGATCCGGTGCTCGGCCTGGAGCCAGGAGATGTCGTTGCGATAACGATGACGCCACTCAACCTCCGCGCTGAACCGACGATCTCCAGTGAGATCGTCACGGAGCTTGATGGCACAAGTACACTCACTGTTACCGGTGCGCCTGTGGAAGCGGACGACTTCACATGGTATCCGGTGGAAGTCGATACTTCAGGTGAAACAGGTTTTGTCGCAAGCAACTACCTCCAACTGGCAGAAGTAGACTAGGTTTTACCCAATTCCCGTACGTACAATCGCATTCCGTGGGCATTCCCCCTAAAATAGGGGTAGAGCACCCGGATGATTCCGTGGTGGATTGGGAGATTACGCAATGTCCTGGCAAACATGGACGCTGGCGATTTTGATCGTGGCGTTTGCCGCAATCCAATACACCCTGGCATGGAGCGCAATGGCAGATCTGCTCCATCGCCCCCGCGTGCGTGGCAACAGTCATATGTTCTGGGCGCTGGTAATCACCTGTGTGCCAGTCATCGGCTCGCTGGCGTACGGAGCAGTTGGCCCCACCAGCTTCCGCTCCAGCCAGATGTTCTCCTCGATGCCGGACGGGGATGATGCTGAAACGATCCCGAGCACATCAGAGCGGCCGGCGAATGTCACCGCGTTTCGCAAGTACTCCGGCAGAATAAGCGACAACCTCCCCGCGCAGAGACCGGGCGTAACTCGCAGCCGTGCGCACAGTTCAAACGGCCCGGTTACCCGCCTGCGGCGTCCAGGTGCCTAGGCAATTTCCCCACTCACCCAATACGCTTCTTCCTTATTAATTACACACGCGTGCATGCGCGTGTACCATACCTTGTTGATTGTTGCACTCGCAGGCTTTACCCGTTTCCCGTATGCTTGTGAGCACGAATCGCGCGCTGCGACCACCGGTTGTACTGCGTGCGACAACAGATCCCGTACAGCTTGAGCAATTGTTCGTACTTCGCCGCGAGTACGACAACATGAGGCATCCATGGCCAGAAATTTCTTCGGACAAGGCAAAAAGAGACAGGCAAATCGGCGCCAGGAAGCTCGCGAACGCCAGGCTGCAGAGCAGGCCGAGCGCCGGCAGCTGGCACAGGAGCGTCAGCGCGATGCACTGGCGGCGCAGGGTGGTGGGTATAGCCTCCCCGATCTCGATGGCGAAACCTGGTATGAGGACACCTACGAGGTTGAGCACGGGCCAGATCCTACGGCGACCATTACGCGCCCGGACAGTTACCGCGAGCAGGATGAACGTAAGCGCGATGACGCCCGTTACAACGCACTCCTGGCTGACCTGGAAGAAATGCGCTCTACCCTCCGCGAGGTGATGGAAGATCGCGATTCCAATATGATCATGGCCAAGGAACAGGCGGCCGAGATCGCCCAGTTGCAGCAGGCCCTGGAACAGGCCACGAACGAATCACGGCAGGCAGCCCAGGCCGCAGCGCTGAACGAGAATCGCACACGGCAATTTGTCGAAGAGTTGGAAGAACGGCTCGACGACGCAGTACGTCCGGTGCGATCCCTGCAATCACACGTTACCGACCTGCTGGAGCAGAATCGCCGCAAGGTCGACGATTCCACCCAGAACAAGGAACGTTTCGGTGAGATCGGCGCCAGTATCGAGCACCTGAGTGCGCAAACGGATCGCACGAGCGCTGTTGCCCACGGACTGCGCGACGGCATCGATGCCATCCGCAGTGAAGTGGATGAGCTCCGCAGAGATATCCTGCGTGCCGACGATGCCACCAAGATCGTAGATCAGGACTCCCGGCGGCGCGTGCAAGATGTGACGGACCAGATGGATGGCTTCAATGCCCGTCTGGACGAGATCCGAGCCGACATCACGCACGCCACCGAAACGATCGACGATACGCGCCGCAGCCTTGTGCATATCGATCCATCGCTCGATGAGCTCCGCTCGGGCGAACAGTCGCTTCGATCTGATCTTACGAAGATGCAGGCCTCCAGCGATGAGCGCTACGACCAACTGGTGGACATGATTGAAGAGCAGCGCCAGGAGATGGACGCACGATTTGATCAACTTCGCCACGCACTGGAAGAGCGGATTGAACGCCTCAGCGAGCGCCTGGAGGAATCTAACGACACGATTCGTGATACCGGCTACAAGCTGACGGAAGTGAACAGCCAGATCGAGGAGTTGAAGCAGCAGGACGCTGCACTCCACCGAGACATCTGGTACCTGCACGAGCAGCGGGTGCGAGTACGGCTGGAGCAGGTACAGGAAGAGCTCGACCTCGCAACGGCCCAGCGTCGTGATGCCGAAGGTGAGGCCCGGGTGGGCCTGGGCACACGAATTCGACGCAACCGCTCCGACGGGGATGCATCGAGCAGCTAACCCTGAAACAACCAAAATTGAGAGTTTCCACCAAAATATCGTGCATTAGTGCACGATATTTTGGTGTTTACCGGTTTTCATAAACGGACCGTATCCGATCGGACCCTTGAAAAGGACCAATCGGTTCCACGACCTCGCAATCGATAATAGTGTCCGTACGTCACATACGGTTTACGATCGTCAGAAATTTTCACGGCGCCTTCGGCCTGATGTTATCGGGCTTTTTATAAGTGACCTGGTAAATCGACACAGAGTCAACGTTCGAACTTCTCGCGATCGTGACACACAGGTTGGTAAGGAGTGTGATTTTTAATCCCGTCACGGCTTTGCGGAAACTTCCCACCTTTTCGCCGAATTTCTACCACGTGAATTCGCTTGACATCACTTCGCGGGGTTTGCTACGGTCAGCATGTCCTGATTGTGCGGTATTTGGTACAAGGACGTCGTCAACTCAGCGGTCAGCATTTACCGCGACGACCATGAGCTACTCACCCATTGGCTGGGGGATGATCTCGCACCGCACCTACAGCTTCAGGAACGGAGATCGGCCGGGTGGCTGATCGTAAACCAGGCTGTGCAGATGGCTTCTGTACAACCTGCATCCGGATTTCGACCAGGGCGGTCCTCCACAGTGGAAGACCGGGATGTACAGGGGGGACGGCCCCTGCCAGTTCAGGTTGTGTCAGTGTGTATCCCGCATACGCCGTGCCACGACCAGACGAACTCCCGCTTAACGGCTGATTGGCTGATCAGCCAGTTCTAAACAAGGAGGGGGAAGGGGTCTTGTCAACACTTCTCAACTTGCGCGCAAATCGCGTTGTTCTGCTTAGTGTGGCCGCCATGATGGTGGTATCACTGCTGGCACCGATTATTGCGACCGCCAATACCGAGCTCGTGCCTGGAGATAGCGCTGTTGTCAGCGGCTCTGAAGGTGCGAATCTCCGCGCAGATACATCACTCTCAGACGAATCAATAATTGCAGAACTCCCGGCAGGAACAACTGTCTGGGTAAATGATGGCCCGTACTTCGAAGATACGGGCGTTTGGGTTTATGTGGCGACCGATGGCTTTGGCCCGGGATTCGTCACTACATCCCTGCTCTCACGCGTTACTACCGATGAGGTGGCGGATACGAACGGCGTGCCGGCCCAGGATCCGGTTGCCGCGGAAGAAGAGCCAGAAGTGGTTACTTCCGAGTACGCCCGGCTTGAGCCGATCGACAGCCTTGTTGTTGTAGACCACAACCTCGAGCTGACCGAAGAGGGACTGCCAGTACTGGCAGACGCCTACGCTGGCGCTCCGGTTCTCGGATACATCCACGTTGGTGGGTGGCTTGATGTCACGTCCGGTCGCGATGAGACGAACTTCGTCCGCGTGAACTACAACGGCCAGGGTGCGTTCGTTGACGGAAACTTCGTCGAACTCACATCTGAGACCATGCCGGAGGAGCCAGAGGAAGAAGTCATCTGGCTTGATGATCCGGCTACCAACGATACCGCTAACAACGATCCAGTGGTCGAGAACCAGTCAGCCCAGGAACCACCAGTGGTGGATGAGGCAATTGACGAGCCTGCCACCGAGCCTGAGGTCACCGAGGAGCCCGTTGTTACTGACGAGGCTACTGATGATCCTGTCACCGACGGCGAAGCCGCTGGCGACGCTGCCACGACTGAACCAGCCTCTTCTGATGACGCTACCGAAACTGATTCAGCAGCCGATGAGGCGACCGAGACAGATGAAGCCGCCGAAGACGCAGCTGGAACCGATCCAGCAACCGATGAGGCGACTGAGTCTGACGACGCCGTTGAAGAAGACGCCGCTGTGACAGAACCAGCAGCCGATGAAGCGACTGAGGCAGATGAAGCCACCGAAGACGCAGCTGGAACCGCTCCAGCAACCGATGAGGCGACTGAGTCCGACGACGCCGATGAGACTGCTGCAACTGAACCAGTAGCCGACGAAGCCTCTGAGACGGGCACAGCCGGTGACGATGTCACTGAAACTGAAACCGACGAAGATGTAGACGAGTCTGCTGCAACAGAACCGGCAGTCGACGAAGCAACTGAAGACGCCGCTGAAGAAGACGCCGGTGCAACTGAACCAGTAGCCGACGAGGCCACTG
>CAZGML010000024.1:29854-40214 GCA_964526965.1 uncultured Sphaerobacteraceae bacterium | reverse complement strand
ACAACAATCCAGCTAATATCGCCGTCGTCCCAGGAGACCCTCGCTTTGGCCTCATCCAGGGCCGCCTGCTGGTCAGGCCCTTCCATACGGACAAGACAAAACCCGGAACATGCCCGGGCTACCTCGCTTGTAAGTTGTATCTCGACCGCTTCTGTGGCTACCACAGCTTCGGCGGTCGAGTCTGGTAAATCTCCCCCGTCACCACGCTGGTTATCACCTCCACGCGGAATCTCCGGTTCGTCGGTCGCCGGCGGCTCCACGCTGTCTTCAGTCAGGTCTGTTGGACCTGAGTCCGGTGTTGATGACATATCCACAACTTGCGTTGGCACCGGAGTGGCATCGCCAGTGTCATTGTCGTCATCATCGGAGAAGAGTTGGGTGAGCCCGAAGACGATGAGCACCAGGATCAGCAGCGCGACGATGGCCGCGATAATGCGGTTGCGGTTACCGTCATCCCCGTCTCCGGAGAAGAAGTCGGCAAAGAAGCCACCAAAGCCGTCGCCCTGGTCATTGAACTCGTTCTCTTCATGGAACTCATCTCCCTCATTCTCACTGGGAGGAAGATAGCGATTTCGGCGGGATCCCTGTTGCGGTTGTGGTGGTGGAAGATCCCCTTCCGGCTCGTCCGGAATAACGCCAGCACCAGCAGCCTTGCGGCGCCAGTAACTGCGGTCACGAGCGCGTTCGATTCTGCGCCCGCCGTCCGGGCGTTGCGGCTGTTGTGGTTGCTGAGGCTGTTCTTCTCGTGGTGCGCCCTGCTCGCCCTTCAGGCGGTCGGAGGTACGTTGAACGTTATCGGAGACGAATGCACCAAAATCCAATGGCTCGTCGTTGCCATCGGGAGTTGGCTTGTTCCTGTTGTCATCGTCTCTGGGCATTCGCACCTATCCTTTGCCGGCCACGACGGGCTTGCATCGCCCTGTTCGCCAGTTGATTGAGCCTAACAAAAACTGGTGAGCGCGGCCAGATGTACGTACATTCGTCCGTTCATAACAAAGGGCATCTAGAGCAGATCGAGATCGAGGTCCATGAGCTCTTCACAGATCGCACGCAACTGGTTGACCGCCTGCCCCACGATATCGCTCCCGGCTTCGGCCGAGGCCAGGGAGGCATTTCCGGTCGCCCCCGTTTCGGTAAGGCGATGATACATGACCGGCAACGTGCCGCCCGCCGCATTGACGATCATTTTGGCGCGCTGTAAATCGGCCTGCTGGTTCGCGTTGGCGAGCTTTTCCTGGTTGACGAGATCTGGCCGGATCGCGAGGAGAGCAGACGCCTCGTCGCCGCCAGCGTGACCAATTGCCTCCTCGCCAAGCACCTCACGAGCCGAGTTTGCCAGCAGTGAATACGCATAAATCGGAACGACAAGCGGCACGCCGAGATCGCGTTTTATCTGGTCTGCAGCCACGGTAAGGGCGGCGTTGTTTCCGCCGTGGGTGTTCACGATCACAAACCGCTTCACACCCTGGCGATACATGGAATCGACCTGATCCCGAACGATGCTAATCAGCGTGTTCTCACTGAGCGTGATCGTGCCGGGTCTGCCCATATGATGCCAGCTCACTCCCCATGGAATGGTGGGAGCGATAGCCACCCGGGGTGCCAGCAGCGTTCCGGCAAGCGACGACATCACCGTGGCAGTAAGTGAATCGGTACTAACGGGGAGCGCCTCGCCGTGCTGCTCGTGCGCGCCAACAGGAATCAGCACCATCTCCAGATTCGGCAACAACTCCCCTATTTGCGGGGAGGTCATGTTGGCCAGCAGGATTGGTTCGGCGGATTGGGCCTGGTTGGATTCATCAGTCATGCCGGGATTTCCTTCCGCTACAATGCCTTTTGCACACAGACTGGGAGTATACTAGAGCCATAAGGAATTGCTGGATGAAGGCACCGAAGCCAGGCATCCAAATAAGGAAGGGACGTGCAAATGTATAGACAGATCGTTGTGCCACTCGACGGCAGCCAATTGGCAGAAGAAGCGCTGGAAGAGGCGAAGAAGGTCGCGAAATCCACCTCCGCACCGCTGCGATTGGTGCGTGTAGTTGATACCTATCGCACCCAGAGCCTGCCACCGACGGGTATGGCGCTCGATTACTCCATGCTCGGGGAACTTGCGGAAGAAGAAATCCAGGACGCCAAGCAGTACCTTGAAGGTGTCGTCAACAGAACGAAGGAAGAAGGTTACGAGGTTACGGCCGATGTGCTTCACGGCCCAATCGCTCGACAGATCTGCTCGGTTGTAGAGCCGGAAGATCTCATCGTGATGTCATCCCATGGCCGCACCGGTATAAAGCGATGGTTCCTCGGCTCCGTCGCTGAAGAAGTGATGCGCAACGCTGAATCCCCGGTGCTCCTGCACAAGTCACGAGATGTCGAAGAAGCCTAGACACTCGAATGTTTGAATCGCGCAGCCGCCGGGTGTTTGACACCCGGCGGCTCTCGTAATATGAAGGGTAGACGTCTGTCACCGTGGTGGAACGTCTGCCCATGATAGTCAGTTGATGATGGTGATCCATGCCTAGCCCCGTAACAGAAGACGCCGAACAGCCACGATCCCGGGAAGAACAAGAGCGACTTGAACGAGAAGCACGCGGATTTGGTGTTCTCCGGTTTCGAAACTATCGGCTTTTCTTTTCCGGACAGTTGGTCTCAACCACCGGGATGTGGATGCAGTCGCTGGCGCAGAGTTGGCTGGTGGTTGAAACGCTCAATGCGTCCCCATTCCAACTCGGCCTGGTTCCGATCTTTCAGTTCGGCCCTTCCCTCTTCCTTAGTATTCCGGCCGGCACACTGATCGACCGCTTTCCGAAGAAAAATCTCCTGATCATTACGCAACTCATGTATATGATGGTGGCGCTCACACTCGGAACGCTCACCATTACCGGTGCGGTAGAGCTATGGCATGTGTACGCGACAGCGTTCACGTTCGGACTCACCGGATCGCTCGATATGCCATCGAGGCAGGCGTTCGTCTCCGAACTCGTGCCGAAGTACGCGCTGAAAAACGCTATTGCGATTAATGCAGCCACCTTCAATACGGGCCGAATCCTCGGACCATCAATCGCCGGTGTGGTGCTGGCAGTATTCGGCGTGGCGGCGTGCTTCTTCATCAACGCCCTTGGTTACCTGGCTCCACTCACCGCCCTGCTCCGCATGGACCTGGTGCCATTCGTCAAAAAGTCGGTTGGCTCCGGCTTCTCCCAGATAAAGGAAGGGCTTGGCTACATTCGCAGTACACCGGATGTACTGCGCCCGATTATGCTCGTGGCGGTGGTTGGCAGTTTTGGTATGGGCTATAACGTGTGGCTTCCGCTGCTTGCCAGTAACAGCTTCCAGGCTGATGAAACCACGTTCGGTATCCTGTTCAGTTCCATGGGCTTCGGATCGCTGCTCGGGGCACTTTCAGTTGCGTACGCCAGGGGTGGACCGTCACGCCGTCGCATGCAAATTGCTGCCATCGGGCTCGGAGTTGTGACTTTCGGCATTGGCATCATCGCATCGGTACCGCTCGCTGTCTGGCTGGGAGCACTGGCGCTCGCGCTGAGTGGCTTTTGCGCCTCAAACACCATGTCTATGGCCAACACTATTGTGCAAACCACGGCGCCAGATGAACTGCGCGGGCGTGTGATGTCCGTCTACACCACGGTCTTCATGGGCACAATGCCGCTTGCCGGACTTATTGCCGGTGCCATCGCAAACCGGTGGGATGTTGAGACATCGATGTACGTCGGCGGGGGCGTTGTTGCCGTCGTTGCCTCCTTGATGTTTGTGCGACAATCTCTAGGTCGAGAAGCGACGGAACGGTCACCACGTCCGGTTGGATAACTCTGCAGAACGGGAAACGTGCGATGGGTGGATTCGGATTAATCAGCCTGCTTTACATCGCGCTTGGAGTTCGCGTTGTCTGGATGATGGCGCAAAACTGGCGCAAGGTGTGGGACAGAAACTTCACCACATCTGATCGTATGCTGGTGAACCAGGCATCGTTCTTCTTCCTGGTGCCGATCTCCGTGCTCTTGCACGAGCTCGGTCACGCTGTCGCCATCTGGGCCTTTGATCGGGAAGTTGTCGACTGGGGCTTCTATGGCTTTGCGGGATATGTCGCGTACTACCCGATCGGGCTTTCCGACGTACAGCGCACCATTATCTCGGCATCGGGCAGCGTTGTTAACCTGTTGCTTTGCGTAGGCGCACTTGCCGTGGTGTTGCTCTGGAAACCGCCCCTACGCGCGGCTATCAACGAGCTACTTATCGGTTTCACATTCATCTCCGGGGCCAACGCATTCATTGTCTACCCCGTGCTCGATATTGCCAGCGGCATGAATGGCGACTGGCGCCAGATGTACGACAGTGGCGTGCCCTGGCTCACAGCGGTCATCGTCATCGCCCAGATCGCAATCCTCGCAGCCGGTTACTGGATATTCACCAACCCGGGAATGAAGGCCAAATTCGCTCGCCTCACCGATGTACCGCCCGGCTACGAGCGTGGATTACTTGGCGGCATCAAGCCAGCCGAAATCAAGACGATGAATATGGACACGGCCGAAATCCACATCCGCGATGCTGTTAATCGGGTTGCGAGTGGCTGGCATACGCGGGTCGATTCGCAAATTCAGCGATTCGAGGGCGGGTCGGCACTGTTGCTGCAATGGACCACGAACCGCGTGTTACGCGTATTGGCGGTGCGATCGCTGCCGGACGACGTGTGGGATATTGTGGAGATTCCCACCAGCGGATCCGGCCAACAGGCTGGTCGGCCCCGCTCACTGCAACGCTGGAACCGCAAGCCCGGCCTGGAAGAACTCACGATTGCACTACGAGTGACCATGGAGCGAGTCGACATCGGCAACTAACGTCGTACCGAACGGTGTACCCTGACGTCACTATCTACCTATGCGGAAAGGAACGAGCGTCATGATTACCGGCATCGATCATCTCGTTATCATTTCGAACGATTTGGAGAAGGCCATCGCGGATGCAAAGCAGGCCGGGTTCACCGTCGTTACCGGCGGCAAGCATAAGGATGGCAACACCCACAACGCGCTGATCGCGTTTAAGGATGGATCGTACATTGAGCTAATTGCGCCCACCAACGGCATTGAGGGCAAGTCGCATCGCTGGTTCCCGCGGCTTTCGAAGGGCGAAGGACTGGTGGATATCTGCCTCGCGAGCAATGACCTCGACGAAGACACCGCGCGCATCCGCAAGCAAGGCCACCAATACTCCGGCCCGGAGGAGAACGGGCGGAATCGGCTGGATGGCGTCGAACTTCGCTGGAAGGGCTCAATGCCGCCAGGAGAAGTCGGTGAAACCGGCTGGCCGTTCCTGATCGAAGATGTTACGCCTCGTGAGAACCGGGTATCCACAGACCCCGCCCAGACCACACACGATAACGGCGCACTCGGCGTTGCCGGAGTAACTATTCTTGCCCACAACCTGGCAGGTATGACGAGGGATTACGCCGCAATTACCGATCGGGAGCCAACCCCGATGACGTTGCCGACAGACGACACGCCCATCGCGAACTTCATCAACTTCGATCAAAGCTGGCTCATGCTCACACACCCGACGGCAGGAGCAGCAGTGCAGCACCTGGAGCGGTTCGGGCAAGGGCCATTCGCGGCCAGCCTGCGCACGCACGAGGGTCCGATCACACCCGGCTCCGGCAAGTCGATTCCACCCGAGTTGCTCTCGGGCGCATCCTTCGAACTCGTTTAGTCCCGGGTTACCTGGCTGACCCTTTCGCCCTGCCGCGCACGATCGTGGCCGCCAACGCCACGATCCAGGAAACGGTGTGGGCGAGGGTTTTCAGCATCATTCTCGCCCGATCTATCAAAGTAGGTTCATTCATCGTTTATATCCTCGCCTGCTATCGCGCCACCGAGCCCGCCCGCGTAACCTGCGCATTCGGGTCCACCAGGATAGTAAGCACCATCGCGTCAGATCGGGTCTGGAATGTCAGGTCCTTTGGGTTACGAATCAGCGCCAGGCGAGAATCCGGGATTTCAACGCCGTCGATCTCAATCGAACCGGCTACCACATAGATCAACGTATCGAACCCTTCCCGGCCCGGCACCGGAGCATCGGTATTGGGAGCCGCGAGCAGCGCATACACGACAAGATCGTTTCCGAGATCCTCCTCGGACGCGAGGCGGAGCCACTGGTTCTCCTCCTCGCCTGCAGGCATAAGCGCCCCTGGTTCGCCACCGACATCGCGTTGACGAATATAGAGACTCACCGAAACACCATCGGCCTTTGGCGTACGCGATACGGCTGCGCCGGTGCCACCGTGAACAACAACCGGCTCCCACTGATCGGTGGTGTTCGCGTCGTCGTCGACTTTCCAATCCATTGGAGCGCTCGCGATTTCAAGCACCGTTTCGTTGCTGAACCGTACCGATTTAATCGGCACATTGGCGAGCAGGCCGCGTTCCTCGATTGCACCGAGAGCGTAGTAGCCCTTGTCGCCGAAACCCGGAATGAGGGTGCCCGGTCGAATCGCGGCCGGGAGGGGGTCCTTGCTATCCTGCTCATCGCCAGCAGAGAGGAAGAGCTCCACGTCAGGGGCATCCGGGAGTGAATTCATCAAATCGCGATGAGCGAGCAAGATCCCCGGATCCTCGGCTTTAGCTTCCTCGTAGCGCATGTGGAAATCGGACGCTTCCCGCGTCTGCGTCATCAACGCTCGTAGTCGGGTACCAATGAGGCGGAGATCGGAATCCGAAACGCCATCCTTGCTTAACCGAACCTCATCGAGGTTCACCATCTCGCTGCTCATGGCGCGCAGCCACGCGAACTGGGGATCGTTCATGGCCAGGCTCAGGAGCTGATACGGGTTCTCTACGCGCCCATGAATCTTCTCATAGATGCGCTTTTCGTATTCCAGCAAATGCTTGTGTAGTGCACGCAAGTTGGTGGCGATGGTCTTCATGGTGGCTTTCGGCATTCTAATCCTTCTCTCACTCCGCTATTCTGTGAGTATCGTACCTATTTCTTACTGATTGGGGAAAACGATGATCGTATCTCCATTGCTTCATTCTGGCATCCGCAACGAATCGTCCAATATCGTGCTGGTTGAAGGCGAACTTGAGGGCGCGCCTCACGGCACTCGGCAGCTGATTGCCCCGTTCCATATTCACCACCATGACGATGAGATTTTCTACACGCTTTCCGGAAGCCTCGGCTTCGAGATAGATGGTGAGGAGTTCATTGCCGACACCGGAGGCGCGGTCCTCGTGCTGCAGGGTGCCGTGCACTCGTGGTGGAACGCAAGTGACCAGCCAAGTCGTTACCTGATTGCGATGTCCAAACGGCTGGACGACCTGGTCAATGCGCTGCATGCCGCTCCACTCTCACCAGATGAAATGGTCAACGTCTTCAATGATCACCAATCGAGCCTCATCGGCTGGAGTCGCTAACTCCCCGTGTAAGTCGCAGGATGTTTGCCATCTGTGAGCTTATCCGGCCTCGGCTGAAGGGTCATAGGCGCTCTTTTCGATTCGGCGCGATCCAATCAGGAAGATCACCAGTGTGAGCGACATGGTAAGCGCAACCACGCGGAACATGGCGGAAGTCGTGGTGTAATCCATCGCGAGACCGCCAAGAAACGAACCAGTGATCGTACCCAGCCCCAAACCCACCGTGGCAAGAAGTGCCTGGGCGGTGGCCGCATTCTCCCGCCCGACCAGGCGATGCGCCAGCGTGACGGAGGCGATAAGGAACATGCCAAATGAGAGGCCATGCAGCACCTGCGCAAGCAGCACAAACGAGGTGCTAAACGTGAATCCGAGCAGGCAGAAGCGCAGTATATACACACTCAATGCGATGAAAATGACATTGCGGGCGCCAAGTCGCTTCAGGATAAGCGAGCCGAACCCAATGATGGGCAGCTCGCTAATCGCGCTCAGTGCAAAGGCAACACCGGCAGTTCCCGTATCGCCATCCAGGCTCTGGATGTGCAGTGTCAGGTAAATGTTGACGGTAGCATAGCCGGCCGCAATAAGGTACGCCACGACTAACAACAGCCGGTATGGAGCATTACGCGTAACGTCGCTGAGTCCATCGAGCAGTTTACGGGGCTGTCGCTCGCCCAAGGGTGGCAGGCGAAGCGAAACCAGGAACGAGGCGAGAAAACAGCCTGCGTATGCGTACAGGAAAATGGTGCTGAGGTTATCGGCCATGATGCGTCCCATGATGAAAACCATCACGGTGTAGCCGATTGATCCGAATATCCGCAGTACTCCGTACGGGGCGCCGCCTCGTTCCACCGCCGAGACCGCGTAGCTGTCCCACAAGCTGGGTACGGGTACGATCACCATGGCAAGGATCGCCATCACCACCATGAACGGCACGAACGTGGTGATGTCGGTCAGCACCCACACAACCGCGGCTGCAAGCAGTAACACTGCCCTCATGATCTGCCGGTGGATACCAAAGGTATCGGCAACGACTCCCCACATCGGCCCGAGCAGGGCCGTGGCAATGGCGGGCAGCGACGTGAGGATTCCGAGCTCGAGCCCACTGAAGCCCAGACTGCGATAGTACAAGGCGTTGAATGGCACGAATGTGCCTATTCCGGCGTAAAACCAAAAGTATCCGGCTCCGATTGTGAAGCTCTCAGACCGCGCTTCCGACCGTATAGATGGTGAAACACGCGCCCTCGTAAACCGCATGCGTTGTCGTTCCTGTCCGTGAATACCCCGAAGTATCGGTCAATGCTTCATCTTACTCCGGTACTGCTGAATGGAAACGCAACCAGCAACTTCATCTGTGTTGTGGTGGCAGCGCGAAGAGTGACGAGTTCCCGAAAACCATCAACCGACATATACTCAAGATCAGGTATTTCCAACTTTCGCGGGGTGGAACCAGACGTGGCCGGCAAAATCAAATCGGAGCTTTCCTCCAATACAGCACCGCTGCATATACAGCGTGTGTTTCTTATTCTCGCCGGAGCAACCGCAGCGTTCGGGTTCGCCATGGCCGCCAGCAACAACATTGTCAGTAACTTCTTCGAGAACGAGCTGGGGCTCCTCGGTCCGCAATTCGGCTACATCACCGCGATTCGCGAGATCCCCGGCTTCCTGCTCATATTCCTGACCGCCCTGCTCTATCGTCTCTCGCTACCGCACCTGACCGCAGTCGCGATGATATTCATGGCGGTTGGCTACGGGCTTTTCGGGTTTTCAAACAGCTTTTGGTCAGTTGCTCCCTGGGTGGTTATTTCCTCAATGGGGTATCACACCTGGTTACAAACGCAGGCCGCGCTGGGCATGAGCATGACGAAAGAATCGAAATCCGGTTCGATTCTCGGCAAGCTGGCAGCGATCAACCAGGGTGGCGCGCTGGTAGCGATGGCGTTCGTGTTCGTGGTGTTCCGGTTTGAGTGGCTTGATTTCACGCAGATGTTTATCGTGTGCGGGCTGCTCGCGCTGGTAGCTGCGGTGCTGGTTTTCCGCTTTCCGAATATGGAGAACGGCAAGATCCTGAACGTAAAGCAACAGCGAGAGCCGATCGTCATCAAGCGAGCCTACAGTCATTACTACAAACTGAGCCTCCTGGACGGTGCCCGGCAGCAGATCTTCTTCTCGTTTGGGCTGTGGGTGCTGGTCGATCATTTCAGGCTTGGTGTACCAGCTATCTCAATTATCATGCTGATAACTGCAGGGCTGGCGATGTTCACCGGACCGTGGATCGGCCGGATGATTGACCTGCATGGCGAAAAGCGCATGCTTGGTATCGTCAACATCGCCTATATCGTCGCGCTTCTCGGCTATGCGCTGGTGGACAATACTGCCGTCGCCATTGTGTGCTACATCATCTATTCGATTATCTTCCCGCTCAGCGCGATGGGAGCATCGGTCTACCTGCGCAAAATCGCTCCGTCCCGAGACGTCGCTCCATCGCTCGCAATGGGAATCACCATGCAGCACGCGGCGGCAGTTGTGGTGCCGGTGGTAACCGGGTTCGTGCTGAACTACGTGGGCTATCAGATCCCGTTCCTGATCGCGAGTGTCTTCGCGCTCATCACGGTGTATATCACGCAGCAACTCAACCCGAGCGAACAGAAGTCCGACGAGAAACTGGTCGAAGAGCAGTCTCTGGCAATCGCGGATTAGGCGGGTACGAGCAGAGCGTTACTCCCACGGAAATCGGCTGTGACGGTATCACCGGCCTCGTATCGGTTCGCGTCATCATCCAGTGGGACATCTGCTATCAGCTGCGTGCCGTCGGTCAACTCAATCCTGTACGACAGTGTGGAGCCCTTGTATACGCGTTCGGACACCGTTCCCTGCCAACCCTCTTCAGAACCGAGCTGAATTTTCGTGGCGCGTATCACGAGCCGCAGATCACCGTCAGCCGG
>CAZGML010000024.1:0-29754 GCA_964526965.1 uncultured Sphaerobacteraceae bacterium | reverse complement strand
AGAACCGCTGGTTCGAGAACAAGCGACCGCGCCAGCGCAACGCGCTGTTGCTGCCCACCGGAGAGTTGCGTTGGCATGCGATTGCCAATGTGCTGGAGCTCGATGAGATCGAGCACCTTCTGTACGCGCTTGTCGATCTCCTGCTTGTTGAATTGCCGTTCGCGCAAGCCGAAGGCGACGTTGTCACACACGGACATATGTGGGAAAAGCGCCTGGCTCTGGAACACCATCGAGGTAGCGCGGTCGTGCGGAGGAGTGGCTCCCATTTGTGTGCCGTGGATGTAAACCTCGCCCTGATCAGGCTGTTCAAATCCGGCGATCATGCGGAGCGTGGTTGTTTTCCCACAGCCGGAGGGTCCGAGCAAGGTGACAAACGCGCCGTTCGGCACGTCCAGATCGATGCCGTCGACGGCCCGCACGTCGCCATAGGTCTTCACCAGGTTCTCGAGACGAACAGCCGGTACCGGGGGCATACGAATCCATTCCATACAAACTGGCCTGCAGTGCGGCCATCATCACCAGCAAAGCATAAACCACCCGTGTTACGGGTGAATTCAGAAACTCGCGGCACAGGTCTGTGTCGCGAGTTTCCGACTGGGTTGAAAAATGTTTGCCTAGCTCAGCGTTGGAGAATCCCAGAGATTGAGAGAAACACCAATGCCCTTCTCAACCGCATTGCGATAGACCTCGGTAGCCCATGCGACATCCTCGATCGGCATACCGCCTGCTGAGTAGAGGATGATCTCTTCGTCGTTCTCTCGCGGAGGCAGTGCGCCAGTCGCGATATCAGCGATGTTCTGGACTTTGCCGGCCGGCATTACTCCCTGCTCAATGAGGGAGTGCCACTGGTTACCGACGATTCCAATTTTCTGGTACGCCTGCGGCCCGTATTCCTCAGACCACGCTTCGTACAGTGGCCACGCATCCACCACGAGGCGCGCGTCATCGGAAATGACGAAGTCATCGTCAAAACGAACGGCGGCGGGCAGCAACAGCAGCGCACCCTGCTTGATCCATTCCTGCTTGATATAGGGGAAGCCACTGGAACCAGCCGGATCGGTCGTCACAGTGACGGCCATAATGTCCGATTCGCGAGCGACCTGCTCGACGGATTCGGCGGACTCAACGCTCTTGATATTTGGGAAGAGCGGTTTGATGTAATCGGCATAGCGCTGGACGTCGGCTTCATCCACACCCTTGGCAATGATGCGATCGATATCCGGTCGCTGCGAGAGCACCGCCTCAGTCGTAACACGGCCGATAACGCCCGGGCCCACAATACCGAACGTCTTCGCATCCTTGCGCGCCAGGTGTTTCACCGCCACACCGGGGATTGCGCCCGTACGATACGCGGAAAGCAGGTTGGCGGACATTACCGCGAGAGGTACTGCTGTATCAGTGTCGTTCAACGTAAACATGTGGATCGACCGCGGCAGGCCTTTCTCCCGATTTTCCAGGTTGGAGCCATACCACTTCACGCCGGTGGTCCCGAATCGGCCACCGATATAGGCCGGCATTGCCATAAAACGTCGATCTGGTCCATCGGAAGGCATACCGGGATGCTCCGGCACCGGTGGGAACGAGATCATGGCACCGTGCGACATCGCCGTGGACCCTGCCATACGAAAATCGCCCTGTCGTAACAGGACGAGTGCCTCTTCCATTACCTCCACACAACGGGCCATATCTTTCACGCCCGCAGCGATCATATCTGGCTCGTTTAGATAAATGAAATCGTGAGTATTTTCCGCCATCGTACCTTCCCTCAAATGGGTTTACAGCTGCCACCCGGCCCTCCGAATGCATACAGCGCTTGACATGAATACTATCCATCTTTGGTTGAGTTGCCAATGGCGATATTTGCCGAATATTCAGCATGTATACCGGAGCGTTCGCCGTCTCAAAATCAGGTACTTAACAAATTTACCCGTACTACCGGAAAGCCCGACAGTGAACTGAATTTGATAAGGTATTGCACAATCCTGACTGAAACGGTATGATTTCCATATCCGATTTGTTGGGTCGGATATCAAAATCCAAGATTCCCGTTGTGACGGATGCCCTCTCCCACCCACATGCGCACCCGTCACTCAGTACCCACTTGGGAATCGTCCATTGCATCGGCAGAATCCTGCTCGGATTGCGGGTCAGTACCGAACTTCTACCTCCTCGTACGGGACTGAACACCGCTCAGGATTCTGCCAGCAATACCAACAAATCCTCCCTAACTCATCCCAGGATGGCACTTAAAATCCAGCAGACCAGGTGCATATTATCCGTCAACCAGCATCATTGACAGTCCGCCGCGGAAAGCATCTAAAGGTGGCGAGTTTCTGGAACGATGGCTGCAAGGCTAGGCGCTGTCGATCTCTCCCAGGTCCACTGCGAACAGCTTCGCCATGAGCTCCTCCATCTCACGCACCTTGCCTTCAACCGGCATATTTTCATCCAGCATGTGAATTCGCAGACTGTGAGGCTGCAACTCAACTGACACCGTTCCGGGAGTGATGTTGAGGAGATTGGCCAGGAACACCCGGGCCGGTCCATCTGGCAAACGAAATTCAACCTCGGTGAAGCCCGGAGCGATTGGCATACTCGGCGAGAACGCGCGACGTGCGACGTCGATGCCGCCACTTATGGACTCACGAATGAAGAAAACGATCACCCCACCCAACTGCCACGGACGCATTCTCGTTACCGGTTGCAGCGCGACGCTTCCGATAGTGGCAACGACCACCACGAGCACACCAAACCACAGGTTGTAACTCTCGCCCTCGGTGAGGGCCCACCAAAGTAGCGCGAAGATAATCAGCCGAGAGAGGATGTTGCCAGCAGATGGCCGTATGGTGCTGTGTCCCTGCTCCTGCATGCTCAACCCCTCCACGTGATCAGTACCAATACGATCATTAATCCAACGAAGAAGATGCCCATGGTGCGGAAGCGCACGAGCGATCTCTCTGCATCGTCGAACTCACCACTGATGACGGCGTAAACATTGAACCTCTCTGTCGCTACGGTCATCTGCCGCTCTCCCCATTCAAAAGCCGAGAACGCCAGGTTACGGAGCCCTGCGACACTCGCATCTACAATGGGCTCCACGAACACGAGCATGTCTCCGGCAGGGATCGGTCTCAGTTCCTTGCCATAGCCGCGGTTACTCAGTTCGATAACGGCCCAGCCCAGCGCCAATCCGAGCAGGATCGGCCAGGCACCCTGCCACAGGTACGAAAGCTCAAGGTACACCGGCTCGACAACATCGATGTCGAGATACCTTGGAAACAGCCACGCAGAAACCGCGCTAACGCCAACCAGAATCGCCCACGGGAACCAGACGCCCGGAGAATGCGATTGGTCGCGCTCACCCTCGTGGACGTGTGGACGAAGCAACCACAGGAAGCGCACCATCAATACGGTTGTGCCCGTCGCCGCGAACAGCAACAACCAGGTGATCACCGTTTCCCACGTTCCGGACATCGAGCCAAGCGGAGCTTTCAGCGCGTTTTTCGCGGCCGCTCCACTTGTGAGTGGCGCTCCGGCAATCGCCAGCGCTGGTATCAGCAACGCAAACCACGTCCGTGTGGGCACAGTCGAGTGGTTTTCGTGTGTCTGCACGACGCCAACGCCGAGGAAGAGCGCACCCTTGGCCAGGCCGTGATGCAGGGCGTAGAACGCCACTGCCGGCAACATTGCTCGCCATGTGTCGGGTGCAACCATCGCCACACCGAGGCCCGAGCTGATGATCCCCATCTGACTGATGCTCGAGTACGCCAGTACCGCCTTGGGATTACGCTGGAACACCCCAAACAGCGCCGCCAGGTACGCGGAACCGAACGCCACAATCAGGAAGATCACACCGAATGTGGTCATTGGGGATTCGCCCAGCGGCAGGAAAACCATCCACCCCAGCAAGCCAGCCTTGATCATGGCGCCACTGAGCACAGCACTACCCGGTGTCGGTGCAACAGGGTGTGCCAACGGGAGCCACAAGTGCAACGGAATCACGCCGGCCTTGATGCCAAACCCGCTGACAAGAAGCACCGAGATGAGCAACCGCCAGGGGGAATCCTCGATCATTGGTAGCACGGTCGAGAGGTGGAGGCTGTCGGCTTCGTAAGATGCCAACAGGAATCCCGCCAGCAACGCCGCCTCGCCCACAACCGCCATCGCAATATAAATTCGCCCTGCCCTGAACGCGTCCTTGCTCCAGTCGTGCACGATAAGTCCGTACCCGGCGAACGTCATCAGCGCGAAGTAAAAATAGAAACTGGCAACATCCTGGGAAACGGTGAGCCCGAGATTTCCGCCAAACGTGAGGTTGAAGAAAAACCAAAAGCGCCAGGACGACGATTCGTCTGCCATATACGCCCGGCCGTAGATGCCGGCAGTCGCCCACAGCAGTGCGGTCAACACGAGGAAGACGCGCGTTATCGACGTGACACCGAGGTGGCTTCCCAGCAGCAACCATGGCACAGAGGCTGAATCCGGCACATCCGGCCACAGTGCAACAACGAGCGCCGGAACAGCCATCCATGGGGCCAACAGCACCATCCATCTACGTAGCGACGGGATGAGAGTCAGCAGGGAGACGAATATTGGAAGGTAGAGGATAACGAGCCAGATCATGGCAGGTCTCCTTCCCAAACCCCGTAGAGTTCATCGACGATCTGGGTAGCCAACGCCAGCGGGCTAATCTCCGAGCCAGCGAGCACACCTGCCAGCACCGATACAATGCCGGTCGCCAGTGCCGGGAGCAGCAGTGAGCCACGTGTTTCCATACGCTTCGCCGGTATCTTTTCCTCCCAATCCGGATGGGGAGATCGGAACCAGCCAGCATAGACGAGCGGCAGGAAGTACGCCGCATTCAACAACGTACTGGCAACGAAAACCGCCAGGATCCAGTAGTGACTCGCCTGCAGCGCTCCGGTACCCAGATACCACTTGCTCACGAAACCGGCGATTGGCGGTGTTCCGATCATCCCGAACGCTCCGATTGTGAACGCCGCCATCGTTAGCGGCATGCGGCGTCCGATTCCGTTCATCTGCTCGATCTTTGTTACGCCCAACGTTTCATCAAATATTCCGGCACAGAAGAAAAGCGTGATTTTCATGATGCCCTGATGTATCAGGTGCACGACCGCACCGACAGTGGCGAACGGCCCGATGATGGCCGCCCCGACCACGATGTACGAGACCTGGCTGACGGTTGAATACGCCAGCAGCGGCTTGATATCGCGCTGGGCCAGGGCCCGCAGGGATCCGTAGATAATCGTTACAGCACCCATGATCGCAAGCGGCTGGAGCAGGTTGAGCGATGTGGCCACAGGAATACCGAACAGATCGTACGTGAACCGGAGAATGCCATACGCACCGGCTTTTACAACGGCTACAGCATGGAGCAACGCACTCACCGGCGCCGGGGCGACCATCGCACCAGGCAACCAGATATGCAACGGCACGATAGCCGCCTTCACCGCGAGGCCGACCAGGATCAGTGCGAAAATAATCGTGAGTTCCGTGTGTTGCTCAAGAACGTGCCCAAGTGTTCCAAATGTTCCACCATTGGTGAATTCTACCGGCCCCGCCAGGGCGTGTAGCCAGGCGATGCCAAACAGCATGAGCGTTCCGCCTGTGAGCGTGAAGATGAGGTAAGTGCGTCCCGCATCGATTGCCTTGCGGGTGCCGTAGTGCACGACGAGCGGATAGGTAACCAGCGTCAAAATCTCATAGAAAATAAAGAAGGTAATCGGATTCCCGGCGAGCGATATACCCATGGTCGCTGTCACACAAAGGCTAAAGAACCCGAAGAATCGGTTCTGATTCGGAGCGCCTTCGAAATAGCCGATTGCGTAGACCGTGGTGACGAACCAGAGCCCAGACGAGAGCCCGGCGAATGCCAATGATATCGGGCTCACCACCAGGTAGAGGTCGATATTCGGGATCAGCGGGACGCGACTCTCATACGACTCCCCATTGAGGAAGCCGTACGTAATGATGATTACCAGCACGACCTTCAACGTTGCACCGAGCATGTTGAGGACATACCGGATACGGTGCTGATCGGGCTTGAGCATGAAGATCACAAGCCCGGTCACCAGCGAACTTAGCATCACCAATATCGGGAGCCAGAAGGATAGTGTCATGCTCACAGCAGTGGTCCCCTTCCGATCTCGAGGAGCTCATAGATCGTGGAAGCGAAGACGCCCATCAGGAAGGCCACTGACGCCAGCACGAGCGCAGGTAACTCCATGGCGAGCGGTACTGATCGATACGTCCGCCCTTCCGGCTCGGGGCGAAATGCCTTGGCGAGGACTCTGAACACATAAATAGCCGTGAGCAAACTCCCGACGATCAGCACTGCCGACCACCACCATTGCCGGTTTTGCACAGACGCCGTCATGTACAGCCATTTGGCCACGAACCCACCACTCGGTGGAAGGCCCATGAGACTCACGCTCGAAAGCGCAAACGCCGTGGTCGTGATCGGTAACTTCGCGGCGTATCCGGCCATGTCCTTGATCTCATCCACGTTGTTGAGCGCATAGATGATGGTTCCGGCTGCCAGGAACATCGCCGCCTTTGCAAAGGCGTGCGCAATGAGCTGGTGCAAACCACCATCCCAGCCATTGATGTTGAGCTCACGCGGGCCAGCCGCCTCCGCCGGCGACGGAGTAGCGAGCGGGATCATGAGGAAGAGATAGCCAACCTGCGCGACGGTTGAATACGCCACTAACAGCTTGAGCCGCTGTTGACGAATGGCCTGGGCTGATCCCCAAAGAATGGCGATCGCCCCAACTGCCCCGGTCAACTCCGTAGCTCCCAACGTTTTTACTTCGGGAAAGACCTCAAACCAAATTCGCAGCAACAGGTAAAACGATGCCTTGATAACCAGCGCGGAGAGAATGGCACTCACCGGCGTGGGAGCGTTGGAATGAGCTGGCGGCAGCCAGAAATGAAGCGGAAAGAGCGCGGTTTTCAACATGAGGCCGGCGGTCATGAGCCCGAGAGCAACCCATGCCGGCCAGCCCGATTCTATGCGCGTGCCGAGCAGCATCATATCCAGCGTTCCAAACGCCGCATAAAGCATCGCCACGCCCATCAAATACGACAGTGAACCTATGAGCGACGCAAGAAGGTACCGCAAGCCGGCCGTCATGGCGATGCGTTCGCGGGAAAGAAGCACCAGCGCCACCGCTGCCAGGCTCATGATTTCCAGGCCGACATACGCGTTGAACATATCAGACGTCAGGAAGATGATGGTGAGCGCAGTCCACAGCAGCAGCCAGACCGGCCAGAAGCTGTCCGGCTCGGCCCACGGCAGATCCTGATCGCCCGCATCGCCCGCGGACTTTATCTCTGACGCTTCCGCAGGCCTGAAATAACTCCACGCATACCAACTGACAAGCACGCCTACTCCGGCGGTCATCGCCAGCATGAAGACGCTCAGGCCATCGGCAACGAGGTCGATACCTAGTGGAGCGCCCCATCCACCGATTTCATAGCGCTGCTCCCCGTTTTGCCAAATACTCCATACCAGCCCTGTGGCAATCAGCGCCGAGGCGATGGACGCAATGAATCCAACCGTACGGACATGCGCAGTGGGAAACAGGAAGGTGATAATAGCACCGGCCATCGGCACCAGAATCGTCCACACGATTAGCTGGCTCACTGGTCACCATCCTCGCCCTCGGGCACCAACGTAGTCGCACCCGTCTGGGCATGGATACGGCGCATAATTGCCAGCAAGAATGCGGTCGCGCTGACCGAAACCACGATACCCGTCAGCACCATTGCCAGCGGCACATTGTCGAGTGCATCTCCGGGTCCTCGCCCGGCCAGGTTGACGAGAAAGAGGAATATCCCAACTCCGGCTATGTTGAACGCGAGGATCTTACGCAACAGGTGCGGCAATGCGATGACTCCCCACAGGCCCATTGTGAAGAGCACGACACTGGTGACCAGGTAAACGGTGAATTGGTTCATTCCTCGCCTCCTGACCCGGGAGGCGGCGTGGCTGCCATGTACGCAAACGCCAACGTCCAGCCGACGGAGATCATGACCCCGGCCTCGAGCAGGAAGATGAGATCTCCTCCCCAGCCTTCCGGGTACTCCAGCAGCGCCCGACCGGAAAGGAGGGTGCCAATGCCGACAAGCAGGAACAGCATGAGTGCGAACACCGCCAGGAGCCTCAGTGGCCTGCCCCTCATCAGACGAATCAGGAAGGCGTTAATACCGGCCACGTGCAGCATCACACCGGCGCCGGCGAGAATCGCCCCTGCCTGGAACGCCCCGCCTGGAATACGAGTACCAGCCCAGAGCAGGAACCCGGCGATCAGCACCATAACCGGCACCAACAGGCGAGTGATGACATCGAGCACCTGGTCGGTTCGTTGGTGTTCTGGATGTTTCAGCTTGTGAGAGCGGCGTAACGTCAGGAAGCCGAGAACCGCCGCGAAAAGCACGCCGAGTTCGAGCCAGGTGTCATATCCACGAAATGCCAACAGCACAGCTGTGACAGGTTGATCGACTTCTACCTGGTTTCGATGCTCCTCGACGGGCGGAACACCTTCGGCCGGGAGTTGCTCGACATCGATCCCTGCCACAACGAGAGCGCCGGCCAGCGTGATACAGAGAAACAGCGCGATCACTCCCAATACACCGGGGCCTCCGGCGCGGTCAGGTTGTTTGTGTCTATCTGCCATGTGACCCCCGGCTCTCTGCATCCTCACCTCGCTCGGAGATTTCCCGCGATTTCGGGTTTTCGAGCTGCCTCACTGCCTCCAACATCAGTGCGGCGGTCAAGCCGGTGCCGATCGCGGCTTCGGCAAGCGCGATATCAGGCGCACCGAGCCGAAGCCACACCAGCGCCATCAGCATTCCGAAAACGATAAACAACACGATGCTCCGAAAAAGCACCCGACTTGTGAGAAGCGTCCACGCCAGCACGACAAGCGATGCGGCGAGGAAGAAATCGAGAACATTCTCAAGAACGCTGAGGTCCATTACGTGCGCCTCCCCTCTTTACCGGCGGCATACCAGGCGATGAGGTAGCATGAAGTAGCACTGGAAACGAGCACCACGAACCAGATCACCAGGATTTTTGCGGCCGATGCAATGGATTCGGCTTGCAGCATCAATCCGATAGCGATGAACCCGAGACCGAGGTTATCGGCCTTGGTGAGGGCGTGAAGTCGGCTGTGCGTATCCGGAAAGCGGAGCACGCCCACGGTTCCCGCCAGAAAGAAGACGGCACCTATCGCAAAGAGAAAGCCGGTAAGCACGTCAACAACACTCATACTGGCTCCTTCAGCCCAACGCTCCCGCCAGAGCGACGCGTGAATACCGCAGTTGCGATGATTGCCAACACAGCAAAAATCAGCCCAACTGTGCGGATGGCTGGTATGTGATACGCCTCCGCCAGGAGCAGCGCGATGGCAACACCCGTGGTACCGAAGAGTTGTGACACGAGCATGCGATCGGCTGGCCATGGTCCGCGATAGATACGGGCCAAACAAGCCAGTACGTTGAGTAGCAGAAAGATAACCAGCCCCAGATAGAGTTCGTTCATGAGTACCTGTCGTCCCTGGGCCACACGTGTGCTTGCTCCTTGGACGTCGGACCCAACTCGCCAAGAAATCTTTTTGCTAACAGTTCGCAAGAAACGGGCCGAATTCGGTTGGTACGCTCGATTTTGCCTGGTTTTGAGCATTACTCCCGCACCCAAACCAGGATGAAAATGGCGACCTCCTGGCTGGAGGTCGCCGCTCAACGTGGCTTTTGACGTTGTTATGCCTGAGTCCCAGGGAATTCAGGTAAGGCCAAGCACACGAGCGTGTTGATCCAGAGCTGTTTGCACGTGGGTATCCCAGTAGTCCCAATCGTGACCGCCGGGGTGTTCGTTATATGTGTGCTCGATGCCAAGCTCGGTGAGGAATGTGTTGAAGTTCCGATTCTCATCCAGCAACTCATCTTCGGTTCCACAATCGAACGAGATCACCGGCCTGTGCGGTGAGTTGAGCAGCTGGCGTGCATGGTGTCGCACATCTGGATCCTGCGGGTCGACGAACTGGCCGGATTCAACCAGGCCCTCCCACTCGAACTTCGATGAATGTGACCAGATGGATGCGAAGCGATCAGGATATTTAAGTCCCAGCCTCATCGCTCCGTATCCACCCATCGAGAGGCCGCCAATTGCCCACGGGCCACCAGTCACGTGGAAGTGACGCCGGAGGTGGTTGGTGATGTCGGTAACGATCAGATCTTCGTAGTTGCGTTTACCGATGCGCTCGTGACCAGGCCAGTTGAGATACGCGCCGGTGCCGGTATCCGGAAAGGCGATGATCAGCGGCAGGTCAGCTGCGTGCCGCACGATGTTCGAACGCGTGATCCACGCCTCGTGACTATCAGAAAGACCGTGGAGTTGGAACAAAACGGGAACCGGACCTTCTCCCGTATCTGGCAACAACAAACTGTATGCAACGTTTTGCCCCATGGCCTGGCTGAAGAACTCTATGCGTGCGAGCGACATGGCTAACTCCTGCTGACTGTTTTTTTCGCTGGTACCAGTTTCATGCAGGCGCACGCACTCTACAAGGCGCAACGCAAGGATCACTCGTCGTGGATTCTTACCTCGCTGATGCCGCAAGCTGTTCGCGTGCGGCGGGCGCAACCTCCCTGGCGAAGACTTCTATGGTGTACGGATCGTCGGCAGCGAGGATAAAGCCGGAAATGCCGTATGTGTTGGCGATTTCCACGATTTGCTCGGCCCATTGTTGCGGCGGACCGGCGAACAGACCGCGACTCTGCTGTGTGAATTGGCCAGCGATATTGAGCATTCGGCGAACTGCAGATGGATCGCGTCCTGCCGCTTGCGCTCCCTCATCGATATGTTTGTTCATCTCGGCGAGATCGGCGGGACCATTCTGGAGGTAGCCCAGGGTTGGAATCCAGCCATCGGCGGCACGTCCGGTCATCCGAAGAATGCGCGGCTTGTAGGCGCCAATCCAGATGCCAATGTCGTGCGCCGGTGCCGGACCACGTTTTGCGCCTTTCACCTGGTAATACTCGCCGTCGATGCGCACACCGCTGCGCGTGCTGGTGTCCCAAATCTGCCGCATAATCTCAATAGCTTCCTCGAGCGCCTCAATCGACTGGCCGGGAGTCAACCGTCGGCCACCCATGGCCTCGATTGCATCCCAGAACCCACCAGCTCCGAGCCCCATTTCGATGCGCCCATCGCTCAGCAGGTCGAGACTGGCCGCACTACGAGCGAGCACGGCGGGTTGGCGCAGTGGCAAGTTATGCACGTTGGCACTCAGGTGAATGCGCCCGGTTTGAGAGGCGGCGTACGAGATCAGTGTCCACGTATCGTGGAACGCCGACTGGTAGGGGTGGTCCTGAAAGGTGGCGAGGTCGAGTCCTGCCTTGTCCGCAGTGACGGCCAAGTCAACTGCCTGGTGAGTGGGTTGCGCAACGGGAGTGATAAACACTCCAAATTGTGGGTCGTGTCCGTAAGGTGTCATGACGTTCTCCGTGGCGTATTGCGACCGCGTTACTTGAGCGCCGGTTCGGGTGCGATATTGAAGTTATCCCGGAAGATGTTATCCGGATCGTAGCGCAACTTGAGTTCGCGCAGGCGCTCCAGGTTCCGGGGCAGAAACGCATCGCTGAGGCGTTCGCGATCGCGGGCGGTTTCGAAACTGAGATACATACCCGAGAAATGCGGTCGCAGCGGTTCCCAGTAAGGATCGATACGACGAGGACTCGAGCTCATTGCGGCCACATTGAAGTTGGCCGAGCGATTTCCGTACGGTGTGGCTTCGGGAGCAACATCCGAGACCGCACCTCCTACCGTCCGGATTTGGAAGAAGTGTGTGGCACCGCTGAGTACGAGCTTCGCTGCTTCGTCCGCAAAGGCGGGTGTAATGTGATCCACATGGCCGTTGCGGGAGGTCGGCTCGCCGCGGCCCTGATGCGGTGTTTCCGGCGCGTTACGCATGACGTTCTCGTACGATGTGATGATGATCCGCTGATCGTAGAGCGGCGCGATATCGGCAATCGGCTGGAGATGGCTCACAATTGTCTCCGGATCGTCTGAATCTACCATGAGCATCGCCTGGGCGATTATGGGCTGGCCGGGCTGCGGCGGCCCCATGATGATTTCGCCGGATATATCGCGGGAAGACGCCTCAATTGCAGCGCCCCAGTCCTCGAGGAACTTCGGTGTATCGCTGGCATCGAAGATGAACTGCGCCCATCCAACATTGCCAACAACATCGACCTCAAATTCGAATGATGTGACGATACCAAAGTTGGCACCTGCGCCACGCACGGCCCAGAAGAGATCGGGGTTTACCTCATCGCTGGCACGAACAACTGAACCGTCCGCGAGGACCATTTCAACGGCGCGCACGTGGTCGATGGTGAGGCCGTGTTTGCGCGCCATGAACCCGATACCGCCGGCTGTAGCGAGGCCTCCCACACCAACGCCACCGAAGTCGCCGGAAGTAAGTGCCCACCCGTATGGCGTGAGGAACGATGCCACGTTCATCCAGCGTGCACCCGGCTCGATACGAACACGGCGACTGGGAACATCGATCACTTCCATAGCATTCATCTTCGAGAGGTCGATGACGATGCCACCGTCGTTCGTGGATCGGCCACTGATGCCGTGCCCGCCACTGCGAACCGACATCGGCACGTCCGGATGGCGTCGCGCATAGGCGAGAGCTTCCACAACCTGGCCGGTGTTTTCTACCTGAAGAACGATCCCGGGAGATCCACCACGCATATAGGTGGAACGAACGTTGGCATAGCCGACGTCACCGGGCTCGATCGCGTTATCTATCAGGGATTCCGGGATGCCGTCGTAATCGATACCCTCGCGTCGCTTTTCGCGCACCGCGGCACGGCGCACTGGCCTGGCTGCAAAGCTACCCGGCAGGGCCAGTTCGGCCGCCTCTCGCAGTGCGGGCGCAACCTCGATCGCGAACTGCTCCATCATCTCGGGATCATCGGTCGCAAGAATGAACGTGCCAATGCCATCGTCCGTCACCAGGGGCAGCAGGTCATCGACCCAATCCTGGCTAGTGCCTTTCAGGAATCCGGAACGGGCGGATGAGAATTCCCCGCCGATGTTGACGATGCGGCGGATCTCACGCGGGTCGCGTCCAGCATCGGTTGCAGCTTTGTCGATAGTTGCGTTTCCAGCAGCAAGATCGCCGGGCTGCATATTGCCGAGCGACGGCAACCAGCCATCCGCCTTGCGGCCGATAAGGCGAAGCATGCGTGGCTTAAGGGCGCCGACCCAGATTGGGATATCGTGCGCCGGAACTGGTCCGGGCTGGGCGCCAGTGAGTTGATAATGCTCGCCTGGATATCGCACGGATTGGCGAGCGCCGACTTCCCAGATAGCACGGATTACATCGATGCCTTCGCCCAGGGCTTCAACTGCTTCACCGGGTTCGCGCCTCGGGCCGCCCATGGCCTCAATCGCTGGCCAAAATGCTCCGGCTCCAAGGGCCATTTCCAGACGTCCATTGGAGAGCAGATCGAGACTGACAGCCGAGCGGGCGAGCACAGCCGGATCACGCAGCGGCAGGTTCAAGACATTCGCGGCGATACGAATGCGATCGGTTTGACCAGCTACCCACGACATGAGCGTCCAGGTATCGAGGAATCTCGGCTGATAGGGGTGATCCTGAAAGGTCACGAGGTCATAGCCGAGCTCTTCACTGCGCCTGGCCAGGTTGACAGTTGTTTCTGGAGAGTCGCTCGCTGGCGTGATAAATGTCCCGAATTCTAACGGGTGTCCATAGTTCATTTGCGATGCTTTCCGGTGGTTGACAAGGGTAATGGGCGGCGAGACGCCACCGAGCTTACTGATAGTAAGCCTTATAACCATAACATATCAGGTGAGCAAACAGGCCGGTTACTCCTCGCGGAGTGGCCGGCCTGGTCCCGATTGCGAGCATCTAGTTGGTGGTGCTGAGGTGGAGCATTTCGCGTGCAACTTGCAGGTCGATCATGGTGCCCCGATGCACACGCTCGTGCACCTGTTCGGCACGCTCGCTGATGCGTGGCAGATCCTTCTGCTCCACTTCATCCAATAGCGCCTTTGCGCTTTGGATATCCCGCCGCGAGAGTCGATCATACTCGACGAATATCTTGTGCGCCGGTTCAACGAACGATCCAGAGAATTCGCGCGCAAGGGGAAGCTCATCCACCTGATTCTCGAGAGCAATCAGGGTGCGCTCAATGGAATTCACCGCTTGCATGGCATTACGCCGTGCAGACGCTGTGCGCATGTTGCGGCCAATCGCTCGCATGGTATCCACCTTGCCCAGGCCAGCCAACACGATCTTCTCGAGTTCAGTTTCGGCCGGCTTTTGCCTGTTGTGACTCGTCGGGGTCGGTATAGAAACGGGCTTACGAGCACGCTCTACCATGCGACTGGAGACACCTGCATTGGCCACAAGCCACGCAACACCACCATGGATAGCCAGGAATGCGCCCCATCCGAACAACGGGAACACCATCCAGAGCATGCCATCCCAGGTGAGCAGGTTAATAAAGAAGAGCATCGTCATGATTGCCGCGTATACCAACCCGTGAAGGATGAAGGTAGACATGACAAAGACGCGAACTCCACGGAACCTCTCGCCCTTGCGGCGCGGCCGGCCCGAACGGTGGTCCTTGTGGCCATCCATCTCCAGGCGTACGCCCCAGCGTGGCTCCCGGTTGTTCCGGTTTTTCTCTGTGTGGGTCATAGGTATACTCACTTTGTCACCTCTATTCTGCCCGGGCGGCCTGGATCGGCGTGTCGAGCGCCATCATCTCGCGGGCGACCTCAAGGTCGATCAGGTTGCCACGATGCAGGCGGTCATACACAGCATCCAATCGCTTTATGAGCGCCGGGAAATCGTTCTCTTCCACTTCGCGCAGGGTGGGTTGGGCAGATGGAATATCTCGCAACGAAAGTCGACTGTAATCGCCCAGCAGTTTGCCAACCGGCTTCAACAATCCGTTGAGGAAATCGCGGGCCAGCAGTACTTCATCTGGCTGCTCCTCGATTGCCAGCAAAATGTCATCAGCCTTGGCAACGATGGTCATCGCATCGCGTCGCGGCTGACCGTTTGGTAGCCGGCGAACATTGGCGCGCATCTCGTCGACGACTTCCTGCCCGTCACGGATAATCGTCTGGATTTCAGACAGGCTCGGGGCCTTCTCAATTGGCTGCACTGCCGACCGAGAAGGAGTTGCCTCTTCCTCTTCAGTTTCGCCCTTTGTGGTGCGGTCGATTCGGTCCACAATTGCGCGGGCCAGGTTTGTACCGTCTCCCATAAACACATCAATTGCGTGGAACATGAGGCCAATGCCCCAGAAAAACGCGACCCAAAGGAACCACAAGTTGCCCGGACCGGTAACGATATTCAGAATCATGAGCGAACCAATTACGATAGCGTAGGCGGTCAGGTGCTCAATGAATTCCTTCATCTTCTTAATACGCTTCTCGCGTTCAGTATCCTCAGATTTATTTTTCTTCCACCCCTTGGCCATGCTTACATCCTTCTCACACCCGCGGAAGTCGACTACTATTCGTAACCGGATGTGGCTGCCAGCGTCGACTTTGACGCTCCGGACTTTGTTTCTACATCTACTATAGAATTCCCGGACCGCCGCGTTATACCGGCTAACCGGAAGATTCATCTACCCGATCCACACAAGAAAGGACCTCCCGTGATCCGTATTCCTTCCAGCCATATGGACCTGCTCACCCGCCCGATTGTGGTGTCGCTTGTAACAGTGATGCCCGATGGTCAGCCGCAGGCGACGCCGGTTTGGGTTGACGTTTTGGATGGCAAGGTGCGCCTGAACACCGTGTTTGGCCGCCAGAAAGACAAGAACCTCCGAGACCGCAAAATGGCCACGGTGCTGGCAATTGACCCGGATAATCCGATGCGCTGGATTGAAGTGCGCGGAAAGGTCGTATGGGAATCCGAAGGCGATGACCGCTCGGTGATCGACAAGCTTGCCAAGGATTATCTCGGCGAAGAGGTCTATCCATGGCACGTGGATACCGACCGCCGCGTGACATTCCATATTGCACCGGAGCGCGTGGTAACCAGCGGATAGTGAAGGGTTGTCACGAAGGGGCGTATCGAACCCCGTTGGGCCTTTTCCAATACTGAAACCTCTGGCACAATCGAATCTCAGGGTCCAATGAAGGGCGGCTTAATTTCGATCATATAAAGGTTGGGGACGTGGCTGAGCTTACATCTCCAGGCATCATGGGCCTGCAGAAGCGTATTGTTTTCACACTTGCAGGTGCGCAAGTGTTGGGCGGCGTAGGTGTTGCATCCGGTGCAGCTGTAGGTGCACTGCTGGCAGCTGACCTGGCGAGTGATTCCTGGAGTGGACTTGCCTCCGCGTCTTCTGTGATTGGCTCGGCCCTTATCGCCATCCCGGTCACACGCCTGATGACAACGACGGGGCGACGCCAGGGGTTGGTCCTTGCGTATATCATCGGGATTTTGGGCGCTATCGTCATCATTGCCGGAGCCGCCCTCGGGCAAATAGCAATCGCGCTACCCGGTATGTTCCTGATGGGTGGCGGTATGACCGCCACACTTCAGAGCCGCTACGCAGCAACAGACCTGGCACAACCGCAGAACCGTGGTCGAGATCTCTCGATTGTAGTGTGGGCGACCACAGTGGGTTCGGTGGTTGGCCCGAACCTCGCGGAGGTAATGGGCGACTTCGCGGAAAGGTTTGGCCTGCCGCGGCTATCAGGCCCGTACCTGATGACTATTGTGGTCTTTGTGCTCGCCCTGCTTCTTGTGCAACTGCTCCTGCGGCCGGATCCACTTGGTGTCGCCAACGAGCTGAATGACGCTAATCCAACCGCGGTGAAGGCGAAGCCCATGCCACTGCGAGAAGCCCTCTCGCTCATTTTGTCTGTACCGGCAGCAACCGTTGGACTCGCCAGCATGGCGCTTGGCCAGGCGGTAATGGTGGCGGTGATGAGCATGACACCGGTGCACCTGCATCATGCAGATGCATCACTCGGCATCATCGGTGCGATCATCAGCGGTCACATCGCTGGTATGTATATCGCCTCGCCACTTGTGGGAATCGCTGCCGACCGGCTCGGGCGACGTCCGGTAATCATGACCGGGATCATGATTCTTCTCGCGTCATTTGTCCTCTCCGGCACAGCCACCGGTCATCAACATGTGCAATTGATGATTGGTCTCATTCTGCTCGGATTGGGCTGGAGCTGCACGATGATCGCCGGAAGTACGTTGCTCACTGAAAGCCTGCCGACGGAGACGCGTCCGCGCGCGCAGGGTGCCGCTGACCTTGGCATGGGTATTTGTGGTGCAACCGCCGGTTTGCTTTCCGGAGCGGTTGTCGGCCTTGGGTCGTACGCATTGCTCAACGTTATCTCCGCCATGATTGTGGTTTGGCTAACCGTCATTGTCGTCCGCGAGCGATTGAAGCTGGCAAAGTCGCAGACGGCGTAACGCTCCAGTCGTTAGCAGCACACAGAAAAGGAGAGTCGGCTGGGCCGACTCCCCTTTTTCACCAGATTCGTCGTTGAATCCAGATTATTCTCCAGCCAATCAGGCTATGGCGTTGCGATCATGCCCGAGTGATTATAGTACGCCGGGAGGCCAATGGAGACCGTTCCGCCATCTTCAGTCACCGAGACGTTCACGCGCTGCCAGGAGAGTGTATCAATCGCCAGGTAGTCTCCTACCGGAAGCTGTGCGGTCACTGGACCAGCAGCATTTGTCGTCACCGACCAGCTGTCGTCCGTACCGTCACCCCAAAGGTAGAGATCCAGGTTGGAGGAGACTCGGGTGCAATCGTCACCGATGTCGGTCAGGATGATCGCGCCACTCGTGATTCCCGTGCAGGAATACGTGTTCAGCGTGATCGAACCCATTTCTGGCTCCGGTTCAGGAGCAACTGCAGCGTAGCCAATGTTCAGCGTGGTTCCGCCGGATGGCAGCTGCATGCCGAGGCGTTCCCAGGTATTGGTGTTCAGCACTTCGTAGCCACCAACCTGCAGATCAATGGAAACTGGTCCATCGGCACTGGTCGTCAGGTTCCAATGGTCATCGGTTCCGTCACCCCAGAGATAGAAGTCCAGGTTCGTGGAGATCTGGGTGCAGTCTGGTCCGACTTCGCCCAGAGCGATTGGTGCACCATTAATACCAGTGCAGGCAAATGTGTTCACGTTCAGCGTCGCGGTTTCGGGTGCCGGAGCTGGATCCGGATCCGGTGCCGGGTCCGGGGCTGGAGCCGGTGGTGGCGCAGGGGCCTGAACCGGGAATCCGTATGCGAACGACGTTGCGCCATTTTCTGGCACGGTCACGTTGAAGATCGGCCCACCCGGGGTCCAAACGTCATATGTACCGGCCTGGAGCTCCATGCTCGCTTCGCCGCTTTCGCCAACGCTCAGTGTCCAGCTGTCATCGGTGCCATCACCGTGCAGATAGAACGTAAAGGTTGCGGGTCCACCCTCACAATCGGGGCCGACCTCTCCCATTAGTCCCTGATAGGACAGTCCGGTACAGTACTGCGCGTAGGCAGTTACGGTACCCGTACCTGTTGACTAGGCAGCAACAGAGCTTGTGGGCGCGAGAAGCGCAACCAAGGCGAATGCTCCTACAATCCAGAATGAGAAGGCTTTACCTATTGCAGGCCTCATGATTCCTCTCCTTTCGGATTTCCGATTTTGAGGATTCGGTTCACTGTCAATCGACAGCTTCTCTCTCCTCACGATGCTGCCCTACTCGCATATTGCGTACCATTAGCACACTGTATTCACATAAGACACCAGGAGAATCATCTGGTCGGGAAACGATGCCTTTGAAGAATCCGCGATAAATCCGGGGGCATACAGTGGCCTCACAATTTGTGGCACAAAACAAAGAGCCAGGCGCTGGATTAATCCAACGCCCGGCTCTCGTGAGCTACTCCGTGAGGAGTACTACATTCGGTGCCATGCCTTCTAGCTCAATGAGCAGCCGGTAGTTACCGGTGAGCAGGCCATCGATCTGGATTTCGCAGCAAGCACCAACAAAAAAACCGGGGAAAGCATGTTCGCTGGTCCCCGGTTTGGTCGTGTATCAGGGCGCCTACATCTGGGCTGGTAGTGGATCCTGGCCGGTAGGGGCGTCGCGGCGAGGAGCATCTTTCTTGCCCTTCTGCGAGCCGCCGGTCGACTTGCGGCGACGCTTGGTCTTCTCTGCTACGAACGCGATGTCCAACACGTCTTCGATATGTTCGACTTCGATCAGCTCCAGCTCGTTTTTCACGATGTCGGGCAGTTCGCTCAGATCCTTCGCGTTTTTCTTCGGCAGCAGGAAGGTTTTGATGCCACCACGGTGGGCGGCAAGTGTCTTCTCGCGCAGGCCACCGATGGAGAGCACCTTGCCCCGGAGGGTCATTTCGCCGGTCATGGCGATATCCTTCCGCACCTTCTTCCCGGTAAGCGCCGAGATGAGCGCAGTAGCCATGGTGATACCGGCGCTGGGGCCATCCTTGGGGATTGCTCCCGCCGGGATATGCACGTGCACGGTGTGATCGTCGAAGAAGCCTTCCGGCAGGCCGAACTCCTCGCGACGGGCGCGAGCATAACTCAGGGCCGCCCGGGCGGATTCCTGCATCACATCGCCAAGTTGACCGGTGAGTGTGAGGTTGCCCTTGCCTTCGTAGATGTTCACCTCAATTGAAAGCAGGTCGCCGCCAACGCTGGTAACGGCGGCTCCGGTCGCGACACCGACTTCATCGTGCTCCTCGGCGAGGTTGAAGTCGTATCGCGGCACGCCGAGCAGCTCGTAGACTTCGTCGGTATCGACTTTCACCTTTTTGGGTGGCTTGTCTCCCGCGAACTTGCGGGCGACCTTGCGGGCCAGTGCGCCGATTTCGCGCTCGAGATTACGGACGCCACTTTCTTCCGTGTATTCGCGGATCACCGTCTTGATGGCGTCGTCGGTCACTTCGAACTGATCCTCGGTGAGCCCGTGCGATTCGGTCGTCTTCGGCACGAGGTAGTTGCGAGCAATGGCGAGCTTGTCGATTTCGGTGTAGCCAGAGACCTCGATGATCTCCATACGGTCCTTGAGCGCGGGCGGAATCGGTTCGAGCATATTGGCCGTGGTGATGAAAATCACCTGGCTGAGGTCGAACGGAACTTCCAGGTAATGATCTGAGAACGTAGTGTTCTGCTCCGGATCAAGCACTTCCAGTAGCGCTGATGATGGGTCGCCGCGGAAGGTGTCTGCTCCGAGCTTGTCGACTTCGTCCAGCACTATCACCGGATTGTTGCTGCCAGCATCCTTCAGCGCCTTGATGACACGGCCCGGCATGGCACCGACATAGGTGCGTCGGTGACCGCGAATTTCGGCTTCGTCGCGCACACCACCAAGGCTCATGCGTACGTATTCGCGACCGATTGCGCGGGCAATCGATTTGCCGAGGCTGGTTTTACCGACACCAGGTGGCCCCACGAAACAGAGAATTGGGGAGCGCAGGTTTTCGCCAGCGAGCTTGCGCACGGCGATGTACTCCACAATGCGGTCTTTCACCTTCTCCAGCCCGTAGTGATCCTCATCCAGCACCGTGGCGGCGTGGTCAAGGTCGAGGAAGTCCTCGGTGGTGTTGCTCCAGGGCAGGTCGGCCAGCCATTCGATATAGGTGCGGATAACGCCGATCTCAGGCGAGAACGGGTGCTGCTGCTCCAGCCGTTCGAGCTGCTGCATCGCCTTGGTGTAGACCTCTTCCGGCATACCGGCGGCTTCAATGCGCTCGCGCAGTTCGTTGGCAACAGCCTCTTCGCTACTGCCCTCTCCCAGCTCGCGCTGGATAGCGCGCATCTGCTCGCGCAGGTAGTACTCCCGGTTCTGGCGATCCATGCCGGCCTGGGCCTCGTGCTGAATCTCGTTACGCAACTGCATAACTTCCAGGCGTTGTTGCATCCACAGGCTCAGTGTGCGGATTCGCTCCAGGGGATCGAGCGTTTCGATCATTTCCTGACGCTGGTTCGGCGTGATTTCCGGCGAGAATGCGATCAGGTCGGCGAGCCAGCCGGGCTCATCGACGCTGCGAATCATCTCCAGCACTTCGTTCGGCACGTGCGGCAGCATGGAGATGTAGCTCTCCACCTGGCTCACCAGGGCTTCCATTGCTACTTTGGATGAACCACTATCCGGCACGGGCTCCTTCATGACCTCGACCTGCGAGATCAGGAACGGAGATTCCTGCGTCACTTTCTTCACGCGGGCGCGGCTCACGCCGTTAAGCACGATGTGCGTTTCTCCGCCGGGCCGGGTGTTGTGCTGCGAGATCTCGGCAAGCACGCCCCACTCGCAGAGTTCGTATTCGGCTTCATCGCGGTCATCGAAAATGCCGCTAATATCGTTCTCATCCTGCGTGACATCGCGGATGCCGTTGCCCATATCAAACGGGGTGTTTTGCATAAGGCCGATGAGCCCACTCTGCACGAACGGGCTGCGCTGAACATCATCGGAAGGGCCGCCGACACGGCGCTCTGCCAGGATGAATATGCGATACGGACTTCGCTGCATGGCGCGATCAACGGCCATGGCAACGTCTTCATCCATAATCGGCATGGGAATCGTCAGGTGTGGCAGCAGGAAGGCTTCGTCCACAACGATGGTTGGAACCGTCAGGCGCTGGTTTCGCGGCCGACGGGGTCGTTTGGTTTGCTTCTCTTCCTGTGCTGTTGTTTCTTTGGTTTCCTCGTTATCTGGCAAGTCGTGGGTCTCGTCTGGGGTGGTCATTAGGTATTCTCCAATCGATTCGAATACCCGGAGGTTTGGAGAGCGGAGCTATGAATGTGTCCGGAATGAAGTTGAACGATGTCTGCCACTCCGACTCCCTCACCGGGAAACGAACGAATGCGTATTGTGATGCATTCCCTGCAGATTGTCACATTAATTGCCTGAAATTGCCCTGCATTCGCCGGATGCTCTTTCCGCAAGTATCCTATTAGGCACGACGGCGACGATTGCGCTGATTTCCCTTGACCGGAGTATCCATGTCTGCTTCTGAATCCTCCCCGATCACAACCGACTTGCAAGAATCAATTGAGCAACTTGTTGCGGAAACGGTTCGTCGCTCGCAGGTTGATCATGATGAGGAATCGAAGCGCCTGCGCGCAGCGTTGCAGGAAGCACTTAACGAGGTGGAAGCCGGCCAGGCTGCGATGAACAAGGCGGCGGATCTGCTACGTACCGCATTGCAGGCTCCCGCTCCGGTGACCGGGACCGCGGAAGCGAACGACAGTGCAACCGCGACAGTGGACTCGCCATCGGACGACGAGACAGAAGTATCCCAAACTCCGCAAGCAGCCGAATCGCCCGCTCCATCCACCGAAACGCCTGAAACCGGGCCGCACGAAATGGATGTTGTTGCACACGACGTCACAATTGGCATCGCGAGCAGTCTTCAAACATGGCTGCGCGAGCGGCCGGAGGTTGTGAGCGCGCAAACGCGCGAGTTCGTGAATGGCGAGCTCCGGCTCAAGCTGGATCTGTCATCTGCGCTTGATATGACCACATTCTCCGAGTGGATTGCCGAACACAAGGGACGCATCGCAACGAGCACATCTTCCGTTGTGGAACTTCGGTTCGGGGATTAATCCGTCAGGATCGATCGCAGTTTTTCGAAATCCACATTGCCACCGCTCATGACGGCAACGGTAGACCCGCCGGGGTTAGCTCCCGTACTCCCATTCAACAAGGCAGCCAAAGCCGCAGCGCCGGCTGGCTCCACCAGTATCTTGGTGCGCGCCAGGATCAGTTTGAGGCTGTCGGCGATTTCATCGTCAGTCACCAGCACAACGTCATCAACGTAGTGCCCGATAATCGATTGCGTCAAAACGCCCGCGGCCGGCGCCGCGAGACCATCCGCAATAGTCTGGATCTTCTCAGCCTTTAGCGGCTTGCCAGCATCCAGGCTGCGCCGCACGATATTGGCACCTACCGGCTCCACACCTACCACCCGGACATCCGGGCGGGCGCTCTTCACCGCCGTTGCGATACCAGAGATCAACCCGCCGCCACCAACAGGCACGATCACCGTTTCGACATCGGGTACATCTTCCAGGATTTCGAGGCCGACGATTCCCTGCCCGGCGATGATGTGAGGATCGTCGAACGGGCTCACAAACGTGAGGCCGTGTTCCTCCTGGTACGCGGACATGACATCGAAGAGCTCTTCCATTGAAGGGGCAAACATCGCCTCGGCCCCGTATCCACGAATCGCTTCGACCTTGGTTGGCACGGCACCTTCGGGCATAAACACCACCGCACGGCACCCGACCATCTGTGCAGCAAAGGCGATTCCCTGGCCGTGATTCCCGGCGCTCATGGTCACGATTCCACGCGACTTTTGATCATCCGAGAGGTTCATGATCGCGTTGAGCGCACCGCGAGCCTTGAATGACCCGGTTTTCTGGAACGTTTCTGCCTTGAGGCTGAGATCCGTTCCAGACATCTCGCTCAATGCGGTCGATGTCATGATCGGTGTCCGGTGCAGGTGCGGCATCACCCGTTCGCGGGCGGCGTAAATGTCAGCCAGCGTGACATCATGCCAGGTCCACTCGTGATTGTCGGTGGGTTCGGGGGAATTGTTTGCAGTCATTCAGCAATTTGCTCCGGGCGTGTTCTTTAGGCGTGCGATCGGGTCGTGCAATGCAGTATACCGAAGCCTGTTCCGGCGTCTCATTCCATAGCTGAAACGCTCGACCATAGTATGATTCTATCCAGCAAGAAATCAGATACCGTGGGCCACCCGGAACGCGTTGTACCTTGCCCAAATTAATCGGTATCTGCGAGAAGAAGGTAGGAGTGAATGCCATCTGATCCGTCGGGCAACGGTGAGTACGGAGAGTCGGGGAACGACAGGCGAAACCGGCCGCCTGGTCGACGTTCGTCCTGGCGCGATGGCGCCCGAGGCAGGCAATCTGGTGCCGATTCTTCGAGCCGTAGCGATCGTCCGGAGTACCCGGAAGAACCCGTAAGTGAAGTCGGATACAAGTGGCGCAACATGCAGCGCCAGGCAGAGCCGGAAGGCGAGCTGCCCCCGCTTCCGGGCCAATCCGGGCGGCGCAGCGGAGGTAGTGGCTCCGGCGGCGTTGGCAACCGCGCCATCATCTTCGGCGCAATTCTGCTCGCCATCGTGGTAGGCATGCTCGTTCTCCCGTTTAGTCCGCTTGTTGATGATGATCCGGACCCCACACCTACTCCCGAGACACTTGTTGCAGAAGCGACGGAAATCGCAACTGAATCGCCGACGGGTGAGGAAACGGCCGTGCCCACCAACGAGCCGGCTGAAACGGTGGAGAGCGATTTCCTCGTCTGTATAGATCCGGGCCATGGCGGTTGGGACTTCGGACGCGAGCGCATGGATATGGCCGAGTTCTCGTCGCCCTGGTTTCACGAATCGGAAGTGACACTCAGCCTGAGCTTCTTCCTGCGCGATGAGCTCGAGAGCCGTGGTATCGGCGTGGTTATGACCCGCGAAACCGGCGGAGCCGTGAACTGGCGCAACGAGGATGTTAACGGCGATGGCCTAGTGCTCACCGATTCGCCGCAGGGACGCATCGATGGCATGCGCGACGAAATGCAGGCGCGCATCAACGTCTGTAACGATGCCGGTGCGGATATTCTCGTTTCTATCCACCTCAATGGCCACGATGATCAAAGCGTTAACGGCTACGAGATCTTCTACAATAGCCAGCGCGAATTCACGGAGCAGAACCGGGATTTGGCTACATTTCTCTATCGTGAAATGACCGTTGCATTCGAGGGCCTCGATTACGTGACCAGTGCGCGTGGTATCAAGGACGACCTGGACCTGAACGCGGAGACGCACGAGTTTGGGTCCGAGCAGTTCCTGCTCATGATCGGCCCCGACCTGCAACGGCCGGAGTACACCCATGTTGCATCTGCGCAGCCGGGTGTGATTATCGAGACGCTCTTCGTAACAAATCGCAACGACGCCAACTTCATCCTCAACCCGGCAAACCAGAAACGGCTTGCGGAGGGCTGGGCCGATGGAATTGAGCTCTACCGCGAACGCTACGGAGATTAACACTATCGGGAGCAATCCAGTCATCATGCGCAATATCAACCGACGCGAATTTGTCATTGGCAGCACGGCAGTTGCGGGAGCTACGGCCGCACTCCCCATCGCCACCGAGCGTGGCCTGGCCCAGGGGTCGCGGCATCTTCCCTCTGGCTACGCCCTGGTTGCCAGCCTGCGGTTGCCACTCTCCGGCATCGGCAGCACACAACTTGAAGCCGTTATCAATGGCGAGGTGGCCGACTGGAGCGATGTCGGTTGCCCGGTGAGTGTGACGCCCGTGCCAATGGCGATCGATGGGATTGTGCCCTCTGGCCTGAGCCCGGAATCCACGGTGGCCGACTACGAGGAGCTCGCCGCTGCGTTCGATGGCAGCCCGGGCGCATTCGCCGTGGTGCCAACCGACCAGATTGACTTCCGGGTGAATACGCTCAAGATCGATGGCGTTGATCCCCTGCTGGGTAGCGGATCGGATTCCGCACCGGTCGCCCGCATCGGCGCTGTGGGGGATATCATCCCCGGTCGCAATGTGGCAGCCCACATCCGCGAGTTCGGCGATTACAGCGTGCCGCTGCAGCGCGTGAAGAGTCACCTGGCCGAATACGATTACACCTTCGCGAACTTCGAGTGCTTTATCAGTGAAACACTGGAGTTCCCGGAGCTGACAGACGCCAACGCGCTCGACTTCCTGACACGGCCGGATTTCGTGCCGACGATGGTCGATGCCGGTATCGATTCCGTGAGCATGGCCAATAACCACGCGGTGTATAGCCACGCTGGCTGGGGGATTCCGGCGTTTCAGGATACCTACAACTTCCTGACGAACGGCGGTATTCCGGTGTTTGGCGCCGGTATGGACCTCGACCAGGCCCGACAGGCACTGGTTACCGAAGTGAATGGGCTCTCTGTCGCGCTGCTGGGAATCGATGGCATCACCGGCAATGAGACCTGGCCGAACGCGCTTGGCGTGGTGCCGAACGCGGGCTCGCAGGCGACGGCCAGCCGCGGCGGAACGAATCCACTGAACCTGGACCTCGTAACGACGGATATCTCCAACCTCGCCGGCAAGTACGACATCGTTATCCCCTACTTCCACATGAGCGAACAGTATTACTGGACTCCGCAGGATTGGGCGATTGAAACCGCGCATCGCAGTATCGATGCAGGCGCAAGCTGCGTTATCAGCAGTCACCCACATACGATTCAGGGGTGGGAGGTATATAACGGCAAACCAATCTTCCATGGCATCGGCAACTTCATCTACGACCAGATGTTCAGCGTCGATACGCGCCAAGGCTACGTGCTGGAACTCACCTTCCGTGGTGGCGATGTGGTGGGATTCCGCGTGCACGGTGTGGAGATGGAAGATTTCACCCAGCCCCGATTCATGAGCCAGGGCGAGAACGCCGCGTTTATGGATCGGTTCTGGCTGAGCACGGATTTACGGGCGGGGCAGTAGATCAGAGATCCTGCTGGTAGCGGTGGACCAATGCAAGGTGACCGCCCTCACCCCGGCCCGGTGAAGGGCGGTCACCTTGGCATCTTCCCGTAACCATGGGGTTTCCCACGTAGGCCCGGGGTTTATCCCCGGGCTGCACCGCGGACCTATGTGTCCGCCTTCCGGCCAGGACGACACGAGGTAGTGACCAGATGATATCGACCTGCGGTCGATTGCCTACGTCCAAATCAATCCCGAGGTAGGTGACCGTTATCGACCTCCGGTCGATTGCCCGGGTATAAAACCCGGGCCTACGTCCAAATCCACCGCGGCGTAGCACCGCATTTTATATGCGGTGATCAGGGACAAACCCGCCCGATGCCCGCTCCGCGTGCAGGACGGGTCTACATTTGCATCAACCCCAGACCTGGAGGCCGTCTGAATGACGGTGAGCAAGGTGACCACCCTCATTCCGGCCCGGTGGGTAGTCGGTCATCTTGGCATCTTCCCGTAACCATGGGGTGTTCTTCTCGTAGTGGCGGACCTGCGTGTCCTCCTTCTTGCCAGGGCCAACACAAGCCCGGGACCACCAGGGACAAACCCGCCCAATGCCCACTCCGCGTGCAGGACGGGTCTACAGATTGGCCGGGATTCAACATCTCGCCGGTTGACACGCCAATGGTTTAGCCCTATACTTACGAGTAGTAAGCAAAGGGGGTGATGATATGCCAACCAACACCGCTCCTGCCTACCAACACAGCGTTGCTGAAACTACCTGGATACGCCTGATGCGCGTATACCAGCAAATCGACAAGCACACCGCAGGGATCATGAAACAGCACGGTCTCTCGGTTAGCAGGTTCGACGTACTGGTTCACGCCGGGGTCAGCGAAGGGCGAACCCAACAACAACTGGCCGATGCCATGTTCGTCACCAAAGGGAATATCACCCAACTGCTTGATGGTATGGAGGCAGAGGATTTGCTGTATCGACGTCGTAAGGGACGTACCAATCACATTTTCCTGACGGAAAAGGGATGGGAAACCCGAAAACGAGCAATGACCGAACAGCTCCGGGCGATCGAAACGGCAATGAGCGTATTAGATGAAACAGAACAGGACCAGCTCAACAGGCTACTCCGCAAGATCGACCAATCGCTCGCGAGCAAGACCGTTTGGGAAGGACAATAACGATGACACCACAAGCACCACTTTCAGGAATCCACCACATTAGCGCCATGACCGGCGACGCACAAAAGAACGTCGACTTCTATACACGCCTGCTCGGCATGCGCGCTGTAAAAAAGACCGTCAACCAGGATTCGATTGACGTCTACCACCTCTTCTATGCCGATGCCGACGGCAACCCCGGCACCGATCTCACATTCTTCGCGTTCCCCGGTGTGGCCAAAAACCGCGCGGGTTCTGGTGAGATCGACCAGACGATTCTGCGCGTTCTCAGCAACGACAGCATCGAATGGTGGAAGAAGCGATTCGACACCTTCGGCGTTCGCTACGGCGAGGCGACCAACCTGCTGGGGCACACATTCCTGCCATTCACCGACTGGGAGGGTCAGCGCCTGGCGCTCATGTCTGACGAAGGCGGCGAGGTCACCATTCCGGCAGGCAATGCCTGGGAGCACAGCACGGTACCGGCCGAGCACCAAATCCGCGGACTCGGTGCCGTCAGCATCACCACATCCCGTCCGCAGCAAACGCTGCACATGCTCACCGAGATCATGGGATTCGAGATCATTTCCGATGAGCAGGGGCCGGAGCACCCGGACCACCGCATTGTGCTGCTGAAAATCCACACCGGCGGTCCAAACGGCACGATGATCGTTAACGTCCGCCCCGATCTGGAAATGGCCCGGAACGGCGCCGGTGGCGTGCACCACGTCAGTTTCCGCACAGCCACACATGAGATCTTCACGGAATGGAACACCTACCTGGCCGAACAGGGCGTGCGCGTGACCGAAGAAATCGACCGCTTCTATTTCAAGGCCATGTACTTCCGTGAACCGGGTGGCGTTCTGTACGAGATCTCCACTGATGGCCCAGGCTTCGCGACAGACGAAGACCACGACACGATGGGTCAGCAGTTGGCACTGCCACCGGCATTCGCACCAATGCGCGACCAGATCGAACCGATGTTGCGACCACTGGATACCAGCTTCGAACGCGTAACGACCGAGTACGGCGAAGAAGTACCCGAACCGGCACAGGTGTAACGTAACGTCATTCTGAATCCCGAGGCCATGGGCCGAGTGGTGAAGAATCTCCGCGCAAGGGATCGCTCCGCTGCTCGGCTACGCCTCGTCCGCCTTCGGCAGCGCAACACCGAAGGCGTACCTGGTTGCGGCTCCGCCGGGAGATTCCTCGACAAGCCATGGCCGCGCCGGAGGCGAGGAGCGAAGGGCTGACACCACCTTCTGCGCGCCCTCGGAATGACGAATCCGATCAAGTAACCCCAAAGGAGAATCAATGACAGACACCACACATCCCCACGGCGGAGGGCGCGTAATACAGGCCGGCGCCCCACTGGAGGAGGCCGACAATGTCATCATCCTCATGCACGGCCGCGGCGCATCCGCTGCAGACATCATCCGGCTTGGCGATTCCCTTGTTGGAGACGATACAAGCAAGGTCACCTTCCTCGCACCACAAGCCACGAACAACACCTGGTACCCGGTGAGCGGCTTCCTGCCACAGGACCAGTTGGCTCCGTGGCTGGAAAGCGCGCTGATGGTGATTGATGAAGTTATCGACACCGTTACCAATCGCGGCATCCCGAACGAGAAGATCGTGTTGGGCGGGTTCAGCCAGGGCGCAATGCTCAGCCTCGAATACGCGAGCCGCGATCGCCGCAAGATCGGCGGGGTTATCGCGTTCAGCGGGTCTATCATCGGTCCGGTCGATGAGCCATACGAACTTACACGGGACGTTACCGGCCTGCGGATGTTCATCGGCTGCGGGACGAACGATTCCTGGATCCCGGCGGAGGCAGCCGAGAACTCGGCCAGGCTCTTTTCCGAGAACGGGGCAGAGGTCGACCTTCGCATTTACGAAGGCATGGAGCACACCATCGTCGAGGATGAAATAGAAGGCGCAGCCGCGGTGATCGAAGGATTGTAGCACCGCAATGTATTTGCGGTGACCGGGTATCGGGGTAGCATCGCATTTTATATGCGGTGACCG
>CAZGML010000023.1:37625-43921 GCA_964526965.1 uncultured Sphaerobacteraceae bacterium | reverse complement strand
ATCGTCGCCGGGTTGATGATCTCCATGATCGGCGCGGCGTGGCTGAATCGGGAGCTGGAGAATCCGCATGACCAATTGGCGTTCGCGCCGGGGACTGCGGAGGCAATGGAGGTGTTGACTCCGGAAAGTGCGCCGTGGATCGCGGATTTCGACCCTGCGAATTGCACGGAATCGTCTGGATTAAACCAGGTAGAAATCGACTACCAGGCAATGCCTTCGGGCGAAGCTCAAGGCTATAGCGTCGTTGGTCCGGCATCAGATGATGAATCTTCGGCCGCGGCGGATCAGTACCGAGCCATGCGCGCATGTGACACGCTCACAGACGCCTGGGCCTATTGGAGCGAAGCCCGAGTTAACGAGTATCGAAGAGTGCTCGACGAATCAGCACAAATGGAAATGGCTGAACTTGAAGACCACTTCGCGAGTGTTTATCCAAACCAGTTCATGGCGATCGCAGAAAACCTGACGGTCGCTGAGGAGATAAAGAGCGAATGGGCCGCTCGTGTTGAAGCCGGACAACTTGGTCAGCCGATACCTCTCGAGGCAAAGCTCAACCCGGAATGGGCCGTGGAGTTAAGCGATGGTCGCATCGCGTTCCCGGCCACGGTCATGTACTCCGCTAATGACCCTGCAGTAGTGTTGAATGGACTTCCGCTTGAAACACCTGCCAGCACCGTCGCCATCATTTTCGCGATGGAAGACGGAAGCTGGAAGTACGACGACAGCCTGCAACTCTGCCTGGTGAACTGCGAGAACGGCGTCGGCAATCCGCTAGCCATTGACGAAGCACCATGGGCGCAGTCAAGCGAATCTCGCACATGTTCACCCCAGCCATTACTTCAGGAATTCATCTATCAGGATGATATTTCACAGATCGAGTACATGGACCGTCAATACACGCCAGTTGGCCCGGCAGATCCAGACGCAGCTGCCATTACTTCTGACACCATCGTTAATTGGGACGGATGCGGGGGATTCAGTGAAACCTCCAACGAATCAATGTCGTTCATGACTCCTCTTGGAATGGCAAACATCAACTTCCTCAATACCGGAGGGGCTGGTGATCCATTCATCGCCGCACCGTACCTACGCCAATGGGATAGTGGAAATAGTGAGTTGGTGCTCAATACGTCCGCCTGGAGCCAGGTGGCGGTGATTGACGAGCCTATCCGCTCAACTTTCGGTCCCTTGAAATGGGAACCGGTGATTGAAGGGTCGAATCTTAATCTCGCCTCTGTTCGAAGAATGCAACAAGGATTCAATCCGGTAACTGCCACCGAATTGTCTGACGGGCGAATCACCGTATTTGCAGTACCAACAATCTCACTGGAAGATCGGGGAGCAATAACCTATGAAGGCAATTTGCCTCTCCAGGAAGTTGTAGGCATCACATTACAGGAACACGATTCCCGATGGCTTGTCGATGAAATCGTAATAACGAGCAGCGGAGTCATCCTGCACGATCAGTCAGATGACTGGTGGTGGGATGAATCATTCGACAATCAGGAGGCGACCCCTTGGACGCAGCCGGTTTCGTTCAAGGAATGCCCGGAGGATGCGGAGCGCAATGTGTACGATCCGGAGAATCCGGGTGGCACGATGTACACGCAAGAAGATTACGACCAGGTCTCATCAGAGCGGAGCTACAAGATCGTGGGGCCGGCAGATCCGGAGGATGCGCATGCCGTGATGACCCGCATGCGGGAGTCACAGGGCTGTACCTACATGGGCAAGACAGCGCTGAAAGTGACAGCGAGGTTCGAGCATGAGAACAGGACGACGGCCGGTCGGGAATCCGTTGAAGCGTTTGCAGATGAACGAGCTGAAGGATCGGATTCGGTAAGTGCCTGGATCGCAGATGAGCTCGGATTGACGCCGCAAGACCATTTTGTGTACCAGGATACCGACGAGCTGACCCTTGATGGAACTGAGTCTGTGATCACTATCGCTCTCTACAATCCGGAAACCGCCGTTGAGTTCGCAGATGGACGAGTTGGGATTCTGCGGTCGGTCGTCAGCTATGAACCATTCCCGGAAGAGTGGGATATTGAATCGGTGGAAGGTTTCGAGGTGTATATGACCATCCTTGTGTATCAGGATGGCGAGTGGATGTTGGATGAGAACCTGCCGGTGTGTATTGGGGATTGTTCCGAGATCGAGAACAACAACGGTGTTGGTAGGGATGTGCCTGACGGGGTGCCAGTTGCCACACCCGAAGATTGACAGAACATTGAAAACGTAGGGGACGACCGGTCCGCAGACCGTCGTCGGCCCTGGTGGAATGGGATCATTCGGGTGCACAACACCGCGTTGCGACGCGGAGGTGCGCCCCTACGCATGACGTAAATCCGGGCCTACATCCGAACAGCAGATTGGGGAAGTAGCACCGCATTTTATATGCGGTGATCGACGCATTCGGTATCGACCTTCGGTCGATTGCCCGGGGATAAACCCCGGGCCTACTCCAGGATCGGACATCATGATCCATTGGCGACACCGGAGTGATCACGTAGCGGCGCACCTGCGTATGCGCCCAGATGACGATCAGTCGGCCCCACGGACAGAGAAGCCCGGGGATAAACCCCGGGCCTACTCCAGGATCGGACATCATGATCCATTGGCGACATCGGCGTGATTACGTAGCGGCGCACCTGCGTGTGCGCCCAGATGGACGATCAGTCGACTCCACGGACAGAGAAGCCCGGGGATGAACCCCGGGCCTACGTCTGGATCTATCGAATGGTGTTTACCGTTCGTTGATCGGCACGAACGTGTTCGTGGCCTCGGGGCCGACGTACTCGCTGGCCGGGCGGATGAGGCGGTTGATCTCCACCTGCTCAAGTACGTGGGCGCTCCAGCCAACGCTGCGGCTGATGGCAAAGGCGACCGGGAAGAAATCGCCGGGGAGACCGACAGCACCGAGCACGGCAGCGCTGTAGAACTCGACGTTCGTGTACAGCTTGCGGCCAGGTTTGCGCTCGTTCAGGATCTCGAGCGCCTTGTCTTCAGTGCGCTTGCTGAGCGCGAAGAACTCTGGCGAACTGGCCTGCTCGGCCATGCCGCGCAGTACTTCGGCGCGCGGATCCTCGGCCTTGTAAACGCGGTGGCCAAAGCCCATCAGGCGCTCACCACTATCCAGGGCGTTGTTGATCCAGCTCTCGACATTATCGGCCGAGCCGATATCGTTGAGCATGTCCATCACCTTGGCCGGGGCACCGCCGTGGGCCGGACCCTTGAGAGCGCCGATGGCACCAACCAGGGCGCTGCAGATGTCGCTATTCGTACTGGCAATCACGCGGGCGGCAAAGGTGCTGGCGTTGAGGCCGTGATCGGCCAGCAATACCAGGTAGCCATCCAGGCCCTTCCATTCACCCTCGCTCGGCTCTTCGCCGGTGAGCATGTAGAGGAAATTCTGGGCGGTGTTGAAATCAGCTCGCCCCTGTACGGGTTCCTTGCCTTCGCGCAGGCGATAAAACGCTGCCGCAATTGCAGGGAATCGGGCAGCGAGCTCAACGGCTTCTTCAAATGTGGGCGTGCTTTCAAACTTGTCGCCACTCTGGGCGCCAAGAAGCGAAACACCAGTGCGGAGCGCATCCATGGGATTCGCATCCTTGCTGACCTGGCGCAGGCCTTCGATAACGGGCTCGGGCAATTCACGATTCGCGCCCAAAAGCGCGTTCATGTCGTCCAGCTCCTGCTTGTTCGGCAGGTGTCCCTTCCAAAGCAGGTGGGCAACTTCTTCGAATGTTGCCTTGCCGGCAAGTTCGCGGATGTCATAGCCGCGGTACACCAGTTTGCCCTCTGAGCCGAATACGTGACTTAGCTCGGTACTGGCGGCAACGACATCATCCAGGCCATTAACCATGATGCCGGTTGTGGAAGTATCGGACATTCGGGAAACTCCTTAGGTTCTCGCGAACTTTTGATTATGGGTACTCTCCGGGGCAGGTATGTTTAGTTCCCCGGTGCTACCAACTCATCTGCGTTGTTTTATGCTATCACCATTTTCCGATGTAGTCAGACTGGATACATTGCACGGTTGGCGATTTCAATAAAGCCAGAAGCCGATCAATGTAAGGGAAATTATCAAGGCGAACTTAACGGGACCCCAGGCTATGAAAGAGATGGTTCCTCGCGCCCTTACTGCCAAATCAGGGCGGTGGATCGCCTGGTGAACGTTGAACCGCTCATATCTGCCCGGTACCATGAGTACCTGTTGCCCACCCGGCTCACATGGGAAATCATCGAATGCCAGCGCACAACCCGGATGAACTGCTGCGCCAGTTCCACGACAATCAAAGCTTGTGGGTCGCGCGGCTCACTACAGGTCGCACAGTTCCGCAATTCCCTCATACTCACCTGTTTCAGGCGGGCCAAACACTCGCCATGCGCCCGGGTGCCGCCGGTGTAATCATGCTGCCCATGGCCGGCGATACCGCCACAATTCTTCAAGAACACAACGAAGCGCTGGAATGGCTACAGCAGGCACGCTCCCGTGATTCGCTCGTATGGGGCATGCAACCAAATCCGCCAATCGACCTCGCACTCCTCGCACAGGGTTACTCCCCCGGTTTTGAACCTTGGTGGATGACGGTTGACCTGTTCGAGCCGATCCCGTCGGCGAATCACCTGGTTCGCCCAGCCACAGAATCCGACATCCAGCGGCTGCGACAAAGCGACGTTCCGTACGTGATTGAGGAGCAGATTGATACGATTCGTACACTCACCACCGATCCGGAAAGTCCGCAAGCCATGTGGCTTGTAGCCCTTGAGGATGACGAGCCGGTGGGACACGCCCTCGTTAACCTGATGGACGATCACGCTGGCCTCTTCAATGTGGGTGTAAGCGGCCACCATCGGCATCGCGGCGTCGGGAGCTCGCTGACGTACGCAGCCATGCAGGCAGCGCGCGACCGCGGCGCGCGCACAATGAACCTGAACAGCACCCCGGCCGGCAAACGGCTCTACGATCGCACCGGGTTCACACAATTCGGCACCGGGCAAACATGGCTACGATCCGGTCGGCAGATGTACTCCGTTCCGACTGAGATGGAGCAGGAACTCATCTACGCTATTGGCTGGGGTGATATCGACCGGATCGATACAGACGCCCTCCGGCAACCGACATTGACGTGCGGACTGACTGCACAGGAGCTCGCCACCCGATTCGATCAGCCAGAAGCGCTGCTGGAAATCATCCGGCAGGGGCAGGTTCCGGAAATCATCTCGCTCTGGAAAGCTGGGTTGCAGGATGAAGCGATTGCTGCCACCAGGAACGCCGCCGCCCGCGAACTGGTTACCGGCAGTGAACGCGCGTATCCAATCCACCATGCCATCAAAATGGGAGCCGGCACCCTGGTGATGGAACTTATTGTCGCCGGCGCAAATCTGCAGGTACGCGATACCGAATACCGCGCCACACCGCTCGATTGGGCCCACGCTACCAACAAACCCACCATCGCCCGCATCATTCGCCAGGCGGGTGGTCAATAATGTACAGACAATCGCAGCAAGCGCGCCTGTAACGCTACAATCTCCCTATACAAACCCGTTCTCGCTCGAGGTAGGCACAGGCACGTCAATGGAAACATTCATCGTCATTCTGGTTCTCATTATTCTCTTTGTGTTGCTGGGCGGTGCCGCGTGGTTTTTCGGCAAGGAGTCGGGCCCCGGGTCCGGCATGGCGTGGCTCACCGGGTCGCGCCAGATCCGGAACATCTTCTCCAGTGCGGCCAATGATGATCAACCATTCTCATCCCGTAGTACCGCGCAATCCGCCGTGATGGTGGACGACTCACGCATGGAGGAACTGCGAGAGGAGCTCAACCGGAACTTCGCGCTCGGTGAAGGGCTGGAAACCCGCTTGCGCGCACTGGAGCATGAGATTACGCAGTCCAAACAACTGCCGGAGACGATCGATGCCCGCGTGCGCAGTGCCGAGGCCGAAACCGAGGAGAAGTTCGCCCGGATCAGGCGACAGATCAACCAAAACCGCAAGGCCAATTCGCCCTATAGTCAGCGGCGAAATGATGCCATTCGCGATCTTTACCAGAAACTGGCCAGCATCGAGGTAGCACTGGGATCAGTTGTGAACCCGATGCTCCTCCCGGGCGAGCCGGTTTCCGTTCCAAAGAAGCTGTACGACGAAACCCTGGAGTGGAGCAACTGGGGCGATGTTGCGGATAGTGCCTTCGCCTTCGGCGAGACATTTAGCAAGAATCGCGTACTGCTCGATCCGGAGCTGGCGGAGCAGGTGGAGTCGTTCATCTCCGAATTCCGCGAGGCGCTCACGGATA
>CAZGML010000023.1:34591-37525 GCA_964526965.1 uncultured Sphaerobacteraceae bacterium | reverse complement strand
CTGGCGGAGCAGGTGGAGTCGTTCATCTCCGAATTCCGCGAGGCGCTCACGGATACCGTTTACCCGATTGTGCAGGCCGATGAAGCCACTGCCAAAGAGAAGGTCGATATTCGTGAGGGTATTGTGACGGTTGTGGAGGGAATTCCTCCGATCCGCCGTGCGTTCGAGCAGACGTGGCTTAAAGGAACGAACCTGAACAATTTCGACGACGAGGATGACGGTTTTGACGCATAACAGAGCCAGGGTAATGACGGGGCTGGATGTACTTCTACGCGATGGAAATCCCGCCCTGGAAGGCAGGCGCATCGGACTCGTAACCAACCAAACGGCAGTAACTCGCGATCTCGTGAGCATTGTCGACTCCCTGCACAACGACGATCGGTTCCAACTGGTACGCCTCTTCGCGCCAGAACATGGCGTACGGGGCGCCGCCCAGGCTGGCGACCATGTGGAGGATGAGATTGATTCGGTTACCGGCCTGCCCGTCGTGAGCCTCTACGGCGCCAATCGCACTCCCTCCGTGGAACAGCTGGATGGCCTGGATGTGATCGTTTTCGACATTCAGGACGCAGGTGCCCGGCATTACACCTACATCAGCACATTGGTGAACGTGATGCGCGCGTGTGCGCCGCTAAACCTGCCTGTAACCGTGCTTGATCGCCCAAATCCCATCACCGGCCTCCATACGGAAGGCAAGGTTTTAGAGCCGGAGTTCACATCGTTCGTCGGCATTCACCCCATGCCGACCCGTCACGCGATGACCATCGGCGAGTTGGCGCTGATGATTGCCAGTGAACTGAATCTCCCCCAACCGACTGTCATTCAATGTGAAGGCTGGACCCGCGAGATGTGGTGGGACGAAACCAATCTGCCGTTTGTTTCCCCCTCCCCCAACCTGCCGACGCTGAACTCGCTGATCATCTACACCGCAACCTGTATTTTGGAAGCAACAACCCTTTCCGAAGGTCGCGGCACGACGCTGCCATTCGAGATGTTTGGGGCCCCCTGGATTGATGGCAACGCACTTGCTAGCGAATTGAACGCACGCAGGTTGCCCGGGGTTACCTTTCGGGCCACCGGCTTCACACCTTCTTTCTCCAAACATCAGGGTGAGATGTGTGAAGGGGTGCAACTACATATCACTGATCGAAACACGTTCAGGCCGGTTTCCACCGGCGTGCATATCGTGCAGGCCTTGCAGCACCTGCCCGGATCAGAGTTCTCGTGGCAGGGCGGGCCGGCGCTCGGAATGAGTCACGGTCGCCTTTATGGCAGCACCGAGCTGCGCGACATGCTCGATTCTGGTGCCAGGGCGGAGGAGATCATCACCACCTGGCAGCCCGATCTCGATGCATTCGTGGAGCGAGCAAAAGCGTTTTATCTGTATCACCAGGGGAGATAGTATGTCCGTTGATTTGCCATTCACCGACGCCGCCCTCAAGCAGACGACGGGAAAGGACTGGTCGGGGTGGAAAGCCAGCCTTGAGGAATGGGGCGTAAAGGAAAAGTCTTTTCTGGAACTGTGCAGATATCTTTCGAGCGAGTATGGATTGAACGACTGGTGGGCACAGGGTATTGCCGTTGGCTACGAACGCATGACCGTTCAGCGCCTGGTGGGCAAACTCTCCAATGGAACGCATTCCACCAGCATCACCCGGTCACTCAATGCCAGCCGGGAACTCGCCCATTCCGCCATCGTCGTCGAGCTCATGCGATACCAGTGGCTGGATTTCAAAGTGGCCCGGCTTCGCACATCAAATGCTCCGGTGGATGCACGGTTCGATGACTATGAAGCCGGACTCATCATCTGCTTCACTCTCTCCGAAGAAGGTGACGGAAAATGCTCAGTTCATCTTCAGGCAGACAAGCTGATCAGCCCGGAGGCTGGCGAGGAATGGAAAGCTGCCTGGGAACCGCGCCTGGATCGGCTGGCCGAGTATCTCGACCGAAAGACGGCCTCCTGTTCACAAACATGCCAGCCCACGCGCATGTTGCTATGCTGCGGTCAGGTGGAAAAGCCCTCCTGTCCGATACACTCCAAATCAGTAAGGGAAAGTGAATGACCGTAGAACCGCCCCATAGCGATGCCGCGGTGGGCAAGGCCTCCGGCAAAGGTTGGGACGAGTGGCGGACGCTGCTCGATGCCTGGGGTGCTCCGGAGAAGTCGCACACCGAGATCGCGCAATACCTGGTAGAAGAATATGGCGTCGATGGCTGGTGGGCGCAGGGCATCACTGTTGGGTATGAGCGGTTGATTGGCCGGCGGCAGGCCGGTCAGCGCAACGACGGCTCGTTCTCCGCCAGCGTCAGCAAGACGATCAACGCCAGCGCCGAGAAAGTGCATGCCGCGTTGGCTGACGAAACGCAGCGGAGTCAGTGGCTGGAGGATGGCGTGGTGAACTTCCGAACTGCCAGTGCACCGAAATCCGTGCGGTTCGATGACCTGGAGGCGGGCGTCATCTTCGCCGTATTCCTCACCGCCAGGGGCGACGAGAAGACATCGCTGCAGGTGCAGGCCGATAAGTTCGCCTCCAAGGAAGCCGGCGAGGAATGGAAAGCGGCGTGGAAGCCGCGGTTGGCGAAGCTGGCAGAATACCTCAGAGGGTAGGCCCGCAATTTATTTGCGGGCTCAACAGGTTGAGGCCCAGGTCTATGTTTGCCTGCATCCATACGGATCACGGTGCGATCGGCTGCGGCCAGCTTTGAACGGCGACGGGCGATGATTCCGGGCTGGCGAGTGGTGTTGCCTGGTTGGGATAAACGCTCGCGCGCTGCTCCCAATACTGGTCGCAATCGCCGATACAAATCGGGATGTACTCATCGAGCAACCACTCGCCATCCAACTCCACATAGACAGTTGTTGTGGACAATAAGAACCGGGGCCGGTGTTCTCGAGTAGTCACCTCGGACCGATAGGTCACCTGGCTCTCGGGA
>CAZGML010000023.1:12535-34491 GCA_964526965.1 uncultured Sphaerobacteraceae bacterium | reverse complement strand
GGGCCGGTGTTCTCGAGTAGTCACCTCGGACCGATAGGTCACCTGGCTCTCGGGAACGGCAACACGACCATCGGAGAGCTGTACTGCATGCTCTGGCAAATACCCGACCGTAATGTGATCAGGACCCGCTGGGTCGACACCAACTTCGGACATCTCAACCTCGAACACGACGTCATCAACAGTGAGACCGAGTTCGTCCTGATACCAGGCACTCAATTCCTGGGCATCGGAATCACTTGCCCAGTCCATCGACATTGTCCATCTTTCGTATTCGAAGCGTGCGGTCCAAAGAGGACGTGTGAGCTCGATAGACCACCCGCACGCGGCATACAGGCGTTGAGCCTCAGATACCTCCACTGTGTCGTTGCCAGATGGAACGGAATATGGGCCATACGCTCGATCCGTCGAGACAGCAGCATACTCTTCCTCGGAGTAGTGGCGACCCGAGGGATTTTCCATACTCTGCGCAGGATCGAGCAGGCCCTCCGGACAGTCATCAATCCCAATCGGCTGGAGCCAGCTTTGATCGGCGACGGGCGATGATTCCGGGCTGGCAACTGGAGTTGCCAGTTTCGAGATGTCCGATTCGAGCTGCGTCCAATAATCATCACAATCACCGATGCAGAAGGAGAGCTCTTCATCTAGAAGCCACTCACCATTATGCTCAATCCAAACAGGTACATTGAATTCGATCGAAGTTGGAGGCTCCATATCTGGCATTAACCAGGCAGGCAGGAGCGCGATGCGGCCATCTCCCAAATCGATAGCATGAGACGGTGGCCAGAACAGGCCGACTTCATCATCGGTTGGATACACAAGGTCGGATGGCGTCAAACCCATCTCCTCTTCCACCCACGTACTCAGCGCCTTGCTACGCTCCATCCGGTCTTCCAGGATTGCCTGGTTCGTCTCCGGGTCCACCTGCCCTTCCCATGCTCTTCTTGGCGATTCGATTGGTAGTGCTGCATCTGTGCGGTCTGCAGGGTTGTCTCCGCGATTAATACATGCCATAGCATCACGCTGACGAGAAACGACGGCTTCAGAATCCTCGTTGTTCGCGGGACTATACGGTTCATCTGCTGGTTGTTCATCGGGTCGGTATGAGGCCGCTCGTTCATTCTGGAGTTGTATCCACTCAGCGCGATCCATCAACTCATCTTCCGGGCATTCGGCCTCGGTGTATGGAATCATCCACTCGTTGGATTCGGGTGAAACCCCAGGCGTGGCGGCAACAGTGGGGACGACTGTTGGTGCTGCCAGGAAATGGTTGTCCGGCTCGTCGTTTCCGGTTGGCATGCCCCAATGGAGAATGCCAGTAAGCGCCAGCAGCACCGCTGCGGCGATCGCAAACGCGATAGCCCATGGACGGCTACCCCGCCGTTCTTCCTCGGAGGCGCGCTGCGTACGACGCGAGACTGGCGCCGCTTTACGAGCCGGATCATCGATATTCAGCCCGAGATCGTTGGCGATACGAAGTTTCAATGCGTTTGGCATGGTCACGTTCTGCTCCTCTCCATACAGGTCGGTTACAAAACGGGTGAGCTCGTCATCGGAGGCGATGGTTTCACCTCGGATGAGAGCGTCGAGATCGGCGCTGAAGGTGGATTCAGACACGGTCGTCCTCCTTCTGCTGTTGCATGTGCGGCTCCATCAAATCTCGCAAGCGAGCAAAGGCACGCACCTGTGTTGCTTTTACGGCGCCGTGTGTCATATCCATGGCGGTGGCAATCTCCTTACCCGTGAGACCGGCCAGTCGCAGGGTGATCACGTCCTGCTGCTGCTCGGTGAGGTGCGTAAGCGCAGTTCGCAGCTCCAGGTTGGTTTCGCGCCGGATTGCGATTTCTTCCGGACCTGGCTGCGAGGAGACGAGTGTATCCGGAAGTTCACCTACCGGGTTTCTCGCCCGATACCGATCGATGACGGCATTGCGAGCAATGGCGAAGAGCCAGCTTCGGAATGAACTGCCACGAAACTTGCCGATGGTAGCCATCGCTTTGGTGAAAACCTCGGCGGTGGTATCGGCTGCTTGCTCCGGATCGCTGAGACGACGGAGACAATAGCCATACACAGCATCGGCATACCTCTGGTACAGCGGTGCAAATGCAGCCCTGTTCTGTTGGGCGGCCTTAATCTCCGCCTGTTCCTGTCGTGGCGTATCCGTCACGATCTCTCCCCGCTTACGCGCGCTCTGCGTGCTCACCTCATGTAAGGAGACGTGTGTGTACGGAAAAGGATACGGGGGATTCACGAATATGGCCGTCGATTATACAGAAGTACACCGAGTCGCTCGGCCTGCCGCTCCCAGGGCCCTCGACAGGTTAAGAGTGACGAAAAGAGGCGACACAACCGGATCGGGTACATTTGGCCAGGTTGAATTGATGTGCGTGATGAGAGGAGTACCGGTTTGGGCTCAGGTAATCCATCCGGCCGTGAGGGCATGATGGCCGGCGGTATGGCGATGCTGGCGGCGCTGTTGGCCATGCAACTGCTGTCCCGCATTATCGGGCCACAGCCCATGCTCACGGATTATCTCGCCCCGCTCGCCCAGGATGGTATCGACAGCCTCCCCGGTGATTTCACGCGTTTCCTGATGAACGGCGATGACAACTTCTCGCGCATGGTGGTACTTCTCATGGTGCTGCTGGTGATGATTGGTGCCGGGCTCGGCACCTGGTCCAACGCAACACCTGGCTTCATTTCACAACGCGCCATGCAATCGGCAGCGATCGTGCTCTTTGGCTCCCTTGCATTGCTCTATATCGCAGACCGGCAAACGGTTGAAAATTACCTTCAACAGATAGCGATTACCCTCGCGCTCTCTTGCCTGGTGTTCGCGTTCACGCTCAACTGGCTGTTGCAGGCCAACCTCTCCCCACATCGATGGCGAATTGGCGTAGCGGTTTCGCTAATAAGCGTCATTGTTATCGGGTATGACGTTTTTGCGTAGTCGCCAACATTCGTTCAGTTCTCCCGGTATTCACGCACGAATCGGGTACCGGGTCGTTACAATGGGTTCAAACCCCACGCTCGTTGGCCCAGCCAACGGAGGAGTTGAACCATGCACACTCAACAGCCCACTCCTCGATTCGGAATGATCTCTGGCGTCGTCGGCATGCTTGGCGTGCTGGTGGTGCTGCGCTTGCTTGAGCTGATCACAGATGTAAAGCCGCTGACTGAAAGTTTGGCCGACGGAATCCTGCTCATCCTGCCGGTCGATGTGTTCGGCTGGCTTCGATCCACGCTCGGCGTCCAGGCGAAGACCTGGCTTTATATCGGTATCACCCTTGGGTTCCTGCTACTCGGGGCGGGATTGGGAGCCTGGATCAGCTCCGCTGGCACGCGTCTCCTCGCCCGTGTTTACCAGTCAGCGGCGGGGCTCTTCGTGCTGGCGGTTGTCCTGCTCTTCCTGGTTGATCGCCGGCAGTTGGAAGGTGCGTTCATCCTCACCATCATCAGCCTGGCGGCTGCGGCCTTCGTATTCGCCTGGATCACCTACTCCCTGCTCCGCCCGGCTACGGATTCAACCGACCCCACGCGCAGGGCGGCTATCGGCACGTTTATCGGGGCAGTCGGCGTGCTGGTGCTCGGTCGCGATACCTGGCAACTTTGGCGACAGCAGTCGAGTCCAACCAGCCTGGCGTCCGCAGATGCGCACACCCCGGCGATCACACCGATCGATGAGTTCTACCGTGTCTCCAAGAACTTCGTAGACCCGGAGAACGATCGCGGCCCGAACTGGTCGATTGAGTTCACCGGGCAGGTGGATCAACCCGGTGAGTGGAGCTATCAGCAACTTGCCGATCTCGGCTATGACCACAGTATCAGCACCATGCTTTGTATCAGTAACCAGATTGGCGGGGACCTCATCGGCACCGCCGAGTGGAGCGGTATCCCACTCGCCACAGCGCTGGATGCAATGGGCGCCAATGGTGACTATGTCTACTTCTATGGCGCGGACGATTACGAGACCAGCGTTCCCATGGATCGATGCCGCCACGAGCAGGCATTCCTGGTATGGGGAATGAACGGCGAACCGTTGCCAGAGCAGAATGGCGCGCCGGTGCGGGCAATTATCCCCGGGCTCTACGGTATGAAAAGCGTCAAATGGCTCACTCGGATGGACGTAACCGATGAGAACAAGCTCGGTTACTGGGAAGAGCGAGACTGGACAAACACCGCCCTGGTGAAACCGATGAGTCGCATCGATTTTCCACGTAGAAGTGACACGCTCGAAGAAGGAACCATTCCCGTTCGCGGTATTGCCTTCGGCGGGGATGTTGGGGTGAGTGCGGTTGAAGTCTCCACCGATAACGGCGAGTCCTGGCAGGAAGCGCGCATCACCGAGGAGCCCAACCCAAATGGAGTCGCCTGGAGCCTGTGGCAATACGATTGGTCGGCCGAACCGGGCACACACACGTTGGTGGTACGCATGATCGGGCAGGATGGCAGCGTGCAGACAGAAGAATCGGCATCGCCGCTTCCCGACGGCGCAAGCGGCTGGCACAGCGTGGACGTGTATGTGAACAGATCGTAAGAACGCGATGCTACACTCCCAGCAGAATACAGCACGAAGATAGGGCGGGTAGCTCAACCTGCCGAGAGGTTCAGTTCCATGGTTACGCTCAGAGGATCCAATGCAAAAGCAACCACACACGTGGAAGCCGGGGACTGGCCCAAACGCGCTGACTTTGAGACTGCCAGTGTGCTTGAGGCCGAACTGACAGCCCGTATTCAGGGCGAAGTAAAGTTCGATCGGGTCAACCGGATGCTCTACGCAACGGATGCCAGCAACTATCAGATCGATCCGGTGGGCGTGGTGATTCCACGTTCGCAAGACGACGTCATCGGTGCCATGAACCTGGCGGCCAGCCACGGTGTGCCGATTCTCCCACGCGGAGGCGGCTCCGGCCTGGCGGGTCAATCCGTTGGTGCGGCCCTGATCATCGATACGAGCAAGTACCTGAATCGTGTGCTCTCCACCAACCTGGAGGATCGGCAGGTCACCGTGGAATCCGGTGTTGTGCTGGATCGGCTTAACAAACAGCTCAAGCCACAGGGCCTGATGTTCGGGCCCGACCCAAGCTCGGCCAACCGCGCCACCATCGGCGGGATTGTCGGGAACAATGCCGCCGGCGCACACTCCGTGCTCTATGGCATGACAGCCGACAATATCGCTGGCGCCCGTGTGCAACTGCCAAATGGCGATACGGTCGATCTTGGCCGCGGCACCATGGAGGAACACCAGGAGCGAGCCAAAGCCAACGACGCGACCGGACGATTGATGAAACAGCTCCTCGACTTCCGCGAGGAGAACCTGGAGCTGATTCAGGAGAAGTTCCCCTCACACTGGCGCCGCGCCACAGGCTACAGCCTGAATGAATTCGCCGTCGATGATGATTCGTTTAATCCTGCCCGATTGCTCGCATCCTCAGAGGGCACGCTCGGATCCCTGCTCTCCATCACGCTTGACCTCGTGCCAACTCCAAACCGAACGGCGCTGGTGTTGCTGCAGTTCGATGATCTCGTGAAAGCGATGGAGGCGACCAACGCCATCCTCGAGGTCAACCCCAGTGCGATCGAGTTGATGGATCGCATGCTGATCAACCTCACCCGCAATCAGCCTGGCTATGCGAGCCAGATCGAGTTCATCCAGGGCGATCCGGCCGGACTGTTGGCGGTGGAGTTTTACGGTGACACCGATGCCGAGCTCCAGGCCAAATGCGAGGCATGCGTGAAGCACCTGGGCCACCGCGGTATTGAACTTATGGGTGATGCGCAGATTCTGCTCGATCCGAAGAAGCAGGCCCAGGTTTGGAATGTGCGCAAGGCCGGCCTCGGGCTCCTGATGAGTGTGCGCGGCGACGCAAAGCCAATTCCGGTGATTGAAGACGTTTCGGTTCCGGTCGAGCACCTGCCAGAATACGTTGAAACCGTGCAGAAAATGGTGGAACGCCACGGAACCACGGCAGCGTTTTACGCTCATGCCAGCAGTGGCTGCTTACACGTCCGCCCGCTTGTGAACCTCAAGACTGTTGAAGGCGTGGAAACGATGCGCGAAATGGCGTATGAGGCCGCGGAACTCGCAAAACGGTTTGGCGGATACATGAGTGGTGAGCACGGCGATGGCATCCAGCGCTCTGAGCTAAACGAACAGATATTCGGCACCGAACTCTACGAGAAGATGCAGGAGTTCAAGGCGATCTTCGATCCGGAAGGACTCATGAACCCCGGCAAGATCGTAGATGCACCGCAAATGACCGAACATCTGCGCTTTGGCCCCAAATACGCACCTGTGGAAATTAATACCCGCCTCAGCTTCGAGCGCGAGGGTGGGTTCATGCGCGCGGTCGAGATGTGCAATGGCGCAGCGGTCTGCCGGCAAACACACTCGGGCACCATGTGCCCCAGCTTTATGGCCACGCACGATGAGAAAGACACCACGCGCGGCCGTGCCAACGCGCTGCGTAACGCACTCTCCGGCAACCTTTTCGATCCGGAGGAGTTTACATCTGAAGAGATCAAGGGAGTCATGGATCTCTGCATCAGCTGCAAGGCCTGCAAGACGGAATGCCCCAGCAGCGTGGACATGGCGAAGATCAAGACCGAGTTCATGAGCCAGTACTACGAGAAGAATCGCGTGCCGTTGCGCGCTCGGCTGATGGGCAATATCCACATGCTCTCCAGGCTCGCGAGCCCGGTCGCGCCGCTGGCTAACCTCGCCATTAGCTCCCGAATCTCCGGGCCAGTCATGAGCGCGATCGGTGTGCATGCCAGTCGCAAGATGTCACCGTTTGTGGCCCGCAACTTCGTTCACAGATTCCGCAATTGGCGCAAACAGAACCCGAGAAAGAAGGTCAATCGGGGCAAGGTGGTCTACTTCCACGATACCTTTGCCACCTATAACTTCCCGGATATTGGCCTGGCTGCAGTGAAACTCATTGAAGCTGCGGGGTTCGAGGTGATTATCGAAGAACGCCGATCCTGCTGCGGACGGCCGGCGCTGAGCAAGGGACTTATAGAAAGCGCCCGCCGCAATGCGCGACGCAACGTCAACCTGCTTGCTGATTACGCCCGGCAGGGAATTCCGGTGGTTGGTACAGAACCTAGCTGCATTTTGACGCTCCGCGATGAGTACATCGACTTGCTACCAGATGATGAGGACGCCCAGATCCTTTCCGAGCACGCCTTCATGCTGGATGAGTGGCTGGCCAAACTGGATGAGGAAGGCGACCTCGGCATCGCCTGGAAGCCCACCACCGGACCGGAGGTGCTCTTCCATGGTCACTGCCATCAAAAGGCACTGATCGGTGTGGGTCCCAGCCTGCATATGCTCAAGGCGAGTGGCTGCCGTCCAACCGACAGTGGCGCCGGGTGCTGCGGCATGGCCGGGTCGTTCGGATACGAAGAAGAGCACTATGAAATCAGCCGTAAAATCGGCCAGGAACGACTATTCCCAACCCTGCGCGAGACACCGATGGACGTCACCGTCTCGACCGCTGGTGTGAGCTGTCACCAGCAGATCGAGCACTTCGAGGATCGGGTGAGCAAGCACATCATCGAGGTGCTTGCCGAGCGGGTTGACGAAACACGCTCCTGGCAACCGCGAGTGACAGACTACGGGGATACACGCACGGCAGACGCCTAGGTGGAGCCTTCCGGTAATCGCGCGAACGAACCGGCGTTGTAGAGGTTGAGATTCTCGATCACGACCTGGGAGGGTCGTCCGGTGGCATCGATGGTGAATGTCACCGCACTGTCGCGGCCACTGTTCTCACCGATCGGCTCGTACGTGAACACGTCCCGATTGAAGTGGGCGAGTTCGAACTCGGTCTCTGCCGGCCCCAGGATCATGGACAACGCATCACCATTGGCTGTTATTTCGAGCGCACCAAACATGGCGCTCCAATAGCTGCCGGTGTACGTCTCCAGGTCGAGTGGGGGCGCCGGGTTGGCTGGTGCTTCCAGGGTATCCGCGCCGTACGGCAGTTCAAGCGCCGTTTCCATGAACGGTCCCAGCACAGCGAGGTAATCCATCGCTGGCTCACCGTAGCGGAAAATGTCGTGGAAGGTGAGACAGGCAGCCTCGGGCAGTCCAACTGGTGAACCATTGGTGAGTACCAGGATACCGAGATCTTCTGATGGCCAGAGATAGACGGATGTGGCCGCCCCATAAAAGAATGCGCCCGAGTGGCTGAGCGTGACGGTTTGCGATTCGTCGTAGCCAACGTTCCAGCCCAGTCCGTAGAATTCAGGGATTTGGCTGAACGGTGCATCGTGCACATTGGTCACCGCGTGTGGCAGGTGGGTTTCCCCAAGGGCGGTTTCATCCACGATCAGCTCACCGTCCAGCATGCCATCTCGCAGCTGGAGCCGCATCCATTGGGCCATATCCCGCACCGAGGTACTGAGGCCACCGGCCGGAGCCTGAGCATCGGGCTGGCGATCAAACATATGCACCCACGAATCACCTTCGGGCACATGCCCAACCGCACGATCTTCTCGCGCCAGGAAATCGCTATTCAAGTAGCTGGTTTGTGTCATGCCGGCCGGGCCGAAGAGCAATTCTTCGGCCAGGTCGTTCCATTCCATGCCCAGTTCGGTCGCGACACCTTCGGCAGCAGCTGTGAGGCCGAAATTGGTGTAGGCGTACGAATCGCGGAATTCACCCACAAGCTCAACGTGTCGCAGGGCCTCCAACACCTGTTCCCGCGTGCCACCGAGATCCTCAAGTTCATCGCCAACGTGCTCTGGTAACCCACTGCGATGAGCGAAGAGATCGGCAATCGTCACGTTGGCAGTGACCCACGGATCGCTCAGCGCAAATCCGGGCAAAATATCGACCAGGCGCGTATCCCAGGAAACTTCCTGGTTACCGACGGCTGCCGCCACCACGGTCGAGCTTACCGGCTTGGAAATCGACGCGATCTGGAACACTGTATCCGGTCCAACCGGTTCATTGGTTCCGACTTCTCGCTCGCCAAAGCCCTGGAGATAGACGACTTCATCGTTATGCACAATGGCCACTGCCACGCCAGGTACGCCGGTGGATTGCATCATGCCGGTGACCATATCTGGCAAGGCATCCAGCGCACCCTGCAGGCCAGGTACCGTCACCGGTGTGGCGCTCTGGGCCATGAGCGAGGCAGTGGGGCTGGCAGCCACAAACGAACCCGCGATGACGGACGATGAAAAGGCGCGTCTGGAAATTCTCCCTGGCATGGGTGTCCCTTCTTTCAGCTATACAGGGTCGAGGCTGACCCCCGGGCCCTTTGAAACCGTTGTTTCCTGAATGTTTTTCAGAATACCACAACTATTATGGCAAGAATTCGACAAATCGCTTCAGTTACTGATTGGTTGCCAGCCAGCCAATCAAGTCTGCAAAGACCTGAAAACTAAGAACATCCCGGCTGGTGGCCGGGATGTTCTGCGTATCTCTCGAAATGGGCGCGGTTTCTAATTAGCCACGGGGCTTGCTTCCGGGCTTGCCACTGGCGTACCAATACCGAGTTCCACCAGTTCGCCACCTTGGGCGGCGTAACTCACGCAGTCACCAGTGTTTTCGAATGGAGTTGTTGGATCCTCTTCCGGAGCCAGTTCCATGTAGCCACCCTGCTGGCAGGCATGGGCAGCATCGCTGTTGCCAGGTCCGTCGATAACTTGAGTTCCCTCAGTTACTACCGGGGCGTCCTCATTATCGATTTCTTCCTCAACAGCATCGTCATCCGTTGCTGCCTCCAGCTCCACCAGTTCGCCACCCTGGGCGGCGTAACTCACGCAGTCGCCAGTGTTTTCGAATGGAGTCGTTGGATCTTCTTCCGGAGCCAGTTCCATGTAGCCACCCTGCTGGCAGGCATGCGCTGCTTCGCTGTTGCCAGGCGCCTCGCCAACGTCATCAGTCTGATCTGGTGCGGCTTCTCCGGAATCGGTGTCGCCATCCTGCTGGCCAGGAGCATTACCACTATTGCCGGGAGCATCACCCTGTTGGCCAGGGGCATTGCCACTATTGCCGGGCGCATCGCCCTGTTGGCCAGGGGCATTGCCACTATTGCCGGGCGCATCGCCCTGTTGACCGGGCGCGTTACCGCTATTGCCAGGTGGATCGGACGGCTGAGCCAGGGCCACAGCCGATGCAAATATCAGGGAGCCGACGGCGATTATCGCCAGAAATCGTCGAATCATGCGAGATTCCTTTCCTTGGGTATTCTCTACCCGCAGTTGCATGGCTGTGATCTCGGGGCGAATGCCCTCACATCCGCACATCTCGATCAATCTCGCGCCATACTGTAGTTCGCCAGCACGAACTACCGCGCCATGTTAGGAGGTAAGGTCAATAGTGTCAAACATCTATCAACATAAACCCTAACTGGTCATTATGTTATGTTTAATGATTGTTTGGATGACCATTGGTTTACAGCGCATTGCCAGCTACCGGCTGTCGCTCCCTGTTCTCTCACCCGCAACTGCTGTGCATCGATATCGATGGACCCTTGATCACGTGTCCTCCGATACCTCGCCATCGATGATGCGTAGCACACGATCCGCAAGGTCAAGCAGGCGCTCGTCGTGCGTGACCAGGATTCCGGCGGTGTTGCGGCTATGAACCTCGTTGGCCAGCAGCTCCACCACCTGGCGACCGCGATCGCTGTCGAGACTGGCGGTCGGTTCATCGGCCAGGATCAACTCTGGTTCGTTCATCAGCGAGCGCGCAATCGCGATGCGCTGACGCTCACCACCGGACATCTCCTCGGGATAATGGTCCTTGCGTTCGCCCATTCCCAATTCGTCCAACAGGCGCTCGGCCCGCTCATCGGTCTCGTCGGATGGTTTGCCCAGCATTCTGCCGATGAACTGCAGTTGCTCCAGTGCTGTCAGGTACGAAACGAGGTTGGACCCCTGGAAGATGAAGCCCATGCGCTCCAGGCGCAATCGGGTTCGTTCAGCATCCTTGTAAGAGCTGATATCCTCCTCGCCGATCAGGATGGACCCCTCGGAAGGACGGAGCAATGCGCCGATCATGCTGAGCAGTGTGCTCTTGCCGGAACCGCTTGGGCCCACAAGTGCCACGATTTCACCGTTCTGCACCTGGAAATCCGCACCTTTAACAGCATCAACGCGTGATTGGCCTGAACCGAAATGCCGGCTGACGTTTTGAATGGAAAGCATAGTTGAACTCCTTTTCTTTCGGTTACCCGGCCTTGTTGATGGCATCCAGCGGATCGATGCGAGCAATTCGGTAGAGTGAGAGCAAGGTGCCGACGACAGCAACGATGAGAATGAGCGCTCCGTACATGAGGGTTTGCATCCAGTCCAACTGGTAAGGCACGGTGCCTTCCGCCAGGAAGGACATCAACAATCCTGCAGCCACACCGATAAGCACACCGATAACGCCAAGGATGACCGCCTGGTAAATAAGCGCCTTCGCGAGCTCCTTTGTAGTAGCGCCGAGTGCCTTCATGACGCCGAGTTCGCCCATCTTTTGTAGCGTGAGAATGAAGAAGAATGCCGCAATGATGCCCGCCGCAATCACGATCAGGAAGACCTGAATCAGGTTAAGGGTTAATGCCTGCTCACTGTAGCCGGGCAGCGATTCGATCATTTGCGTTTCGCTGCCGATCATCACGTTGTCGATATTATCGGGAAGCGCGTCGATCGCATCCCCATCACCCTGTAGAACAACCGTCGCGACGGCACCCTCCATGTCCGGATTGATCTCTGCCATTTTCTCCAGGTTCACGAAGAGCGTGGGCGCAAGTCGGTACTGATGACCATCGACCACGCCGACGACTTCCAGTTCCACACCGGACGGATCGAACGTGAGCATATCGCCGACGGCAACGCCCTCGAGTTCGAGCGATGTATCGATCACAATGCCTTCCGGATTATCGGCAAGTGCATCGCCAGAATCCGCACCCGGATCCAGGAATGTATCCGGCGGCACGGCAATAATGCTGACACCGATGACATCATCCGAATCACCATTTCGCACGTTTCCTGCAGTCGCGGTGAGCGGCTGGGCCTCATCTATACCATCGGCATCCTGAACGGCGGAAACGGTATCACCGGGGAGCCGGGAGCGATCCAGCAGGTATTCGGAGCCTTCGGTAACGACGTAGCCATCGGCATCAATGGCCTCAAGGGCCTCGGAGTTTCCGGTGGCAAGCCCATTGGCAAGACCGGACAAAATAAAGACAAGCGATGCAACCATCGCAATCACGCCGGTTACAAGCGCATAGCGTAATCGGGCATGCCTGAACTCTCGCAGGGCCAAAAACATTTGTTACCTTTCGTTTTTTGAGGTGGATCCCCTTTGTGGTCAGAGGGTGACCGGGTGAATCGGGCTAGCTGCCAAGCCTTATTCTACATTCACCGGGCAATCGGGGTCGGCAAAGTATATGCGCAATAACATGTGATTCCACAGGTTTGGCTGGTTTGTGGTTCATTTCCAGATAATCTGGCTGGAGATTGGGTTGTAATGAGTAGTGCCTTACTTGGGGATCTGTCTAACTGGGCGAGGGATGTCATGGACGCCCTTGGCTACTTTGGCCTCGCCCTGTTGGTTGCCATTGAGAATATCTTCCCGCCGATTCCTTCCGAAATAATTCTGCCACTGGCCGGCTTTAACTCCAGCCTGGGCGATATGAACGTTTTCATCGCCATTCTCTTCGCCACCATCGGTTCGGTAGTCGGTGCGCTGGCACTCTACTACATCGGCTTTTACTTCGGTGAAGCACGCGTGCGCTATATCGTGAAACGCTGGGGCAAATGGCTCGGTTTCAAAGAGAGCGATGTCGACAAGGCCGATGAGTGGTTCGACAAGTACGGCGGGTTCGCGGTGATGATCTGTCGTGTTGTGCCGATTGTGCGCAGTCTCATCAGCATTCCGGCGGGCCTTCGCAAAATGCCGATAGCGTCCTTCCTGCTTTTCACCACTATCGGTTCGGCTGTCTGGAACACGGTGTTGATTCTTGCCGGCTGGGCGCTGGGCGATAACTAGCATCACGTAGAAGAGTACGTCGGTATCCTGCAATACGTTGTGCTTGCGCTGATCATCGGCGTCGTTGCCTGGTGGGTGTGGGCACGAATGCTCAACTCCAATCGCGAGGATGCGAACACACAAGGGTAAGCCGACGATCTCAAGCCGCACTCGTCGGCTTACCCTGCTTAATCGTTAGCGTCGGCGCAACCAAACGGTCATCGGGCCGGCGCCACGATTCGCCCACACCATGTATGGAACCGCCTGGATTTGCACTTCGCTCATCCCGGCAGTGTCGCTACCGCTTTCATCCAGCGTGCGGTAGAGTGCGCGGGTCCATGCTGGTGCAGGACTCTCCAACATCGCGTAACTCCTGAGAACAACGATGTCGTTCAGTAAATCCTGCCGCCTGGAAGCCGTGACCAGCACGTCGTCGTGTAAAACAACATCTCGCACATCGCCAATTTCGTTGTCCGTTTCCTCGATGCAGTACACCAGCGGTCCCCGCATCAGGGCCACGCGACCGGCGTTGTTCGCCACACGTGGGTGGGCGATCACACGTCGCATGGGCATCGGCAGGTGCAGGGTCACGACGTCCCCGACCTTCCAGTACCGGGCGATTGTGAGGTACTGACCCGGTGCGGATTCTGCCTCGGCCAGCGGTTCGCCATTGAGGGTGGCGTAGGCGTTGGTCGCCCACTCCGGCACCCGCACCTGCAGCGTACCGGCCTCGGCGTCGCGCAAGCCCGTTACCTCGATGGAGATGTCACCGTCCCACGGATACCTGGTTGTCATACTGAGGTCCACCTCTCCGCCGCCAAGCAGCGGGACGGTGAGGTCTGCATCGGCGAATTGATGGATCCAGATATGGTCACGCCGGGCATCGCTCTCACCAGCGCGGTTCGATGTCACGGTCGCGAAGTATCCGGGCAGTTGTGCCAAAAAGCGGGCGATGTTGGGCGGACAGCAAGCGCAATCAAACCATGCCTGACGGCGGATGGTGCCATCCTCATCACGCAACGGGTTGTAGTAGAAATACTCGTCGCCACTGAGTGAGACGCCCGGCAGCACGGCGTTGTAGATGATGCGCTCGATAGCATCGCCCAGCGTGGAGTCGTCCCTGGCTTCCAGCATCAGCATTCGCCATAGCCACATCACCGCGCCAATCCCGGCGCAACTCTCAGCGTAGGCACGATTGTTGGGCAGCTCGTAATCCAGCCCGAACGCCTCGCCTTCGTGGCGTGAGCCGATCCCGCCGGTGACATAGCTCTTGCGATCGAGCATGTTGGTAGCCATCGTGGCGAGCGAGCGCCGCAGGGCCGGGTCGGCCATTTCGTGGATCAGGTCCGTTCCGCCAGCATTGAGGTAAACGGCGCGAACCGCGTGACCCACCATCTCATCCTGCTCACGAATCGGGGTAGCATCCTGGTGATATTCCTTTCCGCCGATACTGCCCTTTCCACGCATATCGATGAAGAATTTCGCGAGCTGCAGGTACTTCTCGTCATCGGTTTCACGCGTTAATTCAATCAGCGCCATTTCGATCTCGGCATGGCCATCCACACGTTCGATCTTGCCCGGTCCGAACGCATCGCAGACGAGATCGGCAAACCGAATTGCGACGTTGAGTAGCCGGTCGCTTCCGGTGACGCGACGATGCGCGATACCAGCCTGAATCAAATGCCCGGCACAGTAGAGCTCATGGTCGTCTCGAAGATTCGTGAACCGCTTGTCTGGCTGATTAATTTGGTACCAGGTATTGAGGTAGCCATCATCCATTTGTGCGGATTCGATCCGGTCGATGACCGCATCGAGGGAGGAAGAAAGCTCAGCATCATCACCAGATGCCAAAGCCCAACTCACGGCCTCGACCCACTTGTAGACGTCGGAATCCGAGAACACATAGCCCTGGTGATCACCTGTCTCCGCACCAGCGGCTACAGAGAAGTTCCTGATCGCGCCGGTGGCGTTGAGCTGCTCCAGCTGGGTTGGCAGGGACACATGCCGGTTGGTTTCCATGCGGTCGGCCAGGTGTCCGCTCCGGAGGCGGACATTGCTAACCGGAACACATGCGTGCGCGGCGCGTGAACGTTCTGTATCTCGAATAAGCACCTGGGCGGATGTATTCACCTGCGGGTTCCTTTCTCGGGGCTCGGGGTCGGCACTGACTCATCTGTATACAATCATACGCCCGGTTGGCCGGAGTTTGAAAGTCGAACCCGGCATGGCGGGCATTTCACTTTGTCGGACTTCAGAGCTCAGTCACTGCGACTTCTGGCCCCGTTTGGCAAGCGTTTCAATTGCGGCCCCGGATTTGCGAGTGATAAGCTGAATGCCGGGTGCCCGCGGCTGGGCACCTTTTTTTGCGCATAACGATAAAGGATAGAATTCTATGAGCGATTCCAAACCCGTATTGATGGTCGTTGTTTCGAGTGTTCGCGATGGCCGCAAGGGCCGCATGGTTGCCGACTGGTTCATTGGCGAGGCCGAAAACCACGGTGGGTTCGATATCAAGGTGGTCGACCTGAAAGAGTTCAACCTGCCCCTCATGACCGAGCCGAACCACCCACGCCAGAAAGCGTACACACAGGAGAAAACCTGGGAATGGAGCCGCATGGTGGAGGCCTCGGATGCGTTCGCATTCGTGATGCCGGAGTACAACCATAGCCTGACTGCTCCCCTGGCGAACGCGATCGACCACCTCTCGCAGGAGTGGAATCACAAACCGGCTGTCATCGTCAGTTATGGAGGCGTCAGTGGCGGGCACCGTGCCGCGCAGCAACTGCGAACCCGGCTCGCGGCACTCAGCATAGTTTCCATGCCGAACCAGGTCGCTTTGCCGAGCTTTGTTGATCACATTAAGGACGATGTTTTCGAAGGCTACGAGGCCGCGAACACATCGGTGAAAAAAGCGTTGGATACAGTCGCGAAATGGCATCCGGCTCTGAAATCCTTGCGGGAGGGATAATCAGGCTTCCACCACATCTTCCCGCGGCGTTTCCATAGGTCGGCGTCTGTTTGTCCACCAGAGGTTTATCGCCATAAGCAGCAATACAACACCGGTCAGCAGGAACGTCGCGCGGATACCGAAGAGGCCAGCCATGCCGGCTCCCATCAGCGGGCCGGCGAACCCACCCACGCTACCGGCAGTGTTCATTAATCCAAATACAACCCCGCGCTGGCTTTCCGGCGTAACCCGGGCGACGAGCGCGTTTGCGGCGGGAATAAGGCCACCGGCAAAGAGCCCGAAGATTCCCTGGAGCACAATGAGTTGCCACGGACTCTGCGCCAGCGACATCGGCAAGTAGATCAACCCGGCGCCAATTGCACTTGCGAGCAGGATCTTGTAGTGGCCGCGGCGGTCGCCGATTCTGCCGAGGAACATGGATGAGATCGCACTCGTTACACCCAGGATTCCCAGGGTGAGGCCAGCGAGCGTGTTCACGTTGCTTCCGGCCGCTGAAATAAGTTCCACGAAGACCGGGGTAATCGGCTGCACGGCTGTCGACGCGAACCGGATCAGCAGCATGCTCAGCGTAAGCGCCAGCATGGTTGGACCCAGCACCAGCTTCCAGGTAGAACCGGTGCTGACCTTCTCCTCAGCTGTTTTATCGGGGCGAACAAAGTTCTCTTCTACCAGGAACAGTGTGATCACTGCGGCTGCCAGGGCCATAATTCCCGAAATCACAAATGCGGGACGATAGCCGATAAGGTCGGCGATGACACCACCAAAGAGTGGACCAAGCGCGGTTCCTGAAAAGACTGCTGTTTGGACCATGCCCAGCCCGAAGCCGAGTCGATCCTTCGGCATCGTGACTGCGATCAACGCGGTGGCCGCAGCAACGGTACCGGTCATCGCTCCCTGCAGGGTCTGGAGCACGAGCATGTGCCACGGAGTGGTGGCAAACGCTGCCAGGCTGAGTGTGAAGAATGCAGCGAACTGCGCCCGAACGAGCATGGGCTTCCGCCCAAACCTGTCTGCCAATGCACCCCAGAGCGGACTGGTAAACGCCATCATTCCCGCGCCGAGGCTGAGCATGAGACCAGTCCAGAACGCCTGGCCTTCAGGCGTATCTACCCCCAGTTCCCCGAAGAAGCCCGGCAGGAACGGAGCTCGCATGGAAAAGCCACTGATTACCAGCAGCTGGGCAGCCCACACTGCGTAAAGTGTTCGTCGCCATTTTGGACCACTACCGCGCTCTCTACCCCGAATTATTCGCGGCAGAAAAATACTAAACCGCCCTGTTGGACGGATACGCTGCGGAGTTTCATCGGGTTCGGTGGAGGTTGGCTCGCGCTCTGTCATGCTTACGAGGGTAGCCTAGTACGAACGTTTAGTCGAGAGTTGTCGACATATGAAAATGGTACACCCAACGCCATTGCGCGGGAGCGTTAGATGTTACCTATACATCTGTCACCAGGCGGTTTCGACCGGCGCCCAATCCAGACATCGTTAGCACCGCAATACTGGCGAGAATAATGCCAAACGCGAACTGCCAACTCCCCGTAACATCGTGTGCGAATCCGATTCCGATGGGGCCGAAAGCAGCGATCATATACCCAATTGCCTGCGCCATCATGGACAGCTCGGAAGCGTAGTGCGCATCCGGCGTGCGGAGGCCGATGAACGTCAGCGCCAGGCTCAGTTTCATACCCGTACCAAATCCAAAGAGCAATACCCAGAGGATGGTGGCCGTCATCGGTAGCCAGACGAACCCGGCGACGCCGGATGCGCACAGAAAGGCGCTTGCCCATACCAACCAGCGCTGGTCGGCCCGCCTGTTCACGAGCAGCGGCGCGATAAACGACCCGGCAATACCAACCAGGGGCGCGAGGCTCAGCATGAATCCGGCCCTCTGTTCGTCCATCCCCTCAGCAATCAGGTAGACGGGCAGCCACCCTGTGGTCGAGAAAAAGAGGAACGACTGCAGTCCCATATAGCCGGTGACGAACAAGGCGACCTTGTTCTTCCACAGGTTGGAGTGAAGTGTGCGCGCCGGGCCTTTCAGCACCTGCCCGTTGCGTGAAACCAGCTGCCACGGAATGAGTACCAGGATACCGGCAATCGCCATCACCGCTGGCCAGCCCAACGCGCCGCGCCAGTCCAGATCAAACGCATTCATGATCGGAATGGTGACGCCGGCACCAATCGCGCCGCTGGCGGAAATCGCGGCTGAGTAGACGGCCGTCATCGGCCCGACACGATTCGGCGCCTCGCGTTTAATGAACCCGGGCAGGATCACATTGCTCACCGCAATGCCGGCACCCACCAGTACCGTACCGCCAAACAGCAACTCGACAGATGGCATTGTGCGGATGAGAATACCGGCCAACAGGACGACAAACATCACCAGCAGGATTCTATCCATACCCCAGCGGCGTGTAAGCGCCTGGGAGGCGAACGCCACAGTGCCAAAGCAGATAACCGGGATCGTGCTCAACCACCCCGCCTGCGCAGCGCTCAGGCCAAGATCGGTGGTGATGGTATCGAGCAGCGGAGATACGGAGAGAATCGGGATTCTCAGGTTGAGGCCGGGAACAATCACGGTGACCATGATGAAGGCAGGATGTTGCACCCAACCGGGTTCGCGAGTTGTTGACATGGCCTGATCCGGGATCAATGGAGCGACATGTTGCCATACGGCAGCACGAACTTATGCTACGTTGCGAACCAATTTCCGTCGAGACAGAGCAAAACGCCCACGACGATTGCCGGGGGCGTCAAGCGTCAGTTGTTATTCCTCGATGGGTTCATGATGATCGTAGTCGCTTTTTCCACGTTTCCAGTGCCCGCTGATGTTCAGGTTTGTGCGGTCGAGTCCGCGCTCATTAACAACGTGGCGGCGCACATCGCGCATGGCGGAAGCCTCGCCACCGGCATAGACGAAGACCTCGCCTTCTGGCCAGTCGATGGCAGCAAGTGCCTCCACCAGGGCCTCGCCCGGGTGGCGTCCCTGCCGTTCAACCCAGATCACTTCATGATTGCCCTGCGCTGGCAGGTCGATTTTGTCGGTCTCATCCTCGACTTCAATCACCGAAATGAGCGATGCATCGGTCGGGAGAAGTTCCATCGCGCGGGCGACGGTGGGCAGCATCGTTTCATCGCCAATGACGATGTATGCATTGAAGACCGGCCTTGGGACCATGGATCCACGAGGGCCGAGCACGGTGAACTCGCTGCCAACCTCTGCGTTGCGCGCCCAGTTGGTCACCGGGCCATCGGCGTGGAGCGCAAACTCGAGTGTTAGTTCGCCATTCTCAAAGCTGCGCGGAGTGTAATCTCGCCGGACAGGTTCTCCATCCACATCGATCTGAACCTTGATGTGATCAGAAGATCCCTTTGTCTGGAAGTCGTGAAACTCCTCGCCAGTTACCACCATGCGGCGATACCGCGGTGTGAGCTCGGTGATAGAAACCACCTTCGCCGGTCGCGGCTTCAACTCGTACATAATTCGTTCCGTTTTCTCGGAGACTTGTGCCATAAAACTCTCTACCTGCGTATATCCGACTATTGTGATCGGAATTATACACCCAATCCCGGAAACCACACGCCAAAGGCCTGTTTCGACCGGGAGTATTACAATACGCCTGTCGGCAAACCGAACTTCATTCAAAGGATCTGCACATGCTTCGTCTTGTCTTCGCCGTGATGCTCGGCCTTCTTCCTGCCACCCAGGTAGCTACTGCCCAGGAGGATTTGGACCGTAGTTACTCCGACATGCCCGTGTATGTGTTGTATTGTGATGAGGACCCCGGTCACGTCAATGCCGGCGGTGGCAAGGCGCCATCTCCAGAACAATTGATTGAAAACGGCACCTGCACACCCGCCGAAGGTGTAGCACTTACCTTCGTGCTTGCGGAGGATGATTGGGATTTCGAGGAAGATGACCCAGCCGAAGAAATCGAATGGGACGTCGATGACGATGCCTGGTTCAACCGCTGCGATACCGATGCGAATGGGTTCTGCGCCCTGAACAGCCCCATGGGCTTCGATATCGTGCTCGGCGTAGTGCTGCACGAGGGCACCGTGCTGCCAGGGTACGAACCCGCCTCCTTCCAGAGCGCAACCCACAACTTCACAGAGTTCGCCGGGTACGGCCTGGCCTTGATCCCCGAAGAGGGAACAACGCCCTCCGGAACAACCGATGATTACCAAACACTGGCCCTGAGAGTGACGTACCACGGAGACCCGGCAAATGTGTTGACCGAGTGGGAGATCAACGGCGTGGACGATGACCTCTACCTCGCTGCCAGCGAAGGCGGTTGGATAAGCACCATCGTAGAGCCAAATGATGACGTCGAGATCGATATCGTCACCGGTTACTTCGACGATGCGGATATCACCATCTCATGCGTGGCGAACGACGATGCCGGGCACGAGGTGGGGCTGGACGTCGACGATGGTGACTTCACGGTCTCCATCGGTGATACCAGCAGCGATATCCGCTGCGACGTCGATATCACAGATTAACCCGCGTCGCGCTAGCGACGGAGAATCCAGCCGAGCGAGAACACGATGAGGGCGATGATCACTGGCACCACATCCAGAAGGGTGGAGATCCAGCCCGCGTTCTCGTTCGGCCCCTGTTGCCTGAACTCATCGATAATCGTTTTGGGAAGCCACCACGCGGCAAAGACGATCACTCCCAGGCCGAACCATAGCGGCCATCCCCAGAACACCTGCTCACCCGCTCCGAGATCCCAGGCAGTGGTGTAGATGGCAACTGCGGCGAGCAAACCAATGAATACCAGTACAATCCGCTTCGCCAAATCCGACAATTCCGATCTCCGGGGTGGTGGTACACGCTGATGGCAGATGGGGATTCGGGATGCTGATCCACCCGAATGGCAGTGGCCTACTGGCTGGTCTCATCCGTTTGAATAGCCCGGACTTTGACCCGTGGCGGAGCAGGCCCGTACAGCGACGAGCTGATGGCCGTCAGCTTACCATTGGCCTGATTAACGAGTGCCCAGCCGAACCCGAGGATCGAAAGCGTGGCAAGCCCCAACGGTAGTGCCAGCCACAAGCCAGTCCATCGGAGATCGCCCTGGTTCCACGCCAACACCAACGCGAACGCCACCGCGCCAAGCCCGAGACCAACGTGCAACCACATCAGGCGGAATGGCCGGTTCGTGACCAGCTGCTCGAACTTTTGTTGAACCGCCTGACGCTGCTCCAGCGTAACGCCATTGACTGACGCTTGCCTCTGTTCGCGATCCCAGCGCAGCTGCAGTGCACTCACGGCGGAACGCCACGTGTCTGTGTGAACCACCAGTCGGGTGGAGAGCACAATGGGAACGAACAGTATCAGGCCGATAAAAAGTCGAAGAATATCCACTCGCGTTGTCCGCTAACCTCGCTAGTAATTACGTTCCGGATGATACCAGCCGCCTACGGTACAAAAAGACCAAAGTGCGACCGCCAGGATTCAGTGAAGGGATCGACCTCGATATCAACGGGTATGCCCTGCCCTTCGATGCAATGACCGTTGCGATCGAACGTGAGCGCGGTGCTCATGCTCACACTCCAGCCCGGAATCAGTGGCAACGTACGTGGTCGACCACTGCCGCCGCCGCTCGGCGCGCCGATCACCGTGACGTGCGGCAGGCCCTGCAGGCCGTGCAGGAAATCCTCGCTGGCCGAATACGTGAGCGGATCGGTCAATACCACCAGCTCTCCGGGCCAGCCTCCGTCAGGCACGGGATCATCCCACAACTCGACCGGCACGGCCAGTGTGCCATCGGCACGTGTGAACTGGATCGTGCCGAGCAATGAGCGCTCTCTCAAAAAGTGCCTGCGCAACTGCTGCGCCATCAAGAGATTGCCACCCGTGTTGCCGCGAAGATCGAGCACCATCCTTTGCCGATGCCGGTGTGCGGCGATGATCTCCACGAACCGTTCTTCCAGGCCCACGCCTGCAATCCAGTTCTGCATTCGAACATAGACGATGTTGCGGGCAACAACGCGGGCGGATAGCAGTTG
>CAZGML010000023.1:0-12435 GCA_964526965.1 uncultured Sphaerobacteraceae bacterium | reverse complement strand
TCTGCATTCGAACATAGACGATGTTGCGGGCAACAACGCGGGCGGATAGCAGTTGATCAGGCGAAAGCGGAGCCGATTGCTCAACCCAGGTGCGACGTTCCCCTCGCGGACCCGTTGCCGTGAATTCACGCTCAGTAATGCCATTGAGGGCGATCGCCCGCCGACCGGCCACAAGCGCGTGTGAATGCGGCGGTGATCCTACGCGCGCCAACCAGCCTTCCACATCGTCGATCTCCAGCGTCCACCCGGGCTGGACCCCTGCCGCCGCGGCGGCCGACCATGTGGGCACGCGACGAATCAGCGCGCGGCCGTTCGTGAGCTCAACTGCATACGGCGGGTTGTACACCGGCACGTTCTCGCGCACGGCGGTGTGGCCATCCTGCAATCGCGCGACCAGCTCTTCAACGTCGGTCAGGGTCATGTCGTTGTCTGCCGGGAAGTCGGCCCGAATTGCCGACCAGTTGAATCCGCGAATACCGAAGCCCGGCCACCCGCGTTCGATTTCGGTGGAGATGCGCGCGATAGCTGTTGGCAGATCATCCGCACGTGCGTCGGGCAGTTCATCAACCCCGAGCGCGACCAATGAATGGAGGAGTTGCACCGTCGCCCCAAGGCCAGCAGCATCGCGCACCGTGGAAACGAGCGTGAGGGAATCCGCATGCCACCGGAGCCAGTTAGTGTCCGAATCTGGCTTCTCCTCGACGATCCAGCGCGGACCCGACGCCGCCACCTCTTCGCCAAACCGGACTTGTGCACCGAACACGGCCTCGAACTCGGCGACTTCGGATTTCAGCAGCGGCAGCATCGATTCCGCCAGGTGCCGGGGAAAGGCGATCTGCATCTCACGTCCGGCTATTGCTTCTCGTATCACGCGCTACCCTGTTCGTTCTGTTCTCGCCACAAAGCGGTCTCCACAATCTCTACATCGCAACTGAAGCCGGCGAGGTAGGTGAACTCTCGTACCAGGTCGGCACGCCGGTGTTCGGCCCGGCGGCACAGGAACGAACTGCCAAAGCCGAGCACGAACGTATCGCCATCCAGTGCGAGCAGTTCGCTGGACGTCGCCCACATGGCGAGCTCCGGCCGTGGGATATCACCACTAGCCGAGAGCGCCTGCTGCACCGCCGCCCACAACTGAATGTTGTTCATACCACTATTCGGTATCTCGAACACGTCTCCGGTGAGCATCTGCTGGCTGGATTGCCGATACGGATCCGAGACGTTTGGCGGCGGAGCATCTCCAGTGACAATGCGCAGACGCAGCGGACGCCTGGCCGCCACGCTGAGCTTGGTCTGGATCACGCGCTGGATCTCATCGGAGAGCACGGCGTTGAGTCGATCGCTCACCAGCAGTTCAGCGTATCCACTCTCTATACGGAGGAGTTGGGCATCGCTCACCAGTTGCTCGTGCAGGGCATCGGCTACAGCGGCCTCCGGCTTAATGAGCGCACAGGCGCTCTTCCATACAGATGCGAGGTCGCCTCCACCCTGCGGTTGCGGCGTGCTACTGGGCGGCCTGGTACCGGAGACGGGTGTACGAACAAAACTGTGACTGGACTCCGACTCGCTTGTCACAGCTGTCACAGGTTCGTGTGCCGGCTGGTCATGGCCTGCTGACACACCGGCATACATCTCCGGGATACCATCGCGCTTCCACCTATTAAGGATCTCGCGCACGCGCTTGGGTGCAACAAACGAACTTCCGCTGGAAACCGCTTCTTCAATTGCCATACCCGTTAAGGCCCATCCGGAAATACCGGCCGACTTTGCCAAATCCGCAAAATCGCTGGCGACCCGACCGAGAATCCGGCGAGCCGCTACTGTCACCGGCTGTTCGTTGGCTTCATCGAAAAGTTGAAGTGTCAGTTCGCGGTCGCGACTGTCGTCTGGACCACCACCGAAATCGCCCACAGATCTGGAAGGCTGTACGTTCGCTTCCGTCGCTTCGTTTTGTGCTTCCTTGTCACCAGTTGTGGTGGTTGTTTGATCTGTGTAATTCGTAGTGCTGGTTGATTGAGCAATGGTCGGCTGACCTTTGCTGCCTGGTGCAGCATCGCTTGACCCCTCGGCATTGGAACCGTTGCTGCTCTGTGCAGCAGGGGTCTTAAAAGCGTTGCTGGACTGTGCAGCAGTGCTTTTTGGTGGCGTTTCTGTTTCGACAGTGCTGTCATTGTCGGTGTCATTACCAACTGTCGAAGCTGTCGATACCTGTGACTCGCCTGGCACGGGTTTCACTGTCGATTCGTCGGATTCGCCCGTGGTTGCGGTGGTTTTGGTGCCAGTGCCCTTGCGCCGGGCCGCGTGGCCCTTGCGACTGCGCTCACTGGTGCGACGCTCATCCTCCAGGGCGATGGCGCGCAGCTTCTGCCAGCTCTCTGTCTCTTCGAGCTCGGCGATGATGTCGTACCAGACGCTCTTCGGATCGATCGGCTTGAACCTGCTGCCGAAGATGTGCTTGATGCGGCGGTAGACTGCGGTGTCCTCCACGGCGAGTTCCACCACCTTGCGCACAGCGTTGGCGGTGAGCTGGAAGTTATCGCCCTGCTCTTTGACGCGATAGGTGTTGTGGGGGAACTTCCAGTCGTTGCCGTTGTCTGGCCGGCTCACCATGGACTTCTTGATCTCGATGAGATCGAGCGCCACCAGGATCTTGTTAATGGTGCCGATGGTGTTGCGGTCTATTCCATAGAAGTTGGCCTCGGCGGTGGTAGATGGGAAGGCGTAGCCGCGATAGGGCGAATCCTCCCGCCGGTCGGTCCAGACAATGTAGGAATCCAGCAGGCCCTTGCCATCCAGCCCGATGAGCGGGGCAAACTGGGTGACCATGGTGTTCCAGTTCCAGTACCAGCCACGGCGGCGGGTGTCTTCGCCGCTGCGGCTATCGCCGGATTCCGGAGCCTTATCGCCCACGATGCCGGTGAGCTTTGGCTTATCGGATTCCGCGGCGGGCATGGCCTCACGCCGTGCGGCCGATTGCTCGTCCACGCGGTGTGAAGTCATGTCGCGCTCATCGCGGTTTTTGGGGTGCTTGCCGCTCATGTTACTGGCGGCCCTGGCACAGTGGTTTGCCGAGGCGGCACACTGGGCCTTGACACATCCACGGGGATGTGACTACAATCTGGTCAAGCATATGAAGAAGCCTCCCTCTAGGGCTTACGAACCGGGCGGCTGGCTTTGGAGCTGATCAGACGGTTTGGCGACTAGCTGATCGAGATTCCGGCAAAACAGACAAAGAACTCTGAAAGAAGATGACAGGTGTTGGCGCACCGGTCATTTTCATTTTTCAGGGTTCCCGTTCCAGCCAGGTACTGGTACTGCGCGTATCGCGCCGAACGCACGCTTTCCACACCGAGAGTTGCTGGCAGTGTTGGCGCACCACCGCAATCCGGATGTGGATTCACCTGCAAGCGGACGCAATCCGCAATCAACGAGTTTACCCTCCTCTATCTCTATCAAACGAATTCGCGGTGTCGGTTGACGATCCGGCACCGTTCGCGCATGCTGTTGGCTTGATACCTTCCGCTTGCGAGAACATTGTCTGATCGTAACCTCCACGAAGGTACACGGCTCTATCCATAGGATACGCTGAACACGTACCTTCTGACGGGATGTACGTACGGGTAATTTGTGCCTAGCTTGTCATGAATCGGCCCACATTGCAAGCGCAAAAACGTTGTTGTTAACAACATTTTCGCGAGACTCCGGAACACACGCGCCCCGAAAATCGCCGCCATGGGTGGACGTTGCCGCCGAACCATGCTCGCTGCCAGCGGACACCTGCGCCGCGGAGCAGCCAGGTGAAGGCGCGGGCACATATCCTGCGTTGATCTCCTTCAACACACACAGGGGCTGGAACCGACCGGCCCCATACACAGGAGGAGATAATGATCATGAAGCTTTCATCCCTACGCAGGTTTGTAGCCGGAGCTGCGCTCGCAACCACGCTCGGGCTTGGCGGAGCCGCCAGTGCCCTCGCCCAGGATTCCACGCCCACCAGCGGTCACCCGATCCACATCCACGAGGGCACGTGTGCAGAGGTGAATCCGGAGCCGGTGGCTCCCCTCTTTAACCTGCTGCCGATCGGCGTTGAACGCGACGATGATGGCGGCATCGCCGAGACACCAGAAGTGCGCGGCACGCTGACCGTGGGTGACGTGACCTACAGCGAATCCGACGACGTTGAGCTTGCGTGGGATGCCATGCTCGGATCGCCGCACGCGATTGTGGTGCACGAGAGCGAAGAGTACATGGAGAACTACATCGCCTGTGGCGACATCGGCGGCGTGGTGTTTGACGATGGCGAAGAGATGGTAATCGGCCTGCACCCGGTTGGAGATTCCGGCTACAGCGGCATCGCCATGCTGAGCAGCGACGACGACGGCGAGGTAGATGTGGATGTTTACATGTCTGCGCCGGCGAGTGAATCTGATGACAGCGGTGAGACCGTTGAGGCTACTCCTGAGGGATAGGGCCTGATTCATCCTTTCGATTTTCGATGCAAGCGCCCGGCTCTTTATGAGTCGGGCGTTTTGCGTGTGTCCGGCATGGAGTTGGGGGTGGGTGGACAACGTGGACGCCGCCCAGGGGGCCCGCTCCGCTTCTCGGCTTCGCCTCGGCCGCCTTCGGCACGACACCCCGATGTGCGGTGGTCTAGGACGGCGCTACGGTTATGGCGGGAGTGGGTGACCCCCGCATAAAGCGGGGGCGTACGGGTTTAGGGTTCGAGGATCTGGACGGGTTCGACCTTGCCAGTTTCCTGGGAGCGGATGGCGGCTTCGACGATGGCGAGGCTGCCGAGGTTTTTCTCTGCGGCGTTTTGGCTGGGGGTGCCGGTTTCGATCCAGCGTTTCAGATCCAGCACGCCGGCGGAGCGTCCCCACACGGGCATGTGTGGGAGGGGTTGTGGCTCGGTGACGCCGGTGCGTCGGCGGATGCTGACGGCATCTCCCTGGGTGCCGAAGGGTCCACCCTGGCGGGTAGTGAAATCGATGAGTCCGCCTTCGCACTCCAGCTTCCACTCTCCTCCCCAGTAGGTGGGGGTATCGGAGCTCATCCAGCTGCCGCGGTAGCTGACGACGACGCCGTTGGTGAAGGTGACGATGGCGGTGGCGCTGGCTTCATCGCGGAAGTTGCTCCATGCGGGATCGGAGCGCTGGACGTAGACGGATTCGGCCTCGCAGTTGAGCATCATCCGCATCATATCCCAGTGGTGGATGGCCATATCGGAGAGGAGCGGGTGATCGAGATCGTAGTAGGGGTGCTCGCCGGCGGGGGCATCGTGCACCCATTGGCGGAAATCGAGATTGACGCGGGCGAGTGCGCCGACGGCTTCGGTGCGGAGGAGCTCGACGGCGGCGACGGGTGCGGGGTAGTAGCGATAGTTCTGGCTGATCTGCATGTGCATACCGGTCTCGCGGGAGACCTGGATGGCCTGGAGGGCTTCATCGATGCTGGCGGCCATGGGTTTCTCGCAGAGGACGTGCTTGCCGGCGCGCATGGCCTCGATAGCGAGGGGCATGTGTGTGGCGGGCGGGCTGGTGATGAGCACGGCATCGGCCTCGACGGATTGCAGGGCCTGGGTGAGGGTGCTGAACGAGTTGGTGCTGGTGTATCCCAACATCTGTTGGGCGCGCTGGAGGTTGGCGGGGAAGGCCTCGACGATGGCGGTAACGGTGACCTGATCGGCGATGGTGGCGAGCGCGTTGCGCTCCCAGTCCATCCCCCAACCGCCCAGGCCGACGTGGATAAGTTTGAAGGTCATGAATCCTCCCTTGGTATGGATGGAGCGGGACCCGATTCCAGGATGGTCATCCCCCACCCTCCTAACCTGATGTGTGTGCGTGTGACGGTCATGTGATTTCTCCTGTTCCTGTATTCGATGGGGAGATTATCGCATTGATGTGTGTGTTTGCCTGTTCGTGTTGTTGAGAGAGAGGCGGGTGAGCTGAGGAACTGACGGTACTACCGATGCCGCGATTTGCGGGTGCTGGCGATACTGCGGGTACTGACGGAACTGCGGGTGCTGTGCGGTACTGGTGCGTGTTGGGTTGCCGAAAAAAACCTCGCGGACTGAATGGCCGGTACAGGCTGCGAGGTATGCAGTGCCTCTCTCTGACACGTATGGAGCAGGGCTCCTATTAACTATACGCATCGGGGAAGGTGTTCATGTAGGTGAGGTTAGATTTAGGGGCGTTTTTCTTGCTGAACAATGTGAACTCCTAAGAATTTCTTAGGAGTTCGATTTTGGCCCTATGTCAGGTTTGTAGAAATCTGGTTCACCTTTTGATGGCATGCAGAGCGAACCATGTAAGTCGAAATTGAGGTTCTGGCTATTAATCGAACTATAAAGTTTTTCTTTATAGTTCGGCGATGAACTCGCAACTTTTATTTGTAAGTTCGATTTTGGCCAGATGGTTGTGGTCGATGACATGGCGAGGGTTTTAAGATTCGGCCACGATGTTTTATTGGGTTCTGTGATGTACGCAACAACAGGCGAACAAGGAGTGTTTAAACATGCGGATTATTTTGGGGGCGGGAGCGGCTACGCAGGATGGATGGGTGGCGACGCAGGAGAGCGATCTGAATGTGCTTTCGGAGGCGGATTTTGCTGCCCGGTTTGCACCTGGGTCAATTGATGCGATGTTGGCGGAGCATGTGTGGGAGCACATGACCGAGGCGGAGGGGCGAAAGGCGGCACGCAATTGTTATGCGTACCTGAAGCCGGGTGGGTATTTGCGCTGTGCGGTGCCAGATGCCAACTTCCGGAACGAGGCGTACCAGGCGATGGTGCAGGTTGGTGGACCTGGGCCGGCTGATCATCCGGCGGCGAGTCACAAGATTGTGTACGACTATCGGACGCTGGTTTCAGTGTTTGAGGATGCCGGTTTTGAGGTGACCCTGCTCGAGTTCTGCGACGAGCGGGGAGATTTCCACTACACGTACTGGAATGAGGCTGATGGTCGGATTGGGAGATCGTATCGATTTGATACGCGGAACTCTGGTGACGAGCTGGGGATGGTGAGCATTATTGTGGACGCGAATAAGCCTCTGGTGGAACCCGTGAGCACTAGGCAAAGTGATTTTTCGGGAACGAATCTAAAAGCCCAGTTGCATCCATGCATGAAATATTGGTAAAGCCTAAAACGCGAGGGCATAATGGATGATCCGCTTCCGTTCGGTTGTTTCTGAGCCGTAGATCAATCGTACAGGGTGTGGATTGACATAGTTCACGTTGATTTTTAGTCTTCTTACCTTCGACGTTTCACATGGGATGGTTCAATGCGTGAGCCCGATCCCATCGATGATAAGACCGATCGCCTCATCTAAACTCGACAGGGAATCTTTCCACTCCGATTCACCGGAGCCTTGGAAAGAGATGAGCCGATGTTCGCCGTCCTCTACTGAACGGTAGAAGTAGCATGTGGCGCTGGGTGATGGAGGATTTGGACCGAGTTGAATGAATGGCAATAGACGCAAAGAAGTATCGGTCCCCTTACCCAGCAAGTGCATTTCGTCGGCATCTAGACAATCGCTCGTTTCACGCACTACAGTTTGGAATGCTGGGTGGCTTCCTTGAAGAAGCTGAACTTCATTGAAGCAGCGCCCTCGCCGCTTCTTACATGTATCAGGAATGATGAGCTCCATATTTGTCCAGCCACCTTCCATTGATTTGCGCAGCCGATGCAGATGGCCGACCAAGGCGTCATGACGCTCTTCGGCCTCGCGATGGCTGGGCAGGCCTGTATGCCCTTGCCACTTGTTGCGCAGTTTGTTAGCGTCTGCCAGCACGTTGAAAAGTTTGGCGCTGGCTAACATGTCGGTAAACTGATAAGTCTGGTCAGAAAACAAGTCGCCGGCCATTCTTCGCGATTGAGCATCACTATTGAGCAAGATGCGCAACCTTTTGCTAAAGAACGCGCCAATCTGATGCCAAGTGCCGTAGTCTGTTCTCGTTAGCGATCGTGTGTCGACAACTTCCAGAAAATCACCACGATACTTTTCGTATAGAGTTGAATCGTACGTGAAACCACTAAGCAGAATTGAACCCATGAAGTGGGTTGTTGCCTCGAAAAAGTGCACCAGAAGCCTATACTTGAGATCAAAATTGCTCTGGGGTGCCGCATACCATTTACGTAAAATAGAGGCGAGCGGAAATGGCAAAGTTTCCATCCATTTGTCGAGGCTCTGGCCTACTTGTTCGTCCAAAATTGCTGAAAGACTAGCATTGAAAGCGCTAACCTCGTTCTCTACTCTCCGGTGGGTCCGCGGGTTTTGCCAAAGGCCTCGCTCCAATTCAGTTAACTCATTGTCAAGGCCCAAGAGTCGATAACGCTCTGTGCCTATCGCGTCTCCAATCTCTAGTACACGGTGTTGGAGATCAAGAGGGGGAACGAGAATACGCAGAGTCTTAAGCGATTCATTGGAAAGTATCGAACTTATCGCCCCACCTCTGCTCTTTTCCCGGATTGATCGCCCTAGTTCGGTATTAAGAAACTCCGCCACAAATCTAGCATTTGATTTAGTGGGATCGATATCTACCTGGAGATAATTCCGAGGTTCAGGTTCGAAGTGTTCAGGTGAGCACACTACTTTACCAACACCTGTTCTGGGTATGTAGATAGAGTTTGGTCTGTCTGCAGATTCGAGATCGTGGCTCGCGCTGCCCCTTGTAATTGGCTTACCATCCGTCGAGCCAGCAAGGTCGTAGAGGAAGTGGGCACTAAAACCAAAGAGCCGTTCTGCTTCTTTCACGTCCTCGGCGACCTGAAGGGCATCGATTCCCATAAAATGGTTCGGTTGAATGAGGCGCCCATATCCTACCTCGGTTCCAGCTTTGCGTGACTTTAGATTCTCGAAAGTTCTCTTGTTAGTCTCCGCGCTTCTGGTGAGGCGTCCAACGAACATGTCAGGCGTGGGCTGCTTCCGCACTAGTACGACATAGGCTGAGATGTTCGTATGTGGTGCAAACGCGCCGGGATAGAGTTCCAGCGCAGCATGGATCCATAGTCCCAGCTTAGGCATCTGTCGTATTGGAGAGTTTCGAGACCAAAAGAAGTCGGAGGTCGTAACGAAAATCCCAAGGCCAGAATCGGATAACTGCATCGATGCGGTTACAAGAAGTTGAAACCCACGGTCTCTACGTACCTCGACGGTTTCACCGGACTTGGCTGTGATCACTACAGGCTGGGCTGATCTAAAGCCAAACGGAAGCAGACCTAACACCAGATCATAAGAATGATCAGTTCTGAAACTGTCATTAAAGAAATCTGCTGCAAGCCAGTTGGCGGAAGGATTGAGGGCCCGGCCAATCTCTACACAATCCGGGTGAAGTTCAAATGCCGTGGCCATACTTGCATTTGTCGAGAATTGAGCAGTGGCAAGTAAAGAGCCAAAGCCAGCATTGACATCCAGGATTTTATCTACTTGAGTGTCATTCAAGTATTCTCGGACAAAAGTATTTACCAGCGGTGGAGTTGCATTTATCCCAGAGTACCTGTTTGCGGACTCGGTGGAGATATGGAGGATCGTCGGTACGTCAGCCAGAGACACTCGATCTTTAATAGACTGTATCCAACCTTGGATCATCCCTGAGGATCCAGTCTCGTAGACCCCACGATGAAGATTGGTGAACTGCCAAAAATCTTGTGCCCAGTCATTCTGATTTGGCATGGAAGTCATTGTTTTCCCTCATTGAGCAGGCATTGCGGGTTCCAGATTTGTTTGGCGATTTCGCGGTAAAGCGTCTGGCGGGCGTCGAGGTCGGCTTTCTTGAATTCACTGTGGGGCTGAAACGCGAGGCTCGTTGAAGCTTTAAATTTTCGAAGGCGGGAATTATGTTGGTACGTCTGTTCGTTTAACGATCTGGCCAATTGGTTTTGTTCGAGGTAAAGTGGAAGTTTTTCATCGTAAGGTAAGGCCCCATAACTGGCGTTGAAGGACTTTGGCAAAATGAGCAGTCCCCCGACTCGGTTCCGATACTCGCGGAAGTCAGCCTCGTGCTGGAACTCATCTGTGTGGCGCTCAAATTTATCCGCCCAGATATGCTCGATCTCGAATCGGTTCTTTGACCGTTCGGCTACGAAGTCGTCGAATTTTGCTGGACTATCTGTCGAGACTTCAACGTAGTCTGTTAGCCGAGCAAGGAGTGCTTTAATATATCTCCCGTTTTGTCCGTGCAATCTGAGGTTCGATTCAGTGTTGAAATCAAAAGCGCTCTCGTCTAATTGTTTTTTCAGAAACTGCGCTAGCGCTGACGGGTCAGTCAGATCCCGTACGGCTTTCATCGTAACGAACGCGGAGTATTGCATTCCTGAATGGGTGATGGCCTTGAAGTTCCACTGGCGATAGTGGAGGAGGATATCAATATACATCGATACGATACGCAATTTTTGGTCAACCACTTGCTGTGAATCGAAAGGACGAAGTGGTGCCATGAGCATCATGTTTTGAAGCGTGAAACCCATTTGGGCGTTATAGCGAATTCTCTCCAAACCGGGTGTGAGCGTGGCTGATGCCTTCTCAATCTTTAGATACACATCGCTAAAGAACTTCATATTGTTGTGTATGAAGGAAAAGTAATCGGACGATCCGACTAGTCCGACGACTTCGGATTGGTCTCTGATCCACCGGTGAAACTCGGTACCTATCAGGTCGTAAGCACGCGGTTTGGCTGCCTTCTTCCTATCCCGAATAGTATCGGCGTACTGGCTTCGGAACCAGGCCTTGAAGAAGTCCGCATCGGTATCCTTACCAATGTCGTTAAGCTCGAACAGAATAGATTTCCAGACGTCGCTGGCAACTTTTCGTTTGTCTTCTTGATCAATGCTGGCTAGTAAGTAACCTTTCAACATGTCAGTGGGTGTGAGAGACAGTCCTCTGTCATTCATGGCTTCGAAGATTGTGTAGGCGTCACTATCAGACAGCGCAGAGATTTCTACAAGGAAGACATTATCGATAAGCCAATCGATAAAGTATGGAATTGCATGATCATCGAGGATGGTGCTTTCTTCGGATTCAGGATCATTGTCTTCATCTGTATCTGGCAGTGTGGCGCCACCATACGGAAATCGTTGCCCTATGTCCGCAAAGCGTAAAGCGATGTATCGGACAGAATCGCTTCGACCCTCAGTATCGAAGTCTTCTTCATTCCAGAGCGCTTCAAGAATTGGAGTCCGCTCCGGCACGTTCAAGTTGAATGATTTCACGCCGTACTTTATGGAGAGAATCAGATTGTCGATATCCACTGATCGATCGTCAGACCAATCCTTTTGGATATTCCGAAGGTGTATCAGGAGCAAAGTTAAGGTGGTGAGCCGTTGCTGTCCGTCAACAATGTAGCGTCCATCATCTTTGTTACTCATAAGCACTGAACCGAGGAAGTAGTGGCTGTACTGTTCAACCTGCCCACGGTGATGGTCTTGTCTATAGTCTTCAAGGAACGCTTGCATTAGGTCATCGATGAGTACAAATACCTGTTTTTGTTCCCAGCGATACTCTCGTTGATAGTAGTCAATTTGGTACTTCTTACCGTCTAGAAGTTCTCTCAGCGATCGAACGTTTGCGTCAACTCGTTGCATCATTTACCCCTGGTTAAATACTTCCTCGAACAGTCCATTGTTCATGGCCTCCATCGGGCGAATACAAGCTTCAGTTCTTGCATGTACAAGCGCGGAGATATCAAACGTCTTTTCGCTTCCGATTCGGATTTGCTTGCGAATCAACGTGGCTGAATCACGGGATCGGCCGATACGAATTCCATATAAACTTAGGCTTTCGTTTGGCAATCTATGTCTCCTTGACGCTGGCCCAGAAAGAAGTCTCCGATAACGGATGGGATGAGTTGACTAAAGGGATAACTCGGTCAAATCCGGAAATCGCTTATAGGCAACTATGCTGTTGGCAAACTCTATTCTGAGTTCTTCAGTAGTTTTGAACTCAGAGTCATCCAAGAAGACAGGATTTGCGAGTCGGACGCAGCCGATCTCTTTATCGACATGGTCAGCACCAGGCACCGTGTTCTCAAACAGCCCCAGTCTTTGCTGTAGCTCACGAACGGAAAGAGTCCCGTTACCCGCACCAAACTCCAACCATGCTTTGCTAACGGTCATCTTCTCGAACGACTCAAACGTGCCGTATCCGCCTATCTTCCGGATTGGCGAAGCCAGCAAGAAATCCATGAGCTCCCCAGGTTGTAACGCCTTGAAGTTCGGCCGAACCAGGTCGCCAAAAGTTCACAACGTCGATTTTGGGAAGGCCACGTAAGGTCTTGAACCAATCAACGTTGGTCACCGCAACTACGATCATCCACGCGCTCCTACATTGGGTGAGGTTTCCATATAACGAGGTTACCACTTCTTTGTTAAAAGGTCTGTCGTAAACCCCACTTGACCTACCCCTCCCCTTCCCGCACAATTGCCGATAATCAACCACGCGCGG
>CAZGML010000022.1:0-44736 GCA_964526965.1 uncultured Sphaerobacteraceae bacterium | reverse complement strand
CGTCACTGGAGGCACAGGCCTCCCGAGTGTTCCTTCCTGCATGGGTTTCTCTGATCGCCATACATGTAAATGGTTCCAGATCAGGTAGCACCGAACCGGTGCCACAGGGGTGTGCGGAGAATCCGCCGAATTTCGCCCCTCGCAGATGTTGGGTAGCGGCCGCTGCGCCGCGGTGGGTAACGTGGTTGGATGGGTATCCACGTCGCCTTCGGATCACAAAATGTGACGCAGGCTACGTGTGGCATCCGCCGAGGTTACAGCCCTCATCGTGCCCGATTGCACCTCTCCGCAACGGTCCATGTTCATGCCACACACAACGAATAATTCCGTCTGATCCAAAGCCGATCAGCAATTGCGATCCGCCTCTCGCGGACCGCGTCATTGGAGTGTGAACACACATGAACAGTATTTTCTCTCAGCGGAGCAAAACTCCGTTTTACCATTGGAACACCGAAAGCGGATCGGCCGTCGCCGAGCCCGAAACTGAAGAAGTGCAAGAGCAGGAAATCGTACCTGTTAAGGTCGATGAAACCGTTGTTGCCGAAGAGAACGAAGCCAGCTTCGATAACCTCGGCCTCAGCGATGTGCTCCTCGAAAGCATCGCCCAGGTAGGCTTCAAAAAGCCGACTCCAATCCAGGAAGCTGCCATTCCGGCGCTGATGGAAGGGCTGGATATCATCGGACAGGCGCAGACCGGTTCCGGCAAGACCGCCGCGTTCGGTATGCCGATCATCGATCAGATCGAAGAAAACGATCGACGCGTGCAGGCGCTCATTCTGACGCCAACACGCGAGCTCGCCATTCAGGTGAGCGAAGCCCTGCATAATTACGGCAAGCACAAGCGAATCGAAACGCTTTCCATCTACGGTGGTCAGGCGTACGACCGTCAACTCCGTGGCCTGCGCCGCGGTGTTCACATCGTGGTCGGTACTCCCGGTCGTGTGATGGACCACATGCGTCGTGGCACCCTGAAGCTGGATGACCTCCGCTTCTTCGTGCTGGATGAAGCCGACGAGATGCTCGATATGGGCTTTGTCGACGACATCGAAACGATCCTTAAGGAAGTGCCAGAAGATCGCCAAACCGCGCTCTTCAGTGCCACCATGCCGCAGCGTATCGCCAACCTGGCCAACACCTACATGCGTGATCCGAAGCGGATTTCCGTGCGTGGCAAGGAAATGACGGTCGCTGAAATCAACCAGACGAGCTACGAATTCCCCCGTGGCAAGAAGACCGAAGCGCTCGCCAGGATTCTCGAAGCCGAGAACCCAACCAGTGCCATCATCTTCTGTCGCACCAAGCGAAATGTCGATGAGCTGGGCGATTCCCTCCTCAAGCGAGGCATGCCGGTGGAGACGCTTCACGGCGACCTCAGCCAGGCACAGCGCGACCGCGTGATGCGCCGCTTCCGCAACGGCCAGGCCGAAATCCTGATCGCGACGGACGTTGCCGCCCGCGGACTGGACGTACCGGAAGTCAGCCACGTCATCAATTATGATGTGCCAGAAAGCCACGAAACCTACGTGCACCGCATTGGCCGAACAGGCCGTGCCGGCCGCGCTGGCGAAGCGATCACCCTGGTGAGCCCGCGCGAATTCCGCTGGCTGCGCCAGGTGGAACGAACCACGCGCGCTACCATCGAGCCAAAGCGTCTCCCCAGCCAGGAAGATGTGAACGCCCGTCGGCGCGAGCAGCTCGTGAAGCTCATGCGTGACGCAGTTCAGGACGAGGATGCGTACGAAGCGTATCTTGGCCCGATCGAGGACCTCGGCGAAGAAGTCGACCTCAAGAAGCTTTCGGCGGCACTCCTGAACCTCTATGCAGAGGAGACCGGCCAGGCAACGCTCGATACCAGCGGTCACGATGCGCTTGCCAACTTCGGTGGCAAGATGCAGCGCGATGATCGCCGCGGAGACCGTGGAGATCGCGGACCTCGAGCCCCACGCGGTGGCGGCGGAGGTCGGAGCCAGGAAGCTGGCATGACCCGTCTCTTCATTAACATCGGCCACAACATGCGGGTTCGCCCGCAGGATTTCGTTGGCGCCATTGCCAACGAGGCCAATATTCCGGGCCGTTCCATCGGTGCAATCGATATTCACGATTCCTTCAGTTTCGTAGATATCCCGACTGGCGACGCAGAGCGTGTGATGAACGTGCTCAATAGCGCCAGCATCAAGGGCAAGCCGGTGAACGTCGAACTCGCCCAGGATTCCGGCGGAGGCGATCGTCGAGATTCCCGCCGCGGCCCACGTGGCGACCGAGGCGGACGTCGCAACTTCGAGGGCGGCTTTGGTCGCGATCGAGGTGGACGAGGTGGCTTCGGCCGCGGACCTCGCAACGACGGCGACCGCCGTCAGCGTCGCGAGCGCTGGTAGTCACAGCACCGGGCATGGATCCTTATAGAGAATCCATGCCCGGTGATCTCACCACTCGATAGCATCTGTTGCCCCCATGTCGCGATGAACGTACAATGGCTTCGAAGCGAGCGTACGTATGCGGGGCACTTATGAAACGAGCAACACACATTCTGTTGGGAGCGGCGGTGGCAATGCCTATCGCCGCTTCGTTGTCCCCGGCGGTAGCTGCAGGTGCGGTGTGGCTGGGAATGGCTGGTGGTGGTTACCCGGATTGGGTCGACCTTCGTTCCGATCTCAGTTCGCGGCTCAAACATCGCGGAGTGAGTCATAGCGTATTTGTCGGGGCGGCGCTCGCACTTGGGTTGTATGTGGTGCTTGAGGTCGCAGTCTCGCAGTTTAGTTGGTTCAGCCTGTCGCAGTTAGAAATTCAGGCACTGGCTTTGGCTTTCGGGGCCGGATTCCTCAGCCACATCATTTCAGATGCTTGTACCTATGCTGGCGTTCGACTCTTGTTGCCGCTTAGCAGTGAGAAATTCTGGGTGTTGCCGAGATCGCTGCGAGGCAGGTCGAACGGCGCCATCGATACAGTGGCGCGGTTCATCGCCATGTTGCTGGTAATTGTCAGCCTTTGGAGGTTTCTACAGCCGTATGTCGCCTGAGTGGTATGCGGGCTGTAATCACATCAGCGCAGATCCATGCGAGCAGCACCAGCGCAATCCCGAACGTCCAGCCGCCGAGCACATCGCTCGGCCAGTGCGCTCCAGACCACACCCGGCTCCATCCAACCAACATCACGACGAAGGCTGCCACTGTGATAATGCCTCGTCTTGTCCAATCCTCGCCCACATATCGCCACGCGATCATCACCAACATCGCCGCCACCATGGCGGCTGTCATGCTATGTCCGCTCGGATAGCCCAGGCCGTCGAAGGACTCCAACAGTCTCACTTCATCCATTGATGGGCGTGGAGAGTTAAAGAGGGGCTTGAGTTGCGTTCCCACCAGTCTGAGCAGCAATACCAACACCAGGAATACAGATATTTGTACCCGCTTTAATAGAAGTGCGATAACCAGGGCAATGCCAGTAACCGTGGCAGCGAGCGATGTTGTACCCAACATATCCCCGACGTCGTAGAGAAGCTCGCCGAGCCCGCCTTCCCACTGCTGGATCCAACGGGCGAAGGAGAGATCCCACGCGTGGACGTTGTCGCCCGCGCTGAATATTCCCAACACCGTGGCAATGGCCAGTAAGACACCAGCAGTTAAGCCAGGCGCTTTTTGCCTCTCCTTCAACGTGTTCGATGAGTCAGCCATGTGCCCTCTTGCCAAACCTTAATTCGTGCTAGAGCCAGAATGTATTGACTACAAGGTAACTCACAATCGCGTACCAAACGAGCAGCACCACCCAGTGGTAGCGGCTCAGCCACGTGCCTGTCAGCAGGCCCGGCTCATCGGAATCCGGATCATCGAACGCTCCCAGGTTGCGAATGGTCACATACCAGAACAGCGGACCCGTCACCGCCCAAACCACCATGCAGTAGAGGCAAAGTGAGCGGATATTTTCCAGCGTGTGGTACATGAGCCAATGAATGAAAACGATGGCAAAAATGACACCGAGCTGCAATCCGCCCCAGAACCATGATTTAAACGATGCGCCGGCAAGGCCGGCCACTCCAATGGTCATGACCACCGCAAAACTGACGATACCAATGATGGGGTTCGGGAACCCGAATACGGCCGCCTGGTCAGAGGTCATCACTGTGGCGCAGTTGAGCGCCTCGCCAATGTTGCACATCGGCACATAGTCGGGGTCTTCCAGTAACTCTATGCGTTCCACAATGAGCATGCTGGATGCCAACGTGCCAATAGCCCCCGCTATGGCAAGGAACAACGAGAAAATGCGATTTGAGTTCACATGCAACCTTTCTGGTCGGTAAACGAGTGGTGCTGCTGCCGATTGCCTGGTTCGCTTCCGACCCTGGGTTTGCTCGACTGCAGTGCATTTTACATAGGTGATGGGCGCACTGCCACCAGATATCCTCACGTTATTGACTGCACGAACACAAGGTATTATCGGCACTGCCACACTTTGTTTGCTCAAAATCGCTTCCACTCTTACCATGTTCTCACTACCCAAATTGCCGTCGTGCAATGTTGCTGGCCGAGTGGCTTGTGACAAATAGAGAAGTGAGAGGTGCCCATGGAGAGCGCGGGGCGTTAACGCCCGTATCTACGCAACGAAGCGTGGATGTCGAGTTCGGTTCTTTATCCATATGCTCACAGAGGATCCACAATGTCTACGACTTCAGGTCCCGATACTTCACTGATCACCCAGCTTCGCAATGGCGAGATTTCCCGCCGTCAGTTTGCCAGGGCGGCTACGGCACTTGGCCTCTCTCCGGCAATCATTTCCGCGATATCCACGCGAGTGGTCGCGCAGGACGCAACGCCTGAGGGCGAAGATGTATTCGCCACTGACGGCACCCCTAACGATGTCGGTACCGAGAATCAGACACGTGGTGAGGGAGGCGAACTACGAATCATCCAGTTCCAGGCGCCCACAATCCTGAGCCCCCACGTGTCCACCGGCTACAAGGATTTCGATGCCGCGCGTTTCGTCATCGAACCGCTGCTCGATTACCTGCCAGACGCACAGCTTTACGGCGTGCTCATCGATGAATTGCCGTCGCTTGAGAATGGGCTCCTTGCAGAAGATGGTCGTTCTGTCACGCTGCGCCTCAAGGAAGGATTGCTCTGGAGCGATGGTGAACCCGTAACGGCTGAGGACATCGAGTTCACAATTAACTGGGTAATGGATCCCGATAATGCGGCGACCTCCGCTGGCGCATATGAGGTTATCGAATCCGTAGAAGTGCAGGATGAGCTCACCATACTCGTGAACTTCAGCGAGCCGAATCCACTCTGGTTCGAGCCATTCACCAGTTACACAAATGGACCGCTCTATCCCAAACATATTCTCGAAGTTGAAGGTGCGCATGATGACTTCGTGGTGAACCCAATCGGTACCGGTCCGTACGTGGTCGAGAACTTTGTACCCAACGATGAGATCGTCTTCGCGGTCAATGAAAATTATCGTGAACCGAACAAGCCATACTTTGAGAGTGTCTATCTCAAGGGTGGTGGTGATGCCCCGGCCGCTGCGCGTGCAGTGTTGCAGACAGGTGAGTTCGATTTTGCCTGGGGACCCGCAATTGAACCGGATGTTCTGAACAGCATGCTGGGAGATGACGCTGTTGGATCGGTCGTGCCGATTCCACCAGCAAGTGTCGAGCGCATGGCGATCAACCACAGTGACCCGTGGACAGAAGTCGATGGCCAGGTCAGTGAAATGAACACACCGCACCCTGCCTTTAGCGATCCGGCAGTTCGGGAAGCGATGATGCTGGGTATCAATCGCGAACTGATTTCTGAAGAGTTCTACGGTATGGGATCCGTTGCGGCGAAGGATGTGATCAACGGCGCGCCAGAATTGAACTCGCCGAACACTGAGTATATCTACGATCCCGATGCCGCGGCCCAGGTGCTTGAAGACGCTGGCTGGGTGCTCAACGATGATGGTATCCGCGAGAAGGATGGCATTGAGCTCGATTTCGTCTTCGCCTCGCCGATCGCCAGTCGCCGGCAGAAAACGCAGTCGGTCATACAGGCAAACTTGCAGGAGATCGGCTTCAACATTCAATTGGAGACCGTGGATTCCGGCATCTTCTTCGACGCCTCGCCTGGTAACGACCAGAGCTTCAACAAGTTCCCGTGGGACCTCATGCTCTACGTCATGCCGCAGGGAAGCACCCGACCTCTCACCTATATGGAGCAGTGGTATAGCGGTCCCGATCGCGAGAACGTCGCACAAGAATCGAACGGATGGAGCGGCAGTAACAACATCCGCTGGATCAATGACGAGTACGACGAGATCTATCGATCTGCCCGGTCAGAAACCGACCCCGATGCACTACTGGAGAAGTTCATCGCCATGAACGACATGGTGGTTCACAACTTCGTCATCGTTCCTATCGTTGTGGTGGGCGGTGGTCACATTGCTGCTGACCGATTGCGCATGGATAACCTCATATCTGGTGCGTTCTCCGGTGCATATGCCAACGTTGCGAACTGGAATCTTGCCGAGGAATAAACCCATTGGAATCCGGAGCTCTTACTAGCCGGCATGAGCAACGGTGGGCTGATTATCGCGGAGCCATATGCGGCTCCGCGCCCGGAGTTCGTTTATGTGGCGAAATTTGAATCGGAGGTTGCCACAAAAACTGATCAGGCGTACGATTCCCGGAACACCCTGATCGCTTAATCGCGAACGCGCGAATTGAAGAACGCGCTAACAAAATTAAAAAGGAGGTGCCCGGAGAGACTGCTGTGGGCGTCGATGCCCGTACCTACGCAGCGTTGCGTGGAAGTCCTGTTGTAACTGTTATCTCTATAACTCAAAAGGATCCACAATGTCAGCGAACATAACCACAGGTAGTGAGCTCGTTTCCCGGCTTAGGAATGGCGATATCTCTCGCCGTCAGTTTGCCAGGGCCGCCGCGGCGTTAGGTATGGGACCGGCACTGATCGCTGCGGTCACATCTCGGGTGTCTGCGCAAGATGCAACGCCTGAGGGCGAAGATGTTTTCGCAACGGATGGCACACCGTTCGACGAAGGCACGGAGAACCAGGAACGTGGTGCAGGCGGCGAAGTTCGCATTATTCAGTACCAGGCGCCCACTATCCTGAGTCCCCACGTATCTACCGGATATAAGGATTACGATGCTGCTCGCATCGTCATCGAGCCACTGCTCGATTACCTGCCAGATGCGCAGCTTTACGGCGTGCTGATAGATGAATTGCCGACGATTGAGAATGGACTCCTCGCGGAAGATGGCCGCTCCGTAACGCTTCGCCTCAAGGAAGGGCTCCTCTGGAGCGATGGCGAACCCGTAACCGCAGAGGACATCGAGTTCACCATTAATTGGGTGTTGGATCCGGATAACTCTGCTACAGCGCGTGGTTCGTACGAGATAATTGAGTCCGTCGAGGTTGTCGACGAGCTCTCTGCGCTCGTGACGTTTAGCGAAGTCAACCCGTTCTGGTTTGAACCGTTCACCAGCTATACAAACGGACCGCTTTATCCGAAGCACATTCTCGAAGTCGAAGGCGCGCATGATGATTTCGTGACGAATCCTGTCGGCACCGGGCCGTACAAGGTTGAGAGCTTCGTTCCGAACGACGAGATCATCTACGTTGTTAACGAGCACTTCCGCGAACCAAACAAGCCGTACTTTGAGCGCGTTTATCTCAAGGGTGGTGGCGATGCCCCGGCCGCTGCGCGCGCAGTGTTGCAAACAGGCGAGTTCGATTTCGCCTGGGGGCCACAGGTAGAACCCGAAGTGCTGGAAAGCATGCTTGGCGAGGATTCCAACGGCGTTGTCGTGCCCACACCGCCAGTGAACATCGAGCGCATGGCGATCAACCATAGCGATCCGTGGACGGAAGTCGACGGTCAGATCAGCGAGATGAACACACCACACCCGATTCTTTCTGATCCGGCGGTGCGTGAAGCGATGGCGTTGGGAATCAATCGCCAGTTGATCTCCGATGAGTTCTATGGCATGGGTGCAACCGCCGCCAAGGATGTTATCGCAGGCGACCCGCTGCTTGATTCCCCCAACACGGAATATAACTACGATCCCGAAGCTGCCGCCCAGGTTCTTGAGGACGCCGGTTGGGTGATGGATGGCGATGTTCGCAAGAAGGACGGCGTTGAGCTGGAGCTCATCTTCGCTTCGCCGATCGCAAGTCGACGCCAGAAAACTCAGACCGTTGTGCAATCAAACCTGCAGGATATCGGCTTCAGTATACGGCTGGAGACCGTGGATTCCGGTATCTTCTTCGACGCCTCGCCTGGTAACGACCAGAGCTTCAACAAGTTCCCGTGGGATCTCATGCTTTACATCATGCCGCAGGGAGGCACACGGCCGCTCTCGTATATGGAGCAGTGGTACAGCGGCCCCGATCGCGAGAACGTCGCACAGGAATCGAACGGATGGAGCGGCAGCAACAACATCCGCTGGATCAACGACGAGTACGACGAAATCTGGCGGTCGGCGCGCAGCGAAACCGATCCCGATGCGCTCGTCGACAAGTTCGTACAAATGAGTGACATGGTCATTGAAGACAACGCCATTGTTCCAATCGTTGTCGTTGGTGGTGGCAGTGTCGGGGCGCACCGACTGCGGCTCAAGAACCTGATCAGCGGATCATTCTCGGGCGCATATGCCAACATCGCCAACTGGAACCTGGCAGAAGGGGAGGAGCCGTAATCGGAAGTTTCTTTCCTTGTCGAGAGGACGACGTCTCGGGTACAGTTCACGCAAGCGTTCAAGTGATCAATACCGTGGTGGGCCAACGAGGACCATTCCGCGTACCTGCCGTGACGTCGATCCGTAGACGGGCGTGCGTTTTATCAGTTCCAATAGAAAGGGACTCATAGTGCAGAACGGTAAACTTCGAACTTTGGTCGATGGGCTCGCTTCCGGTGAGATTTCTCGACGCGACTTTATGCATCGGGCCGCAGGCCTCGGTGTCGCTGGCGGCGCAGCTCTTGTGCTGGCCAACGCAGTTGGTGTTTCCGCGAAAAACGGATTCCGCAACGGTTTCGCCGTCTATCAGGGTGCAGATGGCACTCCGGCAGCCAGCCCCGAAGCTGGTGCACCAGGTATCCCGTCCGAGAACACTGAGGGACAAACCCGCGGTGAAGGTGGCGAGGTAAACCTCATTCAGTGGCAGGCTCCAACACTTATGAGCCCGCACATTAGCTCTGGTACCAAGGACTTCCTGGCCGCCCAGATTGTGCTGGAACCACTGATCCACTACACACCAGAAGCGATCATGGTGCCGAACCTGCTCACCGAGCTCCCCTCGGTAGAGAACGGCCAGTTGGCTGAAGACCTCACGTGGGTCGAACTTCACCTGCTGCCTGATGTTGTTTGGAGCGACGGCGAGCCGCTGACATCTGAAGACGTTGGCTTCACCATCGACTGGGTACTGAACCCAGACAACAACTCTGTCAATATCAACAGTTACGAACCGATCGATTCCTGGGAAATCGTGGATGATCTCACCATCCGTGTGACCTTCAAGCAGAGCAATCCGTTCTGGTTTGACCCATTCGCCGGCTCCAGTACCGGGTATGTGTATCCGAAGCACATCCTCGAAGTCGAAGGCGCACACGACGATTTTGTGGTGAACCCGATTGGTACCGGACCGTATGTGGTGGAATCGTTCACCCCGAACGACGAGGCGATCTACCAGGCGAACGAGAATTACCGTGATCCGAACAAGCCGTTCTTCCAGACGGTTGTGCTCAAGGGTGGTGGCGATGCTGCCGCTGCAGCCCGTGCTGTAATCCAGACTGGTGAGTTCGACTACGCATGGAACCTCGCGCTTGAGCCAGACATCCTCGAGGAAATGGAGTCCGAGGATTCGCCAGGTGAAATCCTTGCTATCCCGGGCATCTCCGTAACCGTGGAGCGCATCAACTTCAACTTCTCGGATCCCAACCAGGAAGTGGACGGCCAGCGAAGTGAAATGAACACTCCGCACCCGTATCTCACTGATGACGCCGTGCGCCGCGCAATCGTTTTGGGCGTGAACCGCCAGCAGATGGTCGAGAACTTCTACGGCTTTGGCCAGGAACTCGCGACAAACGTTGTGTATGGCGATGAGGAAGTCATCAGCCAGTCGACTGAGTACGAATACGATCCGGAGAAGGCCAGGCAGACCCTTGAGGATGCTGGCTGGGAGCTCAACGACGACGGCGTGCGCGAGAAGGATGGCGTCACGCTCGACGTGATGTTCGCCACCAGCGTGAACTCCGTCCGCCAGAAGATCCAGAGCGTTGTGCAGGCTAACCTGCAGGAACTCGGTTTCCGCGTTCAGCTCGAGCAGATCGATTCCGGCATCTACTTCGATGCCAGTGCTGGTAACGACGACAACATCTACAAGTTCTACTGGGACTTCAGCCTCTACCAGAGTGTGCCGAACAACCCGCGCGCGCTCAGCTACATGGAGCTGTGGTACGCCGGACCGGATGGTGCCAACATCGCCCAGGCCAGCAATGGCTGGAACGGTGGTAACAACAGCCGCTGGCAAAATGAGGACTATGATGCGGCGTTCGAAGCTGCGCAGCGAGAGCTCGATCCCGATCGCCTCACTGAGCTCTTTGTCGAGATGAACGACCTCGTGATCCATAACGATGTGGTTCTGCCGATTGTGCTCGCGAACAACCCGCGCGCCAACAACAAGCGGCTAAACGTCAACAACATCGCACGAGCAGCGTTCAGTTACGACTATTGGAACATTGCGAACTGGAACTGGAATCCGGAAGAGTAAGTCCTCCGCCCAGAATCCGTTCGTTACCGGGGCAGCCACTGGCTGTCCCGGTTTCCATTTTTTCGCGAAACTACACGCAGGTCACGTTATGTTCGTGTAATTTCTTGCATAAGATTTCCACACTACGTACAATAAGCTCAGTGCAACTGTAACGAGAAGACAAGGGTGTTTCGCCCAATCGCTGACAACGGCGTTGGCTGCTGTGTTCCAGAATTCTGGGGGCAGTATCGTCGATCAGTCGCATGAATTGCCCCGTTTAGCGGGCAAACTGTCGATGGTGGTTCATGGCTGTTTTTGGTCCACGAATCACCAGTTGCGCAGCAGAAGCTGCCATCGTAAGTGCACCTGTGCCGACGGCACGGAATGGAGGATTTAGTTCATGGATCAGAATGTAAAGAAGACCGGGCCATTGCGAGAGCTGATGGATTCGTACAAGTCCGGTGCAATCAACCGTCGTCGGTTTGCACAAGGCGCTGCAGCGCTCGGACTGACCGCACCGATGGTTTCCTTCCTGGCCAATACCGCCGGCGCGCAGGATGCCACTCCTGAAGCTGGAGCGCTTACCCGACCGGAAGTTGGTACCGAGAACCAGACCCGGGGCGAGGGTGGAGACCTTAATATCATTCAGTGGCAGGCAGCCACGCTCATGAGCCCACACGTAGCAACCGGCGTTAAGGACTTCCTACCCTCCTGCCTTATGCTGGAGCCGCTTATCCATTACCTGAGCGATGCTTCCATGATCCCGAACCTGATCACGGAGATGCCATCGCAGGAAAATGGCGACCTCGCCGACGACATGACCTGGGTTACGCTGCGCCTGGTTCCAGATGTTGTCTGGAGCGACGGCGAGCCGTTCACGGCCGAAGACGTTGGCTTCACCATCGATTGGGTTCAAAACCCCGACAATGCATCGGTGAACCAGGATACGTTTGAACCAATCGAATCCTATGAAATCGTCGACGATACAACTATTACCGTGAACTTCTCGGCACCAAACCCGTTCTGGTTCACCCCATTTGCAGGTACCAGCACCGGTTTCGTGTATCCGAAGCACATCCTGGAAGAAGAGGGCGCTCACGACGAATTCCTCAGTAATCCAATCGGAACTGGCCCCTACGTGGTCGAAAGCTTCACACCGGATGACCAGGGTGTATTCGTGCCGAACGAAAACTATCGTGAGCCGAACAAGCCATTCTTCAGCCGCGTCATCATCAAGGGTGGTGGCGATGCAGCAGCTGCCGCTCGCGCGGTAGTGCAGACCGGTGAATCTGACTTCGCCTGGAACCTCCAGATCGAGCCAGACATCATCGAGGGCATGCAGGCCGATGATAACGAAGGCTCCTTCATGCCGTACCCGGGTGTTGCCGTTGAGCGCATCAACTTCAACTTCTCTGATCCGAACAAGGAAGTTAACGGCCAGCGCAGCGAGATGAATACTCCGCACCCGTTCTTCACGGATCCGGCCGTGCGTCAGGCATTCAACATGGCTGTCGACCGTGAACTCATCGCGAACGAGTTCTACGGCCTTGGTCAGGAACCAGCCACCAATATTCTTAACGGTGACCCACGCACGGATTCTCCGAACACCGAGCGTGTTTTCGATCCGGAAGCCGCCGCTCAGGTGCTGGAAGATGCTGGCTGGGTGCTCAACGATGATGGTGTGCGCGAGAAGGACGGCGTGGCTCTCGAGCTTGTGTACGCTACCTCCGTCAACTCCGTGCGCCAGAAGACCCAGACCGTGGTTCAGTCCAACCTGCAGGACATTGGGTTCCGCGTCATGCTCGAGCAGATTGACGCCGGTATCTACTTCGATGGTGCTGCCGGTAACGATCAGAACATCAACCACTTCTACTGGGACATCAACATGTTCCAGAGCGTGCCGAGTACTCCGCGCCCGCTTAGCTTCTTCTCGGCCTGGTACACAGGTGAGGATGGTGCGAACATCGCACAGGAAAGCAACAGCTGGAACGGCCAGAACCAGGCTCGCTACCAGAACCCTGAGTTCGATCCGGTGTGGGAAGCTGCCCAGACCGAAACCGATCCGGAAGCACTGGCAGACCTCTTTATTGAGATGAACGACATCGTGATCCTCGATAACGCGATCCTGCCACTGGTGATCGTTGGTTCGCCGCGAGGTGTCAGCAACCGATTGCGACACGAGAACATCGAGCTCGCTGCGTACTCGTACGATTACTGGAACATCGCGAACTGGAACCTCGCAGACGATGCCCAATAGGCACCTGAATTAACCAGGTTCACAAGTTCAGGCGAACGTCCCCGGCCAACCGATCGGGGACGTTCGTGTCATTAAGTTCGGGAGTTTCTGGCAGAATAGAGAAGTCGCGAACAGTCGCGCAGTTATCAATCGAATACATCGCGGAGGGGACACTCATGAATACCGGACCACTTTCCCAACTCGTTTCTGCTTTCAGGCAGGGACGAATCGACCGGCGAGCATTTATCGCCCGCTCCACTGCACTCGGGGTTAGCGCGAGTGCGGCAGTGTTCCTCGCAAATACCTCTGTCGCGCAGGATGCGACACCCGCATCTGAACTTTCTATTCGGCCCGAACACGGCACCGAGGGGCAAGAGCGGGGTGGAGGTGGACAGCTCAACCTGATGCAGTGGCAGGCGCCTACTTCACTCAGTCCGCATGTCGTTACCGGCTCAAAGGATTTCATGGCCGCCATGCTTACTGTCGAGCCGCTCGTCCACTACTCCGCTGACTCCACAATGATTCCGAACCTGGTTGCGGAGATACCATCGTTCGAAAATGGATTGCTCGCGGAAGATCTCACCAGCGTCACCTACAACCTCCTGCCGGACGTGGTTTGGAGCGACGGCGAACCGCTAACAGCGGATGATGTCGCGTTTACCGTAGAGTGGGTAAAAGATCCCGCGAACAACTCGGTGAACCAGGGTATCTACGAGGCGGTCGAGTCAATCGAAGTGGTGGACGATCATACGTTTACCGCTCATTTCTCCAGTGGGAACCCGTTCTGGTTTGATCCATTCACCGGCATCGTCACTGGCTGCGTATATCCGCGCCACGTCATAGAAGATGTCGGGCACGATGCGTTCATGTCATCGCCTGTGGGTACAGGTCCATATAAAGTGGACGCGTTTGAGCCAAACGATTCAGTGTCATATTCCATTAACGAGAACTACCGCGAGCCGAACAAACCCTGGTTTAGTAGTGTGCAACTCAAGGGTGGAACCGATGCCGCGAGCGCTGCCAGGTCCGTTCTCCAGACAGGAGAATTCGATTTCGCGTGGAAGCTCCAGGTAGAGCCCGACGTGCTGGCGAGCATGGAATCAGAAGATGCGCCGGGCTACCTTTTGCCGTTCCCGGGCGCTGCGGTTGAGCGCTTAAACTTCAACTTCACCGACCCCAACAAGGAAGTAGACGGTCAGCGAAGTGAGATGAATACTCCTCATCCATTCCTCACGGATGAAGCGGTGCGTGAAGCAATCTCCATGGCTGTAAATCGTGAGCTCATCGCCACGCAGTTTTACGGAAACGAGCAACCGTACGCCGTGAACCTGCTCTATGGTGATCCAGCAATCGAGTCGCCAAATACCTCCTGGAGTTTAGATCCGGAGGGTGCAAAGCAGTTGCTGGATGATGCCGGATGGGAGTTAAATGGAGATGTCCGTAGTAAAGACGGCATCGAGCTTCGTGGAAACCTGGCATCCAGCGTGAACCCGGTGCGGCAAAAAACACAGGCCGTTGTGCAATCGAACCTGGCTGAAATCGGCATCCAGATTGAACTCATCTCCATCGATTCAGCCATCTTCTTTGATACCGCCGTCGGCAACGACCAGAACTACGCGCACTTTTACTGGGACATGAACCTGCTCCAGAGCGTGCCGAATAGCCCGCGATCGTTGCAGAGTATGGAGACCTGGTATGCCGGTCCCGATCGCGAGAACCTGGCGCAGCGTAGCAACGGATGGGCCGGCCAAAACACATCGCGTTATGTGAGTGAGGAATACGATGCCGCCTTCAACGCCGCTCGGCAAGCATCCGATGCCGAGGAGCTGGCGGAACAGTTCATTGCCATGAACGATCACCTCATCCTCAACTTCGTGATTAATCCCTTGGTGGTGGCGGGCGAACCTCGCGCCATCGGCAAGCGGCTGCGTGAGGAGAACATCGCTCTTGGGCCGTTCTCCGGCGACTACTGGAATATCGCGAACTGGAACGAGGTCGAATAACCCGGCCTACACCAGCCGTAAATCATACGTTGATTACTTCCGCACCCCGCCACCTGGCGGGGTGCGTTATTGTACATCTGGGTAAATCATGGGTTTCGCTGCGTAATATGTAATTTTCCTGTAGTATTGTGCGTACGTAGCAAAGGCGCTAACTGAATACGGTATTCGGAATTGGCCGTTCAACGGTTGGGCGGTTCCGGCAATCAGGAGGAGCGTAATGACAAATACGCCGCAGAAGCCCTTTTCCAGACTGTACGCGCAGCTGAAAAAAGGTGAGATTTCCCGTAGACAATTTATTGAGCGCTCGGTTGGCCTTGGTATGGCCACTAGTGTTGCCCTCATGGCTGCTGATGCAGTTGCACAGAGTGGTACTCCGGAGGCATCCCCCGGTGCATCGCCCGTAAGTGGCGAAGCTGGTGCCTATCCGGATGGCCACATCCCCGACGCCAACACCGAAAATCAGGTACGCGGCGAAGGAGGCGAGCTGCGGATTATCCAGTGGCAGGCGCCCAGTCAGCTCAATGCGCTTGTTTCCACCGGCGATAAAGACAACCTCGCCTCTGGCCTGGTGCAGGAATCGCTCATGGTCCGATTGGCGGATGGTGTGCTGGCTCCTAACCTGATCCAGCATATCCCCAGCGTTGCCAATGGCGACCTCGCAGAAGATCTCTCCTGGGTGACATTCCGCTTACAAGAAGGAATTCTTTGGAGCGACGGCGAACCACTCACAGCGGAAGACGTTGCGTTCACCGTGGATTGGGCGCTTAATCCAGATAACGCCGTTGTTCAATTCAATCTCTATGAACCGATTGATAGCGTGGAGGTTGTTGATGACCTCACCGTTACCTTCAACTTTGGTGACCCAAACCCCACATGGGCTGATTCCATGACCGGCCAGGGTACGAGCGTGGTGATGCCGAAGCACATCCTGGAGGGCGCCGACCAGGCGACCCTGGATGAGTTCCGCGCGAATCCGATTGGCACAGGGCCGTATGTGGTGGAGGAGTTTTCCGCCAACGATCAGGTCACCTATGTCATCAATGAGAATTATCGCCATCCCAACAAGCCGTACTTCGACCGTGTTCTGCTCAAAGGTGGTGGTGACGCGCAATCTGCGGCCCGGGCAAGCATCCAGACCGGCGAGTTCGACTATGGCTGGAACCTGGCCGTAGAGCCGGAACTGTTGGAGGGCATGCAAAGTCCGGATAACCCGGGCGAGTTGGTGGTGTACGGTGGCCTCACCATTGAACGCATGAACTTCAACTTCTCCGACCCGAACACTGAGGTGGATGGTCAGCGAAGTGAAATGAACACGCCTCATCCGATTCTTACCGACCGCGCAGTGCGACAGGCCATTACTATCGGCACCAATCGCGAGCTTATGGCCGAGGAGTTCTACTTTGGCGCGCCAGAAGAACCGGCCGTGCAGAATATCCTCTCCGGTATTCCGTCGCTCGAATCGCCGAACACCGAGCTCGTGTACGACCCAGAAGCGGCCCGAGCCCTGCTTGACGAAGCCGGCTGGGTGATGGACGGCGAGTATCGCGCCAAGGATGGCGTGCCGTTGCAGCTGGTCCACTACACGACGGTGAGTCCTCAGCGCCAGAAGATCCAGTCCGTGTTCCAGCAGAACATGAAGGATATCGGTATCGAAGTGATGATCGAGGCTGTGGATTCAGCGATCTTCTTCGACAGCGCCGTTGGTAACGAGCAGAACAACACGCACTTCTACCAGGATATTAACGAGTTCGCCTCCGGCGTCGGCGCCCCGCCACCGGTTGCATACATGATCCGTTGGTATGCCGGGCCGGATCGCCGAGAGATCGCCCAGGAGAGCAATGGGTGGTCTGGCCGCAACTTCCAGCGCTACATCAATGATGAGTACGATGCGATCTACGAAGCGGCACGGGTTGAACCGGATGCTGCCAAATCGGCGGAAATGTTCATCGAATTGAACGACATCCTGTACAACGATTACGCCGTGCTTCCACTGGTGCGCTACGGCTCCAAGGGCGGAGTCAGCAAGCGCCTGAACAAGGAGAACCTTGCTCTCAGTGGGTACGAGTTCAGCTACTGGAACGTCGCCAACTGGAATGAGAACATCTAGCTTGCATTAGGCACTGAAACGGAGTGAAGCGCCTGTGTCAACGACACAAGCGCTTCTTTCGTGTCTGATAGCTGCAGGTATTTGCTTCAACAATTGAGGAGTAGCCGTGACAACTCAGCAGCGGCGCTGGCTGATCACTATCATCGCAGTGGTATCCGTCGTGTTCGGTGTGTTTGCCTTGGGTAAACCCTACTGGACTCTGGAAAACCTTCCCGTCTGGCTTGTATTCGTAGTGCTGCTGTTGCTGTTGTGGCGGGGTTCAATTCTCCACCGCAGCGCACTCGGGTTGCTTGCACTCGCCTTGGCCGTTTCGCTCCTGGTCGCTACCGATTTTGCTGTCGGCGTGCTGGTTTATGGAGTATTGCTCTATCTCGGATTCAGCGGCTTGCACGCGCTCATGCAACTCCGATATCGACATTGGTTCACTGGTGTTCTCGGAGCCGGGCTGGTGATTTTGGCTGTCCTCGGTGCGTATTGGGTGGATGTGGCCTCTATTCTGACCGGACTGCTTATCGGCCCGGTGTTGATCGTTGCCAGCGGATTGCTGCTCTGGTGGGTCTGGCGATCGGAGCAAAAGCGGGTGGAGCCGGGTCGCATCGCCATGGCCGCCGCGCGAGCGGGATCAATCCTTGTGCTGCTGTTTGCACTTGTCGCGGCGTTCTTCACCGGCAATGCCATATCCCACGAACCAGTGCAGGATGCGTTTGCGGAATATGATGAGCCGCTCGGCGATGAACCGGGCGTACTTCTCAAAGCGACTCCGTTTGAGCGAGGTATGCCAGAGAATGCCTCCGCCACGCGGATTCTTTACACCACTACTGGTAGCCAGGAAGAAATCGTGCTGGCGACGGGGATCGTCGTCACTCCGGATACCGCGCCATCGGAACCGTTGCCCGTTATCCTCTGGACGCATGGCACCACCGGGATAGATGTTCGTTGCGCACCCACGTTACTGGACGATCCGTTCGGCGCCGGAGCCCTGGGTTTCGCAGATATGCCACTGGATCAGGGATGGGCCATCGTTGCGCCCGATTACCTGGGACTCGGTGTCTCGGAGCCGCATCCATACATCGTCGGCGTACCGACCGCGCGTCCTTCGCTTGATGCGGTACGAGCGGCCCGCCAACTGGATTCCATCTCGCTGAGCGATGACACCGTAGTCTGGGGCCACTCGCAGGGTGGGGGAGCCGCCTTGTGGGTGGGGCTGGAACAGGCATCCTACGCGCCGGATGTGCCGTTGCTCGGTGTCGCGGCCCTGGCGCCAGCCAGCAACCTGCCCGGGTTTATTGACACGCTTATGGCGGGGCCGGTCGGGCCGATTTTTGGTGGCTACATTGTTCGCGGTTATGCCGATTGGTACGACGACGTCGAGCTCAATCACTACATCCGGCCGGGGGCAAGATTCAGTCAGCAGAAGATCGTAGAGCGCTGTCTCTCCGAGCCATCGATTGTCGCGAATTTGGCGTCCATCATCATTCGTGAGCCGTACACGCATGCGGACGTCCACACCGGTCCGCTTTATGAGCGGCTGGAAGAGAACGTCCCGCTAGAGCCAACCGGGTTACCGCTGTTCCTCGCTCAGGGTGCGGCGGATCCGCTTGTTGTGCCAGAGGCGCAGGCGGAGTTCGTTGCCCAACTCTGTGACGCCGGCCAGGTGGTTGAGTACCACACCTATGCCGGCCGGGATCATCTGGGCGTCGTTGCTGACGGTTCTCCGATGCTTGGAGACCTTATGGATTGGACCAAAGCGCGGTTCGCCGAAAGGGATCCGGCACAAAGCTGCACAACTTCAGAGACCTGATACGCATGTGGCACAGCCCTTGCGTTACAGAATAGCGTGAGCAAGAAGCTCATCCCGGCATAATCCGGGTCGTGAATGGAACACTGCAAGGAACCAAACATGAGCAACGAAGATCGATTTGATGCGAAAAAGGATGACCTGAAGGGTAAGGCCAAGGAAGGCTATGGAAAGGTCACCGACGACGAAGAGAAGGAATCCGAAGGCAAGATGGACCAGGTCAAGGGCGATATCAAGGAAGGCGCCGCTGATGTGAAAGATCGCGCCAAGGATGTCAAGGACAAGCTGACAAACGACGATAACAACTAGAGCTAAAGCACAACACAGCTTTAATTCGTGCGAGGGGGATGACCAACAACGAGGTTGGTTGTCCCCCTCGCTTTTTCCTGTTTCTATCCATACCTGTGCAGTTCCACCGAAAGGGGGATTGTAAGGTCAACAGGGTGCGTTATGATATTGGCTGTGCCCAAAGGCATATGGCGGAAAGTCCGCCAGAAGATATCGATGGATTTAGAGGGAGCCAACGAACGTGGTAGACCAGTCCAGAACGAGTCCTTTTTCGAAACTTTATGAGTCGCTGAAGGCCGGTGAAATCAATCGCCGTTCATTCATTACCCGTGCGACCGCGCTCGGCATGAGCGTGAGTGGCGCGCTGATGGTGGCCGATGCCGTTGCCCAGGGAACCCCGGAGGCATCACCCGGTTCCGGTGAAGAGGCTCGCCGCTTGCCAGATAGCGGCACCGAGGGCCAGACTCGTGGTGAAGGCGGCGAGGTCACGATTTTGCAGTGGCAGGCCCCAAGCCAGCTCAACGCACTTGTTGCCACGGGCGACAAGGACAACATGGCAGCGCAGCTCGTCAGCGAGCCGCTGATGGTGCGCGACCGCGAAGGTCAGCTGGTGCCGTTCCTCATCAAGGAAATTCCATCCCTTGAGAACGGGCTGCTCGCAGACGATCTCACCTCGGTAACATACAACCTGCTCGAAGGCGTGCTGTGGAATGACGGCGAACCCTTCACCGCAGAAGACGTTGCATTCACCGTGGAGTGGGCCAAGGATCCGGACAACCCGGTTGTGCAGGCGGCAGTTTACGACCGCATTGTCGAGACCGAAGTTATTGATGAGCACACCATCACGCTGACCTTTGACTCTCCGAATCCGACCTGGTCCGAATCCTTTGCAGGTAGTGGCTCCGGAGTTGTGCTTCCGAAGCACATTCTCGAAGGTGCTGACGAAGACACCCTCAACCAATTCCGCGCTGGCCCGGTAGGCACCGGTCCGTACGTGGTTGAGGATTTCCAGGCCAACGACCAGGTCACTTACGTCGTGAACGAGTACTACCGTGAGGAGAACAAGCCGTACTTCGACCGCGTGCTCCTCAAGGGTGGTGGTGACGCTGCGGCCGCTGCTCGCGCGTCCCTTCAGACAGGCGAATTCGACTTCGCCTGGAACCTCAACGCTGAGCGCGATGTCATGGAAGGCATCGTCGCGGAAGCCACGACCGGCGAGTTCGTTGTGGAAGGTGGCCTGAACCTCGAGCGTATCAACATCAACTTCTCCGATCCGGATACCGAAGTCGATGGCCAGCGCAGTGAGATGAACACTCCGCACCCGATTCTGACCGATCCGGCTGTGCGCAAGGCGATGCAGATCGGCATCAACGGCGAAATGATCTCTGAGCAGCTTTACCTCGGAATGGAAAACGAGCCGGCCGTGCCAAACGTGCTGTCTGGTATTCCATCCATGGAGTCTGATAACGAGCTCATCTACGATCCAGAGCAGGCCGCGCAGTTGTTGGAAGACGCCGGCTGGGTGCGCGATGGCGATTCGGGCGTGCGCTCCAAGGATGGTGTGGACCTCGACGTTCGCCTCTACACCACGGTGAACGCCGTGCGCCAGAAGATCCAGGCGATCGTCAAGGCGAACCTCGATGAGATCGGCTTCAACGTCATCCTCGAGCAGGTTGACGCTGCTATCTTCTTCGACGGTGCCGCTGGTAACGACCAGAGCAACACGCACTTCTACACCGACATGAACATGTTCACGTCCACCGTTTCGGCTCCGCCGCCGGTGCTGTACATGATCCGCTGGTACTCCGGTGGTGAAGACCGACACGAGATCGCGCAGCAGAGCAACGGTTGGTCTGGACGCAACATTCAGCGCTACATCAATGAGGAGTACGACGAGACCTTCGAGGCTGCCATGGTTGAGGCAGACATGGAGAAGTCGGCAGAACTCTTCATCAAGATGAACGACATCCTTTACGATGACGCCGCTGTTCTGCCGCTTATCCTGCAGGGTAAGAAGGCCGGTATCAGCAATACGCTCAACAAGGAAAACGTGGCACTCAACGCATTCGAGTTTGAGTACTACAACATCGCGAACTGGAACCGGGTCACCGAGTAACGGATTCGCACGTCACACGAGCCGGGAGCAACTGCTCCCGGCTCGTTGGCATTTAACCAGACTCCCGCTTAAAGATGATTGGGCTGGCACTTTATCCATTTAATTGTGAAATATGCGCACTGATACTCGCTATTTCGATACAACATGTCAATAACGTGGTATCCTGCTTTTACGTACAAAGGTGATTGGATTAATAGATGGACCGGACCCGTGGGGGCCCGGATTCCGCCTATTTTCAGGGAAAGGATACCGGAATGGCTCAGCCCACGGGCAACATTCGTCGTCTCTTTGACGCGCTGAAATCTGGAGCGATTGACCGTCGTCAATTTATAAGTCGCACAACCGCGCTTGGTCTCGGCGCAAGCATGTCGTTGTATCTCGCTAACGCAGCTGCACAGACTCCAGCAGCCTCCCCGACAAGCGAGGGAGCCAGTGGTGGCGGTGGGCTTCCCACCGGTGTACCGCGAGCTGAAGCACCAGAAGACCAGGAGCGAGGCGCTGGAGGTGAGTTGCGAATCCTTCAGTGGCAGGCACCCAGTCATCTTCTTGGCCACCAGGCCAGCGGCGATAAAGACACCCTTGCATCATGCCTCGTAACCGAGCCACTGATGTACTACGGCGTCGATGGTGGGTTGCTTGCCAACCTCGTCACCACCGTTCCATCCGCTGAGAATGGCGACCTCGCAGACGACCTTACTGGTCTCACCCTGCGCCTGCTGGAAGGTGTGACCTGGAGCGATGGTGAGCCGTTTACCGCCCATGATGTCGAGTTCACCCACCGATGGGTAACCAACCCCGAGAACTCCAGCACGTCCATTGAGATTTGGCAGCCCATCACCGAGATGGAAGTGGTGGACGACCACACGATCAACGTGACATTCGAGGCGCCGAATCCGCTCTGGTATCAGCCGTTCACCGGCAACCTGCTGGCTGCGGTGCTGCCACGGCATATCCTGGAAGATGCCGACCAGGAGACGATGGACAACTATCGAATCATGCCGATTGGTACCGGTCCGTATGTTGTTACAGATATGACTCCGAACGACGAAGTGCGTTACGAGGTCAATGAAAACTACCGCGAACCAAACAAGCCCTACTTCAGTAGCGTCTACCTCAAGGGTGGTGGTGAACCCGCTGCAGCCGCACGAGCAGTGCTCCAGACCGGTGAGTACCACTACGCCTGGTTCCTGGGTATCGATGCCGACCTGCTGCTCGAGCTCGAGCAGGGTGGTGAAGGCAAGCTGCTGCTCTTCTCGCAGGGCTATGCCGAGCGCCTGCACCTGAACCACTCCGACCCGAATACGGAGGTCAATGGGCAGCGGAGCGAAAAGAACACCCCGCACCCATTCCTCTCCGATCCGGATGTGCGCAAGGCCATGGCCCTGGGCATTAACCGCCAGCTGATCGTGGATGAACTCTATATTCCAGACAGCATCGAAGAGCCAGCAAAGGATATCTTCACCGGTATCAGCTCGCTCGAATCACCGAATACTGAACTGGTTTACGATCCGGAACAGGCCGAGCAACTGCTCGAGGATGCCGGCTGGGTACGTGAGACGCCAGGCGGAGTTCGCTCCAAGGACGGCGTTGAGCTCTCGATGGTGTTCATGACCACCACGAACCAACTGCGCCAGCGTGTGCAGTCGGTGGTGAAGGCGAACCTCGAGGAGATCGGCTTCCTGGTCGATATCCAGAATATCGATGGATCGATTTATTTCGACAGTTCTGCAGGAAACGACCAGAACGTCAACCACATGTACCACGATTTCAACATGCACCAGACCTCTGCGGGAGCGCCGACGCCAATTCGGTTCGTTCAGCGCTGGTACGCCGGACCCGACGGTGAGAACATCGCCCAGGCTGAGAACGACTGGTCGCGAATCAACCAGGTTCGCTATCAGAATGAGGAGTACGATGCGCTCTTCGAAGAGCTACGTGTGGAGACCGATGCTACCCGCCAGATCGAGCTCTTTATCGAGATGAACGACCACCTGATCGATAACAACGCCCTGATTCCAATGGTTGCCGTGGCAGAACGATCCGCTGCCGCTGGTTGGTTGAATGAGGAAGCCATTCAGCTTGGCCCGTTCAACCTGGATTACTGGAACATCGCCAACTGGTATGGTGATCAGCCTGTCTAGATAGCTGATTACAACCACGCGAATACACCCCGGCCAGTACGATCTGGCCGGGGTGTACGTTGTTAAGGGTAAAATGACTGGGCATATGTCAATACTTCCTTGACGGAAGTAGGTGTACTTCTGTAACCTTAGGGCTCTGCTTTCGCGACGTTGCGGAGGCTAAATCACGAAAACCCTCCCGGAGATTTCAGAACAATGTCCAACCTGTCCACGTTACTAGACCGATTCAACAACGGTACGCTTTCTCGTCGTGGGTTCCTGCACGGAGCCGGCGCGCTCGGTATGTCCGCTGCTGGTGCAGCCTGGCTCGCGAACGGTGGCGATCCCGCAGCTGCCGCGCAGTCCGGTGTCGCCACACCAGATACAGGCGATTACGAACCACCGGCCTATGGCACTGAAGGGCTCGAGCGCGGTGCGCACGGCGAACTCCGCATTCTCTGGTGGCAGGCGCCCACGGTGCTGAATCCCCACCTGAACGGTGATGCGGGTACCCAGATGGTGCTGGAGCCATTGTTGGCGTACTCTCCCGAGTCCACAATCATCCCGGTACTTGTGGAAGAAACACCAACCGTCGAGAACGGCTTGCTGGAAGAAGACTTCTCCCGCGCTACGTTCCGACTTCTCGAAGGTCTCGTTTGGAGTGACGGCGAGCCGGTGACCTCGCGCGATATCCAGTTCACCTGGCAGTGGGTGTTGGAGCCCTCCAACGCCAGCACCAGTTTCAACCAATGGGAGACGATTTCCGATATCGAAATCGTCGATGACCGCACAGTTCACGTGCATTTCGAATCCGGAGCGGTCAACTGGTACGATCCATTCACCAACGACCTGATCGGTGCACTGCTGCCCGCGCATGCGTTCGACGACGATCCAACCAACCCAAATGATGCGTTCCAGACCGCTCCAATCGGAACCGGGCCCTACGTGCTGGAATCGTTCACCCCCAACGACCAGGGCATCTATGTCGCCAACGAAAACTATCGCGACCCGAACAAGCCCTACTTCAGTCGCATTCTGGTGAAGGGTGGGGGCGATGCTGTTGCCGCTGGCCGTTCTGTGCTGCAAACCGGCGATTTCGACTGGGCATGGAATATCCAGGCGGATCCCGATGTGCTCAATGAACTTGAGAACAACAGCGAGTTTGGCTATCTGTTGCAGACCGTCGGCGTAAACCGCGAGGCGCTGTACCTAAACTTCTCCGATCCTGATACCGAGGTTGATGGCGAGCGATCCCACAAGGGTCAGCCCCATCCGATCCTCTCGGACAAGGCAGTACGCGAAGCGATTGCGCTGGGCATCAACCGCGAACTCATTGCACAGGAGCTCTACGGTGACGCGTCCCTGGTTCCAGCGAACAACCTCACCGGTATTGAGTTCTATGAGTCGCCAAATACATCCTGGGAGTACGATCAGGAACGCGCGGCGCAAATCCTCGAGGAAGCCGGCTGGGTGATGAACGATGACGGCGTGCGAGAGAAGGATGGTGTTGAACTTTCGCTGGATGTTGTAGCGAGCGTGAACACCGTGCGCCAGAAGACGCAGGCGGTCATCATGCAGAACCTCGAGAGCATCGGATTCCGCATTGAGATTCCGCAGATCGATAGCACCGTCTTCTTCGATACCACACCGGGTAATGATCTCAGCCTTCAGAAGATGTACTTCGATATCGGCATGTGGGCATCCAATCCGAATACGCTGATCCCGGTTACATGGCTGGGTAGCTGGTACTCCGGACCGAACGATGAAAACCACAGCCAGCAGTCGAACAACTGGCAGGCAAATAATGTTCAGCGCTGGCGCAACGACGATTACGACGCCGCCTACGAGGCGCTTCGCACTGCGAAGTCGGAAGAAGAGGCTCAGGAATTGATGTGGGAGATGAATGATCTCACCATCAACGAGTACGCTGTTATACCGCTGGTGCAGCGACCGTTCCAGACCGCCATCTCGCACCGGTTGGATGTGCGCAACCAGGCGTTTGAGCACGGCTTTACCGGCTACTTCTGGAACATTGCGAACTGGACACTCGCCGAAGGCGTTGATCCACGCTAATGTGTTCGTAGTTCGGCTTTCTGATTTGCCAACGGGCCAGCCACAAATCGTGGCTGGCCCGTTTGGTTTTCATAGCAGGAAGTGCCCCACAATCCCTTTATGCCGAGTACTATGGAAGCGTCTGGTACTGCTCATTGAAGAGCCTTCCAATGGAGTTGAACATGGCCCGTTTCCGCACACTTGTCGAAGATTTTCGTTCTGGAATGATGGATCGCCACTCGTTCCTCGCGGCAGCCGCCGCGATGGGAGCCGTGCCCTCGATCGCGAACCTCGTTGCCGCCCAAACGCCTGTGGCCACGCCAGTAGCGACTGATGCCCGCCCTACGTTCGGCACCGAAGACAAAACACGAGGTATCGATGGCACACTGCGAGTCATCATTTGGCAGGCGCCAACAGGCGCCGCGCCACACAGCGCCCTCAGCGACAAGGATTACCTCGCCGCCGCGCCAGTAATCGAACCGCTGATTCACTATGCCGCCGATGGCACGCTGGTTCCGAACCTGATCGAATCGATTCCGTCGGTGGAAGAGGGGACTCGTGCAGAGGACAACTCGTGGTGTGAGCTGACATTGCTCGAAGGCCTGCTCTGGAGCGATGGAACACCGGTTACTGCCGATGACATCGTTTTCACGTGGCAGTGGGTCACCAATCCGGATAACGGCGCAACATCTGCCGGCATCTGGGAAAGCATCGCGAGTATCGAGGCTGTCGATGAACGCACCGCGCATGTGGAATTTGTGCAGCCATCGGTCACCTGGTTCGAACCGCTATCCGGTAATTACGACGGAAATCTCTATCCGGCTCATATCTTCGATAGCGATCCCACGAACAAGAACGAGGAATTCGTCACTCACCCGATTGGTACCGGACCATTTGTACTGGAGTCGTTTATCGCCAACGATTCGGCCGTGTACGTTGCGAACCCGAATTATCGTGATCCCAACAAGCCGGCGTTTGCCCGCATGGAACTCAAGGGTGGCGGTGATCCCGCTGCGGCTGCACGGTCCGTACTGCAATCCGGCGAAATGGATTACGCCTGGAATGTGCAGGTTGAACCGACCGTGCTGGATCAGATGGTGGGCGACGATGCCAACGGCGATATCTATGCAGCTGGCGGTACCACCGTTGAAGCGCTTAATTTCAACTTTAGCGACCCCGGTAAAGAGGTCGATGGCCAGTATTCGCACAAGAGCACCACACATCCGATTTTCGGTGATTTGGCCGTACGGCAGGCGCTCGACCTTGCAGTACCGCGACAACTGATTGCTGACGAACTCTATGCTGATGGAGAGGAGCCCACAGCCAACGTGCTTGCGGGGCTGGATCTGTTCGATTCTCCGAACACGAGTTGGCGTTTTGATATCGATGCCGCCAACCAGGTTCTGGATGATGCCGGCTGGGTGCTGGAAGACGATGTGCGCGTGAAAGACGGCGTGCGCCTCGAGTTCCTGATCATGACGTCGTCCACATCCGTGCGGCAGAAGACGCAAATCATCGTGCAGGATGCCTTTGCACAAATCGGTGCAAAGGTCCAGATCGACTCCATCGATGCTGCGATCTTCTTCGATGCCACTCCAGGCAACGATCAGAACTTCTATCACATGTACTGGGATATGGACCTGTGGACGAATGGACCGTACTCGCCGATCCCGATCACCTGGATGAACCGCTGGTATGCCGGCCCGGATGGCGAGAATATCGCTCAGGCCGAGAACGACTGGCAGCGTGACAACACCCAGCGCTACCGCAGCGAACAGTACGATGCCATGTACGAAGACCTGCTTGGAGAAACCGATGAAGACGCCGCGTTCGAGCAGCTTATCGCGCTGAACGATCACCTGATCGAGGACGTTGTCCAAATCCCGATCGTGAACCGATCAGTTGGCACCTACGCACTTGCCAACCGGATTCGCAATGCCAATCTCGCAAACGGTCCGTCGTTCGTATTGCCGTTCTGGAACCTGGCGAATTGGAACCTGAATGATGGCTTCACACCGATCGAGTAAGCGCTCGATTTATATGGATCCGGTTCGGTGAATAGTACGTAGGAAATCACAGATGAGTGACGTACACTCATCGCGTAAAAGAAAGGAGGTAGGAGGGAAGCATTGGTGATTGGTTCCCCGTGTAGGCTACACGGAACCAGCCAGGACCGATCACCCTGGCGATGATGTGAGGATGGACCTCATCGTCGCCCAACGCTGACCGACGGGTTTGCGGGAACTGTAGTCGTGCAGCGTAAAACGCGGAGAGGCACAAAGCCTCCCCGCGTTCTGTTTATCTTCTGGTGAAACGGGATGCCCTAACTGTGCGCCGCAGCAGCCTGGTCCGCAACGTGGTTCTCTTCTGTCGGCTCGTGAGCTGTGACCTTCACCTGGTCGATACGGTAGCCGTCCATCGCCACAACCTCGACGGTGTACCCAACCGTTTCCACCGATTCACCCACCTTTGGAATGTGGCCGAGCTTGTCCAACACGTAACCCGCTATGGTCTCGAATCGACCTGCTTCTTCGCCTTCGAGTTCATCGATATTGAAGAGTTCCCGGAAATCGTGGGCACCGAGCTGACCCTCAACCAACCAGCTACCGTCTGGCTGGAGCCTGGCGTCTTCGTTGTCTTCCGGGCCGCCTTCAGCCGTGGCACTTCCGAGCTCGTCGACCATGCCGGAAATCACGTCCTGACCGGTGATGAGCCCCTCCACGCCACCGTACTCATCGATGACGATGGCCATCTTCGCCTTCTCGTCACGCATCACCTTGAGCACTTCAAGAACCGGCAGAATTTCAGGAACGAACAACGCAGGCTCCATCGCCTTACGGATATCCAGTGCTTCCCCTGCCAGGTGTTGTTGCAGTAGGGACTGCATGCTCACCGTGCCGATGACATTGTCGGGTTTGTCATCCATGACCGGGTAGGTCGAGTACGCACTATCGCTAATCGTCTTGATATTGACAGAGTCTGGCTCAACAACGTCGATCCACTTGATCGCGTGACGAGGAGTCATTAACTCGCCGGCGGTGCGATCACCAAGGCCGAACACTCCGGCTACCATCTCCTGCTCGGCGCGTTCGAAGATACCGGCATCGGTAGCCTGCATCAGCATCACCCGGATTTCGTCCTCGGTGATGTTGGGCTCTTCGCTTTCCTGTATGCGCAGCACCTTGAGAACGCCCTCGTTCGAGATTGAGAGGAACCAGACCACCGGTCGAAAGAGCGACGACAGGAACTTCATCAGCGGTGCGACCAGGCTGGCCATTTTCTCGGGATCGTGAAGCGCGAGTCGTTTTGGCACAAGCTCGCCAATGATGAGCGAAAGGTAGGTGATACCTGCCACCACCACGATACCGGCTATTTGCGTGCTGTTAGAGGAGAGCCCCGGCAGCCTGCCAAGCAGGCCGGCGACCGGTTCGGTGAGCGTGGCGCCACCAAAAGCACCGCTGCCGATACCGATGAGTGTGATTCCGATCTGAACGGTTGAGAGGAACTTGCTTGGGTCAGTGGCGAGTTCTGCGGCGAACCCTGCTCCGCGGTTTCCCTCTGCCGCCATTTGATTGAGACGGTTTGGGCGTGCCGATACGATTGCCAGTTCGGACATTGCCAGCACACCATTCATGAGCACCAGCAGGATAATTACCGCAATGTGTAAACCAACCACAGAAGTGGAAAACCCTTTCCAAAAGTACGGAACCTGAAACCAAAAAACGCAGAACGTTGGTATCATTGTACGTCATACAAATCGTACAATGCGGTCAATTCCCGGGAGTATACATGCAGCGAAACGACATCGACGTGCGCAAGATCACTGACACGGTTAACCAGATAGTCACGGAAGTTGAAAAGGTAATCGTGGGCAAGAGAACGGTGATCTCGCGCGCGGTCATTGCAATGCTCTGCGAGGGCCACGTATTGCTGGAGGATGTGCCGGGCCTTGGCAAAACCATGCTGGCGCGGGCGTTGGCGGCAACGGTCGGTGGAGATTTCGCTCGCGTGCAGTTTACGCCAGACCTGCTCCCAACCGATATTACAGGCGCGATGGTGTTCGATCCGCGTACCGCTGAATTTAGCTACCGTGAGGGACCCATCGTGACCAACGTCCTGTTGGCCGATGAGATCAACCGTGCCGGGCCCCGCACCCAGTCCTCGCTGCTGGAAGCGATGGAAGAGCGACAGGTTTCAGTCGAGCGGCATTCCGTCACCCTGCCGAGACCGTTCTTCGTTATCGCCACCCAAAATCCCGTAGAGCTGGAGGGCACCTTCCCGCTGCCCGAAGCGCAGTTGGACCGGTTCCTGATGAGGCTGTCTATTGGCTACCCGGAGGTGGAGGACGAGCGTGAAATGCTTCGTCGCTTCCGCGAAAACATCCCGCTGCAGCAGGTGGAAACCGTCGCCTCGCCGGACGAGATTCTCGATATCATTGCAGCAGTTCGCCACATCACAATTAGCGACGTGGTGGAAGGCTATCTTCTCGATATCGTGCGCGCCACCCGTACACACGAGATGCTCGAAGTCGGCGCAAGTCCACGAGCAGCGCTTGCACTCGCCCGTGCGAGCCAGGCGTATGCAGCCACGCAGGGTCGGGAGTATGTGCTGCCAGATGACGTCCGTGAAATGGCCCCGGATGTGCTGGCGCATCGCTTGCTGGCAACAGCGCAGGCGGACCTGCTCGGTACAACGCAAGATGTAATCGTGCGCAAGGTGATTGAGCAGATCGAAGTGCCGGTAGAAACTGGAAACGTGGTTTAGCGCATGCGACAGGCGCTTGTCCCGAGGGACAATTGGTACACCAGGTTGCGAGACTGGTGGGAAAACCCCGAAGCTGATGTCGATGTGCGCAAGTGGGTAGGGTATGGTGCCCTGCTCATTGCTATCGGTGCGCTCATGCGCACACCGCTAATCGCGCTTCCCGGCGTTTTAATGATCGCCATTGGCCTGATAATGCGGCTCTGGTGGGACAATGCCACCCGCAATCTCACGTATGAGCGCACGTTCAGCAACAGCCGGGCATTTTATGGCGACGAAGTAACAATGGAACTCACCGCCACGAACTCGAAACCCTTGCCCCTCACGCGCGTGGATGTGGTGGAGCAGACCAGTCCGCTCGTAAATGTGCGCGACCAGAAGCTGTTCCCATCCACAAGAACCCGTAACCTCCACTTGCAATCAATGTTCAGCCTGGGTATGTATGAGCGCGTCGCCCAGCGCTTCACGCTCGATTGTACGCATCGTGGCTGGCAGCGATTCGGGCCAACAACATTGGTTGCGCACGATCCCTTCGGTATCACATCCCGAAGCCTGGAGTTGGATACGATCTCGGGCGTGCTCGTGTATCCGCGCATGTTGCCAATGGCGGATTTCGTTGTTTCCGCGCGCCAACCGCTGGGCGACTTCAAGCCCGCCACACCGCTGGTGGAGGACCCCATGCGTATCGCCGGAGTGCGGCAGTATGTACCGGGGGATAGTCCGCGTCGCATCCACTGGCGCGCCACCGCGCGAATCGGAGAACTGCAAACCCGACTCTTCGAACCGAGCGCTTCACCCGTTGCCGCGATCTTCCTCGATACCATCACGTTTTCCCATTTGTGGGAAGGCCAGAATTCGGACATGCTGGAGCTTTCCGTCGTGCTCGCGGCATCGATGGCGCGTCAGCTTATCGACTCCCGCCATCAGGTTGGCTTGTACGCAAATGCGCCGATAAGCGAGCGTTCTCGATCGGTGCGGATATCGCCCGGACGACGCGGCGGCCAACTCCAGAAAATCCTGGAGCATCTCGCCATGCTTCAACCGGCTTTCGGGGATAACATCCAGACGATGATGTCGCAAGAGCTCTCACGATTGCCCTGGGGCGCGACGGCCGTCGTGATAACGACTGATCTGTCGTCGGATTTCCAGCGCTCGCTGTTGCGCATGGCGCGGAGTGGCGGGGCCGCAAGGTTTGTGGTGGTCTCGATCGGGGACGAGCCAGACCTCTTCCCGGAAGTGCGGAAGCGGTTTCAGGTTTGGCACCTGAGCGGAGAGGAGGCGTGGGATGAAATCGAATCCATCCAGCTCAACCTCCTCTAGCGGCCTGCTTTCACGGTTCGATCCGTCAGTCATACTCATGCCGGTATTCCTTGGGTTCCTGCGGGCAGCACCATTTGTACCGTTCATCGCCATGTTCTTTGATCCCGATTTCGGCGTGACCGGTGATGAGTCCGCGCCTAACGGCTGGTGGTTGGCACCGATTGGCGCTCTCGGTTTTTGGAGTGTGCGCTGGTTGCCGAAGAAGGTGCGCGATCCGCGCCTGGTTAATGCGTTGCTCTGGTTGCTTGGAATCCTTGGCTGGGCTACGTGGATGGCGATAGAACCGGACTGGCACCTCGGCGACCTGTTGCGGGACCCGATGTCGCTGGTGGGCGGTCGCGGGTATTTCGCGTGGGCCCTCATCATCACTCTTCTCTTCTGGATCCTGACCCTTCGCCTGGCAATGGACGAACGCGAACAACGCGCCGACGGTGTGCGAAGTATTATGCTGCGGTCGCTCACCGGGGTGATGGCTGGCATCGTAATCGCTGCCATTATCGGCGGTGATATAGGCGATGCTGGCACGAGCGCTGGCTACATCGCGCTGCCGGTGGCGTTGGTTTCCGGCATTGGGGCGGTGGGGCTCAGCGAAATGATTTCCACACGTAGAACGGCTATGCGCCGTGGAGCTACCGTGCCCGGGTGGGAGCGGTGGGGGCGCACGTTCCTCGGTTCGGCCGCAATCGTGCTGGTGATCACCTTCGCGGCTGCCATTGTGCTCGGCCCCGGCTTCCTTGAAATAGTGATTGGCGCTCTTGCGGCTATCTGGAACGGAATCGCCACCGTGCTGCTCTGGATCATGTATGGCGTGGTCTTCGCGCTCTTTTACATCGTTCGGGGCATTATCTGGCTCATCAACCTCTTCTTCGATACGAGCATCCAGCCGACAGAGCTTCCTGAAATGGGAGGCGCATTGGAGGAAGAGCCCGGGTCTCCGGCGGAACAGCAGGAGCCGGAAGCATGGGAATACGCGTCGCTGGCGCGATTGGCGGGTATCATCGCGTTCGTCGTGGTGACGTTATTGATCATCTCGCGCTTCATACGTTTCCGGCAGCCCGACGACACCCTGGACAATAATGAGGAGCGGAGCAGCGTATTCTCTGGCTCCCTGCTACGCGAGCAGATGCGGAATCTTTTCCGCCGGCGTGGACATGGCAATCGTCCGCGCAAGCTCGACCTTTCCAACGATCCCGAATCCGTGCGGGAATCGATGCTCTACCTTCAGGTTCTCGCCCACCGGCTGGGAGTTGGACGCAGTAATAGTGAGACACCACGCGATTTTACCACCCGGCTTGGAGACGAGTGGCCACAGCTCACCGAACCGCTCGGGGAGATTCGGATTCGTTACGAGAGCGTGCGCTACGGCGAGACCGACGAGGACAGGCGCGCGGTGATTGAAGCATGGCGCCGTATCTGGTCGTCGCAGAAAGAGTTGCCCGGCGCCTCTGGATGATAATGCCAGTGCCGGGGCCCTAGATGAGCTTTTCGGCGACAGGCATTCGCCTCATGCGGCTGTAGTTAATGATTCCCAGCCCAACGATGAGGAAAATAATCAGCAAGGCCCCGCAAGTTATCGTTACACCGATATAGCCATTGTCGTACGTCGTGTGATTCACGAAATCGTACGGATACCAGCCAATGCGGCTGCCGCGCACCAGCGACCAGCCAAGGTACAAAAGCGGGTATACGGGGTACAAAAGTGCCGTCCACCATTTGGTGCGTCCACCCAGCGGCACGATCAGGATATCGAGCAGCATCACCATCGGCAGCAGCTGATGCATCACCGAACTTGCCCAAACGTGCTCGGTTGTGGTGAATGGATTGTAGAGGCCGTCCAGAAGCGTAGCGAACACCACCCCCGTCACCAGCATCGAAATTACGGCGGTGCCGCGGATCACATCCCACCAGGCGGGATTCTTGATTCGCGGAAAGAAGAGTGCGCCAAGAATCAACACCGCTCCGGAGATGAAACTGCTCTGGTTGGTAAAGAGGTTCCAGAAGTTCGGGTTCTCGGTGCGCAGAAGATTCCAAACGATAGCGTAGAAAGCAAGTGCTCCGAAGAAAAGGCGATAAAGGCGGATCCAGGAAGGCAACATTGTGTTGGTGCTCCTTCACGACTTATGCACATTGTTGTCAGTGTAGGGCGAGAGCTGGTCCTCGCGGGTATTCCGAGTGGCGCCAATGCAACAAACGTTTCCACATCCCCTTGTGTCAAATGAAGTATCGGATATCAAGAATGCAGACGTTTACACACCGAATCACGTAATTCATTACTGCCTCACACTATACTTCCCGGGGGACAGGCCCGTTACGGAGAGTGGAGTCAAGGGGTGGGGAAAAGAGTTCAACTTGCGTTGGCGGTTTTGGCGCTGAGTGCTCTTTGGTTTGGTGTTCGTGTTTCGAACGCCGATTCCACGATGACGACCGATGAAACCCTTTGGTATGGCCGGTCGGCAGATTTCTACCTCGCGCTGGTAAAGGGCGAGTACGATCAAACCTATCGCATGGCACACCCTGGCGTTCCGGTAATGTGGGCCGGTGGCCTTGGGGTGCTGGCGACGTGTCCGGAATATATTCACGAAGACGGCTTTTACGTTCGGGCTTTATCTCAGTCGTCCGAGAGCTTCCGTGAAGTGGGCTGTGATCCCCATACCGTTTTTGTGGCCGAGCGCCTGGCGAAGATAGCGGCTCAGGCCGTGATGATCGCAGTCTCACTTTGGCTGCTTTCCACACTCATGCCGCTGCGAGGCCTGGTGTTTACCGGGTTGCTGATTGCCTTCTCCCCATGGCAGGCGGGGCTCGACCAGCTGCTCCACGTCGATGGAATGTTCGCGACAACGGTCCTCCTGGCGCTCAGCGCCACGGCTGCGATGACAAAGTGGTCGATGCGTCGCACGAGTACTTCCTGGGAAGAGATTGCGGGCTGGCTGGGAGTCGGTATTGCGCTTGCGCTTGCCGTGCTGACCCGATCAGCCGCAGTGGTGTTCCTGCTTCCCATTGGCCTGGCCATCCTCGCCGCGACAATCCAGGCAAGCCGTGCAGCAGGGAAGAAGGCGATTAGCCTCAAGTCGCTCATGCGAGTGCTGGGCTCCGGTGTGATGGTGGTTTTTGGCTGTGCTGTTACGGTATTTGCGTTGTTTCCCGCACTCTGGGTGGCACCCCGGCACGTGGCGGAAAGGCTGCTCGGGTTTACAGATATTGCCATTAATGAGGGCCACGAATTCGCCCTGTACTACAACGGTGAGATCGTCGAGGGTGATCCGGGCTCGCTCTTTTACCTGGACGCCATGATTTGGCGATCTACTCCCACGGAGTGGGTTGCGCTCGCCGGTGCGCTAATGCTGGCAGTTGGTTTGATACTTTATCGGCGGCGTCAGGCCGATGCTGGCAAGCGCAGCGGCTCTACATTTTGGATCCTGATCGGGCTTTCCCTCGTATTCATTTTCCTCTATGGAACCGGCATCACGCTGGCAGCAAAGAAGTTCGAACGCTACTTCATCATGGTGTCGCCTCTTATTGCCGTTATGGGTGGAATTGCCCTCTCCGAGTTGTGGACCATTATCAAGCGCCCACCGGTGCGAAGAGCCTCAACGTTAATAGCCGTCGTGCTGGTTGTTGCACAGATAGCAAGTTGGTCGAACGCGCGCTCGTATATGCTTGATTATTTCAACCCGGTGGTGGGGGGACACGAGGCAGCCACAACGAAGTTCCAGCTCGGTTGGGGGCAGGGAGGAGACCAGTTAGCAAGTTGGCTGGTGGAACGACACGAAGGGGAGACCATTCATGTGCGGTCATCCTCCACGCTTGGCCTCTTCACTGTTTTCGTGCCCCCGGGTTCGGATGTTCAGTTCGAACGAGGAATAGTGACCGGTGTGAGTGACTGGTATCACACGGATTACTATGTGTCCGGCTTTCAGGAAACCCAGCGAGAACTTGATCGGTCCTGGCCGTTGTTCGAGGATCGTGAACCGGTCCATACTGTCCAGGTTGGCGATGTCACCTATTTCAAAACGTACGAGGTTAGCTCGCTGCCCGTGCCCGAAGAGTTGTGGCAGGAAACCGATTGTCGTCATATTGCAGCGAATGGCGTCCAGCTCATGTCTGTGGAACAACGGGGCGGCGATGTGCTGGTGATCCTGCGTATTGATGATCCGGCTATGGCTGACGAGGCCTGGATCTCCATCGATGAATCACAGCAAACGCGAATACCGGTGGTTCCGGCCGAAGAAGGAATGTTGGTGGGCATCGTGTTTCCGGATAGCTCCGTCAAAGATGTTGAGTACATCACGATCGGGAAGGGGCTCAGGGCACTCATGTATGACTTCCCGCTGGGAACGTGCACACCGCACATGGATGAATAGAGACCAGGCAGAAGTTGGCTCCAAGCCAGTTACGCTAAAGGGTATTCCGCGACCCGGCTTCGTGCGTGGCATGGAATATGACATACAGCACGTACTATGGCTACGATATACACAATCGGACACTCCACGCGACCCATCGAGGAATTCATCGGCCTGCTGCAGTCACACAGCATCACACAGTTGGTAGACATCCGCACGATTCCAAAATCGCGTCACAATCCACAGTTCGCCCAGGAGTCGCTTCAGCAAAGTCTCGAAGACGCCGGTATCACGTATGTCTATCTGAAGGCCCTCGGCGGATTGCGCTCGTCGTCGAAGGATTCGATTAACGATGCTTGGCGGAATAAATCGTTCCGGAACTATGCAGATTACATGCAGACGGATGCATTCGCCGAAGGTGTAGAAGAGCTCATCAAGCTCGCTTCAGAGAAGACCACCGCGATCATGTGCGCTGAAGCCGTGCCGTGGCGATGTCATCGATCGCTCGTGAGTGATGCGCTGCTCGCTCGTGGTATCGAAAGCTGCGAGATCATCAGCGCCAGTAGCGAGCGACCACACAAGATGACATCGTTCGCCGTGGTCGATGGCACCACAATGACCTATCCGAAATCGGCATTGCCAGAGGAAGAGGGCGCCGAATCCGAGCAGTAAAGCGGAAACTGATATATGTTGTAAAGTGTTCATATAACATACGTGGTAAAGCATTATGAGGAGAGGTGTGATTCATGGATCAATTGCTCAAGTTCGATGGGCGTATTCGCCGCATGGGGTGGTGGATTGCCGGCATCGGAATGAGTCTCGTAAGCAGTTTTGTTGAAAGTGTCCTCGAAGCCGATAATAGCTTTATCGTTCTTCTCGTCTTTTTCATCGTCACTGTCATTGTCTGGCTGATCGGAATATCACTCAGCGTGCGACGTTGGCACGACCTGAACAAGAGCGGATGGTGGGTTCTCATCAATCTGATTCCGATTGTTGGTTGGATCTACTCGTTGGTCATGCTGGGATTCATGCCGGGCGATCGGGGCTCGAACAATTACGGTCCACCGCCTCGAGAAGGCGAAATCCTGGGATAGTACTGCTACAGCGCGAGAGTTACTTCTCGCGCTGTTGTGTATTCGTTTCGTCCCGACGCCGATGGCAACACAGCGTGCCTAGCGGTACTGTGGCTTACCAGGTCGCCTTCCACCATACCGGTTGCATTGCCGAGTGCTTCGCTCAGCCACACAGCAAAGTTCTCGTTGATATGCATGCGGTCTCGATGCACTGTTATCCCATCGATCACTGCCGGACAGAATTCATCTGTGCACATCCACCGAACGGTGTCTACGTAGGCCGCACCGTGCTCCTCGGCAACGCGTGCTTCCATCTCGTTGTGATCGGCATGGACGGCGTCGTGGAAATCGTCGCCACACTTCTGCGCATCGTTCGGGTTCGCTTCCAGACATTTGATGCCGGGTTCGGTCGGGTATGCCTGGTCTCCCAGCACAATCACCCGATCGGCGTGTGGAGTGATATTGTCCAGAGTTCGACCTAAGCCTTCTTCCCAAGCCTGGTCTAGGCCTTCGGTGGTTCCCTGGCCGTTCGCGCTGAGAAGTGATCCATCTCGCGCGCTGGTAACGATCACCAGGTCCGGCTCGATCTCGGCGATTTTGTCCATTGCCCAGGCGCGATATTCGATGCACTCCGTATACTCTCCGCCCATAACATTGGAATATGTCGGGAAATCGGGAGCAATGCAGCCCGGCTTGTTGAGCTGAATCACTTGCCAGCCGTCCGCCTGCCCGATGATATCGAACGCCGGAATCCACATCGCCGCGTGACTATCGCCATAGACCACGGCGACCTTCTCTCCGTCCTGATCGCCATGCGTACACGCGCTCGAGCTCGTGGCCGCGCGGCTGACATCGCACTCGTCGCTGTATGCCGGGTTATCGATGCGCGGCTCTTGCTCCGGCCAATCGGTTGCCTCCACCGAATATTCGACCTCCACAATCACCTCGTCCTCATTTGGATAGGCGTCCAACTCAGCCTGATCGATGGTTATCGCCGGAGGTTCCTGGTTCGAGTTCATCGCATTCTGGGCAACTCCCACCGGTGCCAATATCAAAAGTGCTCCAAAGGCGAGGCTCCATGCGGGTGCATTCTTCTTCAGAACTTCGATGTTGCGTGCCGGATTCTCGATCAGATGATAGGTAACAGCAGCTGTAATTGTGGCCAGCACGAGAATGAGCAGCTTCTCGAAGCCGGAGAGTTCTCGTCCGATCACTGAGGGAGCGAGTTGCAGCATCGGCCAGTGCCAGAGGTACATGCCGTAGCTGTACTTGCCCAGAATCTGCAGTGGCCTGGCCTGCAGGAGCTTATCAGCTGGGCTATCCTCCGCCACCGTACCGCCGATAATTACGCCACACGCACCGAGTACCGGCAGAATTGCAATCCAGCCAGGGAAGGGTACATCGCCCATCACGAAGTAGCACGACGCCAGCACTAGCGCGACACCGCCTGCGGTCAATCCGCTGCCGATATTGCGGGGGATGCGGAGAATGGACGGCAGGAACACTGCCAATAGACATCCGGCTGCGATCTCCCAAACACGTGTCCAGGTGCTGAAGTAGGCAACGGTGGTGTCACCGGGAGTCGACGTGATCGACCACCAGTAGCTGACCACGAACATCACCACCAGCACCGCCGCCGTGATTACACGGAGCGAGATGCCCGCGACCTTTCGTACCAGAAACGCCAAGGCAAGCATCACGAGCGGCCATGCGAGATAGAACTGGCCCTCGATGGCGAGCGTCCAGTAATGCTGCAGCGGTGAAGCAGCGCTTTGTGCACCGAGGTAATCCGTGCCGACGGCAATAAATCGCCAATTGGCGAGGAAGAGCGAGGTCCAGATTCCGTCTTCAGCGACTTCGTTACCGGCTGTTGGTCCCTGCCAATGGTAGGTCGCCAGGATGGTCGCGATGATTACCAACGCGCTAACCGGTAACAATCGACGGAAACGTCGACCCATGAAATCGAAGAAGTTGATCTTGCCGCGCTTCTCGGCTTCTCGCAGAAGCCCGGCTGTGACGAGGAATCCGGAAAGTACGTAGAACACATCCACGCCCACAAAACCGCCCGCCATAAAGGCGAACCCGGCGTGGTAAAGCATGACGGTTACTGAAGCGATTCCGCGAATCCCCTCAATATCTGGACGAAACTTTCGCTCTTTAATTGGAAGCAATTGGGGGCCCTCCTACAGGCATGCCAAAATCACACGGGCCCTAACGCAAAGCCTGTGCCACTAAAGGAGGGTTATTCGGTTATGTCTGCGAGAGTCGTGGAGTGGGCGGTGCGGACTTCGGAGCGATCGGTCCTCGCCAGTGACGGGCGATGCGCGAAATGTTGATGACGAAGAGAACCCCACCGATCCAGAGACCAGCGCTCCAGCCCCACCAAATGGGGAGCCAGCCGAGTAGCGAAGCGGCAATCGCGATGACACTGGTCATCCACGCGATCAGCCCCAGGAACGCCAACCGGCGGTCGTACATCGTATCGAGCTGTGGGACGGATACCTTTCCAGCCAGCGGAGCGTACGTCTTCAACCAGATGAGAAACGTGGAGATCTTGTAAAAGAAGCCTTGAATCCCCACCAGGAATGCGCCCGCAAACACGAGCCAGATGGTCGCCGCCGTGAGTGGAATGCCGACTGGATTCGCCTCAAATGTGAGCGCGAAAAGCGCGATGCTGGAAATCAACAGCACGGTCCACGCCGTAATAGCGAATGGCATATGAACATCAATCGTCTTCCGCATCCGCTTTTGGTACATGCGCGTGATCTCAAGCGCAGCCATCAGCACACCCCATACGATGAGCACGGAACCGAGAGTCACCACCAGCCGATCCGTGAAAAACGCGATACCAACAAGCATCATAACCACGCCGCTGGTGATAAATAGTCCGGAAAGGTTTGCCCGCATTTGGTCGAGCTGGCGCTCGGCGAGAGTGAACATGCCGATGAGTTTGTAACCAACTCCGAGCAGCGTTAGCGACACCCAACCAATCATCATCACAATGATGTGGGCTGCGAGAACCGGCAGGAGGTGTCCGCCGAGGAGTCCGTTCACATTGGTGAGTGCGAGTAGCCACCCAAGCACAAAGCCACCAACCGACAGCCATGCGGCCGCCAGCAGGTGCCAGGCAACGGTATCTCGTTGTGGAGAGCAGCGGAACATGGTGGTAATTGCGAGCGCGTATCCTACCAGAACGATTCCGAGCAGCGTTGCTCCCGGTGCGAGAATCACCAGGATCTCCTGACTAAATCCCAGTTCGAACAGCACAATCCCGCCGATCCACAGGAACCACGCCCATTCCGCGAGCCTCTCTGCCGGGAAAGGCGTCTGCATCGCTACCGGCACCAGTTGCACGCTGGCACCGATGATCATGCTGCCAATGCATCCAAGTGTGAGCAGGTGGGTCCATGCGATGACGGGATAGGAGAGTGGTGCCGAGATGACCTCGGGTAGCATCCAGGGGGTCAAAATGATCCAGGCGATTAGCGAAATCACTGAAACCGCCATATATCGTGCCGGTATGTGCAGCGGCACCGAGTTCCGCCCGGCCATCTGCATCATTGTGCGTGCACCGGTTTCGAGATCACAAGTTGCACCTTGTCGGGTGCAAGCTCGGTCGTGCTGTGTGCGTATCCCATTTCATCGAGACGCGGATACAGATGCATCGGGCGGCGCACATGGTGAACGGTGAGTTGTCCGCCACCTGGCAGTTCTTCCAAAGCGCCAAGGATTTTCATCATCGGCTCTGGCGGAACGAGTTCCGAAACATCAATCGAGATCTCGGCGGTCACTGGAGCATCATCTCTCACGACGGGCGCCGGTTTCGACGTACGCTTTTGGCCCATTTCACGCACACGGCGAAAGATGGTGATCCAGTCATCACCAGCGCCGCTGGTGTAAGCCTCGAACCCTTGCTTCCCGAGCGCTTCTCGCAGCGGAACAGGATCAAACGGCGAGCGCAGCGAAAGCGCCTCGCCCACCGGAATCCTGCGGGCCGCGCCGCTTATCATGCTGAACGGCTCCTCACCGCGCGCGATGAGCGGACGCACATCCAGCTTTTCGGCGACCTTTGTTCGCTCGACCCAGGCGGGAGCATCTGCTTTTGGTCGCATGGTTGGTTTGATTGGTACGGGTTCTACGTCGAATCCAGCCGCTTTATTCAGCCTGGCCAGGAGCGATTCCGGCTCCAGACCGGCCACTGCTGCCGCCTGCTCGACGGTGACGAGTTTGGATTGCACGCGGCGCAGCAGCGGATTCCGCAGCTTGCCGAACGCCGGGTGGGAATCGGCGAGGGTATCCAGCAGTTCGGGATATTCCTTCAGAACCTTGCTGATCTTCCAGTCAAGTTCAATTCTTGGTTTCATAGTTATTACCATCCTAGGGCCCTTCTGCCTGCGTCGGTAATCATGTCGGTGTCCCATGGGGGATCCCAAACGAGATCGGTGCGGGCCTCGGTGATGTTTGGATGTCGGGTGCCGATAACGCGTTGGACTGCCTCTTCAATGGTGTCGTGCAGCGGGCAACCCGGCGTTGTCAGCGTCATGGTGATGACGGTCGCTGTGCCGTGTAGCTCAACGTTATAGATGAGACCGAGATCGACCACGTTCACCCCGACCTCCGGGTCGATGACGAACTTGAGCGATTCGAGGATATCCTCCTCGGTGTCCATTTCGATGGGCTGTGACGGCATGGGGTTATTGAGTTGAAGTTCGCCCTCGGGGGTGATGAAATCATCCCGCCATGGCGGATCATTCGAGATCACAAAAGTCACGTCGGCCAGATCCGGATGCCGACGATACAGTCCCTCGCTAATCAGATGCTCGATCTCGTGTTGATTGGAATCAGGTGTGAGCGACATCGTGATCGTGGCACTGTCGCCATCGAGCTCGATGCCGTAGATCGTCCCGAGGTTCACCACATCGACACCGTACTGCGGGTGCACGATGCGCGTGAGCGACGTAAGGATTGCTTCTGGTGAGAGTGTGATGATCGCCATAATTCTGCCTCGACTCGAAGCCGACCCAATGGGTCGGATAACCTGATTCTTAGTCTAGGGCAGTTGGAATCGGATGTGAGTCAGGATCGCGTAAGGATTTTTCTGGGAACAAAGTAGATTCTGGCGATCTTCGGCGAGCGAATCACGACCTACGGCTCTTGAATCAGGTTACAATAAATGAGACACCATCGTGAAACCTACGCAAAACGACCTGAGGCGGCTCAGAAAGGCTTTACAAATGAAGTATTCCTTCAATGGCGATTGTTGTTTTTGTCTCCATTCTGGGGATGATCTTTTACAATGTTCGGAGTGTGAGGGGTTATTCCATGATCAACAATGCGGTAAGCTTCCAACAGAGACCGAGTACGAGCGTGCAGACCCTGATGATTTGCTCAGGGGAATGTCATTTGCCGGCAAACGAGAGATCCCAAAATACAAATCTGCAAAATGTGGAAATTGCCTCAAGTTCAGCGATGAGAGGAAGCGGTTCGTCCAGACAGTGCTGCCTTCGGAGATGGAACATTTAGCGCAACTGAAGGCAGAGATGCAACTGGTTGATCGAGAGATAAAACGCCAGGATGACAAGATAGATTTACTTCTAGAGGAAGCGGATACTACTGAGTCCGTGGCTTTAGAACTACGTTCGGAACTGGAAGAGGAACGAAATTGGTGGAGGCACTTAGATCGGGCTGCTCGTTCTAAGGAGGCAACCATCTCCGATGCGGCAAGGCAGTTTCAGTCGATTACCGTTGAGCTGGGTCAAGCGCTAGCTTATCAAGAGTACCAGGTTAGCGCCAAACTTGATTCTCAGAAACAAAAGCTTGAGGCAGCGGAAGAGGACCTCGCCAAAATTGAAAGTGAGCAACAGAGATTGAGCGAAGCGATTAGGAACTCTCAGGCGATAATAAATCGATACATCCGTCCCAGCAACTCTGATCATAATATTGGATCGAGCGTCGGTTTCTACACATCAAAACCTCTTCGCCGGGCTTCGAGACGATTATCTGGTTGACAGTCCACCCCTCGGTACGAAAGTGTTGATACGGTAATATGATAATTGGGCTTCATGGATGAACCGACATAACTCGCTCCGCTTTATTGGGAGAGTGAAGTTATGAAAGGCACCGATATATCGGTTCAGTTGTCAGAACAATGTTTGTCGTCATCGTGACGAAACTGAACTGTCTTGGAGATAGAGGGTTTAATCGCGAAATCGCATCCGTGTCAACCAGTTACTCACGTGACTGTGTTGTCGTATAGGAAGGTTGGGTATGGCTCATAGCGAGTTCATATCAAAGTGCATCTCGACTAGTGGTGTCAGGTCTCCTTCCCGAAGTTCTTTTGAAAAACTTTGTCGAAATGGAATTCAATGTACTCGTGTGTTCCTGTAGGGATGGTCTGCTCGAGACTGCGTATACATTTCCACGACAGTCCCAGACGGATACACGACGAGGGATTGCAGATTGGTTGAGTGCTTCAGTCCCTCTCCGACATCCTCGCCGCGCGCATCACCGGGACCCACCGCAGCACTTCCCCCACATCAACTCCAGCCTGCCGGCAGTACTCCTCCAGGTACATCTCCGCTACGCTGGCATCGACCTCCGCGTAGATTACGTATGTCCGGCACGCATCGAGGAGCGGATTCCCCCGCGTCGCGTCCATCCAGTCGATGATGGCGATGTCGTCTCCATCCACGATCAGATTCTGCACATGCAAATCGCCATGGCACAGCTGCGTCTCGTCCCCGACCTCATCAAGCATCGCGAATAGTTCGGATTTCGCGTCATCACCAAGCCCATCAACAGATCTGATCTGCTGCCGTAGCCGGTCGCTCATCCGGCGCAATGCCGGTGCAGCCAATGCATGCACACTCCGCTGAACTTCCACCGACCTCGCCAGCATCGCCGGAGCTCGATCAAGATCCTCAAACAGCAGATCCTTCATGGGTACCCCGGGCGCACGCTCCATCACCAGGGTTGGTTTACCCTCGTGCTCGGTCACCTGAACTACCCGAGGCACCGGCAAGCCCAGCCGTCGCGCGTACTCCTGGTTCGCGGCTTCGGTTCTCACCGTCTCTGGCCGTTCCCTGAAGTAGACCTTCACGATCTGGTTATCATGCAGATAGATCTCTGCCGTATTCCCCGTGGCGATTGGCGTTGTCAAATTCATAGTGGATAGGGTCCAAATCGCATTACGGCCACAAATACGGTAACCACCAACAGGCCAATATTCTTCGGCACATCGTTCATCTCGTCCCGCCGGTAATGGACATACGACGCACCGATCATGATCAGCGCCAGTCCCGTCGCTGCCAGCGGCACGAAAATAGTTCCGATGTCAACCAGTGCCGGCAGAATCAACCCGGCCACGGCCAGGAGTTCCAGCCCACCTATCAGGCGAATCGTGTTTTCGGAAAAGTCGTCGACGAACAGAAGCCCCATTTCCTTCTGCTGCTCCCTGCTCGAAAACGCCTTCACAAATCCTCCGCCGAGAAACGCGAAGGCGAGAATACCGGTGGCAATCCAAATAGCGATCTCCATAATCCCTCTCTATCTGATACTGCGTTTGTTTCTCCAGCGTATCGTGACAGAACATGAATGTTATCGCGCGGGGGATAACCGGAAGATCACCAGCCGTTACTGTGATTCAGATCGTCACAATGGCTCCGATATCAATAATTAAAAAGAGGGAGATTGCCATACGGCAACCTCCCTCCAGGAATCCTATGTTTTGGCGGTCGTTAGTCCGCTGTGATTGCCAGGTCAACGCTTTCACGCGGATCGGCCG
>CAZGML010000021.1:0-46353 GCA_964526965.1 uncultured Sphaerobacteraceae bacterium | reverse complement strand
TCGCTGGGAATCTCGGGTGTGCTCCTCTTCGGTATTCCGAAGGTAAAAGATGGAGAAGCCAGCGGAGCCTTCGCTGAGGACGGCATCGTGCAGAAAGCCGTGCGGCAGATCAAATCGCATGCGCCCGATATGTTGGTTGTAACTGATGTTTGCGCCTGCGAGTATACCGATCACGGTCATTGCGGGATCATCGTCGAAGGCGAAGTGGATAACGATTGCACGCTGCCGTTACTGGCTACAACGGCTGTTAGCCACGCAAGGGCGGGGGCCGATATCGTCGCACCCAGCGACATGATGGATGGGCGTGTTGCAGTTATACGCCAGGCACTCGATGAAGCTGGCTACGTACAAACCCCGGTGATGAGCTACGCCGCCAAATATGCGAGTGCATACTACGGACCGTTCCGCGAGGCTGCAGAAAGCGTACCGACGTTCGGTGACAGGCGTACGCATCAGATGGATTCTGCCAATGCTCGCGAGGCCATGCGTGAAATCGATATCGATCTCGACGAAGGTGCCGATGCCATCATCGTCAAACCCGCGTTGGCCTATATGGACATCATTCGGCAGGCGAAGGACCGCACACAGGTTCCCATCGTCGCCTACAACGTTTCTGGTGAGTTCTCCATGATCAAGGCGGCCGCAGAGCGCGGCTGGATAGATGAACCTCGTGTCGTGCTGGAGACCATGCTCGGGTTTCGGCGCGCCGGTGCCGATCGCATTATTACCTACCATGCCAAGGATGTTGCTCGTTGGCTCAATGAGGAGTAGCAGTACATGTCTGTTAATGAAATGACCGGTCGGCAGCGACTTTTGGCCGCCGCCAATCTTCAACCTGTCGATACAACGCCAGTCTGGTTTATGCGCCAGGCAGGACGTTGCTTGCCGGAATATCGTGAACTTCGCAAGAAGCACTCGTTCATTGAGCTTGCTCACACGCCAGAGCTCGCTGTTCAGGCAACGCTCATGCCTGTCGATCGTTTCGGCGTCGATGGTGCTGTGCTCTTTGCCGATATCATGTTGCCGCTGGAAAGCCTGGGTGTCGAGTTTGAGATCAAGCCCGGCGTGGGACCAGTGATCCAGAATCCGATCCGCACAATGGAGGATGTCGAGAAACTCCGGGTGGTCGGGCCGGAAGAGGGCACACCCTACGTGCTGGAAGCATTGAAGATGCTTCGCTCCGAGCTCGGTGAGCGCGCAGCATCCCTCGGATTTGCCGGGGCTCCATGGACGCTTGCCTGCTACATGGTGGACGGCAAGCCAACCAAGGAATACCCGAAGGCAAAAGCGATGATGTACGGCGCTCCGGAGGTCTGGAACGCGCTCATGGACAAGATCACCGCCGTCACCGAGCTCTACCTGCAGGGACAGATCGAAGCCGGTGCCGACGCGGTGCAGGTGTTCGATAGCTGGCTCGGGCTTGTGGATGAGCAGAGCTACCGCAAGCACGTGATGCCGTATACCAAACGAATCCTCGATTCGGTGCGTGGCAAGGCTCCTTCCATTCATTTCAGTACAGGCACCGGACACCTGCTGGGTGCAATTCGCGATGCCAATCCCGATATGGTGAGCGTGGACTGGCGCATCCGACTCGAAGATGCGTGGAAGACAATCGGCGCAGAGAAGGGAATACAGGGCAACCTGGATCCGACCATGCTATTCGCCCCGTGGGAACAAGTTGAAGCCGGTGCGGCAGACATACTGCAACAGGCAGGTGGTCGCAACGGTCATATCTTCAACCTCGGGCATGGCATCCACCCGGATACGGATTTCAACCAGTTACAACGCCTTACCGAGTTTGTTCACAATTTCAACCGGTAGAGTTCAGTAATCAGCTAATTTGCATACCCTATAATTCCGGCAGACAAGGTGCAGTTGTGCACGTACGTCAGGAAGGCCCAGGCTGTGGCGGGTTCTGATCGCCCCACTGTATTGGTGGTGGACGACGAAACGAATATTCGGGAAGCGATCACCTTCACGTTGCGACGGGAGGGGTTCGACATACTCGAAGCAGAAACCGGTCTCGAGGCTGTTGAGTTGGCCAAGCACAACCCGGATGCTGTCGTGCTCGATATCATGCTGCCGGGCATCGACGGCCTGGAGGTGCTTCGCCGGCTGAGGGCGACCTCCAACGTGCCCGTGCTGATGCTCTCTGCCAAAGGTGATGAAATCGATCGTGTCGTCGGCCTCGAAATAGGGGCCGATGACTACATCACCAAGCCGTTCGCCATGCGCGAGCTCGTGGCACGCATTAGGGCAATTGTGCGTCGTGTTGGCATGATTGATACACCTGTCCCGCAATCCGATCCACAGCCAGCTACTCCGAACACCAACTCGCAGATTCGAACTGGCGGGCTGGTGATTGATATCGCCTCGCAAACAGTGACGAAGAGCGGTGAACCTGTTGAACTCAACCCCAAGGAGTTCGACCTGCTGGTCTATTTCGCACGCCATCCTGGTGTAGTCATGACGCGTGACGCGCTGTTGCGTGAAGTATGGGGCTACGAGTTTCGTGTGGATACCCGCACGGTCGACGTGCATGTTCGCTGGCTTCGCACCAAATTGGAAGCAGATCCGGCCTCGCCAAAATTGCTGGTAACTGTGCGAGGGTCCGGATATCGATTTGATCCAGACCAATCAGGCATTAAGGCATGAAGGCATCCTCTGGCGCGCGGTTTTTCAACTCCCTCCGTGTACGCGTCGCCACTCCCTTTGTCGCACTCTTCATCATCATTCTCATCGTCCTCTATTTCTTCCTGGGGAATGCCGCCGAGCAGACCCAGCAGGAGAACATGGAAACCGATCTCCAAAGTCAGGCTGATATCGCAGCCGTCGCGATTGCTGATCGCGAGCCAACTGCGGAGAGCGAGGAACTCTATGCCACACTCGAAGAGATGGCAGAGACGTCCAGCACCCGCATCACCCTGATCGATGCGAACGGCACCGTGTTGTTCGATTCCAGCCACCCCGCCTCCAACATGGAAAATCACAACGATCGCCCCGAGGTCGTCGATGCCAGGAATGAAGCCGCCGGCACGGACCGTCGCACAAGCGAAACCACTGGCACGGACGCGCTCTACGTCGCGGTGCCAGTACCGGATTCAGCTGACTGGGTACTGAGGGTATCTGTACCGACTACCGAGATTGGAGCGGCGGTCGCCTCCATCCAGCGAGCGATTCTGTTTGCCGTCGTTGTGTCGTTGATCGCCACCATTGCCGCTGGGTGGTATTTCGCCGGTCGACTTACACGTCCCTTGCAGGACCTGGTGCGCCAGGCGATGCGGATGGCCGTGGGTGACTTCTCTGCCCGCGTGCCGGAGAACGACATTCGTGAGATCGATAGTGTCGGTCGTGCCTTCAACCGTATGGCGACGCGGCTGGAAGAGGTGATAGAGCGACAGGAGCAGACAAGCCTGCGGCTCGAGTTCGTGATGAGCGGCCTGGTGGATGGCGTGGTTCTCACCGATGAGCAGGGCTTTGTGCTGCGAATGAACCCTGCAGCAGAACAAATGCTGGATATCGAAGAGAATCAGGCAATCGGGAGGCCTTTTGTACAGGCCGCGCGGGATTATGAGATATCCCGGGTCCTGAATAATGCATTCGACGGCAAGGACAAATCGTCGGCCACCGTGGAGCATGGGGTCGACCAGCAATTCTTACAGGTTCTCGCCCGCGTTGTAGAAGGGGCTCAACAGCGACTCGGACTGGTCATTCTTCGCGACGTGACGGAAGTGCGTCGGCTGGAAACCGTTCGGCGCGAGTTCGTGGCCAATGTTTCGCACGAACTGCGTACCCCGCTCACATCTATCCGGGCTCTTGTCGAAACGCTTGAGGCTGGCGCAGTTGAAGAACCAGAAGTCGCGGCAGAGTTCCTCGGCCGGATCGTTGGCGAGATCGACCGGCTCAACGCGCTGGTCGAAGACCTGCTCGACTTTGCCCGTCTCGAAGCGGGTCGTACACCGTTACGGCTGGAGTATGCTGATATCGGTGACGTCCTCGAGAACGGCGCCAAACGGTTACAGGCGCAGATCGAGCGGGCGGAGCTGACACTCGATATTGAGCTTGAAGACAACTTGCCGGAACTGGCGATTGATGTGGTGCGCATTGAACAGGTTCTCATCAATCTGATTCACAACGCCATCAAGTTCACCCCGGCGGGCGGAGATCTTTTCCTGAAGGCCCGGCGGAAGAAGAACACCGTCTATGTCTCGCTTCGCGATACCGGTGTGGGCATTCCGGAGGAGGAACGGGTTCGACTCTTTGAGCGCTTCTACAAGTCGGACAAGGCTCGCCGATCAGAAGGAACAGGCCTTGGTCTGGCCATCGCACAGAATATCGTGCGGTTGCATGGTGGTGAAATATCGGTCACCAGCACGGTCGGCGAGGGATCGGAGTTCACCTTCACCTTGCCAATGAAGCGGAAAAAAGCCGCAAAGCGGGCTCGCAGACATGTTCTTAAGGGGCTGGTTTAGGCTCTGGTGCGGCTTCTTCGGAAACAAGGGTTTCCTTTGCTCGGAATGCGAAGAGAAGTCCGGATCCAATGGTCAGCATAGCGGTCACCAGCAGTGCCCGGTCGATGCTCCAGTTATCTGCCATGAACCCGATGGCAAGTGGACCTATCACATACCCGACATCCATCAGCGCCCGATATAGCCCCATGGCCGAGGCGTTCTTGCCGGCTGGGGCCATATCTGCTGCGTAAGCGCCGGGTGCACCACCAGCGAATCCACCCGCGCACGACCAGACGAAGCACGCCAGCAGGAATGTCATGTAGTTATCAGCCGTGATGAATAGCAGAAAGCCGGCCCCGCTAAGCAGCTGCGCGGGAACGATCACAGGTTTGCGGCCGACTTTGTCGACCAGCAATCCGCTTGGCACCACGAACGCAAGGCTTACAAAGCTGATCATGCTCAGGCCCACGCCGATTTGCGCAGGGGTCAGGCCGAGTTCGGATTCACCCATGATTGGCACGACATTGAAAACGCCTCCTGTACGGCCGAAGGCTGCCATCAAACCAATAAGGCTAATGAGCAGCAACCCTTCGCTCCGCACCAGGAGACTAATCTGCTTCCTGAACGGAAGCTCGATTCGCGATGTGTCCTCACTGGCTCTGCGGTTCGCATGTTCGCGGGTTTCAGGCACGAACTGGAGGGCGACGATAGTGACCACAAAGCAAAGAATGGCGCTCGCCCAAAATGGCGAGGCAAGTCCGTAGCGAGTGGCCAGCCATCCACCCGGGATTGCGCCAAGCCCGGCTGTGGCCAGGAAGACGCCTTGGTAGATGCTCATCAGCCGGCCGCGATTCCGTGGAGACGCGATGTCTGCGAGCACGATTTGCCCACCGGTGAGCACGAACGCCGCGCCAATTCCGCCCACAAACCTGGCCCCGATGAAGAGTTCATAGTTTGGAGCAATAGCACAACCGATAGCCGAGAGCCCCGATAGCAAGCCACCAAGTGCGAGCGCTTGCTTCCGCCCCAAAAGGTCGGCCAAACTCCCGGCCGGGATATTGAACATGAGGCGGGCGAGTCCGTAAACTGCGAACGTCAGGCCGATAGCGGTCATGCTAACGCCAAAGCTCTCCGCATACTGCGCGATAATTGGCGTATTGGCGCTGAAGGCGAGCTGGTTCGCGGTGACAAGCACACACATCCACACCAGAACGTTGCGAGTGAAGGCGTCGAGCGCCAGACCGGGTCGGGCCATAGCAAGTAAGTCTCCTCAAAACACAGCATCGCAGAGGCCCGAATCCCGCGCAAGCGTACTATCATTTGCAGAGTTAACGAACGATTTCGTCACGCAGGGACCCGCAATTGCCAGACGACACACCAACCGGACACCCGAAGAAATATGCCAACCGTTACCGGGTTGAATCCAAAATTGGTGAAGGTGCGCATGCCTCTACCTGGCGCGGCTGGGATGAACGGCTGGAGCGACCGGTTGCCATCAAGCTCTTGCATCGTCGGCTCACCAACGATCCCATTTTCGTGCAACGGTTTCAGGCCGAGGCGAAGCTGGCGGCATCCGTTCGTCAGTCGAACGTGGTGGATGTCTACGACTTCGGCCAGGAAGAGGGCACGCTCTATATCGTCATGCAATACATCGATGGCGAGGATCTGAAGGCGCTGATCCAGCGCTCGGCCCCGCTTTCGGTTCGCGATTCGCGCCGGATCATCGGTCATGTGCTCGATGGCTTGCAGGCGATCCACGCAGCTGGAATCGTCCACCGCGATATTAAACCGCAGAATGTGCTTATCGGCAGGGATGGCATCGCCCGCGTCACCGATTTCGGTGTTGCGGAGGTGGATTCTACGGCTGGCCTGACTGGCGATGGTTTGACCATTGGCACGGTGGATTACATGGCTCCGGAGCAGGCGCAGGGGCAACCGCTAACACCGGCAGCTGATCTGTACGCTACAGGCGTGATGCTGTACGAGATGCTGACCGGCACGCTGCCGTTCCAGGGAAAGAACAGCCGGGAGACGATGCTGCAGCACATCAATAATTCGTTGACCCCACCGAGCATGCGCCTCCCCGAGCGCGGAATTACTCCGGCCATTGATGCCGTGATCGGTCAGAGCCTCGCGAAGGACCCCGCCCGCCGGTTTGGCAGTGCTCGCGCTATGAAGCAGGCGCTTGGTCAGGCACTGAGTGCCGGTAGTGGCCGCGGTACGGCCCAGGCCACAACGGTGATGCACCAGGCGCCTTCGCAACCCGCGCCTGCACCTCCGCTGCATTATGAGCCGGAGCCAATACCACGGGACGAAGGTGCAGGCCTCAATAGCGCGTTTAAGGGCATCATCGTGCTGCTGATTATCGGAATGCTTGGCGTGGGTGTGTGGGCTGGATACCATCTCCTCGATACTGACCGGTTCGATTTCGACTTACCATCCTTTGGTGGCCAGGAGCAAGAATCGCCAACACCAACGCCCACGCAAATGCCCGAGCAGCAAGAGGAGTTCGTGCCGATAGAGCCGACTGATTCGGGCGAAAGTGTGGAAGAGGCGCCGGTTGAAGAGGCGCTGCCACAGGAGCAGCCACCAACCGAAGCCCCCGTGGAGCCAGAACCGACAGATGTCCCCCAGACCGAGCCCGAACCGACTGCTCCAGTTGACTCCGGGGAGGGTGCTCCTGCGATCGAGCCAATCGAGCCAGAGACCGAACCTGCAGACCCGCAAATTGAGCCTTCCGGATATGATGGCCAGTATCAAGACACCGAAGAACTGCTGTAAGGAAGACGCATGAATCTCGAAACACCTGCAACAAACGGCGTGGTTGACCTACGTTCCGATACCGTCACCCGACCAACACCCGCCATGCGCGAGGCGATGGCTAACGCTGTGGTCGGGGACGACCAGGTTGGCGAAGACCCGACGATTAACGAACTGGAGCGCAGGAGTGCCGAGCTGTTCCGGAAGGAAGCTGCCGTCTTCATGCCAAGTGGCATCATGGGGAATATGGCCAGTGTGCTGGCTCATGCAGGGCGCGGTACAGAAGCTATTTTTGGCGATGAGAGCCACCTGCTTTGGTATGAGGGCGGAGGCCCCGCCGCCCTGGGCGGTATCACTCCACGCACCATTACGACAGCTGCAGACGGCACGCTACCGCTGGATCAGGTTGAGCGTGCAATCCGCACAGCGGGCCCCGGCTCACCAGCTACGGCATTGATTGCCACCGAAAATACCCACAACCGCAAGGGTGGTACGGTGTTGCCACAGAGCTATTTGGCCGAACTGGCGGCGTTGGGGAAGAAGCATGAAATACCGATCCACATGGATGGTGCGCGTATTTTCAATGCCGCCACCTACCTGAACCTGCCTGTTAGTGAAATCGCACAGCATGCTGATACAGTTCAATTCTGTTTCTCCAAGGGATTGGCTGCGCCCGTTGGGTCAATGGTGGTGGGCACCCGTGAGATGATGGAGAAGGTGCGGATTCAGCGCAAGTTGCTCGGTGGTGCGATGCGGCAGTCGGGAATCCTGGCAGCGGCAGCGCTGGTGAGTCTCGATCAGATGGTAGATCGCCTGGCGGAAGATCATCGCCGTGCCCGTGCACTGGGTGAAACTATCGCCGAGTACCCGGCCTATGAGATCAATTTGGATTCTGTGCAGACGAACCTCGTGATCTTCAAGCCGCGTATGGACCAGGCCACATTCATCGAAGCACTGAAGGAGCGCGGCGTACTCATATCGGATATGGGTATGAACGGGGTTCGAATGGTGACGCATTACGAAATTACGGATAACCATATTGACCAGGCGATCAGCGCCCTGAAGGAGCTTGCCCATGCCTGAGCCACTGGCAGGACGACGAATCGTGCTGGGTGTCACTGGTGGAATTGCTGCCTACAAGGCAGCGGACCTCACCAGTAAGTTGGTTCAACTCGGGGCGGATGTGCACGTGGTGCTCACCGAGAGTGCGCTGCAGTTCGTTCAGCCGATGACGTTCCAGGCACTCACACGTAACGATGTGTACAGCGGCGTGTTTGATGGTTGGAGTGGTGATTATGCCGGGCATGTCTCGCTCGCAGCAAACGCTGACGCTGTCATTGTTGCGCCTGCTACCGCTAACAGCATCGCCAAAATGGCTCACGGCTTCGCGGATGATATGCTCGGCTCGGTCCTGCTTGCGACACAGGCGCCCATAATTTTGGCGCCAGCTATGGAACATCACATGTGGCACCACCCGGCAACCCAAGCCAATCTGGACACGCTGCGAAAGCATGGTGCTGTCATCGTCCAGCCTGAATCAGGACGTCTCGCCTCCGGAGCAAGCGGCGATGGCCGACTGGCTGACGTACAGCGCATCGTGTACGCGACCCGCTGTGCAGTCGGCAGAAATGGTCCACTTCGTGGCCGCAAGGTTGTCATCAGCGCTGGCGGAACGCACGAAGCCATCGATCCGGTCCGGTTCATCGGGAACAACTCCTCCGGCACCATGGGTATTTCCCTGGCTCTTGCCGCTGCCGACAAAGGCGCAGATGTCACGCTCATTGTCGGCCCGGCGGTATCGAATCCACCAGTTGGGATGACTATCGTAAAAACCACCTCCACGCTAGATATGCAGCAAGCTGTTGAAGAAGCTGTGACTGATGCAGACGTCTTGATCATGGCCGCGGCTGTTGCAGACTTTCGCCCGGCAACAGCGACCGACCAGAAGCTGAAAAAGAAGGATGACCAGGAGGAGATGACCCTGACGCTCACCAAAAATCCGGATATTCTCGCCGGTGTTGAGCGAGAAGGGTTGGTGAAGATCGGCTTTGCGGCGGAGACAGATGATCTCATAGCCAACGCCCAGGGCAAACTCGAACGCAAGGGCCTGGCGATGATCATCGCCAACGATGCGGTCGCCACCATTGGTTCGCCGGATTCAACGGCAGTGATCTTGACGCGTGGTAATCCCGAGCCCGAGCATCTGGAGCCGATGAGCAAACCGGCGTTAGCATCTGTGATCACTGAACGGGTCATTGATATCCTCGAGAACCGGAGTACCAACTGATGGTGATTCAGCACCCACAGCAACGTCGACGAATGGAGGAGGCGCGGAATAGAGTCGCGCTTGAGGTGCTGCTGTTTCTCTACTCAGTCGGTGCAACCATCATCATTGTGCGCACCATTATGTTGTTGCTAGGTGTTACGGACCGAGTCTGGATTGGGCGGGTTGTGTACGGATCCACCTCTCTCGTGACAGATGCTTTGGCGAATGTACCCGGCTTTGGTCATGTTATTTTGGGTCCGTTCACAATGGTTGACCTACTATTGTTGGCAGTGGTCGTGCTTTTTCCACTTGGATTGCTCGCGACTTCGTCGCGCCCATAGCACGAGGCATCACATTTGCGTTTACAATCCAGGCAATACGACGATCAGGCAGGAGAAATCGGATGATCAAGAACGTGACTCGAGGAATTCTTGGATTGGTGCTCACGGCCATTGCTACATGGGCGGCGAATGAAATCGTTGAGCGTGTGTTTGGCCCAGACGAGGAGCCAGCCTAAACGGCAGGGGCATAGCGAATGGACTCGGGAGCCTGGAGGCGCGGCTACTCAGCCGGCGACTCTGTGGTAGCTATCATCAATCCCATAACCCGCATCAACGATATGCAAGTACGCGCTGTTCTCGGTCAATGGCTACCGGAGGGCGTGAGCCTGCGCATTTATGAAACGCGCAAAGGCGTTCCAACCAGCGAACTTGCGAATGAAGTTATCGAAGATGACGATGGCGTCATCGCCTGTGGTGGCGACGGTACTGTTTCCGAGGTTGCAGCAGCTATTGGCCCTCGCCGAATACCGCTTGGAATTATTCCCAGTGGTTCAACCAATATCATCGCCCAGGAGATGGGAGTCCCGAACAACATTTCTGCAGCGGCCGCGTTGGCGTTTGGTCCGTTCGATGTCCACGAAATGGATATCGGTACCTGTAACGACCACCATTTCCTTCACATGGCCGGTACCGGGCTTGATAGCCGCATGTTTGAGGCGACTGACCGTAACCTCAAGCGGCGGATAGGGTGGGGAGCGTACGTCCCCGCAGCGATTCGGGCGCTACGGGAGAGGGGAAGCTCGTTCCACATCACTATCGACGATGAAGAGCACTCGGTTGTGTCGCCGCTCGTACTGGTTGCCAACGGCTCGTCGATCATCAACGCTTCGTTTCGAATCGATGAGTCCATCGTTTCGGACGATGGCAAGCTCGATGTAATTATCGTAACGGCGAACCGTCCACACGAGTTGGCAATGCTGATTGCCCACGCCGCGAACCCCATGGCGACGTTGAGTGACTCACCCTGGGTGATTCAGCGCACAGCGCGGAAAATAGAAATCGAGAGCGAGTATCCGCAACCAATTCAGTTGGATGGGGATGTCGTGGAGGAAACCCCGGCGACAATTGGAATTTTGCCAAGTGCGATTGGCATAGCGGTGCCGAGCGTGCGCCGATAACCTGATTTGGAGAGGATGTGAAAACGAGGAACGTCCCGATTGGTTCGGGACGTTCCTCGCTCTCCTTTGGGTGTTCGTTGTTTAGCTCTCGTCCGGTGGAGCACAGGATCGCTCACTGGCGCTAAAGGTGTGGCTGAACTCTTCTGGTTCCTCGGCCATTGGAGTTTCGGATGTAATGCCGCAACTGTTGAAGAAGTAGGAGGCTGCTCCGTTCGCTGTGGTTACAGAGAAATCACTACCGACGAACATGTCAGTCGATTGTCCGGCGGCCAGCACCTCATCGAAAACCACCTGTCCATCTACCTCAACAGTCACGCGAGTGTCCGCATCAACTGTGATCCCGATTCCGGTGCGGTAGGTCGTGGAATCCTCTTCGGCTGCTGCATCGTCAGCAGACTGGTTATCGCCACCTGCCTGGATGTCAGGTTCCGCTGCTTGCTGGTTGTCGCCGCCGGCTTGAACTTCTGGTTCTTCGGTCGCGACTTGCGTGGGAGCTGCTGGTGGAGTGGGACGTGCTTCCTCGGCTGTTTGCGTGGCTGCAAACGAAGTTGTGGAGGTAGCGGCAACGCTTGTGTCGTCGGTTTCGGTTGGGGAAAGCCAAATGCTATACCCCCAGGCGAACACGATTGCCGTGAGCACAACACCGAACGCCATGATGGCGAAGTTGGGTGCCCACATGCGTGGCATTTCCGTGGGAGCAGTGTTCATGGGGCTGGATTCACGCGGATCTCCGGTGAGTTCGCGGTGCATATCCAGTACCTTGCCCGCATCAAGCCCGAGGTAGTCCGCATACTTGCGAACGATTCCGCGCGAGTAAATAGGCGGCGGAAGTGCATCGAGTTCTTCGTCTTCAAGCGCAGCCAGGTAGTGACGGGTAATCCGCGTGTCGGCTTCAGCCTCGCGCAGGGTGACGTTCTTGTGGGCACGTGCCTGTCGTAATGTCTCTCCAAATCCGGCCATGGAATCTCCAGAGCTCGCAGGTCGTTGCGAGAAATCAGGTGTCTAATTCAATGGGCAAGCAGGTGGGCAGCAGATGTAATTTGGAAGAATAAATGAAATTTAAAAGTGCGATTTCTTCCGGTAGCAATGGGTCCAGCCAACCTGTATTTGCTTCTCGAAGTCTACTCCTTTTCGGGCAGTTGTGGCGATGATTATTTGTGTCAATCGCAGAAATAAACGTTCGTACAGGGTAAATGCTACGATGTGAGCTCGTCGAGATCCGGTAGCACCGTAGTTTCTCTACGTTTACGCCGAGCGAGCATTGCATCTACTCGCGGTGTGGGCGGATAGTCATTCTGCAGCTCATCCAGCCAAACTTCTTCGTCAGCCGGTATCCAGAGGCTGCCGTAAAGATGCTGGCAGGCGAGGTCATCCTCATCCACTACGCGCTGAACCGGACCTGCAAATCGGTTGGCGCAAGAACCGCGGCCATCTACGCCGCCCGGTTGAAAGCTTGCACACGTTCCGCAGCGGCGTGGTACCTCGGGTGAGATCTCGATTGGCTGCGGCTTGAACGGTTTGTTGGCATCACGGTAAAGAGTATTTGGCCCACGGTATTCCTCAGCGTAGTGCTGCGGGGGCTCGGGCTGATCCAGGTAATCATCCTCGTAGATCGGATCCGGCTCCTGGTATCGAGATTGCACCTGGCGTTCTTCCTGACGAACCCGGTACTCATCTCGCCGCGGTTGTTGTTGCGGCCGCGGACGGGTGGCTTGCCTGGGAGACGAATCGAATTGACGTTGCGGTTCCGGTCGGTGTGGTGCCGGCTCAGGCGCAACCTGTCGCTGCGGACGATTCTCCGTATACCGCACGTCCTGTTGCATGCGTACGGGTTCTTCACGTGTTGGTGCAGCCATCTGGCGGGCGACAGGATGATACCCACGCAGCGGGCTCGATTTGATCCGCTCCAACCTGTTTGTATTCTGCGCCGGGGCTTCTGTCAGGCGTGGCCGGTCGTAAGCGGTCTTCGCCTGAGGCTCAGTTCGGCGGGGGCGCAGAGGCTGCGCATCTGGCTTCTTCGCCTCCTCGTCGACAATCGGTGCCACGATTTGTCGCTGGGCACGCTCCTGGCGGAGTCGATCTTCGTATACCAGTTCTCGCGCCTGCGAGACTGGCCGTGCCTGGTGTGACGATGTCGCGACCGGGGCTGCACTGGCAGCCACCTTGATTGGCGAGGAGTTCGGCTTCTCTTTGGGTTTACTTAGTGGAAGCTCAAAGCCCGGATTCAGCGTAGGAACCGAGTTCCACTGTTCACGGTTGTCGGGATTGTTGGAAGTCACCCGCATGTCTGAGGGCACGTTCATATGCATCGCCTCATTCCTTTTTGGGTTCTTCTGCTCCCGCATTAACTTCCGTAAACGAGGTGATCGATGTTGATCAGGCGCAAGGCTTTCTTCCACCATCTCATCATCGAAGGCGCTGTCATTCTTGTCCGCCGTCGTTTTCTCCTCTTCGACAAAGTCGTCGGGAGGAAACATGCGCTCTCGTTCGGCGCGTTCGGAGGATGGAATTAGTGGTTCTTCTGTCTCTTGTGGCTCGCTCTGTTGCTTTGGTTCGGGAGTCGGCTCGCTCTTGGGAGCGCCGGTCTCATCTTCCTCGGCAAAAGGAATCAGCTCCCGCTGCCGGGCCTGCGCCTGCTTTTCCATGTGGCGCTTGTGGGCCCCGGCGAGTGCGTCGTGGTTACCCTTACGCAGCAAATCCAGGCGTTCTTCCTGAACAGGATCGTTCCAACTCGCCATGCCGGAGGCCGTCGCTCCGGAATCGACAACATCATCTTCAAATGACGAACGAGAAGTCTTGCTGCCGGCGATGGAAACAGAGGTTACTTCGTCGTCAAACTGCAGCTGCGCGGCGATTGGATCAGGCGAGGAGGGCTGCTGCGGGGACTTCGGTTCCATGGGGTCAGAGTCGTCTTCTCGGTCCTGCCAAAGGCTGTTGCCCCATCTGGTGCGGCATGCCAACTCGGTAGGCCGGAGTAGCAAAAGCTCAGCATCTGTGCCCGCCCGCTTGGGATGGGTGCACTTGCCGTGACCACTCGCTTCTTTTTCAACGAAAAATCGGCATGTTCCGCATTGCCGTTTCTTCTCAGCCATAATGACGAACCTTCACATACGGGTCATACAAAGGTGAGAATAAGTGCAAAGTTCAGGGTTGGGCTGCTTTGGTGTCCCCTCCCAAATACAGCCGAGGTCCTGTAGTGCTGCTTCTCCCCCGTTCGCTTCGATTGTAGTCACAACGGCTGCCCTTGTCTAGTGGTCAAGCGGCGACCGTACGGTGTGAAAATTCACAGTGTTCGTACCCATGATACGGGATTAAGGCCTTGATTTCACGCTATCGATTGACAATAAGAGCGACTTATCGTTAGTGGAAGTTTAATGAGTTGGGCCAGGTTGTCACAGAATTCATGCGTACGTACGGCAGTAGTTGTGAGTGGCCGAGGCGCGCCGTACACTGCAGTAATGAATTCTGGAATCACGTGGAGGTGACCCATGCTCGCTATCTCTCGAGCTGATCTCAAGCAATTAGTTTCCATGACCCGGTGCATCGAATTGGTGAAAGATGCCTTCGTCGAGCTGTATCAGGATCGTGCCGACGTTCCATTGCGCCTTGGCCTGGATGTCGATCCGGGCCGAGATGTCACCTTGCTTATGCCGGCGCACATGGCAAACCTGGGTGCGCTTGGTTTCAAGGTGGTGTCTGTATTCCAGAGCAATGCAGACCGCCAGATTCCCGTTACCTCCGCCATGGTGACAATGGTGGATGCCGAAACCGGCGTACCGAACGCAATTCTGAACGGATCGTTCCTGACGCAGCTGCGCACAGGAGCCGTTTCTGGCGCCGGCGCCCAGCTCATGAGTCGGGAGGATTCCCGGAACCTGGTGATTATCGGCGGAGGCGCCCAGGGCATCACCCAGGCAGCGGCTGTGGCAGCCGTCCGCGACATCGAGAGCATTACGGTCGTCGACCGATCTGAATCAGCCTTCACCCGGTTCCAGGAGGCGATAGATGAGGACTGGCCAGAGCTCTCCGACAAGCTCTCATTCACAACAGAGCCTGAAGAGCCGGTTCGCAATGCCGATATCATCTGTCTGGCCACAACGTCCAAACAGCCCGTGTTCGATGCATCCTGGGTGAAACCGGGAACACATGTGAGCGGCGTTGGTTCCTTCACCCCGGAAATGCAAGAGACCCCGGAAGCGTATGTGGTGAACTCGCGTATCGTCGTGGACATGAAGGAACACGCACTCGCGGAAACTGGCGATCTGATTATTCCCATCGAGAAGGGCACGCTTAAATCGTCGGATATCGTTGGGGAGCTCGGTGGCCTCGTGTTGGGAGAGTTCGAAGGTCGTACCTCGGAAGAAGAGACTACCTATTTCAAGTCCGTAGGAAACGCCGTGCAAGATATCGCCGTTGGCCAGTACGCAGTACAGCAGGCCATCGAGAAGGGGATCGGTCAGGAAATCGATCTGGGATAGCCTAAAAAGTAAAAACAGCCCGGGAGCATTCTAAATCGCTCCCGGGCTGTTTTGTGAGTAACGTGTTTAGTCCGCTGCGCTGGTTTCCAACTGTGCATCGAGCGGCTTCATGGCGATGGGGCACGTACCAGTGCGGCAGTGACCATCCACAATGTGCTCGCGGAATTCTTCTTCGTAGACTTCCATAAAGGCCATCAGCGGCACGGGAGCAACCTGGCCCAAACCACAGAGGCTGAGCTCGATAACGTGCTTGCTGGTGCGCTTAATCAGCCCAAGATCCTCAAGCGACCCGCGGCCGAATCGAATGCGGTCGAGAATCTCCACAAGCGCCGGGTTTCCAAGTCGGCAGGGGACACACTTGCTGCAGCTCTCGTAGCGACTGAATGCGGTTACGTAGCGCGCCATATCGACTGCGCAAACGTTGTCATCAAACAGCACCCATCCACCAGAGCCAAGCATGCCGTTGATATCGTTGAGCGAATCGAAGTCGATCGGAATATCGAACGACTCCTCGGTAATTGGCCCGGCAGAAGCACCACCGGTCTGAATACCCTTGAACGTGAATCCCTCACGCATACCACCGTAGATGTCGTTGAAGAGGTGATTCATGGTGACACCCATTTCAACTTCCACCACACCGTGCAGCTTGCTGGGACCCTGCATAGTCATCAGCTTGGTACCTTTGCTCTTCTCGGTACCAATGTTGGCGAACCAGTCACCACCCTTCACGATGACGTCAGGTACGCAGGCGAGCGTTTCGGTGTTGTTGGCGACGGTTGGTCGCTTCCAGAGGCCTTCCTCAACGGAGCGGGGCGGCTTGGTGCGTGGCTGGCCACGTACACCCATGATGGAGTACATGAGCGCCGACGCCTCACCGCAGATATAGGCACCGCCACCGGTTCGAATGCGAATGGCGACATCCTTGCCGGATCCGAGCACGTTCTTGCCGATCAGGCCAATGCGCTCGGCATCGGCAACTGCCTTGCGGAAGCGATGCAACCCGAGCGGATACTCACCACCAATGTAGTTGTATCCACGCTCAGCACCGCACGCGATGCATGCGATGAGAATACCTTCCAGGATTCTGTGCGGATCGCATTCGTGCAGGTGTCGGTCCTTGTAGACGTTGGGCTCACCCTCGTGACTGTTGCAGACAATGAACTTGGGAGTAACCGTGGCTTTACGTCCAGATTCCCACTTGATGCCTGCCGGGAATCCACCGCCACCACGTCCGCGGATCTGTGCGGTGGTGACTTCGGCGATCGCATCTTCCTGGCTCATCTCGAACAGCACTTTGAAGTAGCCGTCGTAGGCGCCACGGGCAATCGCATCTTCAATGGACTCGGGTTCAATGAGCCCGGCATTGCGTGTGAGCAACTGGTTCTGGTGTTTGAAAAAGTCGATGTCGGTGAGTGGCTTGATTGGGCCTTCGGGCTTGTCACCACGTACACCTACGGCGAGGTCATCACGCTCTCCGGCGATAACGCCGGCGACATCGTTGGTGGTCAGCGGTCCGTAAACGATCGGCTGCTGCCCGGGGCGCGCAACTTCGATCCACGGCTCCATCCAAAACGCACCATTGCCGCTAACTTCGCGGACAATGGTGTTTCCGCCCACTTCGTGGGCCTTTTCCAGAATTTCAAATGCACCCTTGGTGACGCTCGATGAACCCACACCAACGGATACGATAGTGGCATCGTTGTTCCACATCGCATCCCACCTGTCATGAGCGTGCTGGCGGAAGGCCAGGTACTCGTCTTTGGTGTTGAGTTTGGTCAGGTGCTCTCCTGGCTTCACATTAACCATGATTTGCCTCGCTTGCCTCCATGGCTGCCTTGCCGTCGATCGCCTTGTTCACGAGTTCCGTGAGCGATTCGGGAGTGACGTGTCCGTGATATTCATCATCAAGCTTCAGAACCGGCGATTGATCACAGGCACCCAGGCAGAAGTTTGCTACCTGAATACTGAGCTCATCGTCGGCAGTGGTGTCGCCGTCGGCAACGCCGTATTCGTCAACGAGCGTCTGAACCAATCGGCTCGAGCCCATGACGTAGCAGCTCATGCCGTGGCAGAGGAGCATGTGGTGATGACCACGCTTTTCGGTGCGGAAGTCTGCGTAGAAGCTGAGAATGGCGAACACGCGAGTGGCAGTGGTACCAAGGTGTTGGGCGATTACTTCGGCAGCTTCGTGAGAAACCCAACCGAATACCTCGTTCACCTCCTGGCAGGCAATCAGGATTAGTTCCTGTGCCTCCTCATGATCGGAGTAGGTGATGTGCGAGAGTAACTCGCGCACAACATCCAGGTCGATTTCCTTCCGCCCGGTGTAACGAGCTGGAACTGGCCGATGGGCGTGTGATTGATCCGGTTGAACCACTCGGGGTCTCCTCCCTGTCACGCCCAAAATTAATACGGCGCAACAGTGCGCATTTCGCGAACTTCTACCAGGCTGAGTATAGCAGTGTAGGGCTTACGAAGAGCGGAACAGGCGCTCGAAGTCTCCGTCGAAGTCCTTAAGAAAGTCGTGCATTTCCAGAACATCAACAGCAGTTACGGGGTCGCCCGTCTCCGGTGCCTCACTTATGTCATTGTCTTCTTCAACAGTCGCAGGATTCATTGAATCCTGCATGGCGCGTTCGGTGAGTGATCGCACTTCGAACATGGCATCTTCTGCGTTGCCATCTTGCGTGACAGCAGCGATGTAATTTCGACTGCGGCACTGCTCGCATTCCACCATCAGCGTCCACACCCCGGGTTTGCGCTGGACTGAACTGATGTCGGAGATTTCATACTCCCGGTGGCAAACCACGCATCGATTCAACTGTTGCAACACCATGTGTTTTATCTGGTCAAAATCTTCCATCATTGTTCCTTCAGGCGCATTTCGAAATGTTGTGATACAGGCGCGCCCTCTAGCCCTTGGTGTCTTTGCCGTAATCCTCCGGGTCCAACGAGTTGATAAAGTCTCGAAAAACGTCCAAATCGGGACCCGCCAGTGTTTCTTCCTGGCCTGATTCGGCGGAGTCACCTGCGTACATGGTATCGGATTCTGTCTGATCTATGTCGGATTCATCCACCATGGAAATACTGGCTGTTTCCATCACCTGGTCGTCCACCAGAATCCGGGCATCGTTACGAATCGCAATTGCCAGCGCATCGCTGGGGCGAGAGTCGATTTCGATGGTCCGATCTCCGGTCACCAACACGATCGTGGCGTAGTACACCTTGTGATTGAGCTCAGTAATCATCACACGGTCGACGTCCGCGCCGAGCTCGCTGAGCATTGTGCCGATGATGTCGTAGGGGAGTGGTCGCGTGGCGGAAACGCCCTGCAGTTCCAGTGCAATTGCCTCGGCTTCGTATGAGCCGATCCAAATTGGAAGATGACGCTGCCCGTCAACTTCGCGCAGAATCACCACCCGGTTTTGGGTCACCATGCTTACGCGTATGCTCTCGATAGTAGCTTCGATCACTGTCGCGTCCTTTCTTCGGTTCCTAGTGTACAACCGTGAGATTGATTATGGGGTAAGTTCCGGGTAATCCGGGCTGTTAATCGTCCCGAATGACTCGATCGGCCAGTACACCAGCCATGCTTTCCCAATGATACGATCTTCGGAAACCAAACCATAGTAGCGGGAATCTTCGCTTCTGCCGCGATTGTCGCCCAGTGTAAACACATGGCCGGGTGGAACGGTGATATCGCAGTTCGGGTGATTGATTGAGCAGCGAGTCGATCGGTCGCCGATATACTCTTCATCCAGCACGACGCCGTTTACGACAACGTCGCGATTCGGGGTGATTTGCACCCGATCTCCAGGCAAGCCGATCACGCGTTTGATGTACGGCTCCTGTTGCCCAGGCTCTGGCGGGGTGAACACAATCACATCACCGCGCTGCGGTTCGCCCCAGTCCCTAATCGTGAACCAGTGCTGCTCCGGTACGCCGGGGATCCAATCCACCAGGTCTCCAACATCAAATGTTTGGTATGCATTGCGATTCACAAGGACCCGCTGTCCATCTTCGAATGTCGGTAACATGGAGGATCCGTGAACGCGGAAGTTCTCAACCACGGATCGAACGAGTACGAAAACGAGAACAGCGATGAGAACGGTTTCGAGCACGTCCCGTAGCGGATGCCGTAGCCGCGCTTGCCCTCGAGCGTTAGATATGGATCTGTCCTGTGCGTCGTCCGGGAATTCGGCGGTTTGCCTGGCGTCCAGTTCCGTCATCGTCCATTTTCCTTGCCCTTCTTCGAGCCGATTAGAAAATCAGTCGTCATTGTTGAGCGCCGGATATTCAGGATGATCGACAGTGCCGAACTCGCCGAGCGGCCAATAAATGAGCCACGCCTTGCCGATAATGCGATCTTCTTCAACCACACTGAAGTAGCGGGAATCCTGGCTATTGTTACGATGGTCTCCCATTACGAAGTAATGGCCTTCGGGTACGGTGACGTCGCAATGCGGGAAGTTCGAGACCCGCACACACTCGGTTCGATAGTTCCCGATGTAGGGTTCATCGATTGCAATGCCGTTCACCAGCACATCGTAATCTTCGGTGATCTGGATATGATCCCCGGGTAAACCGATGACGCGCTTAATGTATGGCTTCTGGTCTCCTGGTTCGGGCGGTGTAAACACAATAACGTCGCCACGGCTTGGATCTCCCCAGTCCACAAAGGTGAACCAGTCTTGCTCCGGTACGCCGGGAATCCAGTCAACAAGGTCGCCCAGGTTGAACTCCCGGTACGCATTGCGGTTCACCAACACCATTTCGCCGTTGCTCATGGTTGGCAGCATGGATGAGCCTTCCACCTTGAAGTTCAGCACCACCGAGCGCACGAGTACGAAGATAATCACCGCAAGAAGAATCGTTTCGATGATTTCCCGAACGGGACTTGTTTTCTTGTTGTCCGGCTTTGAGGCGTGTGACTCGGGCTCCGGTTGGTTATCTGGTGGAGGCGTAGTTTGTGTGGCGTCTGACATCAGTATCCGGTTTCGTTGGCAATATCGGTGATGCACGTAAAGCACCATCGCAATAATGCATCATTGCGGAGGCATCTGCACACTTAAAAATCTACCGGGATGGGTTTGGCCCATCCCGGTACGTCCGCTGGAGTTGAATAAACGACCCACAGAAGTGGGTAGGTTTCGCGCTAGATATCCTCCGCGCGAGTAGTAGTTCTGTCACGTTCCGCCGGTTCCTCCACCGTGCTACGGGTGTCGGTAATGGTGGATGCGGTCTGAGACGTGCCCTGCTCAATGGCAGTATCTGACTCAGTCTTCTTGTCATCATCTCCGCCCATGCCGGACTCTTCCTTGAACCCGCGGATGCCTTTACCAAGCCCCGAGCCGATTTCCGGAAGTTTGCCTGCGCCGAAGATGACGATAACGATTACGAGAATAATGGCAAGTTCTTGCCAACCGAGTCCCATCATGTGTGTGTTCCTCCTGCTGTGGGATCGCCGCGGACGTTTCACCAGGCCGCTCACCTTCGTGAGCAATGGCCAAGGGAAGTATATCCACTCACCCGTTTTCGTGCACCATCAAAAGAGACGAATTAGCTGATCATGATGCTGCTGATGATGCCCATAATGACGAAAAAGATTGCTATGCCGACCGTAAATTGAAACAGCGTTTTCTCAAATCCGCGTCGCGTCCGCTGAATCGACTCACCGCCACTGCCAAACTGTCCGCCAAATGCCGACCCCTTGGTCTGGAACAGGAGTAGGGTAATGAGCACCACCGAAATGATGATCATCATGATATTGATCGCGATATCCACGGATAGTTCATCCTTCGTAGTTTGATTGACAAATCGTGCATGCGGCATTCATGCCGTTTGCAGGTGTAGCGTAGCACCGTCCGGATGCTGTATTCAACTGATGTTTCGGCTAATACCGTTTAATTAAAGCGACCCTGCGGCGCGAATCATGTTGCTGAAGGCATCGGGTTTCAGGCTGGCGCCACCAATGAGTAAACCGCCCACATTTGGCTTTGTCAGCAACTCCGTTACGTTGTTCTCGTTCGCGCTTCCACCATATTGAATGATGACCTGGCTTGAATCACCAAATCGTTCATTGAGGAGTTCGCGAATAAACGCACACATTTCCTCTGCATCGTCTGCTGTTGCTGCAACTCCGGTTCCGATCGCCCACACTGGTTCGTACGCGACCACGAGCCGGAACAGCCTGTCGTCTGGATAACCTTCAAGCGCGGCCAGGAGTTGTCGCTTTACGACGTCTTTCGCGCTGCCGCTCTCGCGCTCCTCCAGGGTTTCTCCGACACAAAGCACCGCATGCATATCTTGCTCGAGCACACGAGCAACTTTCTCCCGCACAACATCGTCGGTTTCGCCGTACAGCGCTCGACGTTCACTATGGCCAACGATGACGAACGTTGCACACTCTCTGAGCATGGATGCGGTAACTTCGCCAGTGTAGGCACCCATTTCCGTGGCTGAGCAGTTCTGCGCCCCCATCCAGACCTGGTCGCCTTCCATGAACTCGTCCTGACTGCGGATTTTTGGCCTCAGGGCCATCAGCCATGGGAAGGGCGGAGTGATACCCACCCAAACGTTGTCCCGAGCTTTCTGTTTCGCACGGATGGTGACGTCAACGAGCGATTCCGCTTCGCCGTACGTAGTGTTCGATTTCCAGTTACCAATGAGAAGGGGTGGATTCATTCATCTGCCTCCGGGATTGCGGCAATGCCTGGAAGTGCGCGGCCTTCCAGGAACTCCAGGCTGGCACCTCCACCAGTGGAGACATGGTCGATACGATCGATGTAGCCGAGTTTCTCAAGCGCCGCCACGGAATCGCCGCCACCAACCACGGTGTAGCCCGACGATTGCGCAACTGCCTCTGCCACGGCCTTGGTGCCACGCTCGAACGCGTGGTTCTCGGTCACACCCAGTGGTCCGTTCCAGAGGACCGTCTCCACCTCAAGGATGACCTTAACGTACTCGCGGGCGGTTTCCGGGCCGATATCGAATATGGCCAGATCGTCGGGGATTTCATCGATAGCTGCCTCTTCACCGTCGAAGGCTTCGATATCCCACGAAACCACCGCATCAACTGGCAGGTGGAGCTCAATTCCGGCCTTCTTTGCATCCTCCATGATCTGCTTCGCGAGGTCGACTTTATCTGGCTCAACCATGCTTTGCCCGACATCAACGCCGCGTGCCAGCAGGAACGTGTTGGCCATACCCCCGCCGATGAGCAGATGATCGACCTTGTCGATCAGGTTCTTAAGCACGGTGATTTTGTCGCTCACCTTTGCTCCGCCGATGATGGCGGCGAAAGGACGTTCCGGGCTCTCAAGTAACTTGCCCAACGCCTCGATCTCTTCTTCCATCAGGAGTCCGACATAGGCAGGCAGGTGTTCGGTGATTCCAACGGTGCTTGCGTGGGCACGATGTGCAGCACCGAACGCATCGTTTACATACAGGTCGGCGAGTTCGGCCAGTTCTTCCGCGAACGATGGATCGTTCTCTTCCTCGCGTGGATCGAATCGCAGGTTCTCGAGCAGCACAACGTTGCCGTCACCCATCTCATCGATGGCGGCTTTGGCTGCACCCCCAACGGTCTCGGGAATAACAGTGACAGGCGCACCAAGCAACTGTTCGAGCCTCTCGCCAACGGGCTTCAGCCGAACACCATCTACGACCTTGCCATCTGGCCGACCCAGGTGACTACAGAGGATGACTTTTGCCTCGCGCTCGCGGAGCAGGTTAATGGTGGGTAATGCCGCATCAATACGGGAATCATTCGTGATTTCTGTTCCCTTTAGGGGCACGTTAAAATCAACGCGGCAGAGTACACGTTTCCCGCGTACATCTGCCGAGGTAATGGATCGTTTGGTCATAGGTGGCCTCGTATCCTCTCACATAAGGATGTCGGGCGCGGCTGCTGCCACACCCGACGGGTATTCCTCTATTAGCCTTCGAACCCGGCTTCACACACAAGGGCGCAGAGGTCGGCAACGCGGCAGCTGTAGCCCCACTCGTTGTCGTACCAGCTCACGACCTTGAGCATGTTATCGCCCTGCACCATGGTGCTCATGGAGTCAATGATGCTCGAGCGGCTGTCGCCACGGTAATCTGAGCTAACCAGCGGATCGTCGGAGTAGCCGAGGATTCCAGCCATCGCATCGGATGCCGCAGCGGCCTTGAATGCTTCGTTGGCAGATTCCTTGGTGACTGGCTTGGTGGTTTCCACCACGAAATCCACTATCGAAACCGTTGGCGTCGGCACGCGCAGCGCGAAGCCGTCGAATTTGCCCTCGAGCTCCGGCATTACCAGGGAAACGGCCTTGGCCGCTCCGGTCGTGGTGGGGATGATGTTTTGCGCAGCACCACGGGCGCGACGGAGATCCTTGTGGATGTTGTCCTGCAGTACCTGGTCACCGGTGTAGGAGTGGACCGTCGTCATCATGCCGCGCTCGATACCGAACTCGTCGTTTACCACCTTGGCAGCCGGTGCCAGGCAGTTGGTTGTGCAGCTCGCGTTACTGATGATGTGATGACTGGCCGGATCGTACTTCTCTTCATTAACACCGAGGCAGATTGTGATGTCCTCATCCTTGGCGGGTGCGGTGATAATCACTTTCTTGGCGCCGGCACCATCGATATGGGCGCGAGCAGCTTCGGCATCGGTGAATCGGCCAGTGGATTCCACCACCAGGTCCACACCGAGTTCGCCCCAGGGCAGCTTGCCCGGATCGCGCTCCTCGAAGACCTTGATCTTCTTGTCGCCTACGGTAATCCCATCGCCATCGGCAGAGACGTCAGCAGCGAACGTGCCGTACGTGCTGTCGTACTTCAGCAGGTGAGCGAGGGTTGAGTTGTCTGAAAGGTCGTTGATGGCCGTGACTTCGAAGAGATCAGAAAAGCCGCCCTCGTAGATCGCCTTGAAAACCTGGCGCCCGATGCGACCGAATCCGTTAATGCCTACCTGATACTTCATTGATGCCTCCTGAAAAACGTAACGGCCCATATCTGGTTCGATATACGCGCAATTAGCGAACAATTACTGAGTCGAGTTTACCAAGTCCACTGGATGTTGGGATGAAGGTAGCGATGTTTGATTAGGGGAAAGTTACGCCGTTTCAACGGTCTCCATCGGGAAACTGGTGGCCTTGTGCTCCTTCGCAACATGAATGAGAACATCCGCCAATTTCTTCGGATCGTGTCGGAGTGGGTTTTTGTCGTTTACCACGTCTTCCGCGATGATCTGCACGCCGTTTATGGTGTTGGTTTCCCCGTCGTGGCTCAGCGGGGTCACCTGCCATTCGGGCCGAATCGCATCTGCTTCTGGCGCATGGTTGTTCACGATGCTGTAGTTTAGCCGGTCATCGCCCAGAAACTTCACGATCTGATCGATGTGCTCCCGATATCCCATATCATCCGTTTCGCCGTGCTGCGTAGCTACGTTGCATACATATGCCGTGGCTGCGCGGCTCCAGCGAATGGCTTCTCGCACACCGCCAACGAGCAAGTTCGGTACCACACTGGTGTAGAGGCTCCCGGGCCCGAGCACGATGAGATCTGCATTGAGGATGGCCGCAAGAGCTGGCCGATAGGCATCTGGCGCGTTTGGCTCCAGGAATACTTCCTTGATCTTGTCGCTGTCGTGGGAGAGAGCCGATTCGCCGCGCACCACCTGGCCATCTTCCATTTCGGCGCAGAGGGTTATGTTCTCAAGCGTACTGGGCAGCACGCGTCCACGAACGTTAAGAACCTTTGCGCTTTCGGTAACGCCCTGCTCAAAGCTGCCCGTCACCTGGGTGAGTGCAGTAATGAAGAGATTGCCGAAGGCGTGCCCGGTAAGCTCCGAACCCTCGCGGTCGAACCGGTAGTGAAACAGCCGACCCATGAGCGATTCGTCGTCCGCCATGGCCACGAGGCAGTTCCGGATGTCGCCCGGCGCCGGCATGTTGAATACGTTACGGATACGTCCTGTCGATCCACCGTCGTCGGCAACAGTCACGATGGCTGTCAGATTGATTTTGTGCTTTTTGAGACCACGCAGCAGGGCGCTCAGTCCGGTTCCGCCACCAATTGCAACAACATTGAGCTCTGGCTTGTCCGTGGCGCCGAAGCGGTCTTCCATCAGGATATCGGCGTAATCGCGGCCAGTATTGTTGGCGGCCAGAACCGGTGTGATGAGGGATGTCGAGAGTTTATAGAGGGTAAAGAGAAAGATCCCCCCGCCGATCATGACGATCAGGAGCTCACGCCAAGGGTGACCAATATGCTGCAGAGTAAGCCACTCAACGTACGGCTGAAGCAGCTTGGGAAAGGTGAAATTGTTGTAGATCCAGGCTGCGCCCATGGCCAGCCCGAGGCTGATAATGCTGAGGCTGAGAATAAAAAGCGCCAGCCAGCGCTTTACCTGCATGCCTGGTTTCAGCCACATTCGCAGATTGCGAGTGTTCATATTCGGTCCAGATTGGCAAGGGCGCAGGCGCCAAAACCAAAGATATGCACGGGTAACCCGCAATGAGCGAGAAACGTGACGAATCTCATCGCGGCACTTTGTGAGTATAACACCGCCCCAGGCCGATCACGCCTGCTTCGATTGCGTTACCTCGGCGGTAGCCTGGTTATCCGCAGACCACCTGATCTCAAGGGAATACCCGTTATCGGCCACTCGATCGGCACGCTCAATTTGAGTGAAGAGCCGTTGCCACGGGCCCGGGTTTTGTGTCGGTTTCGCAATAGATATGCCGGTTGATTCCGAACTGCTGGCGTGCAACAGATGCGCGTGCAACTGGCCGAAATCTTGCCGCTTTCCACCGTTGATCACCAACAGCCATGCGTCGCTCTCGGGGAGAACCGGCGCGATCTCACGACCGAGCTCGATCATTTTCCAGATGAGGTCAGCCATGTGTTCGGTATCGAATTGATTTGTTGTGAGCGATTCTACTGGGTGGGTTGGGACGATGAGTATGTGCGGTTCGGCTATCGGTCTTGGGTGATGGAAGGCGACGAGATTGTTCGCTCTCGCCAGGCGGTTCAGGGGCAGCAGCCGTTCAATCGTGCAGAAGGCCTGGCCAGCCAGGGGATGCTTCCCAACGGCTCTCCCAATTCGAAAGGCGATTGCGCCTGGAGACATGCGAACCTCCGGAAATGGCGGTCAAGGTGCCGGCAAATGGGGGCAGGAGAGGCACCGCCAGCCAGTTTGAAAATCCGGGGCCCGCTCCCCGCACAACACTCCACTCACAATCAGGCCCTAAGCCTTGACACGCGTGTACAAACAAGGTACTATTCGTGTTCGCGCATTGTCCGCGATGCACGCTGAGGCATCCGGCCAACTCGCGGAGAGTGTATGGACTGGGCGACACGTTGCGGCGAGTGTATCACGAAAACAACAGGGATTTTGGGAAAGGGAGCATTGCGTCTCCTTTCTCGACGTGGTGTACAGAACGAGCGGGTCGTTACTCCCTGATACAGCATCACATAGCTCTCACCGATCATTCCTAATCTCATAGCCCCACGGGGGTGCGATCTCTCCTCGCATGCCCGCAATGTCATGGCCCTTGTCAACCTGTTGACAGCGGCGTGATAAGGAACGGTGAATGGCTGTCCAACCAGATCTGCGGACTACTTCGCTGGAGTCCGATCCTGCAGTAATGCAGGTTGATTCCAATGCGGGTGTGAACCGCAAGTCATATTCTCAGATTCCACTCGCACTGGAAATTCCAAACCTCGTCCAGATCCAGCTCGAATCATTTCAGTGGTTCGTAGAAGAAGGTCTGCGCGAGCTCCTCGAGGAGATTTCTCCCATCGAGGACCATCACAAAAAACTGAAGCTCACCATCTCCCGGCCGCGATTCGATTCGTACACAACACGAATGCCAGATGGCCCGGAAAAAGAGCGTGCCGAGAAGGATCAGCGCGTAGCAGAGGTCTTCTGCCGTGAACGGGACCTTACCTTTAGTGCACCACTGCGCGTGAGCGCCACGCTCGAATCCGTGTCCGAGCATGGTGAAATCCGCCAGGAAACCGATGAAGATATCTTCCTCGGTGATTTCCCGATGATGACGAGCGACGGTACCTTCATCATTAACGGTGCCGAGCGTGTTGTCGTCTCCCAGCTCGTCCGATCCCCCGGTGTCTACTTTGACCGGGATATCGATGGCGCTACCGGTCGACCACTGGCCAAGGCCAAGTTGATCCCGAACCGCGGTGCCTGGCTCGAGTTCGAAACCAGCAACAAGGACGTCCTTTCCGTTAAGGTCGATCGCAAGCGCAAGATGCCAGTGAGCATTCTTCTGCGCGCCGTCGGCATGGTTGAGGACGACGAGCTGCTTTCTGCTGTTGCCGATGTGGATACCAATCCTGATCACAAGTACATGCAGTCCACCATCGAGCGTGAAAGCACGAGCACGCAGGAAGAAGCCCTGATCGAGCTCTACAAGCGCCTTCGCCCCGGCGATCCGCCAACGAAGGACAACGCGGCGAACATGCTGGAGAATCTCTTCTTCGAGCCACGCCGCTACGATCTCGCCAAGGTCGGTCGCTACAAGCTCAATGCGCGACTGCACCAGGAAGATGAAGCGAACCAGACCGAAGAGCGCATTCTGCGCAACGAGGATCTCATCGCCATCATTCGCGAGATGATCCAGATCAATAACTCCAAGGGCATGATCGATGACATCGATCACCTGGGTAACCGCCGCATCCGTTCCGTTGGCGAGCTTATCCAGATGCACGTGCGCACCGGTTTCCAGCGTCTTGAACGCGGTATCCGCGAGCGCATGACGCTCATGTACCCGGAAAAGGAGAAGGCTGGCGAGACCCTCAAGCCGAAGGAACTCATCAGCACCACCCGTCCGGTCATGGCTGCCGTTCGCGAGTTCTTCGGAAGCTCGCAGCTCAGCCAGTTCATGGACCAGCTCAACCCGCTCGCAGAGCTCACGCACAAGCGCCGACTCTCCGCGTTGGGTCCTGGTGGTCTTAGCCGAGACCGCGCCGGCATGGACGTCCGTGACGTTCACCCGAGCCACTATGGTCGTATCTGCCCGATCGAAACGCCGGAAGGACCAAACATCGGTCTCATCGGCTACCTGGCCAGCTACGGCAAGATCAATCCGTATGGATTCATCGAAACGCCGTATCGTCGCGTAATCTCCGTTGTGAATCCAGCTGATCCGGCGATTCCGCTGGAAGGCGAGATCGTTCGCGAGGATGTTACCGACGACAAGGGCAAGGTCATTGTCGAGGCCGGCACGACGCTGACCGAGAAAGATATCGAGGCCATCAACAAGGCAAACGTACCGCTCGTACGGATCAAACCGGTGGCTTCTGGCATCATCGATTACCTCTCTGCAGACAAGGAAGAGGGCGTGATGATCGCCCAGGCGAACACTCCGCTTGATGAGGGTGATCGTATCCTCGAGGATGAAGTTGTCGTTCGTCGCGTAACTGACGGTCACAGCTTCCCGACCGTGAACGCTGCCAACGTCAACTATATGGACGTGTCGCCGAAGCAGGTCATCTCGATGGCCACGGCACTCATTCCGTTCCTGGAGCACGACGATGCCAACCGCGCCCTGATGGGTGCGAACATGCAGCGCCAGGCCGTGCCGCTCCTGCGACCGCAGAGCCCGGTTATCGGTACTGGTGTTGAATACTTCGTCGCACGTGACTCCGGTCAGGTGATTGTTGCCCAGGCACCGGGAACCGTTGTATCGGCATCTGGTGAGCGAATCGTCGTGAAGAGCGACGATGGTGATGAGCACGTTTACCAGCTGCGCAAGTTCGTGCGCAGTAACCAGGACACCACGATTAACCAGCGCCCGATTGTTCACGCTGGCGATCGTGTACTCGCGAACCAGGTGATTTCGGATTCCAGCTCCACGGATAACGGCGAGCTCGCGCTCGGCCAGAACGTGGTGGTGGCGTACATGACCTGGGAGGGTGGTAACTTCGAAGACGCCATCCTGCTCAGCGAGCGTCTGGTGCGAGACGATGTCTACACCAGCATTCATATTGAGAAGCACGAAGCCGAAGCCCGCGATACCAAGCTGGGTCCGGAAGAGATCACCCGAGACATCCCGAACGTCGGTGAGGATAGCCTCGCCAACCTGGATGAAGACGGAATCATCCGCATCGGCGCCGAAGTGCATCCGAACGACATTCTCGTCGGAAAGGTCACCCCACGTGGTGAAACCGAACTGAGCGCCGAGGAGCGACTGCTCCGGGCGATCTTCGGTGAGAAGGCCCGTGAGGTGAAGGACACATCCCTGCGCGTGCCACACGGTGTGCACGGCAAGGTGATCGACGTCAAGCAGTTCAGCCGCGACGCCGAAGAGGATCACGAGCTGCCATCTGGTGTGAACCAGAGCGTGCGCGTGATGATTGCGCAGAAGCGCAAGATCTCCGAAGGCGACAAGATGGCTGGCCGCCACGGTAACAAGGGCGTTATCAGCCGCATTCTTCCAATGGAAGATATGCCGTACCTGCCGGACGGAACCCCGGTGGATATCATTCTCAACCCGATTGGTGTACCGAGCCGCATGAACCTCGGCCAGATTCTGGAGACCCACCTTGGCTGGGCCGCCCAGACGATGGGCTACAAGGTCGCAACGCCGGTATTCGACGGTGCCGAAGAGGCCGATATCCGTGAGGCACTCGTTGAGGCAGGCTTGCCCGAAGACGGCAAGGTCGATCTCTACGATGGCCGAACCGGCGAGAAGTTCGATCGCCCGGTCACGGTTGGCATTACATACATGCTGAAGCTTGCCCACCTCGTTGAGGACAAGATTCACGCTCGCTCCACTGGCCCCTACAGCCTGGTTACCCAGCAGCCACTGGGTGGTAAGGCACAGTTTGGTGGTCAGCGATTCGGTGAGATGGAAGTCTGGGCCCTGGAAGCCTACGGTGCTGCGCATATCCTGCAGGAAATGCTCACCGTGAAGTCAGACGATATTGTCGGTCGCGTGAAGACCTACGAGAGCATCGTCAAGGGCGAACCAATTGGCGAAGCCGGCGTACCGGAATCGTTCAAGGTGCTCGTCAAGGAACTTCGAAGCCTCGGCCTCTCCATCGATGTCATCAACGAAGATGACCAGACCGTGGATATCAACGAGGAAAGCTCACGAGACCTGCTCACCAACCTGGACCGCATCAACCTGAGCGGTTTCGAGAAGGGTTCTGAGTAAACAGTGGCTGACGCTGGAGGAAATATGGAAACAATCAACACATCTGGTGTCGCGACTAACGCAATGGAGCCAACTCGTTCGGGATTCTCTCGAAACGATCGCGACAAGAACAACCAGGCTCTGGACGTCAACGATTTTGACGCTATCCGAATTCGACTCGCTTCGCCGGAGGCCATCCGTGGATGGTCTCGCGGTGAGGTGGTCAAGCCGGAGACAATTAACTACCGCACGCTCAAGCCCGAGCATGGCGGTCTCTTCTGCGAGCGAATCTTCGGCCCCACGCGGGACTGGGAGTGCTACTGCGGCAAGTACAAGCGCATTCGCCACGCAGGCACCATTTGCGACAAGTGCGGCGTAGAAGTAACCCGGTCCAAGGTCCGCCGCGACCGCATGGGCCACATCGAACTGGCCGCACCAGTTGCGCACATTTGGTACGTCAAGGGCACCCCGAGCCGACTCGGACTGCTCATGGACATTACCCCGCGCAACCTCGAGCGCGTGCTCTACTTCGCGAGCTACCTCGTCACCGACGTGGATATGGAAGCGCGCGACCGCACCATCGAGGAAATCCGCGAGCTCTCCGATGAAACCATTGCGGAGATCGAGCAGGAAGCCGAAGAGCGAATCCTGAAGATTCGCCAGGATACCCACGCACAGGCCGCTGACCTCGAAGAGGGCACCGGCGGACTTGTGGAACGCTTTGAGCTTGAGATGCAGGAGAAGCTCGAGGAGCTCAAGCAGAGCTACGACGAGATCACCGCGCAGCTGAAGGCCATGGGCGACGAGCCGGCCGAAAAGCAGATCAAGTGGGAGCGCAAGATCATTGTCCGCAAGAACACTGTGGTCAATGATGATGACATTGCCAAGCTCAACGAGCGATACGAAGAGCGACAGCAGGAAATCCGCGACGAAGCCGATCAGCTTCGCTCCGGTGGTGATGCGATGTCCGGTGCTGAAACCGACATGATCACGCACGAAGCCAACCAGGAGATCAAGAAGATTCAGGCTGAGGCTGAGGAAAAGGTTCGCGAGGAGGAAGAGCAGCGAGATGAGATCCTGCGCTCTGTCACCGGCCTCGTTGAGCGTGAAATCCTCACCGAAGCCGAGTTCCGCGAACTTTCGGAAATCCTGCCACCTGGCGTCTTCAAGGCCGGAATGGGTGCCGAGGCCGTGTTCGACCTGATCGTCAACAAGATCGATCTGGACGAGCTCGCCATCGAACTCCGACAGGATATGCAGGCGACGTCTGAAAACAGGCGCCGCAAGGCAACCAAGCGCCTCCGCGTTGTGGAAGCCTTGCGCAAGAGTGGCAACCGACCAGAGTGGATGATCTTCACCACCCTTCCGGTTATTCCGCCCGAACTGCGACCAATGGTTCAGCTCGATGGTGGCCGCTTCGCGACCTCAGACCTCAACGACCTCTATCGTCGTGTAATCAACCGCAACAATCGCCTTCGCAGGCTGCTTGATCTCGGCGCGCCAGAAATCATCGTGCGCAACGAGAAGCGCATGCTGCAGGAATCCGTCGACGCACTGATCGACAACGGACGCCGCGGTCGCGTGGTTTCTGGTTCCGGCAAGCACAAGCTCAAGAGCCTGAGCGACATGCTTAAGGGTAAGCAGGGGCGATTCCGCCAAAACCTGCTCGGTAAGCGAGTCGACTACTCCGGCCGCTCCGTGATCGTGATCGGTCCGGACCTTGAGCTGGATGAGTGTGGTCTGCCCAAGCGAATGGCGCTTGAACTCTTCAAGCCGTTTGTTATGCGCCGCCTGGTCGACCAGGAATTCGCACACAATATCAAGAGCGCCAAGCGCCTGGTGGAGCGTGTGAACCCGGTCGTGTGGCAGGTACTGGAAGAAGTGATTGAGGATTACTACGTGCTCCTCAACCGCGCTCCCACCCTGCACCGCCTCGGTATTCAGGCATTCAAGCCGCGACTTATCGAGGGCTCGGCAATTCAGCTGCACCCACTCGTTACCACGGCATTCAACGCCGACTTCGACGGTGACCAGATGGCCGTGCACGTGCCGCTGAGCAAGGCTGCCCAGAACGAGGCATACGAGCGCATGCTCAGTGTTCGCAACCTGCTCGCACCATCCAGTGGTGAGCCGATTGTGGCACCGAGCCAGGATATCGTTCTCGGTATCTACTACATCACCAGCGAAGTCGATTACGAGACCGAGTTGGCCAAGGGCACACTTCCGCGAGGATGGGGCAAGCGATTCTCCAGCCTCGGCGAGGTTGAGCTGGCGTACTCCAGCGACCTGGTAGACCTGCAAGCCAAGATCTTTGTGCGCACCGACCGCGATGGTGGTGAGCCCAAGATGATCGAGACGACGGTCGGCCGCGCGTTGTTCAATAACGTACTGCCAGCCTCGCTCGGCCACTACTACAACGAAACACTCGGCAAGAAGGGCCTTCGCAAGGTGGTGGCGGATTGCTTCCGCGCCTACTCGGATCCGTTCGAGACGGCCAAGGTTGTCAACGACATCAAGACCCTCGGCTTCCGTATGTCCACCAAGGGTGGCCTCTCCATCGCCCTGAGCGATGTGACGATGACGGAAACCAAGCCGGCAATCGTTGAAGCAGCGGAAGAAGAAGCTGCTCGCATCGATCGCTCCTGGCGCCGCGGTCTGACCTCGGAAGAAGAGCGACTCCGCGAGTTGGAGCGCATCTGGAACGATGCTCGTGACCAGATCGCTTCCGATGTGGAAGCTCGCCTGATGGGCCAGAACTCCGTATACATGATGGCGGATTCCGGCGCGAAGGGCTCGATGAACCAGATCAGCCAGATGGCTGGTATGCGTGGCCTGGTGCTGGACACCAACGGCAAGATCATCGACATTCCGATTAAGGCGAACTACCGCGAAGGTCTTACCGTGCTGGAGTACTTCCTCTCCACCCACGGAGCCCGTAAGGGTATGGCCGACACCGCGATTCGTACGGCTGACTCCGGTTACCTCACTCGCCGCCTCGTGGATGTGGCACAGGACGTCATCATTACGCTGGCCGACTGTGGCACCGAAGAGGGAATGTGGGCCCTGCGCACGCACTCCGACGGTGAGGAATACTCAGACGACGAGTACCGCGCCCGAATTCTCGGACGCGTCGTCGCTGAGGATGTAGTCCATCCGGAAACCGGTGAGATCATCGCCCAGCGCGGTGAGGAACTGACCGAGTACAAGGTGCTCGACGATGGCTCCACAGTCGACCTCGTGCAGCAGGTGATTGATTCTGGTCTCGACCGAATCAAGATTCGCACAGTCATGACCTGTGAAGCTGAGCACGGCGCTTGCCAGCAGTGCTACGGCCGCAGCCTCGCAACCGGAAACCTGGTTGAACTTGGCGACGCCGTTGGCGTTATCGCTGCACAGTCCATTGGCGAGCCGGGAACCCAGCTCACCATGCGCACCTTCCACAGTGGTGGTGTGGCCCGTGCAGACATCACCACCGGTCTCCCGCGTGTTGAGGAGCTGTTCGAAGGTCGCCAGCCGAAGGGTGCGGCGCTCATGTCGAACCGACCAGGCACCGTTGCCATTGAGCGCAGCGACGCCGGTACACGGCTCACCATCAGCTCGGACGAAGAGATCAGCTGGCGCGTTGAGCTGCCAGAGGGCTATGAGCTCCAGGTGCAGCCTGGCGACGAAGTGGTGAAGAACAAGACGGTCATTGCGAAGAACGACGAAGAGGAGAAGATCTTCTCCGATATCGACGGAACGTTCTTCTACGACGACCCAACCCTGTACGTCCGCCAGCAGAAGACGGACGTGGAGGAGTACCAGATCAACGTGGACGATACGCTGTTGGTCGAAGATGGACAGTTCGTCACCGCTGGTACCCAGCTGACCTACGGAAACAAGGACCCGCATCAGATCTTGCGCACACTTGGTGCTGAGGAAACCCAGCGCTACATCATTGACGAAGTGCAGAAGGTGTACCGCCAGCAGGGCGTGAACACCAACGACAAGCACATTGAGGTGATCTGCCGCCAGATGCTGCGCAAGGTGCAGATTCAGGATCCGGGCGACACCGACCTGCTGGAAGGCGACACCGTCGATCGGTTCGAGTTCCACAGCAAGAACGATCAGGTTCTGGCCCAGGGCGGCGAGCCGGCTACGGCACTGCCGATGCTGCTCGGTATCACCAAGGCAAGCCTCGAGACGGACAGCTTCCTCTCGGCCGCTTCCTTCCAGGAGACCACTCGCGTGCTCACCGAAGCCGCCATCAACGGCAAGGTCGATCACCTGCGCGGTCTCAAGGAAAACGTGATTATCGGTAAGCTGATTCCTGCCGGATCTGGCTTTGAAGCCCGCCAGAAGAAGAAGGAAGACGAGCAGAAGCTCTCTGAACTGGACGAGGCGACACTTGCTGCCATGGCAGTTGAGCAGGAAGCCGAACCAGCCGAAGAAGAAGACTACCGCGAGCTCATGGAAGCTGGCGTGATTGCTGCGGAGGATGCTCCCAGCGAGAAGTCTGGCTTCGGAATCGTCACCGACGATGAAGCTGAAGGCGGCGGGAACTAACCTTCCCAACACCTGACGCAGCAATAGCGCCCCGATCGAGCATTCGATCGGGGCGCTTTGCGTTTTCTAGTGATGCGCGTGGGCGTTATCAATCTCGCGGGGCACCGCGTTCTCTCGTCCTGGCTCAACGATCAGGAACTGCCCCATCATGCCTTCGTCCTCGTGCCGTAAGATGTGACAGTGATACATAAACGGATACGTTTCATCCGTGTACTCGGGAAAGGTGACACGCAGCGTACACGTTTGGTTCTGCAGTACTTGCATGGTGTCTTTCGGCCCGCGTTGGTGGATCGGCGGCTCCTCGCCATCAATGTTCAGCAGTTCAAATGAAACGCCATGGATATGGAAGTTATGCGACGCGAACTGGGTGGCCTTAACTTCCCAAATCTCCTCGGCTCCAGCCGTGATCACGTCATCGATACGAGACATGTCCATCTCCCAACCATTGATTTCCGAATGGCCATTCAACGTGTATCGTCGCCTGTTGTCTTCAGGGGGCTCATCGAGGGTCGATGTAAACGCCGGCACCACGAGCTCTCCGGATTCTTGAAGATCGTCTGATGCCACAAAACGAATCACATCGAAAACGATGTCGACACCGTAGTCTTCCAGTTTCCAGTTCGTCTCGCTCACGCTCCCGAGCATCACGTCATCACCGGGTGAGAATTCCACGACGATTTCGGCGCGTTCTCCTGGGCTGATCAAGAGCGATGTAAGCTCTGGAGCATCCTTGCCCACATATCCACTATCCGTCGCGATGAGGCGGAACGGTCGATCGTCGTCGAACGCCAGGTTGTACCAGCGTGTATTCGAACCGTTCAGAATTCGCAGACGGGTGAGTGAGCGGGTCACATCGAAGCGCGATCCATAGGTGCCATTCACCAGAATGTGATCGCCGAAGTACCCAAACGAGCCTTCGTTATCGTGGAAGTTCCCATCGTCGTTAAAGCCTCGATCCTGAATAACAAGAGGCACATCGTCGACACCGTACTCATCAGGGACTGAGCCTTCTTCGTCGTCATCGATGATGAAAAGTCCGGCGAGCCCTTTCCAGGTGTGATCGGCTGTGTTTCCATGCGGATGTGGGTGGTACCAAAGCGTAGAGGCCGGCTGGGTGATGTCCCACACGGGATGCCAACTTCCCCCTGGCTGAATGATCTGATGCGGACCGCCGTCCATCTCCGCTGGCAGGTGCATGCCGTGCCAGTGAAGCACGGATTCTTCTGGCAGGCTGTTGTGAACGTCGATCTGCACCGTCTCACCTCGAGACGCTCGCAATGTCGGCCCAAGATAATCGCCATTCACACCCCAAGTGGAAGTCGTACGGTCATCGGTGAACTGACGATCACCTTCCTGCATGGTCAATGAGAAGTGACGTACGCCGTCTTGGATCTCTCCTTCATAGATGGGCGGGATGTTCAGTTCCGTCTCATGTTCAGTGGAGTTGACCGACGTATCCGTCAACCAGGTGGCGATGCGAGGGCCGTATACAGCGAGCCCTGTGAGCGTGACCGCTCCGGTGGCAAAAACGGCAGAGGAGCCGATGATGACCTTGCGTCGTGTTAGGCGTCTTTTGCTCATTCGTCGTGCTCCGTATATGTGTTGTGTGGCGAATTGGAGTCGCCGCTCAAAGTCGATGTGGCCGACCAGCCGTGTGCCTCCACGGCCTTGTATCCCAGTTTGCGCCTGGCGGCCGACTCTTTTGAGCACGCTCTCGGGAGACTTGGTGTTCCGGTTAACCGGAAGATGTTCACAGACGGGCATTCTTGAGTTAGCAGTCTGGGGAAGCGGAGGAGTGGAAATCTCACGATACTATGCATTTGGAAGTGTTGCCCGATTCCGGTACAATGCCTCTACATCTTTAGGGGATCCGCGTGGTACGCCACGGTGATCACTACAAGTACAAGGAGAATCACGGATGGTTTCACGAAAGATCAATCGTCGCGGATTCGTTCAGGGCACCGCAGTAGGCGCGAGTGCCGCAATGCTCGCAAAAGCCGGTATGGCGCAGGATTCAACCCCTGCTGCAACATCAGTTTCCACGGATGTGCCCGAGTACAACGGTGAAGAAGTCACCATCACCTACGGCATTTGGGATAGTGCCCAGCAAGCCGGTATCGAACAGCAGATCGCAGCGTTCAATGAGGTTCAGCCGAACATCACCGTCGAAATCCAGTTGACACCATGGGACGACTACTGGACCCAGCTGCAAACGGCAGTTGCCGGTGGCCAGGCGTTTGACGTCTTCTGGCTAAACAGCGCCAACTGCCCGGTGTACGCATCGGCGGGAGCACTGGTCCCCCTCGACTCGATCTACGAAGGCGAGGATGGCCTCGATCCATCCAACTATCCGCAGCAGGTACTCGACCTTTATACGTTCGAGGGACATCGCTACGGATCCCCGCGCGAATACGACACCATCGCGCTCTTCTATAACAAGGATCTCTTCGACGCCGCTGGTATGGACTACCCGGACGATACCTGGGACTGGGACAAGTTCCGCGAAGCGTCTGAAGCGCTTCTGGACGAAGAGAACGGTATCTATGGCGTTGGCCTGAATCTCGGTGGTCAGGAGAACTACACGAACTTCGTCCTTCAGAACGAAGGTCGCTACCTGAATGATGATCTCGACCGCTGCATTGTTGCCGACGAAGTTGTGGCCGGTGAAGCGCTGCAGTTCAACACCGAATTCTTCCTGGATGGCCTCACCCCCGGCCCCGAACTGCAGCAGGGTAACCCGGTTGCGGATTCACTCTTCCCGGGCGGCGTTGTGGCCATGCTCCCTGGTGGATCATTCCGCGCCAAGACCTACCATGACCTGATCGAGAGCGGACTCAATCTCGGCGTTGCACCACTGCCGAAGGGCAAGGTGCGGGGCACCGTCATCCACGGCCTTGGTAACGTTGTGTGGAGCGGCAGTCAGCACATTGGTGCCGCAGTTGAGTTCGCCAAGTTCCTCGGCGGCGAGGAAGCTTCTCGCATTCTCGGCGAATCCGGTATCGGACTTCCGGCTTACGAGGGTCTCGAGGATACCTGGCTCTCCAGCCTCGAAGGCATTGACGCACAGGTCTTCGTGGACGCTGCAGAGTACGGAGTGATCCCGCAGGATCCGGTTGAAGGCCCGGCCTGGCAGAGTGCACTCGGCGAAGAGGTGCAGGCTGGCTTCGCTGGTGAAACACCGCTTGAAGATCTGCCGGAAACCGTTCAGGAAGCAGTGAACGAGGTTCTCCAGGACAGCTAATGTCTGACAATGTCGAGATGTTCACAGGCGCATACCCCGGCTTCAAAACCGGGGTATGCGGTATTCTGTACGCCACACGTTTTTCGGTACGGAGCAAGGGAGGCAAATGAGCGCCGAATCCGCTATTTCCACCAGTCGTGGATCGCAATCGTTGCGTTCAAGTGAAACTCGTTGGGGGTTCGGCCTCATCGCCCCGATGATGATCGGGTTTTCGATCTTTTTCCTGATTGCGCTCGGTGCGTCCCTTGTGTTGAGTTTCACCCGCTGGGATTTGCTCAATCCACCTGAGTTTAACGGGCTCGATAATTATCGGCGCATGCTCTCCGATTCAACGTTCATGACGTCGCTCTTTAACACGTTTGCCATTGCGGTTCCAAACGTGATTCTGCGAATTAGCATCGCGCTTGGGTTGGCAGTGGCGCTCAACTCGAAAATTGCCTTCCGCACGTTTTATCGCATCGTTTTCTTCCTGCCGGTCGTTACGATGCCAGTGGCGATCGCGACAATTTGGAAGTGGATTTTTGATCCCGCCTACGGCCCGGTCAACGGTGTGCTGGCGCAGTTCGGAATCGATGGCCCGAGCTGGCTCTTTAATCAAGGGTCGGCCATTGTCGCTGTAGTGATCGTGCTTTTGTGGACCGGTGTCGGCTACGACATGATCATTTTCCTGGCCGGTTTACAGGCCATTCCGCGCGATTACTACGAGGCGTCTGCCCTGGATGGCGCGAGTGGATGGCAGCAATTCCGCGATATCACCGTTCCGCTGCTCACGCCAACCACGTTCTTTCTTAGCGTCATTGCCGTTATCGCATCGCTCCAGATTTTCGACCTGGTCTATGTCATGACCAGTGTGGATACCACCAACCGTCTGCCCACGCTCGTCTACTACATCTATAACCAGGGATTTGAAGTTGGGCGCATGGGCTACGCAATCGCCGTTGCCTGGGCACTCCTCATCCTCATTCTGGCGTTTACCTTTATCCAGTTCCGATTGCAGCGACGATGGGTGCATTACCAATGAAGCATCGAACCATGCGCTGGTATATCTCCCGGTTTGCGTTGCATGCGCTGCTGATGACTCTGGCGGTTATCTTCATGTTCCCGTTTGTCTGGAGCCTGCTCACCTCGCTCAAGACAATGCCTGAGCTCTTCCGGCCGATGCCGTCTGGCAGCCTGCAGGAAGTAGTCGAGTACATGATCCCCAAGTTCTGGCGTTGGGCGAACTATCAGCAGGTATTTGAGACGGTGCCATTCGAACGGTTCTACATCAATACCGCTATCGTGACGGTAGCCCGAACAGCAGGAGGGGTCTTTATTGCCGCGCTGGCCGGCTTTGCGTTCTCTCAACTGCGCTTCAAGGGACGCGAAATTATTTTCTTCATCATGCTCGCCGGCATGATGGTTCCAGACCAGGTGCTTATCGTGCCGCGCTACATTCTCATGCGGGAGTTTGGCTGGCTGGATACGTACCAGGGCCTCATTATTCCGCTGCTGTTTAGTTCGTTCGGTGTGTTTCTGTTGCGGCAGTTCTTCCTCGGCATTCCCCGGGACTTCTATGAGGCAGCCGCGCTTGAAGGGGCGAATCCCTTCCGTATTTTCTGGGATATCTACGTCCCGCTGGCACGCCCGGCGTTGAGCGCATTCGGGTTCCTCACTTTCCTCTGGAGTTGGAACGAGTTCCTTTGGGCGCTCACTATTACCAGTTCCACCGATATGCGCGTGCTGAGCGTGGGAATCGCTCTCTTCGAGGGCCAATACAACACGAACACTGCGGTGATGCTGGCGGCAGCAAATCTTGCAACAGCACCGCTGATCATACTCTTCATCTTCTTCCAGAAGCAGTTGGTGGAAGGCATTGCGCTCACCGGCGTCAAGGGATAGCAAGCAAAAAGCGGATCGCTACAATGCGATCCGCTTTCTAATTGAGATGCGTGGAAGCTAGGCCGTTTCGGCAGGCTGCTCGCGACGGGCTCGCTCCTCATCAACGATTTTCTTCACGAAGCCGATGTTGAACTCCAATCGATCGTGGATCTTCTGTTGCGTGGAGAAGTCCTCGAAGCTGATCCAGCCATCGTACTTGACGTCGAAGAGGGCACTCACCAGTTCCCGTATGCTTGCCACTCCCTGATGCATTGGCCAGAACTTCTGTCGCCATTCAACGGTGGTATCTTCAAGCGTCTTGAACGGGTACATCGTTACGTTTTTCACGTGAACCAGTGCCAGGTAATCACCGAGCATCTCGAGGCCCATGCGGTAATTCTCGTACCCTTCGTAGACCATGTTCCCCAGATCGTGGATAACGCCTACGTGCTTCGGATCAAGGCCATCCAGCATCATGCGTACGCTACTCGCGCTCGGGCAGATGGTGCCGTGGTGCGTTTCGATGAGCGCACGAACGTTGTTTTTCGCCGCCAGTTCTTCGATCCGCTTGTAGTCTTCTCGTGTTTTGTCCCAGATCGGCTTGAATGCCTGGTCGCTGGAATATTGCGGTACGTTGATTCGCAGGCTTGGGGCACCAATGGCCACAGCGTTTGCTACCGCCTCCTCAATATCCGCCCAGTCGTCGTTGCTACGCACGTATGTGCCGAGGTTGAACAGCTCGAGATTATGAGCTTCACCCAACTTCCTGATCCGTTCAATATTGTCTTTGAACGTACTGACAGGAACGGTAGCCTTGTTTCCGTGCCAAAACTCCATTCCCTTGGGGTTCGGCGGTTCATCGACCACACGAAGCTCCCAACCGTCGTATCCCAGTTCCTGAATTTTCGGAGCGATCTCCTCCAACGTCAGTGTCGGGGAAGAAACGGTGAACAATCCGTATTTCATCCTTGTGGCGTCCTCCTGGTATGTGAGTGAACTCAACTACTTTGTGTGGATTGTAGTGTTTTCTGGAGGGGACAGGTCGAGTGCCGTCAGCTTCGGGCTTCGTCCGGTGTTGCAGTCAGCAGGCGTGTTTGACGGTTATCCGTTTGCATCACGGTAAATTGAGAGAACGGTATCCACCGCCAACCTGGCTTCTGCCCCGGGCACGTATGGCGGGATGCCATCCCGGATTTGATCGAAGATAACCCGCAGTTGCCGCTGGTGTGAGAGGCCCCACGCTTCACCAGCTTCCCAGCCATCGACGAGCGCATGGTCATTCGGGGTGAGCTCGATATCCTCTGGTTTCATTGCGGACTCCCAAACGGTCAGTGCGTTCTGCTCCAGAGTTGCCCGGCCCTCGGTGCCGACGATTTCGATGCGAAAGGGGTAGTCACGATCAGCACAGGTGGTGGCAGTGACGGTACCTAGCGCACCATTTTCGAATACCAACGCCACGGCAGCCGTGTCTTCGGTCTCGATACTGTGGTTGAGCGTCGAGTTAAATGCCTTGATTTCCTGGACGCCGCCCATCATCCACTGAATCTGGTCAACCTGGTGGATCGCCTGGTTCATCAGTGCACCGCCACCATCCAGCGCCCAGGTGCCGCGCCAACCGCCGTTGGCATCGTAGTACTCCTGGGTCCGGTGCCAGTACATGGCGAAGTTCGCGAAAACAGGCTTGCCGAATGCGCCTTGCTCAATACCTCGCTTCACGCGAAATACATCGGTACCGAGGCGGTTCTGGAAAATAACAGCCAGCTGCACGCCGGCGTCGGACGTCGCCTGAATCATGCGATCAAGGCCTTCGGTCGTTATGGCCATTGGCTTTTCGCAGATCACATGTTTGCCATGTTCAGCTGCGAGCACTGTTTGGTCGGGGTGCAGGCCACTTGGCGTCGCGATGATCACCACATCGATATCGGCGTCTGTGACCATCTCCGGGAAACTGGCGTAGTAGGAACAGTCATATGTCCGCGCGAAGTCTCGCCCGGCTCCCTCCCGAGGTTCCGCCACGGCGACGAGCGTGGCTGATTCAATTTCCGCAAGTGCGTCTGCGTGGATGGCGCCGATTGTGCCGGCTCCACTGATGCCTACCTTAAACGTATGCGCCATGAGGCGAACTCTCCTTATGAGATGACTCTGCTATTTAGATGGGCATCATCGACCGACCTCAGAATATGCCAAATCGCTCCATACGGAAAGGCCAGGTTTCTGTTACGGGATTGCGTGTATAGTGGGGAAAGCCCACGATTCCGTGATGATCCCCACAAAACGGTCGCTTGAAAAACGGTGCGTTTCCCCGTATCATAAGAGGCCGTGGTTACCCACCGGTGGCCGCGATGTTTGATGATGCCCAATGGTCAATAGAGTTGCTTGAGCCACAGGGATCAATTGTTTACCAGCATCGTGTCTGGTGAGGTCGCAGCAGGAGGGAGTTCCTCCTGAGCACGATCGCATTCAACACGGTCAGGAGCTTTTCGTGCCGACGATCAATCAGTTGGTTCGCAAGGGCCGCAAGAGCGTCAAGAAGAAGACCAAGAGCCCAGCCCTGCGCTATACAAACAGCAGCATGGGTCGCTACAGTGGCACCCTCCGCAGCGCGAACTACGCGCCGCAGAAGCGAGGCGTGTGCACGCAGGTCAAGACCATGACGCCCAAGAAGCCCAATTCGGCACTGCGCAAGATTGCCCGCGTTCGCCTGTCGAGCGGCGTCGAAGTTACGGCGTACATTCCAGGTGAAGGCCATAATCTCCAGGAGCACAGCGTTGTGTTGATTCGCGGAGGCCGGGTGAAGGATCTCCCGGGCGTTCGCTATCACATCGTTCGCGGCGCTCTTGATGCTCGCGGTGTAGAAGGCCGCAAGCAGGCGCGGTCGAAATACGGAGCCAAGTTGTCCAAGGAATAGCACGAATCGTGCTAATGCCTGGTGACATCTGCCATTGTGGCAGAGCTGAGTGAGTTGAGAGAACGAAGAGCGGGAAGGGAGCCTGGTTTGGCTACCTCCGCTTTTTCGTGTGTCTAGCCGCTCTTGCAACTTGCGAGCCTGAGAAGTTTCGTTATTTGGATGTTAGTACGGTCTTCGGTGGATGCATGCATGTGCCGAAGCATGTGAAAACTTTCGCAACCAGGTGGCTTTTTGCAGAGTTCGCTTGATGGTTGCCATGAACACCGCCTGCATTAGGGATTCGAAGGCATTGTCACCCGGATCCGACGAGCACGCGGTAATGAGGCAGGAGTTCAAATGCCCAGACGATCGAAAGTCGAACGTCGCGTACCCACACCTGACGCCCGCTACAACAGCGAGCTGGTGGCGCGATTCATTAATAAGGTGATGCAGCGCGGCAAGAAGGGTCTCGCAGAGACCATCGTGTACGACGCCTTGCAGTCCATCCAGGAACGCACCGGGCGAGACGCGCTTGAGGTCTTCGAGCAGGCAGTGCAGAACGCAACGCCATTGCTGGAAGTCAAGCCACGCCGCGTCGGTGGTGCTACCTATCAGGTGCCTGTCCAGATTGAAGGACAGCGACGCACAAGCCTCGCATTCCGCTGGCTGTTGGCGTCGTCACAGGCTCGCCCGGGCAAGAGCATGAGCGAAAAGCTCGCCAATGAGCTGCTCGATGCCTTCAACGGTACGGGTGCCACGATCAAGCGGCGCGAGGATACGCACCGCATGGCAGAGGCAAACCGCGCCTTCTCGCACTTCCGCGTGTAGCGCCGGGGGTGACCCTGGCAGTTGTAAGGCTGCCGGCCCGATTGAAGCGGGTTTCTACCCGCCAACACCATCGCGCTTCGGCGCCTGATGACCTTGCTGCGAGTTTTCTCGCAGCGCACGAACCGGACAATGGTGTTTGGTTCAGGAACTGACACGATTACCGTGTTTCGCGAGGACTGAGGAGTAATGAGTTTTCCCAACGGGGCCACGCCCATGGAGGCCCTAAAGAATACACGCAATATCGGTATCATTGCCCATATCGACGCGGGTAAAACAACAACTACCGAACGCATCCTGTTCTATACCGGACGCGTGCGTAAAACAGGCGAATCCCACGAGGGCGCTGCAACCATGGACTGGATGGCTCAGGAGAAGGAGCGTGGTATTACCATCACCTCCGCTGCTACCACCTGTTTCTGGGAAAAAGACGGCGTTAACAACCGCATCAACATCATCGACACCCCGGGCCACATCGACTTCACCGTCGAGGTTGAGCGCTCGATGCGCGTGCTCGATGGTGGTGTTGTGGTGTTCGACGCAGTTGCCGGTGTGGAGCCGCAGTCTGAGACTGTTTGGCGCCAGGCCGACAAGTACAACGTGCCGCGCATCTGCTTCGTGAACAAGATGGACCGCACTGGTGCCAACTTCGATCGAACGGTGCAGATGATTGTGGATCGCCTCAAGGCCAAGCCGGCTCCGGTTCAGGTGCCGATCGGCGAAGAGGCTGATTTCTCAGGTGTAGTTGACCTCATCAACATGAAGTCCATCATTTACACCAACGACGTCGGTACAGACATTCAGATTGGCGACATCCCGGCCGAGTACCAGGAAGCTGCCGAAACGGCGCGCCAGACGCTCATTGAAAACGTGGCCGAAACGGATGAAGAGTTGATGATGCAGTACCTCGAGGGTGAGGAAATCACTGCCGAGCAGCTCGTCAACGGCATCCGCGCTGCCACATTGAGCAATGAGATCGTTCCGGTTCTGTGCGGTACCGCACTGCGCAACCGTGGTGTGCAGCCAATGCTGGACGCCATTGTGGACTACCTCCCGAGCCCGCTGGATCTGCCACCAACCGTTGGCCTGAATCCTAAGGACGAGGAAGAGCAGTTCACCCGTGAAGTTGATCCGGAAGCACCGCTGGCTGCACTCGCATTCAAGGTTGCTACCGATCCGCACGTTGGTTCGCTCACGTTCACCCGTGTCTACTCTGGTACGCTGAAGAGCGGATCCTACGTCTACAACACGACCAAGGGTGTGCGCGAACGCGTGGGTCGAATCTTGCTCATGCACGCCAACCACCGCGAAGAGGTCGACGAAGTATTCGCCGGTAACCTTTGCGCCATTATCGGCCTGAAGAACACAACCACCGGTGACTCGCTTTCCGATCCGGATGCGCCGATCCTGCTCGAATCCATTACGGTGCCGGAGCCGGTTATCTCCATTTCGGTGGAGCCGAAGACCCGGTCCGACCAGGACAAGATGGCAGCCGCCCTCGGTCGACTTTCCCAGGAAGACCCGACCTTCCGCGTCCGCACTGATGAGGACACAGGCCAGACCGTGCTCAGCGGAATGGGTGAGCTTCACCTCGAAATCATGGTTGACCGCATGCTGCGCGAATTCCGCGTGGATGCAAATATCGGTCGACCGCAGGTTGCCTACCGTGAAACCATCACCCAGCCGGTGAAGGTCGTAGGCCTGCACAAGCGCCAGACCGGTGGTTCCGGTCAGTACGGCCACGCAGTTGTTGAATTCGAGCCTGGTGAACGTGGTTCAGGATACGAGTTCTCCGATGAAATCGTCGGTGGTGCAATTCCGCGAGAGTTCATCAACCCAATCAGCCAGGGAATCGAAGAAACCCTGCTGAGCGGTGGTAAGGCCGGATTCCCGATTGTGGACATCAAGGCCCGACTCGTTGATGGCTCGTACCACGAAGTCGACTCCTCGGAAATGGCATTCAAGATCGCTGGACGACTCACCGTGCGTGAGATGATCCAGAAGGGTCGAATGGACATTCTGGAGCCGATGATGAAGGTCGAAGTCATCACACCAGACGAGTTCATGGGTGACGTCATTGGCGACATCAACGCTCGCCGTGGTCAGGTCGGCGGAATGGAAGAGCGCGCTGGTGCACAGGTGATCAACGCATTTGTGCCACTGAGCAATATGTTCGGCTATACCACCGATCTCCGTAGCATGAGCCAGGGCCGCGCGGTCAGCTCCATGGAGTTCGACCACTATGCGCCGTTGCCACAGAACCTGGCAGATGAGTTTGTAGCCAAAGCGAATCGCGAGTAGCGCAGTATAATGAGAGATTGGGCTCGCTGATTGAGCAGCGCGCCTCAACTACGAGCAACGAACGCTCAGGAGAACGGATATGGGTAAGGCAAAGTTTGATCGCAGCAAGCCGCACGTGAACGTGGGCACCATTG
>CAZGML010000020.1:37589-46694 GCA_964526965.1 uncultured Sphaerobacteraceae bacterium | reverse complement strand
GGGATTCTTCTCTCCGGCTGCGCCTCCGTTCTGAATGACGGTTAACTCCCCTGCAGCAGCGACCGCAATGTCCGCAGGCTGCGGACGTCTTTATCAGCCACGAAGCGGACGTAGTTCTCGGTGACGTGTTCGATCTCGGCGCGTTCGGCGGGGGTCGGGTTGAGGCGGGCGACGGCGGCGAGTCCCTCCCGCTGCATGATGCGCAGGTACTTCTGCGCGTTCACTGACATCGGGGTTGCCGATGGATCCATCTCACGGCAGTTGGGACACAGGAATCCACCCATCGAGTACGAGAACGCGTTGGTTTGCGCGCTGACGGGATTGTTGCATCCAACACAATTAAAGAGTTGCGGCTGGTAGCCGAGTTCGTTGAGCAACGCCATCTCGAAATGACGGGTTACCGGCCAGGGATCAACTCCATCGTCCAGCAGCACCAGTGTGCTGGAGAGCAGATCGAACACGCCCTTGTGTGGCTCGTCCACCTGGGTGAGGGCTTTCACCAGCTCCACAACGTAGCTGGCGTGGCCGTATCGATCGAGGTCTGTGGCGAGATTCGTGAACACCTTCACGGGTTGTGCAGAGCGCACAACATCCAGGTTTCTGCCGCTGGCAAGCTCTAATTGCACCCAACTGCAGGTATCCAGGTAGGGGCCAGAGCGACTTTTGGTCTTGCTGGCGCCTTTGGCAATCAAATCCAAACGACCATAGTGAGGCGTAAACACTATCAGTATGCGATCGGCCTCGCCATATGGTCGCTTATCAAGCACAATTGCTTCAGTGGAATAGCTGCGTTCGCGGCTGGTCATGGGCTCCTCATTCGTGGGCAAACGGCCCGGGTTCCATTGTACTGTTTTGGGCATGTAAGAGCCTCGCCCGTTATACCGTCCCATTCGGCTCTTTCGTTCTAGGGGTTCGTTCTGCATGGATGCAATTAATGTCTCTATCCTGGCGGCGTTTGTGGCCGGGGTGTTCAGCATCACATCTCCGTGTGTTCTGCCGTTGATTCCTATTTACCTCACGCACATTGCCGGGGTATCGGCTAGCGATGCGACTCCTGCTGTGCGCCCGACGATCATGCGCAACGCGCTTGCGTACGTCATTGGGTTCAGCCTGGTGTTCATTATCTTTGGGGCGGCGCTTGGTGCTGCAGGCGAGCTGGCCGGTTCGCTGGACTTTATTCGCTCCAACTCCGTCTGGCTGGTGCGAATCGGTGGAATATTGCTGATGATATTGGGATTGCACCAGCTTGGCATTTTCCGGATTCCGTTCCTGTATCGTGATGCACATATGAACATCGATGGCGGCAAGCCCGGTACAATCGGGTCATCGTTTGTGATCGGCGTCACCTTCGGTGCCGGGTGGAGTCCGTGCATGGGGCCGATTCTGGGCGCGATTCTCACGATGGCTGCCAGCCAGGCGGATGTTGGACGCGCAACCTGGCTGCTGGTGGTCTATTCGATTGGCCTGGCGGTGCCGTTCCTGGCGGCCGCGTTGGCATTCGGGAATCTGCCGGGCATCCTGCAGAAGGTTAACAAGCACCTGCATGTCGTCACTTCAGTGAGTGGTGCCATAATGATCGGTGTGGGAATCATTATGATTCTGGGATGGTACGAGCAGATATTCGTTGAGATCATCCGCATCGCTCCGTGGACTCCGTTTGAGCCGGAGCTCTAGGTTCGCCGCTTTCGACCCGATCACTCGTAGTGGCGATGCTATGTCATCGCCTGGGCGGACACAGGACCGCCGCTACAATCACCGTTCTCCTTTCCGTCGTAGCCAGTCAGGATGTATTCATGGCCGATACAGCCATCAACCGATCGAGGTCACACCAGCGCTCTCCGCTTGAACGCGGTGTCGATAAGGTGTGGCGCTTCTTTACCAGCGTAAGAAACGCTATTTACGAAATCGTATTCCTCACGCTGCTGGTGCTCCTCGGCACCTTGCGCGGCAGCGATGCCCCGCAATGGTTCGCCGATCAGATTCCGGCCCTGCAACCCGTGGCGGACTGGATTTACGGATTCGATGTCTTCCGCTCCCCTATCTTCGCGATCACGCTGGCCGTTATTGCCATCGCCATCATCATCTGCACGCTCAACCGCGTACCGCAGATCTGGGCGGCATTCGCGCATCCGAAAATTACCACCTCTCGCGGATTCCTGAAGAGCGCCGATACGCAGGCGACGTATACGATTCCCGCGCCAATAGATGACGCGATTGGCAATCTTCGCGGAGTGTTGGAGAAGGGTCGCTACCGCATACTCACCGAGGAGAAGGATGACGAAACCCATTTCTATGCCGACAAAAACCGCTTCAGTGGTTTCGGTACCTTCCCCTTCCATCTCGGCCTGATCCTGCTGCTGGTGGGCGGTATTGTGGCCTCGACCTTTGGCTTCCGCGACGACGAGTTCGTGGTCTCCGAGGGGGCGCGCCAAAACGTTGGGCACGGCACCGGCCTCAGTGTGGAACTCATCCGCATGGAAGATGTCTGGAGCCCGGATGGTACGGCTATCGATTACGCCAGCCATATCGTGATTTACGAGAACGGAAATGCCGTGGAAACCGGCGTGGTTCGCGTGAATGACCCGGTCAGTTATGGCCCGGCCACGGTGTACCAGGGGTCGTACGGTTGGTCGGCGGTGTTCACCGTTCGCGATGCTTCGGGCAATATCGTCTTCTCCGGACCATCCGAGCTCGGCCTGTACAACGCCAGCAATAACCCGGATGCCCCCGCTGGCTTCATCGATATCCCTGTTGAGGGAATCCGGATGTCCGTCATTGGGCCGGATAGTGACCCTGCCAACGCGCCGGAGCTGGATACCCTCAACCTCTCGGCAGGCCAGATGTGGGTTGGCTTGCCTGGCGATTCCGACGGCACCGTGCTCACCATGGGCCAGCCCGAGCAGGTGGGCGACTACATGGTGACGTTCGACCGTGAAGCCAAGTTCTCGATCCTGCAGGTCGGCTATAACCCGGGCATTCCCATTTTCCTCATTGCTGCCGCCTTTATGGTGGGAGGTCTCATGGTGACGTTCTACTTCCCGCATCGGCGGATTCGCGGCATTCTCCGCAAGACCGATGATGGCAGTGAAATCTCCATGGCTCCCCTCGCCAAGCGCGACTACGCTGGAAAGAGAGACTTCTTTTCGATACTCTTGAAACTGAACGGTGTACTCGATTCCACGCCGGAGGTACGGGCTCCCAAAAACAAGGGCGACTACGAGTATCTGTACAATCAATCCCGCTCCAACGAGGAATCACGCTAAACTGTTGTTAATACCTGTCACGAAGCGGGAGGAGTAAGCCGCTATGGAAGGTCTCGTTCGATTTTCATTTTATTTATTTGCTGCCGGATCGATGGCTGTTATCGCCGCAGCAATCATGTACATCATCTACTCCGTGGGCCACGTGCGCATTCACCGCGCAAGCGTCGCTACCTCCACCGGGGATAATGTATCTACCAGTAGCATTCACGCCGAAGAGGGCCCAGTAGGTTACGCCCGCTGGGGCACCATGCTCACCATCTTCGGTGCGCTTTTCTTCGGTTTATCGGTACTCACGCGGTGGCGGGCAGCGGGTCACTTCCCGCTCAGCAACATGTACGAATACAGCATGCTGTTCGTCTTCTTCGTGTGCGTGATGCACCTGGTCTTTGAGCGCGCGTACAAGGTACGACAGCTTGGCGCAATTGTGATGACGGTTGCCGCGCTTATGTCCGTTTACATTTGGGCACTGCCGGATCATATGCGGGAAGTGAATCCCCTGATCCCGGCGCTCCAGGCCGGTCATATCATGACTTTCCACGTTGGCTCTTTTAACCTTGCCTACGCGACATTTGCCGTGTCCTTCGGTTCAGCGATCCTCTTCCTCATCGCCGAGCGGCGCCGGGTGAGCTGGCTGCCAAGCGCGGAAATGCTGGACGACATCGGCTTCCGCGCCGTTACCATCGGCTTCCCGATGTTCACCATCGGGCTAATTCTCGGCTCGGTGTGGGCGCACGATGCCTGGGGTGTCTACTGGCAGTGGGACCCGAAGGAGACCGCCGCGCTCTTCACCTGGTTGGTGTATGGCGTGTATCTCCACACACGCACCCTGCGTGGCTGGGCCGGTCGACGTAGCGCCTACGTGCTGCTGTTCGGCTTTGCTGCTACCGCCTTTACCTACTACAGCAACTACTTCCTCGGCGGACTCCACGCCTACGGCGGATTCTAGACACAATGAGCGACACGAACACGATTACCGAGAAGAAAGCCGGGCCAGACAAGAAAACGATCTCTATTGCCCTGTTGATTATCGTGGCAATCGTTGGCGCCACCTGGTGGATGGGCGAGCGCAACGGCTGGGCCGATATCGGCACTGGCGGCACGAACGCGCAACTTCTCCCCAAGATCGGGGAAGAGGCGCCATCGTTCTTCACCTTGCGCGAAGATGGCTCACCCATGGAGCTCTCACAGTTCCGGGGCCAGCCGGTTTGGCTCAACTTCTGGGGTAGCTGGTGCCCGCCGTGCCGCGCGGAAATGCCGGAGTTCATCTCTGCCTATAACGAGCTCACCCCGGAAGGTATCGTAGTGCTGGCTGTGTCGGTGGGCGAACCGCCGGAGCAATCGATCAGGTATCGTGATCTCTCTGGAGGCACGTTCCCCGTGTACATCGATCCGTCCTTCATCACATCGTTCGTCGACGCCGAGGAGAACCCCGCGCTTGCCGAGCGATTTGATGCCATGCGAAACGACTGGCAGATCAACAACTACCCCACTCACGTCTTCATCGACCCTGATGGCATCGTGCAGGATATCGTTCTTGCGCAGATGACCGAGGAGGAGATGTTGAATACCGCCCGCTCGCTTACGGATGGCTCAACGCAATCGTGGCTTCCGAAAGCGATTGTCGCCCGGTACGAATAGAGTTCCTCAACACAGAAAACGCCCGCCGGAATGCAATCCGGCGGGCGTTATTGCATTTCCTTACCACTTCAGGTTTGGGATAACTTTCTCTCCAAACGCCTTGATGAACTGCTCCTGGTGGCGGTTCACGTTGTGGATATGAATCTCCTTAAAACCAAGGTCGATGTAGTGCTGCACATTGGCGGTGTGCGCTTCCAAATCGGCAGAGGTGAAGACCCGGTTCTTGAAGTTCTCCGGGCGAACCAGCTTGGCCATCGCCTCGAAGTCCTCCGGATTGCGGATGTCAGCCTTCGGGAAGTTCATGCCACCGTTTGGCCAATCCTCCACGGCAAGATCAAGCGCTTCCTGATCGGTGCTGGCATAACTCACCTTGATCTGAAGCATCCGTTTCAGGTTGTCCGGATCCTTGCCGGCCTCGCGTGCACCCTTCTCGAACCGATCCATCAGCATATTGATCTTCTCGTCGGCAGCACCAACGGTGATAATGCCGTCGACCATCTTGCCGGTTCTTCCTGCCTGAATCGGGCCGGAGGTGGCGATATAAATCGGCGGCGGCTCGTCTGGCATCGTGTAGATGCGGGCACTCTCCACCTTAAAGTGCTTACCGTTATGCTTGATCTTTTTGCCCGTGAAGAGCTTCTGGATGATCTCTACAGACTCCGCCAGGCGCTCGAGGCGAGTAGGCGCCTCTGGCCAGTACTCGCCGGTGATGTGCTCATTCAGTGCCTCACCAGCGCCGAGACCGAGCGCGAAACGTCCCGGGTACATGGCTTCCAACGTGGCCGCGGCCTGCGCGAGCACTGCCGGATGATAGCGCCAGCCCGGTGGTGTAACACCGGTCAGGAAGCGCATATTCGTTACCTGACCGAGCGCGCCGAGCCAGCTCCAGATAAAGGGAGAATGTCCCTGGCTTGGGGTCCAGGGGTGAAAATGGTCGCTGACAGTTACGACCTCGAAGCCATTTTGCTCCGCTAACTGGCTCCACTTGAGCATATCGGTCGGGTGAAATTGCTCAGAACTCGCGGCGTATCCAATACTTCCCATGTGATGTCCTTTCACGTCTCGCTAATTAAAGAGGTTCCGTTCCTGCGGCATAATCAGGTCGGAGGCGCTTCCTTCCGCGCTCTCCCATTCGTAATTGCGAACCACGGCAACGGGTACGCGATGTGTTTTGTGCATGACTAATTCGGCCGCGCTGGCGAGCTCATCGGCAATTGCCAGAACCGTGGCGCGGAGCTCGTATCCGGCCGGGTCGTACTGGCCTCGATAATCCATCAATGGCGCGATTCCGGCTGCTCCAACGGCTATGTTCACGATCCCGTTCCGCCAGGGACGGCCGAACGAATCCGTGATGATTACGCCAAGACTGGCGTCCTGGGCGCCATCGAAGAATCGATTGATAAGAGACTGCCGAATGCGCCGCGCTGATTCATCTGGATCCTTCGGCAGCAACACCACCTGATCTTCGCCGGCGTTACTGGCATCTACACCCGCATTCGCGCAGATGAAGCCATGTTGCGTCTCCGCAATGATCAGGCCATTGCGCATCCTCACTATTCGCTTTGACTCATTGAGGACTACTTGAACCTGACGGGCATCCTTGTTCCACTCATCAGCCCAGCGCTGCGCAAAATCGGTTGGCTCCACTCCGGCGAGATCAACAACCTGCCCCTCCACCTTGCTCACGATTTTGTGGGTGACAACGACAACATCACCGGTTTGGAGACCGTCAGTCGAAGCATCGATTGCATCAGCCAGGAGCTGATCCAGATCGTGATCTGTATCGATCTCCGGAATGCCAGAAACGGGCATAATCGCGACGGCGTTATCGCCAGGCGAACGGGACATTCAATCTCCTTTAGCAACCATATGCATGCGTTCAGTCAGGCGCCGACGGACATTCTCCGGAAGCGCTCTCCAATCATCCGGTGTATCGAGATCGTGCGCAAGTCCGCGGTGATACACGGTTACAGGCACGGTTCCAAAGCGTTTCGCCTCTTCCATATGGTGTGCAAAACTGTGCTGCCCCATCGCGAACTCGAACGTATCGGCCCAGGCCGTTGGCAGGCGGATTCCATTCGTACCCTCATGCTCACGGTCACCAACGAGCACCATCCGGCCTTCCTGCAACAGGAGCGAGGAGACCTCGTGCCTCGCGAGCAACGGCAGGTCGCCTGGTAGCATCAGCAAATCCGTATATTCGTACCTGCGTGCATGCAGCAGCGCTTGCTGGAGCGATCCGTTGAGGCCAGGGTATGCGAAGTCCTGCTCTATGATCTCGACCGTCCGCGGCAGAATCGGCAAGAAATCCGGCGATCGGGTGATAACGGCGACGTCCACCTCCTCCGGCATCTGCCCAATCATATGGGTCAGCATCGACCGCACCAGTATCACGCGCTGGTCATCATCAAACAGCGGGGACAAACGGGTTTTGGAGGGCATGGTCCCTCGAATCGGTATGGTAACGAGCGTGCTCACAGGGCGGCAGCGATTTCTGAGGCGAGCCGGGCGCGATCTGCCCGATTTCCCATAATGGTGTCGAGCACGACAACGTCGTGGCCCTGCGCGCGAATAGAGGACTCCAGCGCGGCGTCCTGCGTGTCGATAACCATCACATCAACCAAATCGCCATACCAGGCGGAGACACCCGCTGCCGACACCTCGACGCCGGCGTTACGCAACATGTTTGCGGCGGGTCCCTTCACTGCCTTGCCGCCGATAATCGGGCTCACACAGATAACGGGTGCGTCGGCCTGCGCAATGGCATCCCGCATTCCCGCAACGCCGAGAATTGGATCCACGCTCACAACCGGATTACTGGGGCAGATGAGAATGACATCTGCTTCTGCAATGGCCGATGTTACTTGCTGCGTGGGCTGTGCCGACTCGATGCCATCAAACCGAACGCCGAGAACGTCGTCAGCATGTTGACGACCCACGAAGTAGCTCTGAAAATCGAGCCAGGCATCGGGCGTCTGGATATGTGTGCGCACAGCATCATCACTCATCGGCAGAATCGTCGTATCGATATTCAGGGTCGTGGAGAAATCCGCCGTGATTTGCGTGAGAGAATGCCCTTCCCGCAGCCGGTGCGTCCGCAAGATGTGGGTAGCCAAATCCTGGTCGCCCAGGTGAAACCAGGGGTCTTCTCCGAGCCGGGCAATGGCATCGAGTGTGGCGCGCGTGTCGTTGACAATGCCCCATCCCTGCTTCGTATTCGCAAGCCCGGCGAGCGTGTACATGACGGTGTCGATGTCTGGGCTGATGTGCAGGCCCCACAGTTCGAAATCGTCCGCTGTGTTGACGATTGCGGTTAATCGATCCGCCATGCCGAGCGTTGCAAAGCCATCCAGCATGCGCGCCCCGCCTACTCCGCCAGCCAGCGCCGTGATTCGAATCTTGTCAATATCCATATTTCGCACCATTCTTGATGGAAGATCTCGCTACCGGCGTAACCGGCCCTAACGGAGTCAATCGTGCCACAACCAGACCTCTCGCATGTAAAAACCCCTCTGGCACTCGCTATTGATATCGGATCATCATCTGTTCGCGCTGTCGTGTTCGATGCCGATGGGCGGCAAATCCGCCATGCCGAGCACCGCGAGCGATACAAACTGGAGATCACTCCCGATGGCGGCAGCATGTGCGATCCACACCGGATTCGACGCTTGACGGCGAAATGCGTGGACCGGGCCTGCACTCGCGTCGGTACAGGCGTAGAAGACATCGCCGTCGTCGGCATAAGTTGTCACTGGCACTCACTCATGGGGCTGGATCACAACGGCACACCGATCACCCCGGTGTATATGTGGAGCGACAAACGCGCCTCACCAGACGCCGATGATCTCGAACGCGAACTGGTGCTGGATGATACCCATACCCGCACCGGTTGCCGGCTGCACTCCAGCTACTGGCCCGCCAAACTCCGCTGGCTCAAGCGCACCCGCCCAAGGGTGGCTGAGTCAGTATCTACCTGGTGCGGACTGGCTGACTGGTTAATGGTGCCCGACGGCACCGAGATCACGACGAGCCTTTCTATGGCGAGCGCGACCGGGATGCTCAACACCGGCCGTCGTAATTGGGACAACGAGCTCATGGAGCATTTACAGGTTCGCGAAGACCAGTTGCCGAGGCTCATCAATCGCACCGATTCCATTTCATCTCAAGATATTCATCCCGATTTGCGTCAGCCAAATCTCAAGGC
>CAZGML010000020.1:0-37489 GCA_964526965.1 uncultured Sphaerobacteraceae bacterium | reverse complement strand
CCACCAGATGGACATGGGCTCACCGTGCTTCCGTTCTTTGCGGGCGAACGCGCACCAAGCTGGCAGGATCACCTCGGCGGCACCATCACTGGCATGAGCCTGGATACGACAAATGTTCATATCCTCCGTGCGATGCTGGAAGCTACTGCGCACCGGTTTTCTCGCGTCTATGACGATATCTGCAAGTACGCTGAAGAGAATCACACTATCATTGCCAGCGGTGGTGCCTTACTGCAGTCGCCGTTGTGGAGTCAGATTACGGCGGACGCGTTCGGCCACGCTATTTCGGCATTATCTACTCGCACCGAGGCTTCGGCGCGCGGGGCGGCGATTTCAGCACTGAACGCACAAGGGATCCTGCCATCGCTGCGAACTGATCCGGCAGTCAGCGCAACATTTAGTCCGGATCCCGATGCTACGGCCATCTATCAGAACGCACGGCAGCGGCTCGAATCGCTCGAAGCCGCACTCAACTCATGGGAGCATGACAACTGATGACCACATCCATCGATATTCTTTACATCCTTGCCCACCCGGACGATGAATCATTCGGTCACGCGGGCACTATGCTGCTCGCCCGGGATATGGGATTCAGCACCGGCTACATATGCGCCACACGCGGCGAAGCCGGTGAGATTCGCGATAGCACCCTGGCGACAAAAGCATCGCTGGCTGCGCGTCGCGAGCTGGAACTTCGCCGGGCTATGGACCTCGTGGGCATGAAGGAACTGCGGATGCTTCCGTATCGCGATTCCGGTATGGACGGCACCCCGGAGAACGAGGATCCGCGCAGCCTGGTACAGGCCGATGAGGATGAGGTCACCGCGATGCTGGTTGCAGCCATTCGCGAACTGAAGCCCAGGGTCGTGGTTGGGTTTGGTCCCGAAGGGGTGTATGGGCATCCGGATCATATTCGCATCGGCAAGCTCACCGACCGTGCCGTGATCGAGGCCGCTGGTGGCGAGGATCCCGGCCTGGGCGACCCGTGGCAGATCGAGGCGTTCTATCATGTCGCCTCCCCACGAGAACGGATGATCAAGAGCCGGACGAATCCGGAGAGCCCGTATTACGAGGCACCGATGGAGGTGCTCAACAGGCTCGGTAACCCGGCCGAGGACATCACGCACTGGATCGATACCAGCAGCAAGGCGGAGCCCAAGTTCGCAGTGCTGATGCAGCACGCTACACAGATAAGCGCAGACAACCCGATCACCGATCCGGCCAACGAGCTCCACCGCACGTTCATGCAAACCGAAACCCTGATCCGCCGCGAAGTGCCATGGGACGACTCCAAAGACGACCCGATTACCCAAATTCGGGACAAGTTCCCGCACATGTAACATAATCTGCGGGTAGCGTTGCCGTATTCACTCTCAATTACGCTGCACCGTAGCGACTTACAGAGTATAATGAAACCAAATGGGCCTTCGGAGGTAGACAATGGCAACAATATCAAAACAACAGAATATGAATATTTGCCCCAAATTTCACTGCGCAGTCGAGCTTGTGGGGCGAAGGTGGACCGGTGCAATCCTGAGCGCAATGCTCATGGGCGCAAGCCGCTTTACAGACATTATCCACGCGGTACCCGGTCTGAGTGACCGGCTGCTCTCCGAGCGCCTCAAGGAGCTGGAGAACAACGGCATCGTGGCCCGTGAAGTACACCCGGAAACACCGGTGCGTATTGAATACCACCTGACCAAAAAGGGCGAGGATTTGAACGACGTTATCGCAGCACTCTCTGAGTGGGCAGACGTCTGGGTCGAAGTGCCAGAATCCGCTGAAGCAAAATCCGCGTAATCGCGCAACAGGAAACCGCCGGACGGGTTCAATTTCGTCCGGCGGTTTTTTTGTGTCCTGGCTACGTATGCGAACCTACAGCTCGGTCACAATTGGCAACACGAGCGGTCGTGTGCGCGAGTGGCGGTAGAGCACGCGGCCCACGGATTCCTTCGTGCGTTGCACGATGAACGAATACTGTGGCGATGAGCCCTGTTGCTGCCGCTTCATCATCCGGCGTACTTCATTCTCCGCTTCCTTGAGTGCACCGTTGTTCAGTTCCTTCGCCAGCCCCTTGCCGACCATGTACGGCCCGGCAACCATTTCGCCCGTGGTTCGATCGAGAATGATCGTTACCACCACAAAGCCTTCCTCGGTCAGGTTTTCACGTGTGCGCAGAACTGTTTGCGGGTTACCACGGTCACCGAGACGATCGACCAGCAGGTTGCCGCTCGGAACGCGTCCGCGCTGACTCGCTCCTTGTTTGGTGAACTCAAGCACACCACCGATTTCCGGCAGCATGATGTTCTGTGGCTTGATGCCGTTGTCGATGCAGATGTCCCGGTAGAGCGCCATGTGGCGATATTCGCCGTGCACCGGAACCGCATGCTTCGGGCGCAGCAGTTGGATCATCTTGATCAACTCGTCGCGTCCGGCGTGGCCGGATACGTGCACCGCACGGTGACGACCGCTATACACCACATCTGTTCCGAGCTTGAACAGATTGTTGATGGTATGGCTTACTGTCTCCTCGTTGCCCGGAATCGGTGTGGCGGAAACGATGATCTTGTCGCCACGGGAGACGCGAATCTTCGGGTGCTCACCGGCTGCGATGCGGCTGAGCGCAGCGGCTGCCTCGCCCTGGGATCCGGTGACCACGATGACGCGCTTCTCCTTGGGCATGCGCAGTAGTTCTTCGAGCGGAACCAGGGTGCCATCCTCATTATCAAGATAGCCGAGTTCCTGGGCCACACGAGAGTTCTGCTCCATACTGCGGCCGGCCACTGCAACCTTACGGCCGTACTTGCGCGCTGCAAGCATCGCCATGTGAATTCGGCTGACGTTCGAGGCGAAGGTGGCAATAAGCACCTGGCCCTTGGCGGTGAGGATCTCTTCATCCATCGTGCGGAGCACCACGGCTTCAGATGGAGTGCTGCCATCTACCTCAACGCGCACAGTGTCCGAGAAGAGCGCGAGCACGCCCTGATCGCCGAGCTTCTTGAGGCGCTTCTCATCGGTTGGCTTGCCCATCACCGGGGTGGGGTCGAACTTGAAGTCTCCCGTATCGACAATGGTTCCAACCGGCGTGTGCAACGCAATAGCGCAGGAATCGGGGATAGAGTGCGTCACGTGAATGTACTCGGCCTCGAAGTTGCCGAGTCGCACCTTGTCTCCGCCATTCATCACGTGGAGCTCAACCTTGTCATCCAGTCGGGCCTCTTCCAGCTTGCGCTGAATAAAGCCGATGGCCAATGGCGGTGCGTAAATCGGAATCGTTTTGCCCTCTTGCTCCAACATGGGAACGAGGTATGGCAATCCACCGATATGGTCTTCGTGCCCGTGCGTGATGAGAATGCCGCGGAAGTTGCGAATGCGATCCGTTACATACGTGATATCCGGAATGATCAGGTCGATTCCGCGCTGGGAGTCTTCCGGGAACTTGCCGCCCGCATCGAGCATGATGATGTCGTCGCCACACTCAGCGATGGTCATGTTCTTACCGACTTCTCCAACGCCACCGAGCGGTATTACACGCAGCGTATCCTTGCCAATTGGCGGAGCCGAGGCAAACCCGCCCTTTGGCGGTGATGGGCGACGTGGCCGTGGTGGAGCCTCCTGCTCGCGGCGGGGACGTCGTGCACGCTTCTGCTGCTGACGCCCTCCCTGGGCTTTCTGCTCATCCTGGCGGCCCTGCTGGCGCTGGCCACGGTTTCTCCCGCCCGATTGTTTCTGTTGATTCTGCTGCTGGTTTTGACCAGACTGCCGGCGCCGCTGGTTTTTCGGCTGCTGTTTCTGTTGTTGGTCCTGATCGCCAGACCGCTGTTGCTGGCCCTGCTGGTTTCCACCGTCTCCGGATGCCTGCTGTTCCTGTTTTCGCTGCTTCTGGGCACGGCGACGGTTGCGCCAGTAACGACCACTCTTTTTCTGCTTGTTAGATTCAGGTTGCTTATTATCGTTATCCAAAAAATCAATCTCCAGCGCTGTTGCGCACGCTTTAAACACGCATATCGCGATCCTTTACACGATAGCGGGAAATACTGTGAAATTGCAGGACTGGCCTAATCCAGTCTCGGGTCGGACGGTCCGACCAGGTGTCGCTCGAAAACTCGTCGATGCGAAATCGACTTGTGGTGATCGCCGCGGTGCAACGGTCGCAGCGAATCAATGGCAGTGGGCTGGGTTGTGTCAACGAGTCTGACGCACCACTGCGAGCGACATCATCTCAATGTCGAAGCAAGTTTAGCACGTATGGGTGAATATCACGCTAAAAGAGTGCTGAAATGGCGAGGAAGAGCAGCGCAATAACGATGAGCACGATCGTACCGGCAATACACCCCAGCGCCATGCTGGTGCCAGTACCGACTGTTGAATCATCTTCCTCAGGGGTCTCAGGAGTTTCTGGCTCTTTCGATTCAGGCTCCGTGAGCTGAGTCTTTGGGGTTACATCGGGCTGGGGATCGATTTGACTGGTCTCGGACACTGAGGCCCTTTCTCTCATCATCCAAATGGGCAGCAGGTTCGTGCCTGCTGCCCAAGTGTACGCGATTGTGCTGGTGTCACCTACTTGCCGGTAACCGACAGCACCAGGACTTCATCCTCCAACCTCACATCCGTGAGCCGAAGATCGTTGCGATCCAGCCACTGGTTGAAGGACTTCTCAAACCCGCCGGAAAGAATACCGGTGAATTGCCGCTGCCACCAGCCGCCATCATCAACGGAGTCCAGCTCCAGCTCACCGTCTGCGCTCACCTTTGGGATAAAGGTGACATCAAACGACTGATCCCTGAAGTCTGCGCGAATCGTGATCTCATCGTTGGCGGTTGCAACTTCAATACTGTCCACGTTCTCGTCTTCAGTGGACATGCGAAGCGTGCGGTTGATGGTGCTGAACGAGAATCGAACGTCGGTGCCCTGCTGCAGCTCCGAACGAGAATGGAATGGATCAACCTCTTCGACGATCACCGTAGAGATCGCATCGGCCACACCATCTTCCAATGATTCGGTAAACATGGGGAGCAGGAAGAACCAGCCCAAGACTCCCAGCGCTACGCAGGCGATGAGCCAGCCGAAGCATCCAAATAAACATCCTCGACGCATGAACATTCCGTCTCTCCAACCCATTTTGTAGTGGTGTCCCTGACAATCCCGGGAGAGTCAATATCCCCATCGATTGTACGAAATTGGTACACTCTACCTAACAATATCTGTCCATCACAGATGCGTATGCTGCGGCTATTACATCAGATTTGACGAGCGATATCACCATGATAATTCTTTAGGTCGTAATCAGGACGCCGGGTCAAGCGGCTCGGTGACGGAATGCAGGGAGGACCAGATGATCATTAATAAGGGCAGAATCTACACGTTTACCGTGGTAGCTGTGCTCGGGTATTTATTCCTTCTCTTTATGGTGACGGACAATCCGTTTGGAGGGCCATTCTTCGGAGATAACTTTTGGAAAACGCTTGATGGATCGTGGTTGACCTGGCTGTGCCTTGTGCTGATACCGGTACTCGGGTTCTGGCAAGCGTCACACCTCGGTGACCAGCAAATCGATATTACGCCACGTCGGGCCGAGCATACACCAGGTCAGGTGAACGACCCCGTGCTTTGGCGAGAACTCACTGGCAATGTCTGGATGAGTGTTCTTTGGCTACCACTGCGCTTCGTGTTGGGTATCAACTGGCTCCAGGCCGGTTACCACAAGATTTTCGATGCAGGCTGGGGAACCAGCGGCACCGGACCAGACGGCGAAACCATTGAACGTGGCGCTGCGATGGCCGGCTTCCTCCGCGGTGCATACACACCGGATCCAGAAACGGGCGCTACCCGCGCTGTGTTTGGCTGGTATGCGGATTTCCTGGAACACATTGTCGAAAACGGCTGGACCACCTGGATGGGCCCGTTGGTCGCATGGGGTGAGACAGCTGTCGGCCTTGGCCTGCTCTTCGGAGCGCTCCTCGGTATCGCTGCCTTCTTCGGTACCGTGATGAACATGAGCTTCATGATCGCTGGAACCGTGAGTTCCAACCCATGGATGTTCGGACTCACGATCTTCATCATCCTCGGATGGAAGGTCGCCGGCTACCTCGGGCTTGATCGCTGGCTGCTGCCGATGCTCGGCACACCGTGGACGAGTGACGAAGACGCCGTTGAACAGATCTAGGAGGAACGTGTGAGCACCAAGCCCCCGGTCGTTCGACCGGGGGCCTGTTCGTGAGTCGATTACCGTCGCTGGTTTAGTGACTTTCGCGCCACTTCACCCATTCAACGAGATTTGTACGGGTGACGCTAATCACATCGCCATTGATGATTGTGGCCTTCAGGTCGCCACCGTAGGCGTCCTTGAGGATGATCCGCTCGCTGATGTTGAGCACCTCAGCGGCTTCCTGCGGAGAGTAGACCTCTTGATGCAACAGCTCCCAGAGCTTGTCGACATCATGATCAATGTTGAGCTTCTCGGGCATGGCAGCCTCCTTTGTCTGTATACATTATGGCACGAATTCGCCGAAATTCGCATGCAGCCATACGATGGTTGCCGAAATAACTGCGTGATTAAAAATAGAGCGGGTGCTGCTGAAGTTCAGAGCACCCGCTGTGATTCATAAAGGAATCTGACCGCCTACTCGACGATGAGCGTTCCAACCATTCCGGCCTCCTTGTGGCCAGGAACAGTGCAGTAGAACTCATACTCGCCTGCCGGGAGGTTGACCTGAAGCTCGGACTCCTCACCGCCGTTCAGCATGCCGGAATAGACTTCTGGATCATCGATATTGAAGTCGTGCTGCAGGTTGCCTTCGTTCACGAAGTGGAAAGTAACATCGGTATCAGCAGGAATTGTGATTTCAGTCTGCTTGAATGCGATGTCTACCATTTCAACCGTGACCTCCTCGCCGGCTTCGTCCGACTCAGGAGTGGCGCAGGGATCAGCAACAACCGGAGTACCAGATGCCGGGGTGGCACCCACTTCGGGCGTACCCATGGCGGCCGGGGTGGCGCAATCAACATCGAGTGCTTCCGGAGTACCGGAATCCTGCATGCCGGCAAAACCAGCCATGCCAAAGCCGAAGATCGTGAAAGCTGCCACGAAAATCATAGATAAGCGTTTCATGTGTGTATACTCCCAAACCCGTACAGGGTTGAAACTAGCGCTTCCCGTCCAGGAAAGTTTTCGCAGCCTGGGCGGCGGCGGAATTCGCTCCGGTGGAAAGTTGCAAGAACTGTACCGTCACGTCGTTGCCCAATTTCTCTGACTGCGCCGCGGACGCTTTGATATTTGAACTGTGCTCCTCCTCCTGCGAATCACCGATTAACAGAACAGGCAGGTTGCCATTCATTGGTTCGAGCAAGGCTTCACTCGAAAACGATGGCAGCCCTCCACCGAGCGCGATTATACCGCTGACCAGGTCAGGTGCGATGAGCGCAAAGGTCGATGCCAACACGGCTCCCTGCTCATAGCCAAGCAGCCAGGGCTTTGAAGCATCCTCTCCGGCTCGATTTTGCACATCGTAAATAAACCGCTCCAGTTGCGCGAGGCTGTCGCCGAAGCTGGCGGGATCCGGACGATGAGGATCGCTTCCGCCATACCACGAGCTCGAACACTCCCTTCGCCTACAATATCGGTAGTTCGTGTAGCGAAATTGCCTGAAAGCGCCAGTGTCATTTGACGTTGGGTGTTCAGTCGGTCGACAACTACGCCGAACCATGTCGGGTTAACCTTGATGAATCGTATACATTGCATCCTAGCAAACAAATGACTGTGTGGGAAGAACCATGACCGAAGTGCAAGACAAGTCGCAACGGCAGCGTTTGGGCAGGCCCAGGCAATTCACGGATGACGCCGCCATGATGGCCACGGCGCAAGCAATCAAGAGTTGCGGGTACGCGGAGCTCACCATGGCCGACATCGCAAAGGAGCTCGATATCTCGGCGCCCGCTCTCATGAGTCGGTTCGGTTCAAAGTCCGGACTATTACGTGCATTTCTGGCATGGGGAAACAAGGCAAGCATGGAGAGCTTCAAGGCCGCCGCCCGCGATAACCCATCGCCTCTTGAAGCACTCCGTGCCCGTTTCAGAAACAGCGAACGTGATAAAGGCCACGAGTTTGGTGATGCGCTCAACCACATCAATATCGTGGCATTTCATACAGCAGCCTGGATCGATCCGGACCTGCACGACCTGGAGTATGAACGACGGTCGCTATACCTCAATGAGGTTATTTCGTTGCTTACCGAGGCGGTAAACCAGGGTGAACTGGAAGGATGCAACCCGGAATCACTTGGCCGGGCGATGGTGGCGGCCATTGCCGGCGCCGCATTGCGATGGATGGTGGATCCACCCCCGGATGTTGGAGGCCCCATCGTGTCCGTCATCGACGAATTGCTACATCCCTATCTCGTCGATGCAGAACCTTCTCGTCGCGCCTAAAGGCAACAAGCCCTTCTAGGATTTCCAGGCCGATTGCAGTTCTTGCGCGGAGATAACGCCTTCTCGCAGGACAACGATCTCGCCATCATCCACCCGGATTACCGTGCTGGGATTGGCTTGTGGGGTCATGCCACCATCCAGGATCAGGTCGATATCTGATCCAAACGCATCGCGGATCTCACTGGCGGAGTGAGCGGCTTCCTGTCCGCTCAAATTTGCGCTGGTCGTTGCGATCGCTCCCCCGGCCCGCTCTGCAATTGTGAGTGGAATGGAATGGTTTGGCAGCCGCACACCTATTGTGTTGTCCGGTGCTTTCACTTCCGCCGGTAGGTTTCCTCCCGCGGGCAGCACAATAGTCAACGCGCCAGGCCAAAAATGTTCCGCCAAATCAACCAGGCGCTCATCAACATCCGGACTCAGATCATCCAGCACCTCAAGGCGGGCGATCAGAATCGGCAGAGGCTTGTCCGGAGCACGACCCTTCAAGTCGTAGATGCGCCGTAATGCAGGCGGATGTCCAAGATCGGCCCCTATGCCATACACGGTATCAGTCGGGAAGGCGATAACCCCTCCGTGCTGCAACTCGGCTATGGCCTGTTCCAAGGCCCGACTGTCTTCAAGACTCAGATACGCCATCCGGCAGCTCCGTGGTTTGCGAGGTGTCACCAATCGCCGACTTCAGCGCCATAGCGACGTTTTGGTTAATTCCTTCTACCTGTGTGAGTTCATCGATGGTGGCGGCGCGCATGGCCTTGATGCTGCCAAAGTGGCGCATGAGGGCCTTTTTCCGTGCCGGTCCGATACCGGGAACGTCGTCCAGTTGGCTTCTGAATGCGCTCTTCTTGCGCGTATTGCGATGATACGTGATCGCAAACCGGTGTGCTTCGTCGCGGATTCGTTGCACGAGGAAGAGCGCCTGTGAATCCCGCGGCAGCAGGATCGACTCGCTCTTGCCCGGCAAAAAGATCTCTTCCTGCTCCTTGGCAAGCCCGCAAATCGGCACCTGCATGCCAACCTCATCCAGCGCCTCCACGGCAGCGCTTAACTGGCCTTTGCCGCCATCCACAATCACAAGGTCCGGCAGCGTGGTCCATTTGCCGTTGTCGCCGACCTCGGCGTCCTTTGCGCGGCGGAATCGACGCATCAGCACTTCTTTCATGCTGGCATAGTCATCTGCCCCGGTGACCGTCTTGATGCTGAAGCGGCGGTACTCCTTTTTGGCGGGCCGTCCCTCGTTGAAAACCACCATGCTGGCGACTGGCGATGAGCCCTGGATATTGGAGTTGTCGAAGCATTCGATCCGACGTGGCATACGTGGCAGATCGAGCGCCTCTGCGAGCTCGGTCATTGCAGCAGTGAGCTTCTGCTCGTCGCTGAGATGTTTAATACGGCTTTGCTCGAGGTTTTCATCGGCGCTCTTGGCGACCATCTTCACGAGGCTGAACTGGTTTCCGCGCTTCGGCACATGCAGGGTAACCTTGCCACCGCGCTTACTGGTGAGCCACTCCTCAATCATTATGCTCTCTTCGGCGGGCATCTCATATTGCAGAACGAGTCGCGGTGGAATCAGGGCAGCATCCTCGTAAAACTGCGTGGCAAACGCCTGCAGGATCTCGCCCTCGGAGTCCTCAATACGCGCATCCATCGGGAAGAACTCACTACCGACGATCTTGCCATGCCGCAGGAAGCTGATCTGCACGCCAGCATCGCCACCTTCACCTTTGCTCACCGCGATGATATCGGCACTGGAGCCGGTATCAATGACGATCTTCTGGCGCTCCAGTACGTGATTGACGGACTGCAATCGATCCCGCAACTCGGCGGCACGCTCGAAGTTGAGCTCTTCAGCCGCCTCGTGCATGTCGGCTTCGATCTCTTTCACGATCTCATCACCCTTGCCGCTGAGGAAGTTACTGGCCGCCTTGACCGATTTCATGTACTCGTCGTGGCTCACCGCCCCAATACACGGTGCGGTGCACTGGTTCATGTGGTAGTAGAGGCAGACTTCCTCATTGCCAGTGATCTTTTTGTCGCACTTACGATATGGGAAGAGTCGATTCAGCAGATTGATCGTCTTGTAGGCGGCACCGGCGCTGGTGTAGGGGCCGAAGTATTGACTGCCATCCTGCACCACCATGCGAGTGCTGATAACGCGCGGCCATTCCTCGTTTGTGATGCGAATGTACGGATAGGTCTTGCTATCCTTGAGCATCACGTTGTATTTCGGCAAGTACTTCTTGATGAGATTGTTTTCGAGGATGAGTGCTTCGCCAGCGGTATCCGTGCGAATCACCTCGAAATCGTCGATATGTTTGACCAGTTCGCGCGTCTTCGGATCCTTGTGACGCGCTTTCTGAAAGTACGACCGGACGCGATTGCGCAGGCTGATCGCTTTACCGACATAAATGATGGTGCCGTCGGCGTCCTTCATCAGGTACACACCAGGTTGGGTTGCGAGTGCTGCGAGGCGCTGGGAGAAATTCGGGCGGGATGAGGTATTCTTCGTATCCATAGTGCCCATTATAGCCGAACAGATGTTCAGTTAGTACCGGTTTTCTCACGGCTGAAGCCTGCTTTGGTCACCCACAAAGTACCAACGGAAAGCCGACAAGCCGCAAGTATTCGGCGGGAATTGAGCGACGAAGATCCACCTCCCTAGGACCTGCCTTCCACTGACCGTTCCACCTGATCAGGAAAAGCTGGATTGCATGCCGGAACTTCCTACACCAGGTATTCTCCCGTCGGGAATTTCATGATGTGGTGCCTTGGATTCTATCGAAGAGGAACAGCGCGACGAGCCAACAGCGTCGCAACCCACGCCGTTCGGTTCGACTGAAGAATCAGCAAATCAACTCGCAATGCGAGCAACAAGGATCAACTACCCATGGTGATAACCAGTTTAAGTAGGGGTTATCTCGCCGTGGGACATGAGGAAGAGCAGCGGAGACAGGACGATTCACCACATGTAATTGTTTCGAATTGAGCGAGGTATTGAGTAAATGGCTGAGACAAAGCTGAAAATCAACGGGCAAGAACACACCGTCCCTGTGGAAGACGATGCAACACTCCTTTGGGTGCTGCGGGACGACCTGAAGATGAAGGGCACCAAGTACGGATGCGGAATGGGTGAATGCGGAGCCTGCACCGTGCTGGTTGATGGCAAGCAAACGTTCTCTTGCATCACACCGCTTTCGGCCGTTGCAGACAAGGAAATCACCACGATTGAAGGACTCGGCACCGAGGACGACCTGCACCCGGTTCAGGAAGCATGGGTAGAACACCAGGCACCGCAGTGCGGCTACTGCCAGTCTGGCCAGATTCTGGCTGCGAAGGCGCTTCTGGACGAGAATCCGAATCCAACCGATGAGGATATCGATGAGGCAATGAGCGACAACGTCTGCCGCTGTGCCACCTACAACCGCATTCGTTCTGCTATTCACGCAGCCGCAGGCCAGGAGGGATAATCTGATGACAGATATTTTGAATCGCCAGTCCTCTCGCCGAAACCTGATTAAGTCATCCGGTCTTGGTGCTGGACTTTTCGTTTTCTGGAAGAGCGGTGCAGTTGGCCAGGATGCTACCCCGGCCGCTACGCCAGTACCCGAGCACGGGACTGTTAGTGCACGTGGAATAAGCTACGCACTCAGCGGTGCAGCGGATTCTGATCAGGTTGATGCGTATCTACGCGTTGGCGAAGATGGAACCATTACTCTCGTCTCCGGCAAAATGGAGTTCGGGCAAGGAGTGAGCACAGGTCTCGCCCAACTTGTGGCCGAAGAACTCTCAATCCCGCTCGAGCAGGTAGTCACGAGCATGGGCGACACATCTGAAGCGGCGCCGACTTCCGGCACCTGGGGATCGCAAACCATGCAGTTCCATGGCCCCCCGGTTCGTGGCGCTGCGGCAACCATGAATGCCTGGCTGCTTGAACTCGCAGCTGAAGAACTCGGCGTCAGTCAAAATGAACTTGTCAGCAAAGACGGAGTGATTTCCGGACCGGATGGGGAAATTACCTTCGCCGAGCTCGCTGCCGGCAAGGAGTCCGGTCGAGTAATTGATCCAGAAGTGGCGCTGAAGGATCCTGCGGACTACACCGTCGTTGGTCAGCCTCTACCCCGTGTTGACGTACCCGACAAGGTGATCGGCAAGCAGATTTATGGTGCTGACATTGAGGTTGAGGGCATGGTGTACGGAAAAATCGTGCGCCCTCCGTCTCTTGACGCCCTGCTGTTGAATGTGGATTTCACCGAAGCACTCGCCGCGCCAGGTATCGTCGATTCCGTGCACATACCCGAGAAGAATTTTGCGGCCATTGTCGGTGAACGGAAAGATGACGTGGACCGCGCCATCCAGCTTGTGAAGGCCGAGTGGCAGGAGCTTGAATCGGATACAACCTCCGAGAACATTCACGACAAGTTGAAGGAAACTGCACGGGAACCTAAGTCACTCGACGAAGAAGGTCACGACGCAGACCCGTTAGCAGTTCTCGAGGAGGCGGGTATTGGCGAAACTTACGTTTACAAGCTGCCCTACCTTTCGCACTCACCGATTGAACCGAAATCAGCAGTGGTAAACGTCACGCCAGAGCAGGTCGAAGTGTGGGTCTCCACGCAGGACGTCTTCAGCGCGCGGGCTACAGTCGCCAAGACTCTCGGTCGCGATGAAGAGGAAGTCCTCGTGCATGGCATGCACCCGGGCGGTGCGGTTGGTTCCAAGGTTGTTCCCCAGGCCGAGCTCGAATGCGCCTGGATCGCCAATGCAGTCGACCGACCTGTAAAGCTTGTCTGGGATCGAATCGAAGAAATCCAGTTTGGGCAATTCCGTCCTGCAATGCACATTGAAGTAACAACTGGTCTCGATGATGACGGAAAAATTGTCGGCTGGAATTACGATGCGTATACCGCCGGTTATTATCCGGAGGGAGCGGCCGAGCCGACGGCTTCCGCTTCAGACTGGAGCGCAAACCTGCTGGAGATATACGAGGTAGAGTCCTCCAAAACCCAGTTGCTCAATGGCGTTTCCCCATTGCCACCATTCTTCTGGCGAGTAAATGGAGCCACATCCAACACCTATGCGCGCGAGGCCACAATGGACATCCTCGCTGAAAAAGCGGGCATGGACCCGGTAAGCTTCCGCGATAGCATGTTGGCCAACAATCCGCGGATGGCAGCAGTAATGCACGCTGCAGTTGACTCCTCCGGCTGGAACCCGGGTGTAGGCTCAACCGGGCAGGGCTACGGTCTCGCGATCGGCTTCGATGCGAACACCTTTATCGCTGAAGTCGCGAAGGTAGAAGTCGACGAGGAGACGGGTGAACTGACCATCCTTCAGATTGACGCTGCGCTGGATCCTGGGCTTGTTGTGAACCCGGAAGGCGTCAAGCACCAAATCGAAGGTGGCATCCTGATGTCCCTTAGCACGGCGATCCGTGAAGGAATTGATTTCGAGGGCGGCAAGATCCTGAACGGGACCATGGCGACCTACAATCCGATCCGAATGGGTGATACTCCCGCGATCGTGAATACCACAATCATCAGCGATCCAAACGAGCCGATGGGAGGTATCGGTGAGCCCGGAGTCGCACCGGTGATCGGCGCCGTTGCGAACGCGATCTACGATGCCGTGGGTGTCCGTCTGTTCCAGGCACCGTTCACGCCGGAGCGAATTCTGACTGCACTGGAAGAAGCAAACTCCTAGCATCGCAAGTTGCACCTCTTGAGTGCTCATAAAGGGCGGAGCCGATTGCGCTGTCGGCTCCGCCCTTTTGCGTATTCGCCAGACAACGCCAGCGATTGAGACGCGATGCTACAATGGCCACGTGGAATAGAGAACGACTGTGCATCGTTATTTTGGGGACAAAACCAACAGGATTCTGGATGATTCGTACGCTGTGACAACCTCCATATGAGCCCTCGCCCGATCCACCAGACCGGGTGCTAATCACGTGCGCCGCGAATGATGTATCCGCCGGAGAACCCTGAACATGTCAGCCCAAGTCCCTCTTCTTACCGTAACCGACCTCACCAAAACCTACGTCACCGATACCATCTTCAAAGATGTCAGCTTTATCGTGCGCGACCGCGAGCATGTAGCGCTGGTAGGCCAAAATGGCGCCGGTAAAAGCACCATCCTACGTATCATTGCCGGTATCGAACACGCCAACGGCGGCGAGATCAGCAGCAGTCCAGGATTGCGCATTACCTACCTGCCGCAGGAGGCAACATTCACCAGCGACAACACCCTGCGGGAGGAAGCGAGGCTTGCCTTTGCGCCAGTGCTCGAAACGCAGGAGCGCATGCGCGAGATCGAGCAGCAAATGGCAGACGAATCTGCTGACCTCGAAGCGATCATGGAAGAATACGATCGCCTGAGCGCCCACTTTGAAACCGGGGGTGGCTACGATATCGAACACCGCGTCGAGGAAGTGCTCCAGGGCCTTGGTTTTGGCCCGGATATGTGGGATGACCCGGTGGCACGACTCAGCGGCGGCCAGAAGACCCGCGTGGCGTTGGCGAAGGCGCTACTCGCCGATCCCGACCTCCTTCTGCTCGACGAACCTACGAACCACCTGGACCTCGGTATGCTGGAATGGCTCGAGGATTTCCTCAGTCGCTGGAACGGCGCATGCCTTATTGTGAGTCACGACCGCTACTTCCTCGATCGCACAACCACACGCACCCTTGACCTCGCCTTTGGCACGTTGGAAGACTACCCTGCCCCATACGGCAAATACCTGGAACTGCGGGCCGAGCGTAAGGCGCGTCGGATCAAGGAATACGAGGAGCAACAGGAATACATCCAGCGCCAGGAAGAATTCATTCGCAAATACGGCGCGGGACAGCGCTATCGTGAAGCTCGTGGACGGCAGAAGAAGCTGGACAGACTCGAGCGACTGGAACGTCCTCAAGATTACGAGGAGATGCACCTGAAGCTGCCGAGCAATGTGCGCAGCGGACGAATGGTGCTGACCAGCAGCGAGATGGAAATCGGATATCAGGATCCTGATGGTCCGGCCGTTTACGTGCGCACGCCGGAACTGACCATCGAGCGGAATGATCGTATCGGATTGCTGGGCCCGAACGGAAGCGGCAAAACCACGCTCATCAAAACACTTGTCGGGCAACTGCCGGCGCTGAAGGGCGAGTATTCATACGGCACGAATGTGAAGCCTGGGTACTACGCGCAGAGTCACGAACAGCTCCGTGGCAAGGGCTCTGGTACACCGCTCAGCCTGATTCAGGAAGTACAGATCATGAGCGAGGAATACGCTCGTACCTACCTGGGAAGGTTCCTGTTCAGCGGCGATGACGTGCATAAGCAGATCAACGACCTGAGCGGTGGCGAGCGCAGCCGACTCGCGTTGGCAGTGCTCCTGCTGGAACAGGCGAACTTCCTTATACTCGACGAGCCCACCAACCACCTCGATATCCAGGCACGCGAAACGCTGGAAGAGATGTTGAGTGAATTCGACGGCACGATCCTGTTCGTAAGCCACGACCGGTACTTTATGGACAAAATAGCTACCAAGCTCTGGATTCTGGAGGATCAGGAGATGACCTTCAGCCTCGGTAACTACACCGACTTCCAGCGCTCGCTGGGGCGACGAGGAGCCCAGGAACCAGCTTCTCGTGATTCATCGAAACCTGCTGAAGAGGCTCCGAAGGCAGAGACAAAATCAAGCACTCCCGCAAACAGCGACGCTGCGGATCCGATGATCGAAATCACGTCCAAGGGTAAGCCGAAACGTCGGACGTCCTCCGATGTGCAAAAGAGGCTCGCCAAGGTCGAGCGCACGATATCCCAGCTGGAAGGCAAGCTTAACGAGCTGAACGATGCCATGACGGTTGCGACGATCGACCAGGATGTCGATGCAATCAGCACCCTGGGTGTTGAATTCGAAAAAGTTCAAACCGACCTGGACGAAGCGTACGCCGAATGGGAGAAGCTCACCGAGGCAAGTATCGAGCTGGAGGCTGTGGAGTGAGGCGGTTTATCCTGGGCGTTACGGGCAACATCGCCACCGGAAAAAGTACTGTGGTGAAGATGCTCAAGGAAAAAGGAGCGCACCACATTGATAGCGACGTGGTCTATCACGATCTCATTGCGCCCGGTCAGCCACTCCTCGCCAAATTGGTCGATCACTTCGGTGCTGAGATTCTGGCCAAGGATGGCTCGCTCAACCGCAAAGCGCTGGGAGCAATCGTTTTTAGCGATCCGGCGAAGTTGAAAGAGCTCGATGCCCTTACCCACCCGGCTGTGATAGAAGAAGCCGACCGACGCGCCTTCGCAATCGGGGATGGCGTGGTCGTGATGGATGCCGTCAAGCTGATTGAAAGCGGCCACTACAAAGTCTGCGATGCCGTTTGGCTGATTACGGCGCCGGAAGAACTTCAGGTAGAGCGAGTGATGTCCCGCAATAACGTGGAGGAGTCCGAAGCACAACGCCGTGTGGCTGCCCAACCTCCATTGGGGCCGAAGCGGGAGGTGGCCGACCTGGAGATTCCCAACGACGGCTCTCTCGAACACCTTCAGGAGCGCGTAAACGAAGCGTGGCAGACGCTGCCACCCCTCTCACGCAAGGACTAACTGCCCGGCCTACCTCGTGTAGTCGCGATACCCTTCCAGGTCCGCGATCCCGACCAGTTCTTCGTTCTTGATATAGAGCTTTGGCACCCGATGCGCGATGGTTGTCATGAATTCGTGTGGCAGCGTACCCGCGGCTTCGGCGAGTTGTTCCAGGTTGGGTGCCCCCTTTGTGGCCTCTGTACCGTCGCCAATAACCACCACATGCTGACGCGTTCTCGACGGAAGGTCTTCTGGCATGTGCAGGATTGTCTGGTCCATACAGACACGCCCGATAACCGGTGCCGACTCTCCCTCGATCGCCATCCAGCCGTAGTTGCTCAAGCCGCGCAGATAGCCATCGGCATATCCGATTGGGATTAACGCTCCCCGCGTCTTTTCATCGGCAACCCAGGTACCGCCATAGCTGACCGCATCACCCGGCTCCAGCGGAATCACGCGGGTCACCATGCTGTGCACACTGACGATCTGTTTCATTTCGCCGGGCTCACCGGGCAACGGCAGGTGCGGAGCGGGATTCACGCCATACGTCGCGATTCCGCTGCGAACCATGTCCTTGTGCCACTCCGGGAATTGCACTGTGCCTGCGCTGTTACTCACATGCTTGATGGGGATATCGATACCAGCCGCCTCGAGATCAGCAACCACCTGATCGAAAACCTCAACCTGCTTTTTGGCTGAGGTGAGATCTGGCACGTCCGCCGATGCAAAGTGCGTCATCAGGCCTTCGAGCTTCAGCTCTTCGAACCCCGTAATGGTTCTTGCGGATTCGACCACGTCCTGGGGTAAAACGCCCATGCGACGCATGCCTGTATCGACCTTGAGGTGCACCTTCAGCGGATCCATCCGCCCGTTTTCGCGCACGGTACGGGCAAGGCCGCGGGCGAACGGAATATCGTTCATCACCACGGTCATATCCATGCCGACTGCGAGATCTTTTTCGCCGGGTCCCATCGGGCCCATCATGAGGATATCGCCCGAGATCCCTGCGCGGCGGAGTTGCGCGCCTTCATCCACCGTGGCGACAGCCAGGAGGTCTGCGCCATTCTCCAGCGCCGTGCGAGCCAGGGGAATCGCACCGAGTCCGTAACCATTTGCCTTCACCACAACGCAATAGCGGGCATCGTCGTTGATGATCGAACGCATGGTGCGCACGTTTTGGGCGAAGGCATCCAGATCAATGACTGCGAAGGTCGGTCGTCCCTGCCATTGATCAATGATCTCTGTCAGGTTCATGGAATCCGCGTCTCCAGCTCTGCAATCACTCGTACCAAATCTCGTCGACTCACAATACCGATGTATTGATCATCTTCATCAATGACAGGGAGGGGATGAACATCCCGCTCCATCATGATGGTGGCTGTTTGCTCCAGCGTGGCAATTGATCGAACGCTGGTAACCGGTGCCGACATGAGTTGATAGGCGTTAATTGCAAGGGCCCGTCGAACTTCTTCTTCATACGGCCGCCCGGCATCGAGAACGAACACGGCATCCAGAATCGGCAAAACCGCCGGCTCGCTAGGCGTGGCCTGGCGGGCAACGATATCGCTCTCGGTGATGATCCCGATGATTTCTCCATCCTCAACCACAGCAACGCCGGCGACGTCGTGCTTGACCATCACACGCAGCACATGCGCTACGGAATCCGTGGGCGCAACAGGTGGCACGCCGGCGGGCATGATGTCTACTACGGTAAGTTCAGGTGTTTTACGAACATCTTCAGGTACGGTATTCGACACTATCATTTCCTCGATTCATCTACGTTGATGAGCTCATTAAGCGCCCTGGCCATCATGTCGGGCAAATCACTTGCCAACACGCCGGCGGCGCCATATGTCTTTTCAAGGTGTTGGGCAGCGCGGCTGCCTACGCCGATCGCGAGGGTGCATGCATCAATCGGAGACACACCTTGCGAGAGGTAGGAACCCAATGCCCCGGCAAACGTATCACCAGTGCCGGCTGTCGCCAGCGATGTCGGGGCGAGATCGCTCACAACTGTCGTCTCACCATCTGATGCGGATGTGTACCCGGCTTTTACAACAACGGTCTGGTTCCACTGCCTGGCAAGCTTCTCGGCCGTTCCGGCCGGTTCGGTCACGATTTCCTCTACCGGGATATCGCTTAGTCGGCTTGCCTCCTTCGGATGCGGTGTCAAAACGAGCCGATGCGCCGGCACGCGGGTCCACCATTCCGGCTGCTTCGCGAGCCAGTTGATCCCATCCGCGTCAACCACTATCGGAGCTTCGATCCTTGAGAAAATCGATTCAGGATCACTCCCTGCAGTCGGCTCAGCGCCAAAGCCAAAGCCGGAAAGAGACTGATTACCGGACCCGCCAAATCCGAACAATGCGGACAACAGGTGATCGGTCGATTCATCGTCGCCGAGGCCCGGGCCGATCACCCACGCGGTGACCCGCTCCTGCTTCTCATCCATCCGTTCTATTGCGCGACGCGCGCTTGAAGCGGATTCGGATTCCGGCAGCGGCACGAACGCAACCTCAGGCATGGCGTTGGCCATCATGCTGACCACCGAGTGCGGGGCGGCCAGGTACACAATGCCGGCTCCACTTCGACCAGCGGCGCGGGCTGAAAGCCAGGCAGCACCCGGGTAGTGCGGGGCTCCGGCGAGAATCATCACACCGCCAACGCCGCCCTTGTGCGCACCCGTCTCACGAACAGGGGCCAACTCACGGAGAAGTGCATCACTAATTGTTGTCGCCATACTGCTCCCCTTCCCGACTGCCAGGGCCAGTGCCGACTACAAACGCCATTGCGTCGGTACGGCTATGTGTTAGCGACACGCTAAAATCGGTGAGCCCAAGTTTGCGAGCGCGCTCGGCTGCCTGGCCATGCAGGATAAGAACCGGCTTGCCACGTCGGTTTGGTAACACTTCCATTTCGCGCCATCGAATTCCGACAATACCGGTTCCCAGCGCCTTGCTCGTGGCCTCCTTGGCGGCAAAGCGGGCAGCGAGTTCATCGACGCGGTTTCCATACCACTCTCGCTCACGAGCGGTGTAGCAGCGCTTAAGGAAACGATCGCCGAAATCGTTGAGCGTGCGCTTGATTCGGGCGATCTCGATGATATCTGTCCCAACTGCAAGTTGGCCTTCGCGTTCGGGATCAAAGACGGGCTGGTACCAACCCTCACCTTCGCGGTGCTCCAGCTCTGGTGGCGAGTACGTTCGCCAGCGATTTCGACTACTCATCGTTTTCCTTTCGGTGCCATAGCCGGACCCACAGGAGTCGGGTTTGCGACGGGCTGATACCGCGCGTTAAATTCCTCAAATGCCGATGCAAAGGTTCCCTGCTCCAGCGCGGATCGCATGATTTCCGTTTGACGGGAGAGGAAGCGCAGGTTATGCACGCTTGCAAGCCGCAGGCCCAGAACCTCGCCGGCACGGAAGAGATGATGTACGTACGCTGCTGAGAATCCGGTGCAGGCTTCGCAATCGCACGATTCATCGATTGGTCGATGTTCGTGGCGCCACTTCGCATTCTTAATATTGATACGCCCGTCCGGCGTGTAGAGCGCACCGTTTCGCGCCGCGCGAGTGGGAAGGACGCAATCGAACATATCGACTCCACGGGCAACCCCGTTCCAGAGATCTTCCGGGCTCCCAACCCCCATCAGGTAGCGTGGCTTGTTACGTGGCAGGTATGGTGTGCTGGCCTCGAGCATCTCGGCCATTTCTTCTTTCGTTTCACCGACACTCAGGCCACCTATCGCACAACCTGCGACATCGTGATTGCCAAGTTCCTGCGCAGCCTGCTGGCGCAGGTCTCCCTCCATACCACCCTGTTGGATGCCGAACAAGACCGAGCGAGATTCAAGCCCGCCCTGGTTGTTGTAGTGCGCAACAGCACGATCCAGCCAACGGAAGGATCGATCCATTGCAGCGGAAATCTTCTTGCGTTCAGCAGGCAAGCCGACCAGATGATCGAGCTGCATCATGATATCGGAGCCGAATCCCATCTGCAGGTCCACCACCGATTCTGGCGTCATCATGTGTTTGTCACCGTCAATGTGGCTACGGAATCGCACGCCCTCTTCGGTGACCTTTGCATTCGTGGCGAGGCTGAATACCTGAAACCCACCACTATCGGTCAGGATCGGCCCATCCCAACGCATGAACTCGTGGAGACCGCCGGCTTCCTTAATCAGCTCAACACCGGGTCGCAACATGAGGTGATAGGTGTTGGAGAGAATGATCTCCGCACCGGTTTCGCGGATTTCCCGGGGATGAAGCGTTTTAACCGTAGCCTGGGTGCCGACCGGCATGAAGACCGGTGTCTGAATCTCACCGCGAGTGGTTTGGATCACGCCGCGGCGGGCCATGGTTTCTGAATCTTCGATGAAAAGCGAGAACCCGAATCTGCCATCAAGCGCCGTACTGCTGGCGATCGGGGGCGATTCGGGTGATTGCGTGGAACGTTGGTGCATAGGGAAGTTTCGCGTATCCAAGTCTATGGACTAGGCGCGAACGTATCCGGCCGACCGACGGCGAGCCCGGGCTCGCTCAACCGGGTCCTCGATAGCGGAGATATCCACCGGCTCGGTGGAGGGTGATTTTTCCGCCACTTCCGGCTCGGCGTCACCAAACACATCTCGCGGCGTCAGGTCGGTAATCGCGCTGGGAGCAGCACTGCGGCTTCGCCGTTTGGTCTTCCTCTTCTCGCCCTCAAACAGTTGCAGGTCGGCCAGCGGATCTTCCTTTGTAGCCACTTGCTGCTTCCTGCTGGTAGCTGTGGTGGTCTTCTTCGCGCTGGCTGCGGATTTGGCAGAGGATGGTTTCTTGTTCGTCGAGCCGGAGCGGGACGACGATGTGCGGCGATTTCCACCCGTGGTGGATTTCTTCGAACTCGAGGATCCGGTCGACCGGGATTTGTTACCAGTGCTTGTTGTGCGTCCCCTGCCGGAGCCCTTCATGCCGAGCGACTTTTCGAGATCCTCGCCCATTGGTCCGAACTCATCGAGCGCACCGTCAAGCTCTTTGCGAGCCTCGGAGGTGACTTTATTGAGTTCGCCCGTCATTTCATCGGCCATGCCTTTGAACTTTTTGTAATGCTTACCGGCCTCGCGCATCACTTCTGGTAGCTTGCCTGGGCCGAAGATGATAAGCGCAATGAGCGCGATAACCATCATTTCCTGGTAACCAATACCAAACATTAGGTTCTCCTGATGGTGCCATTCCGCGCAGGAGGATTTGGGCAGCCAGTACGACACACCCTGCGCTCATGGAACTTACTTCTACTTCAAGTATCCGGCAGAACAGGCCAAATGTGCAACATGTGGACCTTCCGCGCAGTCTTCCTCGTCAAGCCATTATCGCCGCAAATGAGCGTGACATCGAGATGGAATATCAAGCCGGGTTGGTACTCCACAATGAAATACGCGCCCGCGACACAACGGACCTCAGGCCACTGCATCTGAGTCCTTCCCCCTTTAAAGGTACGACCTGATTTCGATTCCACGGGTACACTTAACCACCGTGTTGTTAACCGGTCGCCTGTGATCGATCGTTTCCGTAACTTGAAGAGAGTTTTAGTCGTGACCGAACACGATCCACAATCACTTACGGAGAAGAAAGGGTTCCTCAGCCGCATCAAGAGCTGGCTGCTGGCCGAGGACAAGGCAGAACCCGAGTACGAGGACGAAGACATGTACGCACCTGCTGAGCCGCGCATTATCGTGGGGCTTGGAAACCCTGGCCGCAAATATGCCAACACCCGCCACAATGCCGGCTGGCTGGTGCTGGACGAACTGGCGAAGCGATCCGGTGCGCCGTCTCCTCGTAGCCGGTTCCAGGCCGAAATCAGCGAAGTGCGATACAAGGACTATCGCCTCGTGCTGGTGAAACCCCAGACGTATATGAACGAAAGTGGAAAATCCGTCAGCCAAATTATCAATTGGTATAAGGTGAGGCCAGAGGAGATGTTGGTTCTCGTCGATGATCTCGATATTCCGTTTGGTCGATTGCGCATGCGTCCAGGTGGGTCTCCTGGCGGTCATAATGGACTCAAAAGCATTGACCGGGACATCGGCACGCAAGACTATCCGCGATTGCGTATAGGAATCGGCAGGCCGAATAATCCCGGCGGACAGGCGATGGGCCACGTGCTTGGCAACTTCTCGCCAGAAGAGCGATCCCAGGCGGACCAGGTATTCTCCGCCGCCACCGATGCGATCGACATGTGGCTGGATGAGGGTATTCTGGTGACGATGAATGAGATAAATGGCGTTGCATCAGTTATTTCGTAATACACACAGGAGCAGCATTCCGTGGCGCACTCCGTAAACATTATTGGCGTCGTTGGCGCGGGCACCATGGGTGCCGGTATTGCACAGGTAGCCGCCGGACACGGCTACGATGTTGTGCTGATAGACGCGAAAGACGAGCTGATTGAACGCGGCATTGATCGCATTAAAACCGATCTGGAAAAGGCGGTTCAGCGCGAGAAGATGAGCACAGAAGATCGCGACGCGACAATCGGGCGCCTGTACGGAACAACAGAGTACTCTGCCCTCTCTTCCTGCCAACTGGTGATCGAAGCCGTACCGGAAACGCTCAAGATCAAGGAGCCAGTGCTCTCGGCGATCTCAAGCTCTGTGCATTCAGATGCAATTATTGCCAGCAACACCTCCAGCCTCAGCATCAGGGATCTTTCCACCTTCGTTACCAACCCGGAACGAATGATAGGCATGCATTTCTTTAACCCGGTGCCACGAATGGCGCTTGTTGAAGTGGTAACGAGCAGCAAGACGTCGGATCGTACGGCGGAAGTCGTGACAGCCGTGGCGGAATCGCTCGGCAAATCGCCTGTGCGCAGCTCCGACAAGCCCGGATTCATCGTCAACCGCGTGTTGATTCCGATGATCAACGAAGCAATCCAGGCACTACAGGATGATGTTGCCTCAGCTGAGGATATCGATACGGCGATGAAGTTGGGCGCCGCCCATCCGATGGGACCGCTCGCACTCGCGGACATGATTGGCCTGGATGTTGTGCTGGAAATCATGCGGGTACTTGAGCACGCATTTGGCGAGAAGTACGCCCCGGCGGACTTGCTTGTAGAACGCGTGGAATCTGGTTTCCTCGGTCGCAAATCCGGCCACGGCTTCTTCTCGTATGAGGGGCAAAAGTAATGAGCACACCCTCCCGCCCGATCCGCATTCTCGTTGCCAAGCCGGGCCTTGATGGCCATGATCGCGGTGCGAAAGTGATGGCCCGGGCGTTCCGGGATGCGGGCATGGAAGTCATCTACACCGGTCTCTTCCAGACGCCGGAAATGATCGCCAATTCCGCCCTGCAAGAAGACGTGGACGCAGTTGGCCTGAGCATACTCAGTGGCGCCCACATGACGATCTTCCCCGCCGTGGTCGAAGCATTGAAATCAGTCGGGCGTGAAGACGCCCTGGTTGTTGCCGGTGGCACTATTCCGGAAGAAGATATCCCTGCCATCGAAAAAATGGGCATCAGCAAAGTCTTCGGACCGGGCACACCACTCCAGGTCGCCGTGAACTATGTCCTCGAGAACGTGAAGGTGCGGGATGACATCGCCTGATGGACGACGGCGCTCCCTCTCTGAAGCAACGCTGGCGGGGGATCGCAAAGCGCTGGCGCGTGTACTCACGCATATCGAGAACGATTCCGAGGTTGGCCAGCAGGCGCTGGATAAACTCTTTCCCCATACCGGAAACGCGCACATCATTGGCATCACAGGAGCCCCGGGCGGCGGCAAGAGCACGCTGGTGAACGAAATGATTCGTGCCTGGCGCGAACGGGGCAAGAAAATCGCCGTCATCGCAGTGGACCCAAGCTCTCCACTTACGGGAGGTGCCACCCTGGGCGACCGCGTACGCATGCAGGAATGGTTTGAAGACGAAGGCGTTTTCATTCGAAGTATGGCGAGTCGCAGATTCGGGGGCGGTCTCGCCCAAAACACCATAGCTGTGGCACATGCGTTCGATGCAGCTGGGTTTGATTACATCGTGATCGAAACCGTGGGCACCGGGCAGGACGAAGTGGCCATAGCCAGCCTTGCGATGACCACCCTGCTCGTTCAGGTTCCCGGCACCGGCGACGGCGTACAGGCCCTGAAGGCCGGCTCGCTTGAAGTCGGTGACCTGCTGGTGGTGACCAAGGGCGATCGGCCGGAGTCATCTGAACTTGCGCGGGATTTGCGCAGTATCCGTAGCCTCGGCATTATGGCCGGCTCGGATACCACCACCGGCTGGGACCAGCCGGTGATCCGAACCAGCGCCTACACCGGCGAGGGGATTGAGAACCTTGTGAATGCGATAAGCGACCACCGCAGCTGGCTGCGTGAAAGCGGGGTTGAGCAGGAACGCCTCACCGACATCATCGCCGCCGAGATCAGCGTGCGCGTGCAAAGCGGACTCCTCACCCGGCTGGGCGGTGCAGATAATGAGCGTATTCAAGCGCTCGTTCAAGAGGTCCTTGCCCGCGAAATCACCTCTCACCGCGCTGCGGAGAGGTTACTACGAGAACTTTGACCCAGAGCCCAGGCGCAACCTACTTAATGAAAGCAACACCACACCCCGCCGGGAACTTCTGGCGGGGTGTGGGCTAAAACTGCTATCAGCTCGCGCCGACTATGAGTTGCGGTTTCGGACGAAACCAACAACGAAGTGACCGGTCAGCAGCAGCAGAACTGAAGCTGCGGCAACTGCTGGCCAGACAAATCCGCCCAGCGCATTACCAGCACCAGTCGACGGAAGGCCCGTCACCTGTGCGGCCGAGGATGAAGCTGTGTTTCCGCCAACGGCCACCGAGTCCGCACCCGAAGTGCTATCAGTTGCCGTGGAATCGGCACCACCAGCATCAGCTACTCCGCCTGCATCGGCTCCGGTTGAATCCGCACCTGTGGCATCAGCACCCGTGGCGTCCGCCCCACCTGCGTCAGCCCCAGTTGCATCCGCACCTGTGGCGTCAGTACCAGTGGCATCGGTACCAGTGGCATCGGTACCAGTGGCATCGGTGGCATCAGTTGCATCTGCACCCGTGGCATCGGTGGCGTCGGTGGCATCGGTCGCGTCAGTGGCGTCAGTTACGTCCGTGGCATCAGTTGCATCCGTGGCGTCTGTCGCGTCGGTGGCATCAGTTGCATCCGTGGCATCTGTCGCGTCGGTGGTATCAGTGGCGTCGGTCGCGTCAGAGGAATCAGCACCATCAGCGTCGGCTCCATCATTCGCATCGGCACCCGCGTCGCCGCCCTGAGACGGACAACCCTCGTTCTGCAATACACTGATAATCGCATTGATATCAGCAAGCCCACCAACACCCAAGAGGAATTGAGTCAGTGCTGCCGTGCTTACGATCACCTCACCATCGACATTGATAATCTCCTCTTGCAACAATAGTAAACAGAGGTCAGCGTCAACAACCTGTGCCAGAATTATGGACGAGCCAGCACCACCGTTGGTAACGGCATGCACATCGTTGCCTGCTACTGCGTTAGATGTCGCGACTACCGCGTTCAATTCTTCAGTAACCGAGAGCCTGAAACTCTCCTGAGCGGACACTGTCGCGACCGGCTGTAATACGGCAAATACAAGCGCAAATGCTCCAATCACTGAAAGTGTCAGGTTTCGTGTACGTTTCTTGTGTATGTTCATCAGGTTTTCTCCTCCTGGGATCAAACGCCGCGTACATTCACCAATCGGCGATGCTCTCCGGCGGCGATTTCCAGAACATCAATCCTCTTTATCGCGCGATAGGCTCACCTCCTCAAAGTTGGTATGGATAACGTCTGGTCTGCTAGTTGCAGTCCCAGGATCCAACGGATACATATGCGGGTTCGGCCCGCTCGCTATTGGGTAAGGTTTGTGCGTATGCACGGGTAAGGGTCAGGCTTTCAAGTCGATTCTGGCCGGAGAATTCTGCATTCCATGTTCGGCAGGCATAGCCGGCGAAGGCCAGAAGATCGCTATCGCGATCCAGTATTGCGGGCAAGTATTTACGCCAGTATTTGTTCTCAACTACCAGCTCATCGGATTGATCCCAAACAGGCGTTTCACCTTTCGAGAGATCACCCGCTGCCAATACCGCCAACATGTCGAGCGTTTGACCTGACGAGAGCGTGCCTTCGACGACGTACCAGATCGTTGAGGCTTGCGGAGATGGAGCAAACATTGACCAGTCCTGATACAAACCGGCCGCAACTGCTACCCGACTCGCCGGCTCTGGCACGCTATAAGACGAAACAGTCGAAACGTTCCACATCAATATGAGCACTGCCGCAATCGCGCAAACAACATTCATCATTGAAGATTTGCCTGGCCGTAGGCTCAGCCGGCCGCGCGATACGAACCCGACAATCTGGGGCTCTGTTGTTTCGTCTGCCTGAGCGGGCGCAGGATCAACGGCTGTCGGATACTCTCTTGGCAGAACCCCATCCAGCAGACGATTCCAGCGCTTCCGCATCCATACAAACACCTGGCGAGAAGCGAGACGCTCTTCCAGGAAGTTCCACACGCCAGGGGGTGTGACTGCTACGACGCTTGCAATAGCGATTGCCGGGAACAGCCCGACCGTCATCGTGGTTGCTATACCAAGTTGCAGCGCAAATACGGCGGCAACCGCGATCCCGCGCATCCAACCGTTTCGTACTGGAAGGAGTAAAAGGGAGGGCACAGCATATTCCATGACTAATGTGCCAAACGAGGATATTTGGAAGAACAGGTTGGGTGCGCTGTGAAATAGCCAATTGCCAAAAGACGTGGAGAGGTCACGCGCGCCAAGCGCGTAGTAGACCGCAGTGCCTTCTTCATGCCAGCGCGGTCCGGACTTCTGTATTGCGGTGAAGAGATACAAACAGGCGGTTTGAAAGACGATACCGAACGTGGCGAACGAGCTTACCGAAATCGGTGGAGTTGAGGGAGCGTGATCCGGGACTTGGGTACGCCTGGAATCCAGAGACCAGCGCATCCCCAGGGGCAGGAACATGGCCCAAAACAGCGAGAGCCGCATAAGTGTATCTGCGCCGCTTAAAACATGGGCGTTCCGCGCTTGTACCGATACAACAACGATCCACAGTACGATCGTCGCTACGCGAGTGCGAACGCCGAGCATCATCATGATCGCCGCGAAAATTCCGACGACGAGTATTGCCGTTACAAATTCAGAGGATCCGTTGAAGAAGAAGAGAGACCATCGATTCGGGTTGAGGAGCGGAATGGCCAAGGTGCGTGGAAGAACACCCGAATCGCTGTAGAAGGTTTCACTGTGCCCAAGGCGCAACAGCAGGTCCCACAAGATCACGAGTGAGACCAATATGCGAAATAGCGCTAACGGACGTGTTCCACGTGGGGTATCCGAAGGTTATCGGTTGGCTTGACTGAATTCTGATGATATGGACAACGACTCAATGAGTTCGTCATGAGAAGGAGCAGTATCCATGCTTCCAGATACGAGATAAGCGAGGAATTCCACGTTCCCGTTTGGGCCCTTTAGCGGGGATGCGATGAGGCCCTGGGCGGTGAGGTCATTGTCGCGAGCATAGCCAAGTACGTTACGCAATACCTGCTCGTGTACGTCTGGATCACGTACCACGCCGCGCTTACCGACATCGCGTGGTGCGGCCTCGAACTGCGGCTTGATGAGGGGAACGCAAATGCCGCCAGGCCTTAGCACACGCTGAACCGCGGGAAACATGAGGTTAAGGGAGATAAATGAGACATCAATCACTACGATGTCGATCGGTTCCGGCAGGCTCTCGAGATGACGGGCGTTGGTGCGCTCCATGCTCACAACCCGTTCATCTGTGCGAATTCGGTTATCGAGAATGCCGTAGCCAACGTCGATCGCGTATACCTTCTCTGCACCGCGCTGGAGCAAGCAATCTGTGAACCCGCCGGTGCTGGCGCCAAAATCAGCTGCGATCACCCCGGAGACATCGATGTGGAACGCCTTCAGGGCGCCCTCCATCTTTTCGCCACCGCGGCTAACAAACCGCGGCTTCTCCTTGAGGGTAATTTCGTCGTTGTCGACGATCTGACGACCGGCACGCGTCTCACGCTCGCCGTTTACCAATACATCGCCAGCCATGATAATTGCGCGGGCCTTGTCGACGGTTTCGCAAATTGCGCGGTCAACCATCTCCTCATCCAGGCGTCGTTTGCTCATACCGATCCCTTGGAGGCGCGGTTGGCAAACGGCACGGTTTGCGCGTGACAAATGGCGACGGCAAGGGCATCGGCAGCGTCGTCTGGCCGCGGCACGGACGTGAGGTTGAGGATCATCCGCACCATTTCCTGCATCTGGGGTTTGTCGGCCTTCCCATAGCCAGACACTGCCTGCTTGATCTCGCTTGGGGTGTATTCGGCGACGGGCACGCTGGCCTGAGCCGCGGCGAGAATCACCACCCCCCTCGCCTGTCCCACCGTAATGGCGGTTGTGACGTTACGGGCGAAGAAGAGCTGCTCAATTGCGAGCACATCCGGATTGAACTCTTCGATAAGCTCCTGCACGCCTTCATACAAGGTGACGAGACGATCCGGCATCGGTTCGTCCGGCCAGGTCTCGATGAGGCCGGCATCGATCAGCTTCGGCTGCATTCCGCCAAGGATCACACCGTATCCCAGCCGTGCCGTTCCCGGATCGATACCGAGTGTGACGCCATCGTGATTCATGGGTGATTAACTGACCTGTGCCATCACTTCGTCGCTGATGTCCAAATTGCTATACACGGTCTGAACATCGTCCAGCTCATCCAGCTTCTCAATAAGGCGAATGACCTTGACTGCCGTGTCGGTATCCGGCTGCATTTGGGTTTTTGGCTTCTTGATCAGCTCGACCGTGTCGGTTTCAAGTCCGGCATCTGTAAGTTGAGAGGCGACGGCATGAAGCTCGGTGGGTTCGGTATAAACTTCCATAACCCCGCCTTCAACGAATACGTCGACAGCACCAGCCTCAATCGCCTGCATCTGCAGTTCATCTTCATCGTGGCCATCAGTGGGCACCACGATCATGCCAACAAGGTCGAACATCCAGGCGACCGATCCGGACTCCCCGAGGTTGCCTCCGGATCGCGACATGGCAGCGCGGATTTCGCTCACCGTACGATTGCGGTTATCCGTCATCGCGTCGATGATGAGCGCGATTCCGCCCGGGCCATATCCCTCGTACGTGACCTCGTCGAAGTTGGCGCCGTCGGCCCCGCCAGAAGCGCGATCGATTGCACGCTGGATATTATCCTTTGGCATGTTTTCATCGCGCGCCTTCTGCACGGCGATGCGCAAGCGGGGATTCATATCTGGATCCGGCAAACCACTACGCGCCGCAACAGTGATTTCGCGGGCGAGCTTCGTAAAGAGATTTGCGCGCTTGGCGTCTGCAGCACCCTTCGCACGCTTGATTGTGGACCATTTGGAATGTCCAGCCATAGAGAACTCCGTGTTGATGTGAATTGAATCTGTGGGCCGGCGTTTTCCGGCACCCTATTATACCACCCGGACTGTCTCCCACCCGCAGCTGCCCCGTGGGTGTGGACTACCTCTAGCCGGTCCAGATTTAACCCTCTCCAGGAATGATGGGCTGCCAAAATCCCTTCGCGGAGTATTGATAGCGTTACCACTGTATTCGCCACTATGAATCATCGAATATTCCATCAATTTTCCTGATGTTTATAGCACTTTCCCACCCATCGACTGTATGGGGTATTGACAGCAAATACAGCCAAACATAGACTCCTGTTAACGCTAACATACCAATTTCTGCCAACAAGGCTGAGCAGGATGGAGCCCACAGTGAGTAAGGCCAACAAACCGAAAAATCGCAACAAAGCCCCGACCGTGCACGATGTTGCAACGCTTGCTGGTGTTTCTGCTCAAACTGTTTCGCGCGTCGTGAACGACAGCTCGCACGTCGCCGAATCGACCAGATTGAAAGTGGAGTCTGCAATCAAGCAGCTCGGATATATTCCCAACTCGCTCGCCAGAAGCCTGGTAAGCAGAGGCGCGAAATCCATCGGTCTCATCGTTACAGATTCTGCGCAGGGGTTCTTTCCGGATACCACGCGTGCGATCGAGGAAATCGCGGCGCGTAATGGTTACACCGCAAACATCATTACGGCATATGGCCAGGGCGAACAGATTCGCGATGCAATAGAGCACTTCCGTACGAACCAGTTCGCTGGAGTCATCGTTAACGCCGTTACACGCGAATTCGAAAAGCCGCTTCAGGACGCCGCACAGTCTGGCTTTCCGGTTGTTCTCATGCATCGAACCGTTCCGGGCATCGAATCCATTGTGAAATGGGACGGTTACGAAAAGGGCGCCCGTCTCGCTGTGGAACACCTGCTCTCAATCGGGTGCAAAAAGATCGCCTTTCTCGCTACTCGCAACGATGAACTCGTCGATACAGACAAACTCGACGGGTATCGAAACGCCCTCGCCGATGCAGATATCTCGTTCGACCCAACCCTGGTCATCAAATCTCCCCATGACTTCGAGGGTGGGTACACCGCGATGTCCGAAGCATTACATGTCCATCCAGACATCGATGGCGTCTTCGTCACCAGCGATGTCCGCGCCGTCGGTGCCCTCAGATCGCTGGCACTGAATCAAATTCGGGTGCCGGAGGATATCGCCATTGTGGCGTTTGGTGGCTCAACGATGGCCAACATGGTGACTCCGTCGCTCTCAACTATTCGCGTACCTCGCAAGAAGTTGGGTGAGCTGGCAGCAACGTCGCTTATGGATCTCATCGAAGGAGAATCGCCGAAATCCGCATACGTTTATGACCAGCCAACACTGGAAATCGGCGAGTCTTCGCTCCGTACGCAATCCACACTCACTCCTGGCCGAGAGCCTCCAAATGCACCCCTGCCGAATGGCAATTGAGCCGTTTCAAACCGCTTATTCAACAGGCACTACGCAGTGATAAGGAGGCATGCACACCAGGCACAACTTGCAGACGTCGTTCATCAACTCTATTTCAAGAAGGATTTTCTCATTCATGTATAAGAACCGGGTAGTTGAAGCAGCAAAAGAAGGCCGTCCATCGTTTGGCGTCTACGTATTCAGTAGCTCTCCAAAGATGATCGAGATTTTGGGATTCGCAGGCCTGGACTACGTGCGAATCGACATGGAGAGCTCATTCCAGAATCCCGAAACCGTGCACAGAATGATTCACACCGCACATGCGGTCGGAATAACACCTTTGGTACGCGTTCCTGAATCGATCGATGGCGATATCGACGTCAACCTGATCGACCGCGTTCTCAAAATGGGCGCGATGGGTATCGTTCTTCCCCGAGCCCGATCGGTCGAGCAGGTCACCAAGGCCGTACGCGCGGTGAAGCCAGAGCCACACGGTGACCGACACGTTACCACCGGTGGTTTCTCTGGTGGAATGGGCCGCGAAGATAACGACGAACATCTTGCCTGGGCCAGCGAGCACATCACGCTTTCAGTTCAGATGGAAACAAAGAGCGCTATTGAGCAAGTGGAAGAAATCGCCGCTATTCCCGGCCTCGACATGCTGCAGGCAGGACGCGGAGACCTCTCCTACGAATACGACGTACCAGGCCAACAGTATCACCCTGTTGTGCTGGAAGCTGAAGAGAAGATGATCTCCGCAGGTCTTGCAGCCAACAAGCTCGTTTCCGTGCAGTATTACCCGCTGAAGGACCGCTCTCACATCGACGGTATTCAGAAGTTCATCGATAGAGGTGTTCACGCGCTCAACCTTGGCATCGACCTGGATGTTGTGAACGTGTGGCGTGACCTGCTTCGAGATATCAACAAGCGATGACCCAGTATGTGCTGAGACGACTGGCGATTGGCGCTGCCCTGATTTGGCTGATAGCTACGCTTGTCTTTCTCTTCGTCCACATTCTCCCGGGCGATCCGGCCCAGATCATCCTCGGCGGTAGCGAGACTCGTCAACCTACCGCCGCGGAGGTCGAAGCGGTTCGCCAGGAGCTCGGGCTGAACAGACCACTCTACGAGCAATATATCGACTTCGTGAAATCTACGATCACGGGAGACCTGGGCAACTCGTTCGCGAATGACCGCGCAGTAGCGGACGATCTTCTGGTGAGAATGGGGCGCACGCTGCAGCTGATCCTGCCGGCCGTCACGCTCTCTTCAGTGCTGGGTATCGTGCTTGGCATTGTTGCAGCGAAACGCCGAGGAACGATGCTCGATACAGTCATCTCGGCATTCGGCGTGTTCGGCAATTCGCTCCCGAGCTTTGTTACTGGTACGCTCTTTGTCCTGCTCTTCGCCATTCAATGGAATGTGCTGCCGTCGTCGGGCTTTGTAGAGTTCACTGAAGATCCCAAGCGATTCCTGACCTACCTGGTACTACCGCTGGCAACGCTCACGATAGGTGGACTTGGGCCAATCATGCGTATGACGCGCATGACGATGGTGGAGCAAGGTGGAAGCGACTACGTACGCACGGCACGGGCGAAGGGCCTGGCTGACCGGGTCGTTACCTACAGGCATGTGCTCCGTAATGCACTGGTTCCGGTCATCACCGTTATCGGTCTTCAACTTGGTGCGCGATTCGCAGGCACCGTTCTCGTCGAAACGATCTTCAGCTGGCCCGGGGTGTCCTCGTATCTCATCACTGCGGTGACTAACCGTGACTACCCGGTAATTCAGGGAACGATGATTGTGATTGCAACGGTCTTCGTACTGATCAATCTCATTACAGACCTGTTGTACGCAGTGGCAGACCCCAGGATTCGCCATGTCTAGGAACAGACTCACAGCATTACGCACATATCTGAAAGACTTCCGCCTGGTGGCATCAGGAACCATCATCCTCATTGTGGTGTTCATCGGACTTTTTGCGCCGCTGCTTACCTCCTCGGATCCTGAAGCGCTGAATGCACAATCCCGGCTGGAAGGCCCCAGTAGTGACTTCTGGCTCGGTACCGATTCCTTCGGTCGCGATCTGTTCACCAGGCTGGTTTATGGCGCGCGCCTCAGCCTGATAGTGAGCATCAGTTCGGTACTCATCGGGTGCATATTCGGCACTGCCATTGGCATGCTGAGTGGGTACTTCGGTGGCAAAACATCGATGATCCTGATGCGATTCGTCGACCTGCTGCTCGCATTTCCTTCGATTCTGTCGGCACTCTTCATCATCGCGTTTGTGGGCACGAGCACTACAACGCTCATCGTTACAATCGGCGTGCTGTTCATACCAGAGTTTGCCCGAATCGTGCACAGTTCTGTGCTCGCTGTGCGGGAGCTGGATTACGTGAACGCCTCCCGGGCGCTAGGAAATACCGACCTGCGGATTACTCTGCACACAATTCTGCCAAACATTCTTGCGCCTATCGCCGTTCAGTTCTCCATGGCGCTTGGCGGGGCAATGATTCTCGAATCAAGCCTGAGCTTCCTCGGCCTTGGGCCGCCGCCTCCCGCCGCATCGTGGGGACGAATGATTGCAGACGCATCGTCGTTCCTCCGGGTGAGCGCTTTCGGATTGATTTGGCCAGCTATTGCAATCTCGGCTTCCGTACTTGCATTCAACATCCTGGGAGATGCCATTCGTGATCGACTCGATCCAAGGCTTCGCCAGTAGAAAGGTCGGTGTCACTTCCTGATTGCCATAGCTATTCGTTAACCCGTTTCACCTGAAAGGTCACTTCCATTGACTACGCATAAACAATCACCGTTCCCCGGCATGGGCAGAATTGATCGACGTACCGCAATGAAGCTCGGAGCAGCCGCCACTGCGGGCGCTGCAACTGTTGGATTCAATACAACGATGCCTCAACATGCGTCAGCGCAGGAACCACAGTCCGGAGGTACGCTTCGATTCGGCGCCGTGCGTGATATGTCCGTCTTCGATCCCCACAAGAGCGGCGGGATCTCCAACGCCTGGGTAATGGGCAACATTTACAGCAAGCTTCTCAACTTCGACGACGAAGGAAACTTCACCGGCGAACTCCTCGAATCATTCGAGCAAATCGATGATCTGAACTACCACTTCAAGCTGCGCGAAGGAATCACGTTCCATAATGGCCAGCCGTTAACCACTGCCGACGTGGTGGCGACGATCGATCGAATCAAGGATCCTGAACTCCAGGCCGTCAAATTCGATACCGTCAACAACATCGCTGAACTCAACGTGGAGGACGACTACACGTTCGACATCGTTCTCAAGGAGTTGGATCTCGCGTTTCTCTACAACCTTGCTGACTACACGTTCTACATCATTAGTGCCGACGATGTAGACTCTTCATTCGATACGCCAGACAACTACAACGGCACCGGACCATTCACGCTGGAAAGCTGGGAACCACAGCGAGTATTCAACCTCGTGCGAAACCCGAACTACTGGCGAGAAGGCCAGCCGTATGTGGATGCGGTAGAAATCCGGCCGGTACTTGATGATGGTGCTCGTGTGGATGCGCTCCTATCCGGTGAACTCGATCTGATTGAGTACGTTCCATGGCAGTCATTCGACGTTGTGGAGGCTTCCGGCGCGCAACTCTTTCCGTCGAACGGGCTCCAGAGCTATGTCCGGTTCAATACCGACGCTGCACCGCTGGATAGCAAGCCACTTCGCCAGGCGATATCGCTCATCATTAATCGGTCCGATGTCAACGAGATCGCCTTCGGTGGTTATGGTGTTCCGATGACAGGATCCCTGCAGCCGCAGGATAGCCCCTACTATCAGACCGAGCTCGAGGGAGCCAACGAGCAAGATCTTGATCGCGCCCTCGAACTCATTAAGGAGGCCGGATACGACTCGCCAGAGGACGTGCCACCGATTGATTTGCAGGTTTCGACCAGTGCCCTCTCCCAGCAACCAGCCCAGGTCATTCAACAGCAGTTGCAAGACTTCGGCCTGACTGTGGAGTTCCGCACCATTGAGGTTGCAACCTTGCTCGAAAACCGTGCAAATGGAACCTACACCCTCCATATGGATGGCGGTGGAATGAACTGGCCGGATCCAGACTATATGCGCACGATGTTCCATTCAGAGGATGGCACCAATCACGCAGTTGGTGTCGGGTACAGCAATCCGGACCTGGACCAGCTTCTTGAGGAAGGAGCGAGCACAACCGACGAAGAAGAACGCAAGGCGATCTACCTTCAGGTTGAAGAAATGGTGTTCGATGACGTGCCGCTCAGCTACATCCTTTGGAGAGCGCAAGCCGAAGCCGCAGCAGCGAACCTGCGAGGATTCGTGGCGCTGCCAACCGGCATTGAATCCTTCCGCGTAGAACGCTTTGAGAACCTCTGGTTCGAGGATTAGCCCCTACTTCGCGCTGATCAAAATACTATGATCACCTGAAATCCTCGAAGCAAAGCGCCGCTCTGGTAGCGGCGCTTTGCTTTCACGCGCGCAGTTCTCACTTCCGCAAACATGCGACCCTATATGCTTAACCTGCGATAACTATTTGTGAAATGAATCACACTTTATTCTGTATACCTTTCCCTTGAAATCGATAAACCCGCCTACTACACTCATTATCAATACATCGGCATATGCATGTAGGTGGAAAGGGGGGAGTTCACGCCAGGTATGCCGCAGGGATGATTGTTCCAGCGCAGTAGTCACTGTTGCCACCCCATTCTCATTCCGTATCTGGCACTCACTTCTTCTATCTCATTCAATACAGTTCATTAGTGCGCAACGCCCTGTTGTCAAAGGCGACACTGAGTGTGCTGCGCTCGCCCCGAGAGGTGGAAACGCTTCAATGGTTACGAGCAATATCGCCAACGACAACAGCCAGGGTTTCGTTCTGGATTCCGACACAATCGAGAAGCTGGGAGCTACCGAAGAATCAGACGGTTCGAACGAGTACTACTCAGCACTTCTCGCCGAGGGAATCGATGTCGCTGAGCGGCAGCCCACGCGCTCCAGAGCCGCCAGGAACAGTTCTTCCGACGATATCTACGGTGGCGGAGTCAACGATTCCGTGCGCATGTACCTGCAAGAGATCGGTGAAACCGACCTGCTCACCATGCAGGAAGAAGTCTGGCTGGCAACACGCATGGAACGAGGTCTGGCCGCGGAAAGCCGCCTCGAGCGCCAGGGCGACTCGCTGAGCAAGAACGACAAGCTCGACCTGGAAGCCGACAAGGCCGATGGTGAGGCTGCACGAGTTCATCTCATTCAGGCAAACCTGCGCCTGGTTGTAAGCGTGGCCAAGAAGTATGTCGGCCGCGGACTGTCCTTCCTCGACCTGATTCAGGAAGGCAATATCGGCCTGATGAAGGCGACAGATAAATTCGATTACCACCGCGGGTTCAAGTTCAGCACGTATGCCACCTGGTGGATTCGCCAGGCAATCACCCGCGCCATCTCAGATCAGAGCCGCACTATTCGCTTGCCCGTTCACGTCGGTGAAACCATCAACCGCGTAAAGAAGACATCACACCGCCTCCAGCAAATCCTGGAGCGTGAGCCGAGCCAGGAAGAAGTAGCCAAGGCGATGTGCGTCACGCTCGCCAAGGTGCGGCAAATGCAGGATGTCAGCC
>CAZGML010000019.1:4660-50809 GCA_964526965.1 uncultured Sphaerobacteraceae bacterium | reverse complement strand
TGGCTGGCGTGCAGGGATTCGAACCCCAACTGCCTGATCCAGAGTCAGGTGTCCTACCGTTAGACGACACGCCAACGAACGCATAGGATTCTACCAACCATACCGGGTCCGGGTCAAGGTCGCTGCGAGCCGGGCGCTGATTTTGGTTACGGTATCGACCGGTTCACCGCGCTGCCAGTCCCGCGAATAGACGGTCGTCATTCGTTCAAGATTCGCATCATCGGTTAGCACGATGCCAACTTCCCGGTTCAGATCCAGCGATGTGTATGAGTAGTTTTGCGACCCCAACAACGCTGCTTCACCATCCACGATAAGCAGTTTGGAGTGAACGTATGGGTCCCGAAGTACGCGTATCTGAACGCCGTGCTCAAGCGCATCTAGGAAATAGGGCGCATCATCTTCATCCGCAGAAGGGTTAACCAGAATGCGAACTTCAACGCCTCGCCCGGCTGCGGAACTTAATGCGTCAGTGATCTCTTCATCGCGGAGCACTTCCGAATACATCCAGATCGATCGCTGACTGTTTTCAAGCATGGCGAGTATCGTATCTCTGGAATTAATCGGGCTCACCACCAGGTGCTCAATGTGTACCGGTTCCCGGGATCTCTCCCAATCGGCTTCGAATATCCCACCCGCTTCCTGCACGTAATCCTGCTCGGTGGTGACCAGCCCGAATTCCCGGTTGCTGTCAAACCCGGCGTTGGTGAAGTTCTGATTGGTGACGATCAGCACGCTGGAATCCACAACCATGTATTTGGCGTGGGAGTATGTGAACTCGTCCGGGCCCCAACGCACTTCAGCGCCGATTTCCTCGAGCCGATCGAACATTTCTTGCTGGTCACCAAATGAGCCGAACGGCTCCCGCTCGAGAATCACCCGCACGCTAATACCACGCGCTACAGCATGTTCCAGCGCATCGAAAACTTCCTGGTTTGTAAAGATGTACATGGAAAGGTCGATTGTGCAGGCAGCGAAGTTGATTTCATCCAGAACCGGTTGCACGCCGTCATCTGGCTGTACGTGGACCGATGTGACGGAAGTGGGTTGTGGGAGATTCTGAACGCACGCGGTATCGGATTCCGCGCTGATTGGCGCAACAATCTGTGCACACATCAGCATAACGACCAAAATCGCGGCCAGAATTCTGTGGATAGCGGGAGTTAGCGCCGATCGATTGGAACGGGCACGGGAGCCGGAGTGGGTGATCCCACCAGCGTCTCCAGCCATTCTCGTATCGTGTCTCGCAGAGCTTTCATGCCTGCATGTCCTTCCTGTCACGGACAATACACCAGTGCTCTCCCTGCCCAAGGCTCGCCATTGAGCCGTCCCCTTACGCCTATTATACAGTTTTTAATGAAACACCGCGTTATTTCGGAGAAGGAATACCGAGCCGCATTCGCACATGTTCGCCTATTCGCTGAGCCCAATGGGCCGAGCGGTCGGGTCCGTCCTGAATGAGCCGAATCCGGTCTGGCAACAAAACCCCGAGCTCCAGTTCTGTCGCGCGCTGCACAACAGGGTCCTCCCAGGGGCCGGCAAACGAGCGGGGAGACCCGACACAAAGCTCGCTCATTGCCAATGCCACAAGTTCGGCAGCAATGGGATCGGTTGTCACAGCCAACACAACGCCGTCGCGCTGGGCCAGATAGACGGCGAAGAGATCGATCGAGATAGCACTGGCGATCTCTGCCGCCTGGGCTTCGCGTTGACTGCTGGAAAGTAGGCGCATCCGTTGCCGCGGATGAATGTACCGCGCTGACAAATCGAGCACGAACGGTCCCTTTCGGGAGACCTCAACGACATCGGTAACGATGATTCTGTTATCAGCCTGGGCGAGGTCCTGAGGCCACGTGATGGCGTTGAGCGAACTGTCCGGGAGCTTCAATGGGCGGTCGATCCAGCGACCGATCACATTCGGCGTCACAAACGCTCGCCGCGCCGCGGCTCCGCTCACAGGAAGCGTGATAAACGGACGAGCGACCTCCGGAAGCGCTTTCTGTACCACGTTGACGAATGGATCTTTCGAATCCAGCGACGAGGGAAGCAACGCAACAGAGCCTGTCATGTGCTCCACGTATGTTGGCAGTATTGCGTTGGTTCCGTGGGAAAAATCCTTGTCTGCCCAGAGCGAAAGAGTGGCAGTCTTCACGCAGTCCATCCTTTATCGAGCGAGTTCGTTGGCAATTACGGCTCCTGTGTATGGCGGCAGAATCAGCATGGAACCATGCAGGTGTACGTCGCGATGCGTTCCCAACATCAACCACATCGAGCCATGGGTACCGAGATCGATACTGGCCTCCTCGGGGTTTTGATTGATCGCTACCAGCCAGAAATCCACTGTAAAAATCAGGAGACCATCCTCACCGGCATGAACGAGCTTTGGTGCATGTTGAGCAACTTCGTAACGCTTGCGCCAGAAAACCATCGAACGCAACAGTTCACGTTGTTCACGAAGCCGCGTGGAGTAAAGCAGGCTCGAATTCACGGGAGCGATCGGTGTTGCCGGCGCGGACATCTGGATCAGGGTCGTGGCCTCGTGTCCGCGGTCTGGCAGGGAGATATCGACTCCCTCGGAGACCTCCGGCGAACCCTCCAACTTGTTCCAAAGCACTTCGGCGGAGGGGGAGACGTTGGCCGTAAACGTTGATAAGTCCAGCGCCGAATCAACATTCCGCTCGTGAATTGTCGAGAATCCGCGTTGCATTAGCGGTTCGAGATCCTGTGCAGTTTCATCCGGAATGACCAGGCCGGTGAAACCAATTTGTTCAAGCGTCTCCGGAGAGTCGGCTACCGCTGCGAGTGTGTCGGTGTCGGGTATCCTGCACAGCACAGTGTCATGGCTCGTCGGTGAAGTGGAATGTTTGGAACGGTTGGATGCTTGTTGGTTCAATCAGTAATCCTGTGTGCAAGCGGCAAATTCAAGTCGTTATTATCTATTCTAGAGTACGATCAGGAGACAACACGCTATTGACCTGACTGTGCCAGGAATTTATGCTCAACTCAGCGCCAACTCCTAAAGAGATCCTGCAACAATCCAGTGGGCCAATCCGTTGGATGCCGACGGGATCAATGCACCGCGCCATAGTCGATCGGCGCGTGTTCGTGCTGGACGGAGATCATTTGCTTGAGCTCGATGGTGTAACACCCACGCGTTTCCTGGACCCTGGTCTGGAACACGACACCTTCGAAGACCCGGTTATTGCAGGCCTTTCCAGGCGATTCCCGGCTCTGCGACCGCTCACCGATGGTGGACTGTGGTATGGCCTGGTGACTGCGATCACCGGGCAGGCGGTGAGCTTGCATAGTGCCGCCGCTTTTCAGCGGCGGCTTTGCACCATGCTCTCGAAGCCGGTTGTCGCGTTCGGTCGTGAGTTCTTCTCGCTGCCCTCTGCAGAACAGGTAGCGAATTGTGATGTAGAGCAATTACGCTCCATCGGTATTACAACGAAGCGGGCAAAGGGACTGATAAACGTCGCCCGAGAAATGACCGACGGAAACGTGCCTGGCCCGCCAGCTGGCGCGATCGAAGACTGGAGCCGTGATCTCACCCAGCTTCCAATGGTCGGACCATGGACCGCAGCAAGCGCATTGCTTTGGGGCATAGGGCATCAGGATGCGTATCCGAAGGGGGATGTCGCGCTGCTGCGTGCCGCCCGGCTCGCGTATGGCGATCCCGGTATGACGATGAACGAGCTGGATGCACTTTCCGAGCGTTGGCGACCGCAACGATCCATTGCCGCCAGGTTGCTGTGGACCAACCTTCTCGGAACAGGATGGGACGATCAATGACCAGCCAATCCAGGCCGACACGGTCACCAGACAGCTTTTTGTATACACATGTCGGTGGCGTAGGTGATGAATCCGAATTCGAATCCACCGAGTTTCAGGCGGGAAGCGTGATCCATGGTCGATCAGTTCTTTTGGAACGATGCCACCTGAACCGAACCCGAATAGAGCAGTCGGTAGGGAGTCAGTTTATGCGCTGCAGCATGGAGACGGTAGATGGTGCCAACGCCGTGCTTGATGAAACCGGCTGGCGAGATCTGAATATCCAGGACTCTCGGTGGACAGGTGCGCAAATTAACTCGGCACATTTGGTCGATGTTGCTTTCGAGCAGTGCCAGATGAGTCACGTGCAGCTGCAGGAATGCAAGTTGAAGAGAACCAGGTTTCTGGAGTGCGATCTGCGTGGCGCGCATTTCAATGGATCCAAAATGAACGGAACCGTATTCGGTGGAAGCAACCTGACAGGAGCGGACTTTTCGCACGCTGATATTGCGCAGTGCGACCTGCGGAGGGCAACCATCGAAGATATCCGCATTGCGCCGGAACAACTGCAGGGCGTTATCGTCACACCAGACCAGGCGCTTTACCTGGCGCGATTACTGGGTTTGGACGTGCGAGAGTAGTTCACATGCAGCGACCCTGTTTGGCAGGGGCTGAAATCTTTTGCGGATAACTTATCTTGTGCGCAAAACTTGCAAATCATCGATATATAGCCGCATCAGCACCATTGATTGGTACGATCAATACCTGTAGATGATCAGGCTAACAGGAGGACCTCAATGACCAAACCAACACTCGGCATTATCGGCACTGGCAAAATGGGCTTGCCAATAGCAACCAACCTGCTGCACAACGGATACAATGTCGTCGCCTTCAATCGATCCACCGAATCGCTCGAGACGCTCTCAGGTATCGGTGCGACGCGCGCCAACTCGATTGCAGATGTTGCCGCTGATGCAGATATCATTCTCACAAGCCTCACGAACCAACAAAGCGTTCGCGATGTCTATCTCGAACCAGGTGGATTGGCCGAGCACGCGCGCGAGGGTCAAATCTATATCGAGACCAGCACCAACGACATCCCTCTCATACAAGAGATTGGAACCCGACTGGAAGCCCGTGGCGCCAGCCTGCTGGATTCACCGGTCAGCGGTGGCGTGCCCGGCGCTGAAGCTGGTTCGCTAACCGTGATGGTCGGTGGCAATGAAAATGTATACAAAGCAGCCCTGCCGGTCCTCAAGATACTCGGCAGCAATATCCACCACCTCGGCCCGATCGGCGCCGGCACCGCTATGAAACTCGTGAACCAGTTGCTGGTGGGTGTCAATATGGCAGCGGTAGCGGAGGCGTTGGTATTCGGCGCCAGCGCCGGGGCCTCTCCGGACAAGATCCTCGATGTAATTTCCACCAGCTTCGGTGGCAGCAAGATGCTGGATCGCGGCATTCCCCTGATTCAGGAACGGAACTTCGCACCGGCAACACCCGTAGACCTCATTCGCAAGGATCTCGGTATCGTTACCGAATCCGCCGACCAAAAGAACCTTACGCTCAACATCACCAAGGAAGCGCTCGCCCTCTTCAATCGGGCGCACGAGGCCGGCCTTGGAAACAACGACATGACGTCGATTGTCATTCCCCTCGAAGAAGATGGGGATCTCAGCGTGTCCTGAATCGTTTGCGGATAACGTTTGCCACGAAAAAGCGGGGATCCAGATTCGGATCCCCGCCCGGTGATTGGACTCTATCCGTACAACTGCTCAACTTTTGTACTGAGGTAATCCAGCAGGGGTTGAGCATCCAGTTCGCGCGTGCCAAGAACCTTCTCCATGAGATCCTTTGGCTGGTACTGCGAGCCGTATTGATGAAGATTCTCGCGACTCCAGTCGCGCAGACTGCCGAATTCGCCCTTCTCGAACTCGCTCTCGAGATTCGGCATGTCCCGGATGATGCGCTGCCATAGCATTGCTCCCAGGACGTTACCAAGGGCATACGTCGGGAAGTACCCCATCATACCGCCGGCCCAGTGCGTATCCTGCAGCACACCATCGCTATCGCTTGGCACATCGACGCCCAGATATTCCTTGTACTTGGCGTTCCAGGCTTCCGGCAGGTCGTCGAGCGAAAGTCGACCGGTAATAAGATCGCGCTCGAGCTCAAACCGCACAATGATATGGAAGTTGTAGGTCAGCTCATCGGCTTCGATGCGGATTAGCGATGGGCCCATCACATTGACTGCGCGATGGATCTCCTCCGGACTCATTCCATCAAACTGCTCCGGGAAGTGCTTCTTCACCACCGGGGTCGCCCATTTCCAAAACGGGAGTCCGCGGCCAACAAGGTTCTCCCACATGCGGCTCTGGCTTTCGTGCCATGACATGGACACACCGCGCGCCAGCACAGTTCGATCGAAGTCCTCGTTGATCTGATGCTCGTAAAGCCCGTGACCGAACTCATGCAACGTACCGAAGAAGCTTGGGTTAAAGAAATCTTCCTCGTACTTGGTCGTAATGCGCACATCGTTGATCGACATGGCGCTTGCAAATGGATGGACGGTTGTTGTGAGGTTCCAGGAATCTTCGTTGAAACCGACTGCAGTAACGACCTCCCGAACCAGCTTCTCCTGCTTGTCGACCGGGAAATGTTTGAATGTGGCGGCGTCACGACCATCACCCTGACTCGCAGCGATCTTCTCGACCAGTGGCTTGGCACCTTCCTTGAAGGTGTCGAACACCGCGGCAACCTCACTGGTCTTCATTCCCTGCTCAAAGTCATCGAGCAAAATGTCGTAGTCCTCTTCGGCGTCCGGAAAGAGCTCACGATAGTGATCTACCGATTGCCGCAGGAGATCGATATTTTTCTGCAGGTACGGCTTAAAGCTCTCGTAATCGTTGTTCTTGCGAGCCTCTCGCCAGGCTACCTGACCTGTTGATCGCGCGAGATTGACTTCGGCAGCGAGATCTGTCGGGATCACCACCGCCTTGTCGTAGATGCGCTTGAAGGTCCGCCACTGTGCAAACTCAACGCTCTCCTCGCCCTGGGAACGCACGTAGTCCTCGGCGCCAGCGATGAGGTCACCTGTCGCCTTGTCGACAAGCATCCCGTGGGCAATGCGCGTGAGAGTTGCAAGTCGCTCACCCCTTACCGCGGCACCCTTGGGCGGCATATGGGTCTGCATATCCCAGCCGGCGATACCACCGAGTCCGGAAAGATCGGTGAACGTCTGCATTCGTTTCACGAAATCGTCGTACTTCTGCTTTGACATGTACTCTTTGTCCCTTTCCTATGACTGCGCTGGTTGAGTATTGAGCAACGACCGCAGCATGAACAAGCCGTCTGCTCCACCAGTCAGCTCGTTCGTCGCGCGCTCCGGATGGGGCATAATCCCGACGACATTCCCTGCCTCGTTACTGACCGATGCAATTGAGTTTACGGCACCATTTCCGGCTTTAACTACGTCACCCTCTGCATTGCTGTAGCGTGCGACAACCTGGCCGTTAGACTCGATTCGCTCGAGATCCTGCTCTGCTACGAAATACGCACCGTCGCCATGGGCAAGCGGCATTCGAAGTACCTGCCCTGGTTCGAGGTTGTTCGTCCACGAAGTAGAGACGTTCTCGAATTTGAGATGAGTCCAGTAGCTATGAAAACGCAGCGTTCGGTTGCGGAGCAATGCACCGGGTAGCAAGTGCGCCTCGCAAAGCACCTGAAAGCCGTTGCAGATTCCCAGAATCGGCATGCCGGCATTTGCCGCTTGCTGCACTTCCGTCATGATCGGCGCGAACCGCGCGATTGCGCCCACACGTAGCGCATCGCCATAGCTAAACCCGCCCGGAATCACCAATGCATCAAGTCCTGCGATTGAGGTCTCGCGATAGTCGACTCGCCGCACTGACACACCAAGCTCGCTCTCGAAGTTCGATAGCGCATCGTGATCGCCGTTGCTGCCGGGGAACGAGATAACTCCTACCTGCATGTACCCCTACCCTTCGCTGATTGCAAGATCGAATTGCTCGATCACCGGATTGGCGAGGAGTTTCTCGCACATCTCGGTGGCAGATGCGCGTGCCGAGTCCTCCGAATCTGCGGTAAGCTGAAACTTGATCACCTTGCCGACCCGCACCTCGCTGGCACCATCGAATCCCAGCAGTTTAAGTCCGGAGAGAACCGCTTCACCCTGCGGATCGTTCACTCCGGTTTTCGGCATGATTTCGGCTTCCACCATAAATGTTTTCATGAATTCGTCCCTTCAGCGGCCGCAATAAGTCGATCGTGTACTTCTTGATAACGTCGCATAGCCTGTTCAACGATTTCGGGTGGAATCTCGGGTGCGGGTTCAGATTTGTCCCACGCTGTTGACTCCAGCCAATTCCTCACTATCTGCTTGTCAAAGCTGGCCGGCTCCTCGCCCGGTACGATGCTGGATGCCTCCCAGTAGCGAGAGCTATCTGGTGTCAGCACCTCATCAATAAGCGTAAGTTGCCCATCGATATACCCGAATTCGAACTTGGTATCCGCCAGGATGATCCCGGCATCGGATGCGAGACGCGACGCATACTCGTAGATCTCGATACTCCTGGTTTCGAGCACTGTAGCGAGGTCCGCTCCGACGATCTCTTTCAGACGCTCCCGGCTAATGTTTTCGTCATGCCCGTCATCGTTCTTGATGGCCGGGGTGAACACCGGCTGAGGCAGTGCATCTGCCCGTCGAAGCCCATCAGGAAGCGGCTCTCCTGCCAGCGTACCGCGTTCCTCATATTCCTTGAACCCACTGCCCGCGAGGTAAGCACGCACCACGCATTCGATATCAATGCGATCTGCCTTGCGAACGACCATCGTGCGATTTTGCAACGTATCCTTTTCTTCTGGAGTGAGGTCCAGGTCGGAAAGATCTGTCGTGACCAGGTGATTCGGCAAGAGATGTGATGTCTGCTCAAACCAGAACACCGAAAGTTGGGTCAGCAGCTTGCCTTTGCCAGGAATTTGAGTCGGCAAAATGACATCGAACGCCGAGAGCCGGTCCGTCGCCACCAGTAGCAGGAATTGGCCAGCGTCGTATATATCCCGCACTTTTCCCTGGCGTAACAGTGGATAGTTCTGCAGCATCATGCGCCCGTCAACCCCAGGCGTGCAAAAGTGGCATCCACATTATGGAGCTGATCCCATGGATCAAACGCTTTCTCGACGTCAGCCGTCGGGATGCGCTCCTGTACCTCCGGGTCGGCTTCGATCCGCTCCCGGAACGTCCGACCGTCCTGCGCGTGTGCGTGCTTCTGGACCAGGCGGTAGGCGTCCTGACGGTCCATACCGCCATCCACCAGTGCCAGCAGGATCCGCTGACTGAAGATGAGTCCACCGCTCATGTTGAGGTTGGCGAGCATTTGTTCCGGGTACACCACCAGGCCATCGATGATTTCGGTGGTTTCGTGCAACGCGAAATCGAGCACGATGCAGGCATCCGGGAAGATAACCCGCTCGGCAGAGCTGTGGGAGATGTCCCTCTCGTGCCAAAGCGCGACGTTCTCCAGCCCCACGCTGGCATAGCCCCGTACCAGGCGGGCGAGGCCGGCAATGCGCTCGCTCTCGTGCGGGTTCCGCTTGTGCGGCATTGCAGAGCTTCCCTGGTTGCCCTCGCCAAAGTTCTCTTCCGCTTCGGCAACCTCGCTACGCTGAAGGTGGCGGACTTCGACAGTCATCTTCTCCAGCGTAGAAGCGATGACCGCCAATACAGAGAGGAAGAATGCGTGCCGGTCGCGCTGCACCACCTGCGTACTCACAAGCTCGACATCAAGACCGACTTCTTTACAGACCTCCTCCTCGAGCTCGAGGGAGACGTGGGCGTGCGTGCCAACTGCGCCGGAAATTTGGCCAACAGCAATTTGTTCCCGGGCCATCACGAGGCGCTCGCGCTGTCGGCGAAGCTCGTCGTACCACACGGCCAGTTTGAGCCCGAACGTCGTGGGCTCGGCCTGCATGCCGTGAGATCGACCGATGGTGATGGTGTCCTTGTGTTCGATAGCGCGCCGACGAACGACTTCAATCAACGCATCGAGTTCAGAAAGCAAGAGATCTGCAGCATCGCGTGCCTGCATCGCCATACCGGTATCGACCACATCGGAAGACGTGAGCCCCAGGTGAATAAAGCGGGATGCGTCTCCCACAGTTTCACCTGTGGCACGGAGGAAGGCGATCACATCGTGGTCGGTTTCCTTCTCGATTTCCAGCATGCGCTCGACGCTTACTGTCGCTCCCCGAATGGCTTCCATCGCATCGGCAGGGATCCGCCCGCGGCGGTGCCATGCCTCGCACACGGCAATTTCTACCGCAAGCCACTGCTGGATCTTATGATCTTGCGACCAGATCGCACCCATCTGCGGGCGTGTATATCTCTCGATCACGTTCTTCTCCGGGTTGGGGTCAAGTCACGGCCGCGGGTACTTGTTGGGCCGATCAGATTGTCACCTCAAGTATACGTGCAAATACCAGCGCCGACGCCGGGGATTCCGGCAGTGGAGGTGATGTGTCATCCGGTCACAGTGGTGGTCGCTTGACTGCTGGAGAAACACGGGACTCACACGTATCTGGTGCCCGTTTCTCAATTTGCGCAGACACAGTCCGTCCACAGAATCTTGTCGAAATAGTCACTTAATCCTTGTTTGGGATAGTACAATTGAATACATGAATGATTCGTCTAAAGTATTCGAAACCGAAGGATCGTCGTTGATCGACACGCATTGTCATCTGGATGACAAACAGTTCGCCGATGACCTTGATGACGTGTTGGCCAATAGTCGTCGAGCCAATGTTACGCGCTGGATTCTGATCGGCTACGACCCGGAGCGCTGGGACGATGCGATCGCACTCGCCCGACAGCACGAAGGTATGTATCACACCGTCGGCGTACATCCGTCCCGATCCGAGCTTTGGAACCAGGACGTCGCTGCCCGGCTGCTCGATACCGCCCGCGAATCCGGAGCTGTTGGTATTGGCGAGATCGGACTCGATTTTTATCGCGACAATGCCGCCCTCGATGTGCAGGCGCCAGCATTTACCGAGCAGCTCGATATCGCAATTACGCTCAACCTGCCTGTGGTGATTCATATGCGCTCGGCCGAAACGGATATGCTGGAACTTCTTGAAGCGCGGGACCGATTGCCGGTGCTGATCTTTCACTCGTTCGATGGGTCAGCTCATATCATGGATTACGCACTTGAGACGGGAAGTTACATCGGCATCGGTGGACTGGCCACCCGGCAAAAGTCGGATATGCTGAGAGCACAGCTAAAACGAGTGCCGATGGAACGAATATTGCTTGAAACAGATTCGCCTTATCTCGTGCCGGCAAGGCAGAAAGATCGGAGAAATCAACCAGCACAAGTAGCCACTATTGCTTCGATGATGGCTCCTCATCTCGATACAACTCCGGAACGCCTTGCCGAAATAACTACTGAAAATGCTGTACGCGTGTTTGGATTACGTCATGACTGATCTCACAGCCACGACAACAGTTGTGCTGGCATCCGGGAACAAGGGAAAGCTTCGCGAACTTCAAGAATTACTGGGAAACGTGGTGAAGGTCGTTTTGGCCGCGGACTTCGGGGTTACCATGCCAGCAGAAACGGAACAAACGTTTGCCGGTAACGCCGCTCTTAAGGCCCAGGCCGCATACGAGCAAACCGGCCACATCAGTCTCGCCGATGACAGCGGACTCGCGGTGGACGCCCTGGACGGTAAACCGGGGGTGCATTCGGCCCGGTATGCGGGCGAAAACGCAACCGATACCGAAAACAACCAAAAGCTTCTGCGGGAGCTGGAAGACGTACCGGAAGGCATGCGCAGCGCGCGGTTCCACAGCGCAATAGCGATTTCGCTGGATGCCGGTGATCCACTCATCTTTGAGGGCACGGTTGAAGGAAGCATCGGATTCGAGGAAATCGGCTCAAATGGTTTCGGGTACGATCCCCTCTTCCGCCTGCCCAACGATCGCTCGTTCGCAGATCTGTCATCGGAAGAGAAAAACGCAATCAGTCATCGCGGCAGGGCGATGCAGAAAGCAATACCGGTTTTACTTGACCAGATTAACAATAGAATGGAGGGTCGAAGTTGATCCTCACACCAGATATCCTGGAAGAACACGAAAGTCTCGAATTTGGTTTCCCCAGCGTGCGCAAGTGGCAAACTGATGCCCACAACAAGGGCCTGTTGCCACTCATAGGAATAGCCGGCACGAGGGGCAAGAGCACAGTACTTCGTCTCGTAGAGGCAGTGCTGCTCCACCTGCGATTCCGAATCGCTACCTGGACTGATGTCGGTGTCCAGATCAATGGACGAACACAGCATGCCGAACTCGCCGGCTGGGGCCGGGCTCTTAACCGACTCGCCGGCCAGCGCCTCGATATCGGCTTGCAAGAGCTCGATTGGGCTGCAGTGAGCGTGGCTGGTTTGCCCCTGGAAATGTACCCGGTCATGGTGCACACCGGACTGCGCGAGTATATGGAATCGAACGACTTTTCCAGCCGGCTCAATCTCGGCCTTGGCGGGACGCTGAAGTGCGTGGCTGCGACCCACCACGACGGCATGATCGTGGCTAATGGTGACGATCATTTTGTGATGGATTCGATTCAGGACACCGATGCATCCGTCATTCTGGTCTCACAATCCCGCGAGACGCCGACGCTGAGGCACCACCTCGAAAACGATGGTCTGGGAGTCTGGGTCGAAAATGGTGACTTCATGATTGGTTCGCGCCAGAGCGCGGTGCGCTTCGGCAGCGTGAAGCAATTCCCGCTCACATTCGAGGGCGAGGCGGCCTTCAATGTGAAGAACATCATGCTCGCGGCCGGAACCCTGCATGCAATTGGCGTTGATATCTTCACCATCCAGAAGGTCTTCCGCACCTTCCGCGCAGCGTGGGATATTCTGCCCGCATCCATGAATCTCTACACGTACAAGGATGCCCGCGTCGTGATCGACCAACTCGCTCCATCCTGGATTCTCAAGGACGTGCATCGCGTGTTGAACCCCAAGGGGAATCGACGCCAAATCACTGTCGTTGGGGACCTCTCCTGGATCGAAAAAGATGAGATACACGACGTGGGCAAATTGCTGGGTCGGTATGGTGGTGTGATCGTGATGCACGGCGAGAACGATCCCGAGCGGCTATCGCAGTTCAAAAAGGGACTAGCCAGCAATCCATTGCCCCCGTTACTGAGTACGCTGCCGACAGAGCGCCGGGCTATCAACCGCGCGTTCAAGGCCCTGCGTCCTGGTGACGTACTGTTCATCCTCACAACCAGGGATTCCGGCGCCGCCCACCGGGCTGTGCGCAGACACATTAAAAAAACAGATTCAAACCCGTCCTGATCTCGTTCGAGAAGGGAGCAGGTTTGAATCTGGGAGCATTGTGGGATATGTCGCCTATACTGCTTTAAGAGCGCGCAGCCGTACGGTCGCTTCGCCGGTCAACGCTTCCATCGATTCCTCAAACTGCGGCGACCAGTCAACCTTCATGCTGCGGGACTTGAATAGTCGAACCCCGCCGTTAATGCGAACCTGCAGTTCAACCGGGTGATCGCCCTCGAATTCACTCATCAGGTCGGCTATCTGCTGCAACTTCTTGACGTCCGCCCACTGGTCGCCGCTCAGGGTCACGTCGATCACCACGGTTTCGACAACCGGAGCGATTTCCACCTTTCCAGGCAGGTCTCGACTCACTGAATCGAGCAGAAGTTGCGTCTGTTCGCCTCGCTCTTCTACCTTCCCGCCAAATACGAGGATCGCGTCCGGCTCCAGCAATTCACTGAAGTTCTCGTACGGTTTCGGGAATACAACCGCCTCCATGCTGCCAGTAAGATCCTCGATTTCCAGCACGGCCATGGACTTGTTCTGCTTGGTCGTTACCCGTCGGATTCCTTTGATCATGCCAATGATCTTCGCCGTTTGGCTCGAGTTCATTTTGTGAACGTTGATTACTTCGTGGTAACCGGCGGGAGGTTCCGCACCGATCACCTCGCGAATTGGGTGGCTGCTCAGGTAGAGGCCCAGTGCCTCCCGCTCCCATTCCAGGATCTGCTTCTGGTCGGCGGGATCAATGTCCGGCAGTTGGGAACCGGTTTCATCCATCGGATCCTCGATAATCAATTGGCCAAACATGTCCATCTGCCCGCGGTTGCGCGCCTTCTGCCGTTTTTGTGCCGAGGCAGCGAGCGGCTCCAGGGCAGTGAGTACTTGCGCCCGGTGGCCGTATTCGTCCATGGCACCAGCCTTTACCAACGCCTCGATCATCCGCTTGTTCCCAGACGACCAGTCCATTGCGTCACAGAACGCATCCAGGGTCGGGAAGTGATGATCATCCCGCTCGTTGCGGGCCTTAATAACGCTCTCCAGCGCAGAGTGACCAACGCCTTTCACTGCTCCGAGTCCAAATCGGACAGCTTCGGTGCCATCATCAAGTGTCTCTACAGTGAAATCGATATTGCTTTTGTTCAGGTCCGGTGGGAGCACCGGGATTCCAGATTTGATGCACTCGCCGACGTTGGTGACTGTTTTCTCCGATGAATCGATTTCCGTGCTCATGAGTGCAGCCATGAATTGAGCCGGGAAGTGCGCTTTCATATACGCGGTTTGGGCGGCGATCACACCGTAAGCGGCACTGTGAGACTTCACGAAGCCGTATCCGGCGAAGCGCTCGATAGCGTCCCAGACCTTGTTCGCGTCCTTCTGGCTGACACCGTTCTTTTCGGCGCCCTGGACGAACAAGTCCTTGTACTCAGCCATCACTTCCGGGAGCTTCTTACCCATTGCCTTGCGGAGGCCGTCAGCTTCGGCCATAGAAAAGCCGGCCAACACGTTGGCCATCTGCATCACCTGCTCCTGGTAGAGCGCGACGCCGTAGGTCTCTTTGAGTACGTCCTCCAGCAGCGGATGTGGGTATTCGATCTCCAACCGTCCATGTTTGCGGCCGATGTAATCCGGCGCGAGCTCCATGGGCCCCGGACGGATGAGTGCCATGAGGGCGATGATGTCTTCAAAAGTCTGTGGCTTCACATCGACGGTCATTCGGGTAGTCATGCCACCTTCTAATTGGAACACGCCAAAGGTGTCACCGCGCTGCAGCAGTTCGAAAGCCTTCTCGTCTTCCATGGGGATATTCTCCATGGTGACATCGGCACCAGTTTTCTGGGCGAGATCCACCGCGCGTCCAAGCACGGTTAGTGTCTTCAGACCCAGAAAGTCCATTTTCAGTAGGCCGAGCTCTTCGAGGTGGCCCATTGTCCATTGAGTGGTGACGTCGGTGCGTCCCTTACCGGTGAGTTGCAACGGAACATGCTCGACAAGTGGATCGCGGGAGATGACAACGCCAGCTGCGTGTTTGCCTGGATGCCGGGACAGCCCCTCAACCTTGCGTGCAGTGTCGATGAGCTCCTTAACCATGGGCTCGTTGTTGTACGCCGCGGCGAACTCCGGAACCTCTTCAAGCGTGCTATCTATGGTGGCTTTGGGATCCGCGGGTACCATGCCGGCGATTCGAATCGACTCGGAAATTGGAATCTCCATGGCTCGAGCGCAGTCTTTAATGGCCGCCTTTGCCTTTAGGGTTCCGAACGTACCGATACCAGCAACGCGCTCTTCGCCATACTTCTCAACGACGTAATCGATGACTTCCTGGCGGCGATCATCGGCAAAGTCGATATCGATATCTGGCATGGAGATGCGGCTGGGGTTGAGGAATCGCTCGAACATGAGGTTGTGTTTGAGCGGATCGAGACCGGTGATATCAAGTGAATACGTGACGATGCTGCTCGCCGCCGATCCACGTCCAGGCCCGACCAGGATATTGTTGCGCTTTGCAAACCGGACGAAATCCCAAACGATAAGGAAGTAATCCGTAAAGCCCATATTCTCAATGACGCCGAGCTCGTAGTTCAGGCGCTCGCCAATTTCACCATCCAGCGTGCCGTACTTGCGCAACACGCCCTCGGTGCACAGCGTGCGCAAGTGCTCCGCAGAAGAAACACCTTCGGGAGTCTCAAATTCCGGCAAATGATATTCGCTGAAATCGAGCTTGACGTTGCACATCTCGGCGATGCGCATGGTGTTGCTGAGCGCCTCCGGATGGTCGGCGAACAGCATTTCCATTTCTTCCGGACTCTTCAGGTAGAACTGATCGGTCTCGTGTTTTAGGCGCTTCGGGTCATTCACGTGGGTGTTGGTGCCCACACAAATAAGGATGTCCTGGGCAGGTGCATCCTGTTGCAGGCAATAGTGCACGTCGTTCGTCGCCACCAGCGGGAGATCGTACTTCCTGGAAAGTTCAATCATCTGGCGGTTGGTCATGTGCTGTTCGGCGAGTCCGTGATCCTGCAATTCTATATAGAATCGCTCCTTGCCGAAGATCTCGCCCAAAGTCGCAGCGTACTCATACGCCTTGTTCGGCTGGTCGTTGAGGAAGTTGTTGGCCACTGGTCCGCCCAGGCAGGCTGAGGTTGCGATGATCCCCTCGCTATGCTTTTGCAGCATTTCCAAATCAACGCGTGGTTTGTAGTAGAAGCCGTGTAATGCAGCTTCGCTGGCGAGCTTGATGAGATTGCGATAGCCGACGTTGTTCTCTGCCAGAAGCAGCAGGTGGTACATCTTGCGATTTTGTTCGCTCGCCGGGCCTTCTGAAAGATAGGCTTCCATGCCCATGATCGGATTCATTCCAGCCGACGTGGCGGCCTTGTACCAATCCATGGATCCATACATCACACCGTGGTCTGTGACTGCCATGTTGTTCATTCCCATTTGCTGGGCACTGGCAATGTAATCGTCTACGCGTCCCATGCCATCCAGCAAGGAGAACTCGGTGTGAAGATGAAGATGAGTGAACTCAGCCATGGGGACTTTCCTTAACGTTACAACTCCGGCGACACCCTTGAACGGTCAGGGTCACCGGAGTTGCGAATGACCTGTTATCTGGCTTCACGCAGACGGGCGGGGGCGCGCCAGCGTGGACAACAGCTCGTTTTGCGGAGCGACTTAGGCTACGGAAACGCTATCGTCGTCCTTCATTACGAGCCGAGCCTGATCCGCAATCACACGGAGCACCTGACGCATTGTCTGCCGGTAATCTTCGGGCATCGAACTACTCTGTAACAAGGCCAATACTTCCGTAATCTCAGGTTCACTGGAAAGCAGGCTGGATACCTCGTGTGGCAGGAAGCCGGCCGACGCCAGCAGTTCATCTTGCTGCATGCGCTCCAGGCCGAGGGCATCTGCCAATTGCTGAACAGCATCACGTGTTGGTGTGCGTGCCCCACTCTCCAATCGACTCACATAACTGTGATCGAACCCGGCGCGTTCGGCCAGCTTGCTCTGGGAGACCCGTCGAGCTTCGCGATAGCGCTTGAGCGTGGCGCCAAACTGTGTGTCTGCCTGCATTGAAATACCCCACCTTTGTGTGCCAAACCGGCAAGCTAGTTTCCAGTCACCACTCGTGTTGCCGCGCGGTCACGACTCACAAATGGCGATGACATGATGGTACATCGCGGTTGCCAGCGTGTCAATAGCCCTGTACGTACAATCACCAATCACCCACCCAAGCTGTCAAGATTGTGATGTCGAAATCATTCTCGCCGCAAAGACTGTCACGTTTCACCGCTGACTGTCATTGACTGTCGCCATGCTGTTATTACTGTTGATTTCTTCGTAATTTACGAGGGTATAAATGGGTCGGCACGAGTGCCTGGGCACCGTAGAATCGATTCTCGCGATTGTTATACTTGCGGGTGACATCCAGATGGTGTCTTAATCGTTGTCGTTATTCGCGGCAGCGCGCCCCACCCATGAGAGGACTCCACCCTTGACCACAATCGATACCCGTGTGCTTAAAGGTGCATCGCCCACCAAACTGCTCAAAGAAACGATCGTCACAGCAAAGGACCTCTACCGCGACCAGCGCGGTCAGGGAGCAGTTCTCGCAACGGTTCTTGTGGGAAGGGACCCGGCAGCGCTTGCGTACCGTGCATCGATTGTGCGCACCTTCAAGAAAGTGGAGATCGAGCACCGAAAGGTAGAGCTGGATGAGAACATCACGAACGAAAACCTTGAGGCCGCGCTGGACGATCTCAACAACGACGATGACGTCACCGGCATCCTCGTGCTGATGCCGCTGCCGGAACAGCTCGATCCACACGTGGTGCTGGAAACACTCTCTCCAATGAAAGATGTGGACGGAATCACTCCGGTAAACTCCGGGCGCCTGCACCTGGGACTGCCAAGCCTGAAACCGAGCACGCCCTCCGGCGGGCTCGAACTCCTGCGCTATTACGGAGTTGACCTCGCGGGCGCGAATATCGCGGTGGTGGGTCGCAGTAACGTGGTTGGCCGCCCATTGGCAACCATGCTCACGCATGCGGACGCCACCGTGACACTTCTGCACACGAAGTCCAGGAATCTCGCCCGGCATGTGAGGCGCGCTGAGATCGTCTGTGTGGCCGCGGGCTCAGCCGGACTCATCACGGGCAAGATGATTCGGCCCGGTGCCCTGGTTCTGGATTTTGGTGTGAACGTGACTGAGGAGAACAAGATCGTCGGTGATGCGGATGCCTCCAGCCTAGACGGAGTCGCCTCCGCTTACACACCCACACCCGGAGGAACCGGACCGGTGACAGCGATGGCACTGGCTCGAAACGTGATGGCCGCAGGGTTCGCACAGCTGGAAGGTACGCTGGACGCATTACAGGAGCTCGATAATCACCTGCGCTGTCCATTGCCGGACATCTCAGAATTCCTTGATCCGATTCATCTTGAGGAAGAAGTCAACGTCTAGAAGACAGACACTATTCGTTTTTAATGCCGGAGCCACTCTCAGATAGCACATTGACACCAGCCCAACCGTTGTCTAGAATGTACGTACAGTCCCGATGGGCTGAGGAATCATCACGTCGATTTCCATTGTGTGAGTATCGCTGCGGGGCTTTATTCACTTCCCGATTGGAATTGGCGGTTTGCAGATACGATCGATACGCGTTGCGGGGCGATGTGTCGGAATCGGCTGTGAGCAGATGGAACTTCAGTTCAGCAGGGACTGTCTCGTTAACACAAGCATGAAAACGATGAACGGCCGGAGGATGTTTCCTCCGGCCGATTTCCTTGGTAGCCCGTAGGGGATTCGAACCCCTGATCTCCGCCTTGAGAGGGCGGTGTCCTAGGCCGCTAGACGAACGGGCCACGCTGCTTTCGCATCGACAAGTATGATACCTGATTTAATTTAACGGGACAAGGATCGTTACAAGTCGTCGAGTTGAACCATCTCAAGGTGCGCCAGTTCCTCGCGATTCAGCACGCTCTCCACCGCCGATGTCAGCAACAGTTGACGCTCTGGATCAGCGATGCTGTTCAGGAGCCACGCTGCGTGCGATTCGTCCAACTCGGATAAAGCATCATCCAGCAACAGCACCGGCTTCTCTCCCGTCATTTCCTCGATGATATCCGCCTCACTGAGCTTCACGGCAATCACACCCAGGCGCTGCTGACCGCGGGATCCGTACGCCGCCAGTGATCGGCCATCTATTCGGAATACGAGATCGTCGCGCTGTGGTCCAATACTGGTGGTGCCACGGCGAACATCCTCCATGCGCGCGGCCTCGAGCTCGCGGGCGAACCGCTCCCGGATTATTGGAAGCGAATCTTCGATACCTGCATCCGGCTTAACTGCCTGCTCTATTCGCTTCACACCGGGCTCATACTCGACATCGGCCACATGGTCGACCAACAACTCCGCCGACCACTGCCGCATTCGTTCCGCCAGGGCGGTTATCACCTTGACGCGATGCGCGATCAGTACGGCTCCATGCTGGATCAGTTCATCGTTCCAGAAACCAAGTTGCGCGGCGACCTCCGGTGCGTTCGCAGATACACCGTCCTTCGCGAAGCTGCGCAGCAAGCCGTTCCGCTGGCTGAGTACCTTTTGATATCGACTGCTGGCCTGCATGTAGCGGCGATCAATCTGGGATATGAGGATATCGATCTGCCTGCGTCGATCAGCAGGGGGGCCGCTCACCAACTGGACATCTTCCGGGGAGAACTCGACGACCTTCAGCACACCCACCATTGTCGCTGCGCGTACGCTGCGGTGATCCAGGATGCACGACTTTTTGGAACCAGACCCGGTGCTGGTCGCCTCGAATCGCAGTTCGAGGTCGTGTTCGTTATCGGAAGTAACTACATGTGTGGAGATGCGTGCGTACGGATCCACTCCATACTCCTCGCCGCTCTCCCACCTGATCAATTCCCGCTCGACGCCGACCCGGGGTGACTTGGTTGTAGCGAGCAACAACAGTGCCTCGAAGAGGCTCGACTTGCCGGATGCGTTCTTTCCGACAATGCGCAGCCCCTCTCGAGGCACCTTCAGCTTCAAATGTTGATACCGACGAAACTCGTCGAGGCTAAGCCGGGTGATGTGCATTCTTTTCCGGGAGCTTACCCGCCAATAACCATTGGCATGATGACGTGGGTGCAGTTCTCGTTATCGCTCGACCGGACGATGCCAGCTGCGTTCGGCCCATTGAGGCCGATCATCACCTGACCGGTTCGGAGCACACCAAGCACATCGGTAAGATAGTGGCTATTGAACGCCACCCGCATTTCGGTTCCGGAAACGCTGGCATCCACGTAGCTCTGGCTGTTACCGCGCTCGGCGGCTGTGGCCGAGATTTCAACGCTACCTGGAGTCAGTTCATCGGCTCCGGGCTGGATGGTGAAATACACAACGTCGTTATTCTCGCGCGCGAAGAAGCTACTTCGGCGTACCGCCTGCAGCAGGGATTCACGCCCGATATCCACGCGGGTGTTTACTTCCTTCGGAACGATTTGCTTCACATCCGGGAAGGTGCCATCGATCAGGCTACTCACCCATTCGGTGTCACCAACACGCGCCACGAGCTGACTTCGGTTCGATGTCAATGAAAGGCGGATGCTCTCGTCGAAGTCGCCGATAATACGTGAGAATTCACGATACGCCCTGGCCGGGATAATGAAATCGTGCCGGCCGTCTACCTCAGATTCGAGTTCCTGGTCGATAACCGCCATGCGGAATCCATCGGCGGACGCCATCGTCATCGTGGTTCCTTCGAACCGGGTGAGAACACCAGCCAGAACAGGTCGACTTTCGTCTGTCGCAGCGGAGAATTCGACCATGGTAATGGCTTCGCGCATCGTTTGACCGTTGATATCCACAGTGAACCCGTCTCCGGAGACGGATGGAAGCACCGGGAAATCTTCGGGGTCGAGTCCGTTGATAATTGCCTTGTCGCGACCCGCCTGCACGTTGAGCGACATACGATTTGTATCCGCATTCAGCGAGACTTCGCCCGCTGGCAACGTATTCACAAATTCACCGAGCAGTCGGGCGTCGACAGTAAGCGCGCCTTCTTCCTCAATTGATGCATCGATCCAGGTGGTGACCCCGACAGCCATATCGGTGGCCGCGATTTTTAGTCTGCCCTGGTCGGTGCTGAGCAAAACGTTGCTCAACACGGGAAGCGTTGATCGTGATGCCACTGCTCGGCTGACTCGACTCAATCCACGCTGAAGTTGTTCCTGAAGGCAAGAGACCTTCACGGGCCACCTCACTTTGTACTGATTTCAATAGACGACACCTGACCGCCAGGGTCGACAAGGTTGTTCACTGCCAACGTATGCGCAGTACTTTCTTTCCGTATTGTCGCACGAAACAGGAGATGGTGCACCGTGTACGGACACTCGCGGATGGAAGGTGCAAAAATGCCTCGGCCGGCTTCTTACCTTCACTGTTTTGGGACACAGCTTACTCAAGGGTTGACAATCATAGAACGCTTGTTCTATTATCACTTATAAAGAACACTTGTTCTGATACATAGAAAAGGACCGCGACATGGCTCAGCAACCATTCGATCCAAACCAATACCTCAGCAAGGTCAAGGGTCGCGACTATCTCGAAGTGAAGTGGCGAATAGCCTGGATGCGAAGTGAGCATCCAGATGCTGTGCTTGAGACCGACCTGATGTCCCACGACGAGACCCGCGCTATTGTTCGTGCCCGCGTATCGCTCCCGGAAGGGGGCTCGGCCACGGGTTGGGGCAGCGAAACCGTCGATTCATCCGAAGCATACATCGAGAAGGCCGAGACAAAGGCGATCGGCCGCGCACTCACCGCACTTGGGTACGGCACGCCTGTAAGCACTGAAAGCGAGTTCCAGGAAGCGCCGAGGCAGCAGGTTCAGGTACAACCGCGGCAACGAGTGCAGAACACCCAGTCGAAGGCACACCTGGCCACTCCGCCACAACGTGCGCGCATTCAGCGCCTGGCTACAGAACTCAACCTGGATGAACCCGCACTGACCGATCTCATCCAGCAGCACACTGGCAACAACCTGACAACGATCAACAAGCGCCAGGCCAGCGGCATCATCGATCTGCTCGAAAGCCGACGACCAGTTGCCCAGCAGGTGTCATAGAAAGGATCCCGCAATGCAAGTCATTACCAACAACGAAACCGCCGTTCTTCCACGCACCCGCCTGGAGGAACTGGAAGCTCGCCTTCACAATGGCGATGCAATGATCCGCCAGCTTGAAGCCGAAAACAAACCGGTCGACCATCTGGTCACCCACTGGCTGGAACTGCTACATCAGTACGAAATCGAGTTCCGCGCATCACAATCGGCTGCTTAATGACAATCGCCCCGATGGACTACTAGCCATCGGGGCGATTTGACCTTGGCGAATCCTAGGATTCGTGGATGGTCACCTTTTCGAGCTTCACTTCTTCAAGCGGAGCGGAGTTCTCACCACTGCGGGACTGGCCGACCGGAACAGCTGCAATCTTGTCGATCACATCCATACCCTCGGTCACCTTGCCAAAAATGGTGTAGTTCGGCGGCAGTGGGTAATCAGCGTGCATGATAAAGAACTGGCTTCCGTTGGTGTTCGGGCCAGCGTTCGCCATTGCCAGCGTACCCTTGGTGTACTCCTTCTTCACCGGCTCATCCGCGAAGCGATAACCAGGTCCGCCAGTGCCGGTACCGGTTGGGTCACCGCCCTGCAGCATGAAGCCGCTGATGATTCGGTGGAAAATGGTGCCGTCGTAAAAGCCTTCCTTCGCGAGATTCACGAAGTTATTGACTGTGTTCGGAGCATCCTCAACGTAGAACTCCACCTTCATCTCACCATGATTGGTCTGGAGCGTGGCGGTATATGTCTTGTCCGCCTCAAGTGTCATGTCAAATGGCTGGGACCATTGCTTGGCCATATTCTGCCCTTCCGTTTTGCGTCCGGCCGCTTTGCCGACCGCGCTGTTTATGAGCCAGATTCCTGACTCACTTCGATTCCTGCAAGGCCGAGATTCTCGGCATTGGCAGACATCGCTTCAATGATAACGCCTACGTGCTCGTTGAAGTCGACCCCGAACTCCTCCGCGCCCTGGCGCAGCTCATCCCGATCGATTGCTGCAGCAAAGGCTTTGTCCTTCATCTTCTTGGTAACAGACTTCACCTTCACGTCTCGCACCGACTTGGATGGTCGCACCAACGCCACGGCGGCGATAAAGCCCGTGAGCTCATCTACAGCGAAAAGTGCTCGATCGTAGCTTGTTGTGCGTGGGTAGGTTTCATCGAACCCGTGCGCGAGCAACGCATCCGCCAACCAGTCTGGCCAGCCGTTCTCGCGCAGAACGCGAGCGCCGACCTTGGTATGTTCCTCGACAGTCGGGTGCTTCTCGTAGTCGAAATCGTGAAGCAGGCCCAGCATCCCCCACGCTTCCACCGGCTCGCCCAGCTTTTCAGCGTAGGCGCGCATAGCTGTCTCAACAGACAAGCAGTGCTTGCGCAGGCTCTCGCTCTGAATCCACTCCGTCAAGAGTTTCCAAGCATCGTCTCTGGTTTTACCGTTTAATTCGGGGAAGTTACTCATTATGCCTCACTGTATCAACATGGCATCGCCAAAGGAAAAGAAGCGATACTCATGCTCAATGGCCTCTTGATACGCCGACATCACATTATCCTTGCCGGCGAATGAACTGATCATGAGCAAAAGCGTGGATTTTGGCAAGTGAAAGTTCGTGATTAGCGAATCCACCATTGTCCACTGGTAGCCAGGTGTGATGTAAATGCGAGTGAACCCATCGAACGGCCCCGGCTCTCCGTCGGCGACACGGTTTCCCAGTGTCTCCAGAGTGCGGGCACTCGTGGTTCCAACTGCAATTACTCGCCCTCCCCGCTCCCGGGTTGCTTGAATCTTTTGCCACGCATCGGGCGGCACGGAACACCACTCGCTATGAATTTCATGATCCTCCGCGAATTCGGTGGATACCGGCCGAAATGTATCGAGTCCCACATGCAGGGTAACCGAGGCGAACTCAGCCCCCTTCTCCCGAATCTGTTCGATTACCTCATTGGTGAAATGCAAGCCCGCGGTTGGCGCAGCGGCCGATCCCGACTGATTGGCATAGACGGTTTGGTAGCGGGATTCATCATCAAGCTGGTGCGTGATATAGGGAGGGAGTGGCACGTGACCAAACGATTCCAGGTGATCCTGCAACTGGGAATCCAGCTCGACCAACACCTGGCCTTCGGATCGCTTCTCACGCAGCACGATGTGCGCAACCGGTCCACCAGTGCGAGATGGGACATTGATCTCCTCACCGATCTGTAGCCGCCTCACTGGCTTCGCGAGCGCGAGCCAGTGGCCCGTGGCATCGGGACGCAACAAGAGTAGTTCCACTGCCCCACCTGTCTGCCGAAACCCGTTGATGCGAGCAGGGAGAACCCGGCTATCGTTCGCGACCAGAAGATCTCCTGGGTGGAGAAACTCCGGGAGATCACGGAAAACACGATGCTCAACTGCCCCGTTCTCACGATTCAGCAGCATCAGCTTGCTGGCCGCGCGGTCAGCTAACGGTGCTTGAGCAATTCGATCTTGCGGGAGCTCGTAGTCGAACTCCGATACGGCCAGTTTTCTCGCATTGTCTTGTGAGGTCACTCGTTCTCCTCGAACAGTGTCGGTTGAATGCCGGGATGTTTGAGTTGATTGAACGGCCTGTTGAGATGCTCGTAGGCGCGTCTCGTGGCGATACGCCCTCGCGGCGTGCGCTGCAGGAAGCCGAGCTGAATCAGGAACGGTTCATACACGTCCATAATCGTATCGGTCTCCTCTGCTGTGGCAGCGGCGAGTGTATCGATCCCTACCGGACCACCATCGAATTTGTCGATCACCGTTTCAAGCAACCGCCGGTCGGTGTCGTCGAGCCCGAGGTGGTCTATTTCAAGCAGGTCCAGAGCCTTGGTAGCGATTTCTTCGGTCACCGTTCCGTCCCCCATTACCTGGGCAACGTCGCGAACACGACGAAGGATTCGGTTGGCGATTCGCGGCGTACCGCGAGCACGCGCCGAGAGCGACTTCGCTCCCTCATCTTCCAGCTTCACGCCCAAAATCGCGGAGGACCGATGGATGATATTTTCCATCGATTCCTGATCGTAGAACTCAAGGCGCAACACCGCACCGAACCGGTCTCGCAGCGGGCCGGTTAGCAACGCGAGCCGTGTTGTTGCACCAACCAGGGTGAACTTCGGCAGCGGAATCCGCATCGTGCGGGCGGCCGGCCCCTTGCCCACGATGATATCCACCGCGAAATCCTCCATCGCCGGATAGAGAACCTCCTCTACGAGGCGATTTAGCCGATGGATTTCGTCGATAAACAACACATCGCCCGGCTGGAGATTTGTAAGAATCGAAACGAGATCGCCCTGTCGCTCGATGGCCGGACCGCTCGTGACGCGCAGGTTGACGCCCATCTCGGCGGCAATAATCTGCGCCAGCGTGGTTTTACCGAGACCCGGCGGACCGTACAGCAGCATGTGATCGAGCGACTCACCACGATCCAGCGCCGCTCGAATGAAGATGCTGAGGTTGTTCTTTACGCGCTGCTGACCGACATACTCGTCCAGGGAGCGCGGCCGCAGGCTCTTCTCGGCGGAAACATCGTCATCCTCACGTACGTTTGGGGTTACCAGCCGCTGGTCCTGCTCAGATTCAGCAGATATGGTGGAAAGTCGGCCCTTCGGCCGAGGTGCATCACTCATGGTTGCAGTATAACGCACAACACGAACATCTGTTCGTTAATCGGCATAGGTGGGAGATGAAATCGGCGTGACCTCATAATCGGTCGGCGTGGCGGCCTCCAGGGTGTTAAGCACACCGGTGGCTTGCTCTGCCAGGAACGAATCCGGCGCGATCTCGATAACACGCATAAAGTGGCTAATCGCTTCGTCCTGGCGAATGGGCTGGGAATCCAGGTACAACCGTCCAAGATAGTAATGTGCGCTGTGGTTATCTGGTTCCAGTTCCAGCACGCGCTGGAACTGGGCCTCAGCATCGGCTGGCATATCGTTTGACTGCAGCGATCTCGCAAAATCCAGCCGAATTGTCACGTTGTCTTCATCAAGGCGAATGGCTTCCTCATAGACCGGAATCGCCTCCTGCATCCGCCCGCTGTTCGCCAGCATGTTCGCAAGCAGCACTTGTTCCTCGGCATCGTCGGGATTAGCGGCCACGACCTGCTGCTGCTCAGCCACCGGGTCGACGTTGTAATCCGGCGTGGGTTCCTCGCTTGCTGGAAAAAAGGAAGCCCAATCAACGGTGGAAAGGCCCGCGAACACCAACGAAATCACCATGACCGAAACCACTACGATGTAGAGAATCGGGGCTTTGCTCCGATTTCCAGGTGGTGGCGGTGGACTGGGCTTTCTACGTGGCTTGGGGCGTCGGTTCTGAGACATTCATCGGCTTTCGACTGATCAGGTAATCGGGTGGCGAATGTGAGATTCGCATCAGGAAAATGTACAATACTTATCGCGGCGCCGAGACCGCTTGGCAGCATCGGCGGAGTCTTGGTATACTAACGCCGCCTTGTGAAGCAGGTGCTGCCGAACTAGCTCAGTTGGTAGAGCAGCTGTTTCGTAAACAGCAGGTCGCCGGTTCGAGTCCGGCGTTCGGCTCCGTGCTTTACAACACTTTTGCCGAAGTGGCGGAACGGCAGACGCGCTACGTTCAGGGCGTAGTGGGGGTAACCCCGTGGGAGTTCAAATCTCCCCTTCGGCACCAGGTTGGTTAGACGGCGGGCGTTGCCCGCCGTTTTCCCTGCCAGTCAGACTCCCTGCTATAATTGGGAGTGTGGAGAACATCCACGTAGTTGTCTCGCAAGGGGCAACGCACCTTGAGAAGTGAACGTGTTTGAGAAGCAAGGGAATGGTCGCTGATAGCCTTGGGCTATCAGAGGAAAGTCCGGGCTGCAGAGAGCAAGGGTGCCTGGTGAAAGCCAGGGAGGCTCGCTTCGGCGAGTCGACAGTCCAGATTGGCACACGGTTTACCGTGTGAGAGCAACAGAGACCAAAGCCGCATAATCGCGGAGTGAAAAGGGCAATCCTCCCCGCAGCAATCTCCGATTCGGCCGCCAGCAGGCTGCTCGCCAAGGCCGGAAGTCGAGAGCCGTCACTGAGGCGACGATGTGACCAGCCCTCAGGGTTGAGAGAGATGACCATATAGAACAGAACTCGGCTTACACCTCCTTCTCAAATCACGCTTCATGGTGCCTATAGCTCAATCGGTTAGAGCGCTTGTCTGTGGAACAAGAGGTTACGGGTTCAAGTCCCGTTAGGCACCCCAACACCCGTCCACAATCAAAACCCAAAACAACAGCTCAATATCGAAATTCAGGCCACTTGTCTAGCCCTTACGCAGACAGGTAGTTTACTGATTTTCGGACAAGTGGTTCGCTGATGTCTGCCAGTCAATTCAAGCAAGTAGGCCGACTATATCGCCAACCATCAGGCACCAGGGAGAAGCCAATCTACTATCATGCGACACGCGTCATCACACCGACTACTCGTGCGGTTTTTGGTAGAGAACGACCATGCCGAGGCACCTATCAGAGTAGCCCCCACGGCATCCGAGGACCGCTCAAGGACATGCGGGCACTCTGCGCCTGGCTTCACGATATGGCACCCGGTTCTGGCTCACACCGGCTGGCATCCGGCAGGACTTTCGGAGCATTCAAACGCACCTGGGTCTGACACGCTTTCATCCCTATATGTGTCGCCATCAGGCGGCAACCACCCTGGTACGCAACAACGACGACATCGAGTCCGTCGGGCGCAACCTGGGACACGCCGACATCACAACTACAGCCAAGTACCTCTCAATGACCGATGAGGACATTAGGGCCAAGCACGCGGCCGCCAGAACTAGTCGCTCCAACCCCCACTCCAGCCCCTCAAACACCAGTAAGGGCTATAACTGGCTCGAAAACAGACTGGATGCGCTCGGCTGGTATTCCCCAAAGCGAGTGGCAGTATGTGGACTTCATTGTTTCAAAGGAAAGCGGCTGGAACCCCTGCGCCTTTTATCCAAGCCAATCGGATTGTTCAGCGTCCCCCCTACAGCCTGTGGGTTAGCGCAATCCAAAAATAATAAAGGAGATATTGGACAGATCAAATATACGAACCTAAACTTAACCTATGACAATTGATACCTTAGTAATGCTTGACAACTGGATGATATTGCCTTTGTTTCTGCTTGGATCGATACTCCATTTTACGTACGACTGGTCCAAGCAAAATAAACACGTAGCCATATTTTCTGCTGTGAATGAGAGCTACTGGGAGCATATCAAGATAGCGTTTTGGCCAGTACTATTGCTGGCTATTATAGAGTTTGCGCTCGGCGGATACAGCCACCTGTCATTTATTCCCGCCAAAACTATTGCCCTATATTCTATACCTGTCTCTATGGTTGCCTTTGTTTTTGCCTATAAGCACCTTACCAAGAAGAACATTCTCTTCTTAGACATACTGGCGTTCTTATTGTCGGTCGCACTGGCTCAAGTTATCGGGTCATTGATATTATCTCAACTTGATGCAAATCTATGGACGGTAGCGCTCAGTACAATATTCTTTTTCATTCTAGTCACCTCATTTGCATTGTTCACTCTCCAACCACCAAAAGAACCGGATCTTTTTAGAGATCCGATTTCAGGAGAGTACGGACTAAAGGCGCATAAATAGCTAAGTGACTGCACATTTCTTGACGGTTTTTTTCTGACTCCACTTAGCTAAGTACTGATTATGCGGTGGTTCTTTTTACGCACTGTTCATTGATGCCATTAACAAGATTCGCGAATCCCTTTTGCTTAAGTATCTTAATGAACGCATTTGAGCGGCTTCCAGACCTGACAGCGACCACACCGAGAGGCCTGCACATGCTGAGGCAAACGGAAAGCCTTTAAACCCGATGCAGGAACCAGTCCGACACCTCACCCTTCACTGGGTTGACGCGGGCGTAATCCACACAATCCAGAGACCTATTTACACTACTCTGGTGGCCGTCTTGAAGAGATGAACTATCGACGGAGTGGGGGCAACTGACCCAAAGCGGCGGTTGACTACAGCGAATGTTCTACCAGTATGAAAGCGCGATTGACTTTCCTCTGCCTAAGTCTCCGCATGTAGCACCACTGTGTCCTCTCCTTCCTGGGTTAAGGGGGTTGGTACAGCACCCGAACCCGTCTAATAGAACAAATGTACTAACATCAACACAGCGAGGCAGGGTCGCCACTGACACCTGCCAACCATTACCTCCACCTATATGCCCCTACCAATCCCAACCGAGAATTGCGACCGGGGACTTGGTGGGTTGCGCTTAGCCATGCCTCATGTCCTTACTTCCCAGCAGAATCACTGGTATCCACACTTTGCCAAGCCCCGGGGGACACGGGCATTGTCTGTCGGACATCTGCTATGCTTTCCAACCTGGACATGCGGTTTGTCGATAATGAGCCAAGTGGTTTAGGGGCGGGAAAGGCCTGTTTTGGTCTTCATCCCTGTGGAACAAGAGGTTACGGGTTCAAGTCCCGTTAGGCACCCCCGTAAAACCCTATAGGATCAACGAAACCGGCCACTCAATTAGAGTGGCCGGTTTTGCTTTGGTGATCAACTTCAGAAGCGCTGATATTTCAGCAGAAGCGTTTACCCCTGGAACCAGGTGTCGGCGAGTAGCTGGATTGAGCGATCACGCACGGCGGGATCGTACGCGTACGTGACGGTAATCAGCTCGTCTGCTCCCGTCCGCTCCAGGAACGCTTCCATCTCAGCCTTAACTTTTTGCTGCGTACCGACGGCGCGAATTCGCAACATGGGGTTTATCTGACCACCAGGCCGCTGAAGCGTTTCCGGATCGACCGGCGGCTGAATCTTGCGAAGCTGTCCGCGCTGGGTATCCATAAACATCTGCTCAAGTGCCGTGAACTCGCGCTCGGCCTCTGCATCCGAATCGGCGACCAACACGTTGATTCCGGCCATCACGTACGGTTCTTCAATTTGTGCTGTCGGCGCGTCGGTGGTGAACTGCTCGCGGTATACCTGGATCGCCTCATCAATCTGATCGGCGGCAAAATGCGACGCAACGGAGAACGGTAACCCCAGCTGGCCAGCAATCGACGCACCATTCACCGTCGAGCCGAGCACCCAAATGGGAATATTGGTGCCGGCTGATACGGCGGATACAATTGGAAGGCTATGCGCGGTGCCCGTCTCGCCGAACCACCCCATCAGGTCATAAATACTTTGGGCAAAAGCCTGAGGTTCGGCAGATGTTCGACTCAGCGCTTGCGCCGTCATCCCATCGGTTCCGGGAGCGCGTCCGAGGCCAAGATCGATCCGGTCGCCATGCATGTTGGCAATGGTTCCATACTGCTCCGCTACCATCAGCGGCGCGTGATTCGGAAGCATTACGCCACCCGATCCAACGCGGATTCGTTCGGTAACGGATGCCGCCTGGGAGATAAGGATCGAAGTTGCGCTTGCTGCGAGGTTCGGTGTGTTGTGATGCTCCGCGTACCAAACCCGCTTGTAGCCGAGCTTGTCTGCCAGTTGGGCGGATTTCATGGATGCAGCGATGGCATCCTTCGCAGTGGAGCCTTCGGAAATAGACACCAGGTCAAGAATACTTAAGGGAACAGACATATTCGCAGATTCCTCTCAGACCCAAAGGGCCCGGATACGTAGCTGATTACAGGTGAATGTGTGCTTGCCGGAGAACACCGGGCCAGACAAACCCGATAGCTGGCATGGAGATGGATGCTCGCGATTAATCCTGCCCGATGACATCGCCGAGCTGATGGTACTTGCGATCAACATAGAGAAGTGGCTCGGCACCATCCCGTCGTTCAGACCGGACGGCCTTCACGGTGACCAGGAGACTATCTCCCACGGGCAACCGCTGATCAATTGGCCCGCTAATCCACGAGGCTGATCCACTTATGATTGGCTCTCCCGTAGGAAGAGAATACCAATCAACCTGAGCGAATCGATCGATGCCGCGGCGCGCGAATGTTTCCGCCACCTCACGTTGATCCGCTGCCAGGAAATTGATGGCGACGGAGTCCACTCTCTCAATCACGTTCTTCGCCGAAGCGCCTCCGGCAACGGAAAAGACGAGAATGGCCGGATCAGCAGACACCGACGAAACGGACGTTGCGGTGAACCCCATCGGTCCTTCCGGGCCATTCATTGTGATTACCGTCACGCCAGCTGGATGATGGCGAAATACCGCCTTGAAATCTTCCGGGTGGAGAATTGAGTCGACTTCCTCTTGTTCCCGCTTCATCTTGCGTTCGGTTGTGTTGGTGGTCGATTGGACCGACAAGTTAGACCTTCCTGTTTAAATCCAGATCGAGGGTTCTCAGAACCTTTGTAAATTCTTTGCTGGTACCCTGTCACTGAAGCAAGTGGAGACACTCTCCGTTTAGTACACTGGTAGTGTATGAGTGAAGGTACTCCATGGTCAAGGCCATGGGAATGGAGGTTGTGATTGGTCAGCAAAATGAAGCAACGTCGGGCAGATGCGAGGCGCAATGAAGAGAAAATCATCGAGGCCGCGCTGTCCCAGTTTTCAGATTATGGTGTAAATGCACCGCTGGATGCGATTGCAAAGCAAGCGGGAGTCGGAGCCGGCACACTTTATCGACACTTCCCGACCCGCGATCGCATCATCGCTTCCGCGTTGGGCGCATGCCATCTCCATTTTCAGGACACGAGAACGTCACTTCTAAAATCCGAAGACCCTCTCTCTGCATTGCAGGAATGGCTCAGTGTTGTACGCGAATACGTAAACCGTTTTGAGGGGCTGGCGGTATTGCTCCTCGATGCCGTCAATGATCCCGATTCGGCGCTTTCGTCGCATTGCTCCGAATTACAACAGATCACCGAGGAGATTCTTGCTCGAGCCCAGCAAGCGGGAATGGCGCGAACGGGTGTCAGTGCTCGTTCCCTTCTGGTCGCTCAGCTTGCCTTGTCCTGTGCGGAGTGCCTCGTCGCAGATGTGAGCAGTGCCCCAGATTCACTCGAAGACCTCCTGCGCGAGGGATATGCGTCGCCAGACCATTCTCACCAACCAATCACCTGATAGACATGGCTCACCACCTGGCTTGACAAAACAACCGCCCTCCCGGTAAAGTGCACGCAGTCAACCAATAAAAACTTTTTTGGCAATGTATGCGCCATATACATCGAGAGGACATCTGCCCATGCTCCGCGTGCTCGCCGGTCGATACGTCGTTATCGCCGCCATGATTTTCGCTGTCGGTGTTATCGAGGTCGCGATCGCTTCGACCATCTCTCCTACCAGCCAGCTTCATCAACTGGACCTCGGCGACGATGACGGAGATGGCATCCCCAATTATCTCGACCCGGATGACAACAATGATGGCACCGCGGACCGGGACACTCCGGCTGAAGTGCCACCAGCAACCGAAGAGCCAACGCCGGAGATTGAAGTAACCGTTGAACCGGTGGTAACTCCGGATATCACTGAACCAGAACCAGAACCGCAGCAAGAACCGGACGCGGCTCCGCCTGTTACAGAAGCGCCTGCACCAACCACGGCTCCAAAACCGATTGCGACTCAAGCCCCGGTTGAAGTCGCCCAAGAAGTGCCACAGGTTTCCTCGCTTCCGAATACCGGTGCGGGATCCGGTGAGTCGTCGTGGTATGCACCGCTCACATTGATCCTTTTCGCCCTGCTCTCTATACGCCCAATGGCCACACGACTGGTGCGTATGAATCGCAGGTAGTGCACATGCAACCTGCCACCGACGAAGAGGTTTCCGCGACCCGAGATTCCCTCATCAGCTATCTCGTCATCGCCCTGTGCGTCACGGTGCTCGTGCTCTTCTTTTTCTCCTGGATGGATTCGCGAAAAGTTCCGACTATCACGTACATCTCCACGCCAAAGGCACAAATTGCTGTAGACGTGCGTGGCGCGATTTCGACCCCCGGCGTCATCTACCTGTCGCCGGGAGCCCGGTTGATTGATGTCATCAACACTTCAGGCGGTATGTCGCCAGATGCCGACACTTCACTGGTGAACCTGAGCTCCCGGGTGATGGACGGCCAGATGGTCGTAATTCCAACCCGAGTGGCGGAGCCGGACGATAGCCAGGCAAGCGGATTGATAAACATTAATTCTGCCAGCGTCGAAGAGTTAAAGAATTTGCCCGGCATCGGTGATGTGCTGGCGCAGCGGATCGTTGCGCACCGCGAGGCGAATGGGCCTTTCCAAAGTACCGACGATCTGAAAGAAGTAGAAGGCATCTCAACATCAGTTGCCGAAAGGCTGGAACCACTTACGACGGTTTCTGGCAATGATTAACGGCATCGTCCTCGGCTTATCCGCTCTTGCCGGAGTCTGGCTTGAATGGCGAGCGCTCCCAATCTGCCTCTCTATCCTCTTTATCATTCAAGCCATTGAGCGTCGCTGGCAAATGGGCCTCGTCATCATTTCTGTGGTGACAGTGGTACTCGGTATGGTGCGGGCGGAGGAAGCGCCGCAGACTACGTCGACAGCAGAACTCGCTCTTTCCACCAGTGCAGTTGGCACCGTAACCAGCTTCCCTCTTCCGTCTGGGGATGGGCACCGTGCAGTGTTCTCGATTTCCGAGATATGTGTGGCAGAGTCTTGTATCGATGCTGATACTCGCGTACTGGTCTACTTCAAGAGCCTGGATCCCCCACTTAGCCGCGGTCAGACGCTCCGCATCGACTGGAGACTCAACACATTGCAGGAGCTTCCTGCCGGCTACCGCGGATTCGTAAGCTCGCAGGGAACCGAGGCGTCCGCGCATGCTTCGAATGTAGAGTTAATTTCAGCCGGCGCCCTTCCCTTTCAATGGCTGGCCGCGGCAAACGAGCGCGTGTCTTCGAACATGGAGGAACTCCTGCCGGGCGACACTGGCGCGCTTGGGACCGGTATCGTCACCGGCGATGACTCCGGCTTGTCGCCGGAAGCAGAAGCAAACTTTCTTGCAACAGGAACGTCGCACATTACCGCAGTAAGTGGTCAAAATGTGACGTTGATTATTGGATTCCTGTCATTCTGGTTTCGCCCCAAGACCCTACGATTTCGCATTCTGTTTCACCTTGCTCTTGTCTGTGCAGTCTGGAGCTTTACATTGTTCGTCGGAATGGAATCACCGGCGCTGCGGGCTGCGATAGTGGCCACGTTCTCCATTGCGGGCAGCCATGTCGGACGGAGGCCGGATCCGGTCACACTACTCTCGCTCACCTTAGGTGCAATTGCACTCATCCAGCCGCTTTCCGTTCATGTGGTCGGGTTCTGGCTCTCGGCCGCCGCATCCATGGCGCTTTGCCTGGCTCTACCGCGGTCCCGCACCGGGAACACGCGCAAATTCGTGACGGAGATCATTGGGGCGCCGATGTACGCATCCATCGCAACGATGCCGATCTCCCTGCTTACATTTGGTGTTTGGTCGCCCGTGGGTATTCTAGCCAATATGCTCCTGGCCCCTGTTATGATGGCTGCCTTTCCGCTTACCTACGGTTTTGCGATCATTGCATCAGTTCTTCCCGGCCACGCAGCACCATTTGCCTTGATTCCAGCTATTCCGCTCGACATCGCACTTGTAGTTGTCAACCGAATCGCTCCGGTAGCAATCCAATGGAGAATCGATACCGACTCCCCATTTGTTCTGGTTCTTCTATGGGTACCGATCCTGATCGCCATCTGGCTCATGAGCAACGAGAGCCGCCGTTGGATTCGCCGCGTGCTCACACATCACCAGGTCAATCCGCGAAAAGCCTCGTGATAACTTATGTGGTTTGTTTGTTACGATTAGGCAGTTATCTTGAGAGGACGCTTGGGTCCTCGAAACAACGTATCGAACAGGAGATGACGTGACGGTATCACTTACACGTAGGAAACTCGTGCGGGCGTCTGCCGGGCTGGCAAGCACACTTGCGTTGACACTCAACCAACAATCCGTACTTTCGCAAGCAGTCACGACTGGTACGCCCGCAGCGGTTCAGCCTGTTGAAGCCCTCGTGCGGATGTCTCCACAACATGGCTCACAATTCGCGCTACCAGCTACAACGATCGCTTTCCGTGGCGTGAACCTCGACCAACTCGGCGTCGTAATCGTCTCCGGAGCGGTCTCAGGTCCGGCATCCGGTATCCTCCGCGAACACTCGGACGGCCAGGGCGTGAGCTGGATTCCTGACACAACCTTTTTCGAAGGCGAAGAGGTCACCGTGTCAGCAGAGATTCCACTGACCACGGCCCAGGATGGGATGGCATGGTTCTCCATTGGCAATCAGGCGCTCCGCCCGCCGGCCAAGCCTGACGGCGACAACGAACTCGATCCCGAGGTCGTCCACGCGTTCAAATCGAGACCAGATCTGGAGCCCGTGAAGGTGGATATTTCCCTTCATGACGAAGAGCAAACGTCAAATGAGCTCATTGCAGTGACTCCACATATACCAGGCGGACAAGCGGGTGCCACGATCTACGACAACACAGGTCAGCCTGTGTGGCATCACGTCTCCACTGATCCGGATAGTTTTATCTACTGCCTGACAGCCCAGGAGTATCTTGGAGAACCCGTGCTTACCTGGTCGGAAGGAGCAAAGCCCACCGGATACGGGTATACCCACTTCGTCATCGCAGACCAGTCATATGAACCGATTGCTTATCTTCAGGGCGGAAATGGCGTCAATGGCCTGGATGTACACGATATGGTGCTGACCGATTACGGCACCGCCTGGGTCTTCTCCTACCACCCTGTATGGGCAAACGATGCCGGCACGCAACGCAATGTGCTTGAGGGCGTGATTCAGGAAATCGACGTATCAACCGGCGATGTCTGGTGGGAATGGCACTCACTGGACCACGTTGCGCTGGACGAGTCTTACCAATCCCATCCTGAAGATCCATCATCAGCCTGGGATTATTTGCACATCAATTCCATCGAAGTGGATCACGAGGGCAACTTGCTGATTTCGTCACGCACAAATCATGCTGTGTACCGGATCAGTACCGAGAACCATGAAGTCATCTGGCGACTGGGCGGCAAGAAATCAGACTTTGCACTGGAACCAGATGCGGTGTTTGCTGTGCAGCACGACGCCCGAGAGCTGGAAGACGGCACGATTACGATCTTCGACAATGTAGCCTCACATGAGGAGGTAGACAGCCGGGGACTCGTGTTCGAGCTGGATGAAGAAAGCAAGACCGCCACGCTTCTTCGGGAGTACCACCGTGATGGCGGCATGTACTCACCATTCCAGGCGAACATGCAAACGCTGGATAACGGCAATGTCTTCATCGGATGGGGGTCCGGCCCTCATTGCAGTGAATTCACCCATGAAGGCGAAATGATCTTCGATATGAACTATCAGGCCGGCCATTCATATCGCGGCTATCGCGTGGATTGGTCCGCAACACCATCGCGCCCGATTGATTACCTGCTGGAGGACGGGGCCAATGGCGATCTCACTTGCTATGTAAGCTGGAACGGCGCCACCGATGTCGCCGAATGGCAGGTTGTGAACGACGCGGAAGAAGTTGTGGCCAGCGCACCAAAGGTCGGGTTTGAAACCGAGCTGACCGCGATTCCCGTCTCCGCTCACCTCGAAGTGCGAGCGCTGAATGGCGATGGACAGGTTATCGGAGCCCGGGTACTCAACCGGGGTCACTAACGAATTCAAGATTCCGGGGCGCCGTCGCGGTGAACGGCGCCCTTGAATGAACTGAGCTATTCCAGGACCTCTGCACTCGCTGTGGTGAACCGGGTTTCAGCTCCGACTGTGGCGGATTGACGGTCGTCTGCGAGCTTAATCATGCCGCCATTACCGAGGTTGATCGACCCGATTTCCACGATGTGCCCTCGATTACTCAGCTCATTTACCAACTCCTGCGGGAAAGCAGCTTCGAGTTGGACACTGTTTGCCACCTGATGTGGGTGTACTGACGGCACCCAGGACTTGGCAATCCAGCGCGGATTGTTGATGGCTTCTTGTGCGGTCATCCCAAAGTCGATCGCTGCCATAAGCTGCTGTACCTGCACCTGAGGTTGGCTATCGGCACCCGTGTTTCCCCCAACAAGGAGCGGCACGTCATCTCGCATCACGATGTACGGGCACGAGGTGTGGCGCAACTTCCGCCCGGGTTCAGCGAAGTTCGGGTCCTCCGGGTCCGGCGACGTGTATGTCATGCGATTGTTAATGTGGATACCGGCCGATCCCACCACGAAGTAATTAAGTCCCAGGCTGGTGGTGACCGCTGCCGCATTTCCCCATTGGTCCGTGACGTGAAATGTCGTGGTGTTCTGCGGCTCCATCTGCGTTACCGGGGTATTCTCGGGCCACTGCATGGCGCGATTCATATCGATGCGCTCGGCCTGTGCCGCTGCATGCTCATCGGATAGCAGGTACTCAACATCGATATCGAGCACATTGGGGTCTCCGATAAATGCGTTTCGATCGCCATAGGCCAACTTCGTCGCCTCGATTTGCGAATGAATCGTGTCCGCACTGAGGGCCGATAACCCTTCATGGTTGAAATTGGTGAGTGTGTTCAGCGCCAACAGCATCGTGATGCCCTGGCTGTTCGGCGGGTTTTGGTGTATCCGCATGCTGGTTCCGTAGTTAATCGAGATCGAATCGACGATCTCCGCCTCGAACTCAGCAAAGTCTTCCAGCGTGAGGTAGCCACCTCCAGCATCTGATTCCGCGACGATCGCCTCGGCAATCGGCCCCCGGTACATATAATCGCGGGCGGCCTGAATTCCGGATTCGTGATCATTCGCAGCCGAGTATGCGGCGCCAACTTCATTGAGCGTGGCGGCGAAGTCGGGGAAGCGAATGATATCGCCAGCCGCTGGAAACAGCCCATTCGGCGCGTACGTTGCTGCAGTGGGAGGATGAGCAGCCATCGCATCGTAGCTGCGGCTCATGTACGCCGCCATCTCCGCGGATACGGCAATCCCCTCTTCCGCCAGTGCTATTCCTGGAGCCAATATTTCCGGCAAAGTCAGGCGGCCATATTCCCGTAGCCAAAGCATCCATGCATCCCACGCACCGGGAACAACAGATTGGTGGATGCCCCACTGCCCCACGCGACTTCCGTAATCCTCGACGGTGTACTTGCTTCCCGTCGGGCCAACGCCATCAAGCGATGTAACTGTTCCGGTCTCCGCATCGTGGTACAGGGCCCAAAGCCCCCCACCAAATGCATGCGAGAAATAGGGCTCAACGACCGAAAGGGCTACCGCGATCGTCACCGAGGCATCTGCCGCGGTTCCACCTGCCCGAAGAATTTCTGCCCCTGCCTCAGTGGCCTGATGGTGCGTCGTGGTTACGGCTTGTACGTAGCTGGAATCGGATTCTTGTGCAGTTGCGAAGCGGAAACCTGTTCCCGCCGGAAACGCCAGGCCACCTAACGTGGCTCCCACTGCTTTTCGCCTGGAAGTCTTGCGTGAGGAGATACGGTTCTCTGGTTTCATAGTAGTTCTGCCCTCCTGACAGGCTCAGTTCTGGCTATCGCAAGGATTACACCAGCGCTCAGGAGAAGTGACTACACAACCAGGCTGGGGTATTACAGCTCAAGTGGCTGGCAAAGTGCGCAAATTGTGGTGCCACGGCCTCCCACAATGAGTCGCTCCAGTTCGTGTCCGCAACGTGGACACGGCTCACCCAAGCCACCTTTGCCATACACGCGCAAGTAGCTGGCGTTTCCGCCTGCTTCCCCATACGGATTCTCGAAGCTGGAAAACGTTGTTCCCTGATTGGCAATGCCCTGTTTCAACACGTGCTGAATCGCATCCACCAGCAGAGAGAGTTGCACGGGAATCAGTTTCCCAGCCGGTGTTTGTGGATGAATACCGGCCCGGAAAAGCGCTTCATCAACATAGATGTTGCCAAGCCCTGCGACGATATTTTGCCCCAGTAGCAGCGATTTCACCGGCGCAGTGCGACCTCGAAACGCGTTACCAAGAAGGAACGGCGTGAACGCAAGGTTCAGCGGCTCCACGCCAAGCCGGGCATCAAGCGCGGCAACGTCCTCCGGCGTGGCCAACTGAACCCGTCCGAACTTTCGCTGGTCAGCAAACCGTATATCCATGCCGTTATCAAGTTGGAACCGTAAGTGCTGGAATCTCACAGGATCCACTTCTCGATCCATCACCAGGAATCGCCCCGTCATTCGTAAATGAATAACGAGCATCCACTCTTCGGTCAGCTTGATAATGAGGTATTTCCCGCGACGGCTCACGCTTTCAATCGTCAAACCTGGAATCGTTTCCGCTGCCTCTACTCCATCCGGGCCAACCAGGACCTGAGGGAAAAGGGGGTTTAAATCCACTGCCTCGATTGTCCTGTCAACAATCAGGGGCTCGGAAATTCTCTTTACGGTCTCAACTTCAGGTAGCTCTGGCACTATAATTCCCTCATATATCGTGTGATACGCGGAATGGAGTATTCCACATGCCAGACTATGTTGACACATGTATCTTTTGCAAGATCGCCAATGGTGAGATGGACACCGAGTTTGTCGCCCAAACCGACAACGTTGTTGCCTTCAACGACATCCAGCCACAATCACGGATCCACGTGCTCGTCATCCCCAAAGTGCACGTCGATAGCGTCCACCAACTGGGTGCGGGCCACGATGGCATCTGGCAGGAAATGCTGGATGTCGCACAGGAGGTCGCGACCAAAACCGGCGTGGCCGAATCCGGCTATCGCCTGGTCACGAACGCTGGCCCGGATTCCGGCCAGGAAGTGCCTCACCTTCACGTCCATGTTCTGGGCGGTGAGAAACTCGGCGGTATCTGTTAACAACCTAAAAGGAGATCAGCAATATGAGCATCAAGGATCAGATGAACGCCGACCTCAAAACGGCCATGAAAGAGCGGGATGCCGTAACGCGGGACGCGATTCGATACGCGCTATCCGCTTTCAATTACGCGGCACTCGATGGCAAGCAGGAGCTTTCCGAAGACGAGCAGCTCAAAGTTCTGCGGCAACAGGTTAAACAACGGCAGGATTCAATCGAGCAGTTCAAGTCCGGTGGCCGTGAAGACCTCGTTGAGAAGGAGGAGGCACAACTTCGTGTGCTGGAGCGCTACCTGCCGCAACAGATGAGCGACGATGAGCTTCAGACGTTCGTCGCTAATGGCATTCAGGAAGTCGGCGCTGAAGGCCCAAAGGACATGGGCAAGGTGATGGGCCTGCTCAACAAGCGTGCTGAGGGCCGCGTGGATGGTCGCCGTCTGTCCTCTGCCGTGAAAGACGCGTTGGCGCAATAGTGGTCGAACACGAGGTCACCCTGGAGACAGCCGTGAAACTGCCGGACTCGATAACCGGGGCGGTAGTACAGGATCTAATTCGTCACGTGCTCGAGGCGGAAGACGTGGACGAGCCATGGCTGGTCGGGATCCAGTTCGTCGATGATTCGACGATGCAATCGGCCCATGTCGAATTCATGGGCATCGACGAGCCAACGGATATCATGACCTTTCCATATGCTGACGAGGACGATATCTGGGAAGAGGCACAGGCCGGAGGTGACCTCATGATCTCAGTCGATCGCGCCCGCGCGAATGCGTTTGACGCGGGCTGGAATGAGGAAGATGAGATCTTCTTCCTCATTGCACACGGGCTATTACATCTCCTTGGCTGGAATGATCATTCAGACGACGATCGTGCCAAAATGCTCGAGCGGCAGCGAGAATTACTTGAATCGTGGCGTGGTCGCGAGAGGTCTTAGAAATCCGACTCACGCAACCATGTATGAATCGCATGTACCGCGTTTAAACCGACCCGGCGTTGGATATCCGACAGGCTGCCGCGAACCTGCCACTGATGGTCGATCGGTTCGGTGATTGACGTATGTCGCAACACCAGCCGCATGGTCCCTCGGCCGACCGCGTTGGTATCCACCTCGCCAGCGTATTCGATGGAAACCTGAACCTGCTCGTCTGAATCTTCAAGGGGAAACGTCTCGAGACTCTCGCCGTTACCTCCCGGCTCCACGATATCTCGCACAAAGCTCCTTGCAGCCACAGGATCGGAGTTCAGCAGCGATGCCAGTGCACCCCCGGTACCGACTTCGTGGACAGCGAGCGAGAGCCCGCGGTTCGACAACTCAATGGCAATCACACCGGCGAGCGTCTCTTCATCCTTACCCCAGATGAACTCACCAAGGCGGCGATAGACCTCATCGCGAGCAGCATCGCGTCGTTTTCGAACCTCTTCCGGATCATCGCCAACGGCGGTCACCCGAATGTGAACCCCGTCGTCCTTGGCATATGTAGCCACTTCAGGATCATTGAGTTGAATGAGATCGTGAATCCGTTCTTCCGCATCCGATTCCCCTATGCCGGTGGTTTTGATGTGGATGCTATCGATGATATTGGTGTCGGCTTTCTCCAGAAGGCGCGGCTTCATCTGTTCAAGCCACATTCGATGCATCTCACGCGGAACGCCCGGCATGGTAAGGATGTATTTCTCCGGATCGCCATTAATGGTGACAAACCAGCCAGGAGCGGTACCCACCGGATTCGGGATCGACTCGGCGCTGGGAATCAGCCACGCCTGCTTGCTATTGCGGCGGGGCATTTCGCGGCCCATTTCCTTGAAATAGCTCTCAATAGTGGCCAGGGTCGCCTCATCAACTGCAGGAACTTCGCCAACGAGATCAGCGATGACTTCGCGGGTGAGATCATCATCCGTCGGACCAATACCGCCCGTGCAAATCACCACGTCTGCCAGTTCAAGGGAGGAGCGTAGTGCGCGCTGCATCAATTGGGGTTCGTCCCCTACCTGTGTGACCTGAATCAGCTCGATTCCGGCATCAGCGAGATCGCGAGCGAGCCAGGATGCATTTGTATCGGTGATCTGGCCGAGCATTAGCTCAGCACCAATGGAAAGAATGCATGCTCGCATAGTGAAGCTCCTGAATGCAGTGAATCCGGAATAGTCACAAGGGCCGCTGAGGGACGCCTCGAGATACCTGCGATTGTACCGCCAGAACCTGCATACCGGGTCATGGTGAGTACACTTACTGGTGAATCGTGCCGTGGCCTCGATGAGGACGCGCAAGAATGAAATTTTGTGGCATTGTACAGTTGATACGGCATTTGCCTTCACGGTAATTCGGCAGCGCCCAGATACCGAAATCAGACACTTAGGGTTGAGGGATACGTCCCGTTCCAGAAGGATCAGAAGTCTCATGAGCAAAGACGTCCGCTTCATCGATCACGCCCCACACGTCCGTGTTGTCGGCGTCACCCAACCAGATATGAGCGCCATGCAAGAGATGGTGCATGAAATGGGTAAAACCTGGGGGCGGGACCGGGACGCGACCCCGGAATCCGTAGCTGTTTTCGCAGGTGCTTCTTGCTATGTCTCCTATGAAAATAAAGCCGGTCGAACCGATGCCGAGTACCTCCGGCAGTCTATCGTGGAGCACGGGCACCTGAGCGTTATCGAACATATCAACGTGAGCTTCGGGGTCACCTATCTCCCCCGCTCCGTGCAGATGGAAGTTATTCGCCACCGCCCCGGCAGCGCCTACAGTTTCATTAGCCAACGATTCGTTCACACCGAAGGCGAGTTCGTGATTCCACCCATCCTGCGCACGGCGGGGATGGAAGATTCGCGCAAGGTCTTCGAAGAATCCTGCACGAGTTTGTATGAGAACTACCTGACATTGACTGATGAAATCAAAGACGAGTACGAACCAGAGAATCCAGACGAGCGCACGCTGAAGCGCAAGCGCCAAAAGGAAGCGGCCCGCGCCTTGCTCCCCAACTGCGTTACCAGCAGTGGTGTCATCACCTATAACGCACGGCAGCTTCGCCACGTTATTGAAATGCGGACCGACGAACATGCCGATGCCAGCATCCGCGAGTTCGCCGCTGCCCTGTACAACGCATCGAAGGATGTGATTCCAGCGATCTTCCAGGACGCAACCGTCCGCGAAGTCGAGGGAGTGCCTGAGGTAACCTTCGCCTAGCGCATCGCAATGCAGAAGCCGGGATGATCAGTGATCATCCCGGCTTGTTCGTGTTTGGCATATTGGCGGTTCTTATAGGAAGCCTGACGATACCGGGGAATGAAAGAAGCGGGTGGCTTGCATTACCACCCGCTTCTTACTTGTTGGTACCCGCGGTAGGAATCGAACCCACAACCTTCTGTTCCGAAGACAGACGCTCTATCCGTTGAGCTACGCGGGCGCACACGCTAGCAGGGATTATAGCAGCGAATATCGCATTTGTCAGCAATTGTGCGGGACCTTTACCTTATTAACTAGCCCGGTTGGATTAACATCCAAGCTTTTTTGCCCAATTCCCAACCTTATGCTACCGTACCAAGCACAACCAACGACTGGTCAAATGGTTTCGCCGCTGAAACTGTGTCGGAACTTCCCTGGCTTCAGGGAAGGTTTTGCATGGGCGTATCGAGGTGTCCTCGATCGCACGTGTTCTCGGCATAACGCCGGAAGGAGCTGTTCGATATGAGCGAGTTGAATGATAGGCCCGGAGACAATCATTCCAAATCCGCTGTGAATCGGCGAGATGTCATCAAGGGCACCGCCGCATTGGCCGGAGCCGCTGCATTTGCTGCAACGGTGGAAAACAAGTACGCACTTGCTCAATCAGAAGAGCCGGTGCAAATCGGCTGGTTGGGTGACAGAACCGGTAACTTCTCGAACGTTGGAGTCCAGAAATTCGGTGCTGCCAACCTCGCGGTGAACGAGCTCAACGAAGCCGGAGGCATCCTGGGACGTGAGGTCGTGCTCGTCTCAGAGGACGCCCAGTCCGACAACCAACGCTACCAGCAAATGGCACGAAAGCTCATTCTCGAGGACGAAGTAGACGTTCTTCACGCTGCCTTCTCCAGTGCTTCCCGAGAGGCAATTCGTCCACTCATGTCCCAGCACGAGATGATCTTCTTCTACAACAACCAGTATGAAGGCGGCGTCTGCGATACCTGGACCTTCCCCACCGGGAGCGTGCCGGATCACCAGGTGGTGCCGTTCATCCCCGCGATCATCGAGAAGTTCGGACCACGCTTCTACATCATCGCGGCAGACTACAACTTCGGGCAGCTCACAGCACAGTGGTGCCGTACCGTTGCTGCCGAGCACGGTGGAGAGCTTCTCGGTGAAGAGTTCATTCCGCTGGACGTTTCGCAGTTCGGAACAACCATCTCGAACATTCAGGAAGCTGATCCCGATTTCCTGATCACACTGATCACTGGAATCGCACACTCCTCGTTCTACGAGCAGAAGAACGCGGCCGGTCTGGATGTGCCAATGGGTACGACCATCAACATCGGCCAGGGCTACGAGCACCTGCTCTTCCCGCCGCCCGCGCTTGAGAATCAGCACGTAGTGGTCAACTTCATTCAGGAGCTGGAGAACGAAAGCGCCCAGGACTTCGTCGACAGATACATGGACCTCAACCCGGATGCGCAGTATGTCGGTATGGAAGCCGCAGCCGAATGGGAAGGAATCCACCTGTACGCTGCTGCTGCTGAAATCGCAGGCACCACGGACCGCAACGAGGTGCGCGATGCGCTTGAAACCGGCGTCTCCGTCGAAGGACCGTCGGGTACGGTGACCATTGACCCGGACACGCATCACACCATCCGAAACATGTTCATGGTGCACGCCGACGAGGAGCACAATATCATCCTCGACCAGGAGTTCGAGGCGGTCAGCCCGGATTGGCTCTCCCAGGAGATGGGATGCCAGCTGCCGGAGCAGCCAGATAACACGCAGTACGAACCGGAGGAAAACTAGTTTCCGAGCAGGTTCACTCCGGTTGACGACCGGAGTGAACCTGCTCAGTGTGTTGAGGATCAACCAGTGATTTCTGCCCTCATTGAGATTGGCTATCACTTTCAGGATAGCTTCGCATTCCTCGTACTTGCTGCGGTTGGGCTTGCCGTCATATTCGGTATGATGGGTGTCATTAATCTCGCCCATGGCGAATTTATTATGTTAGGCGCCTACATCACAGCATTCACAGCCCGAGCCGGTCTTCCCCTTCTCTTGGCAATAATCCTCGCTGCACTCTGCGTTGGTGTGGTTGGAGCAATCGTAGAGATTTTAGTGGTGCGTCGGCTTTACGGTCGGCTTTTGGATACGGTCGCCGCCACGTGGGCAATCGGGTTAATGCTGAATCAGGGAATGCTCATTATTGCGGGGCCGTCCAGCCCGGGGGTTTCCACACCATTTGGCTCGTTCGAGTTGGCGGGATCTTCCTACTCCTACTATCGGGTCACGCTCTTCCTGGCCGCATTAGGAGTTATTGCAGGACTTTATCTGCTCTTCATGAAAACCAGGTTTGGTCTGGATTCCCGGGCGACAATCCAGAATCCGGAAGTGGCACGATCGCTCGGAGTCAATACTCCTCGTATTTACACTCTCACATTCGCGCTTGGTAGCGCGCTCGCCGGCCTCACCGGTGGGCTCTACGCACCCACCGCCGCTATCGTGCCGCAATTCGGCTCCTCGTTCATCGTAGAGGCGTTTGTAACCGTAATTGTTGGCGGTGCAAATGTGCTTCTGGGTATGCCAATAGCCGGCGCAATTCTCGGTGCCATTAATTCGTTCCTCGGCCAGACCTGGGGCACCTACATCGCCCGGGTGGGATTACTGGTTGCAACGATGTTCGTTATTCGCGTGCTGCCGACCGGCATCTCCGGGCTGATTGATCGCCTGAGGCTTCGACCAGGAGCGGCAGAGTGACAGATATGCTACGAAGACTTCCTATCAACACCGAATCGGTAGCGTTCGCCTTACTGGTTCTCTTCTTTGCGATTTATCCAACGTTCGGATCGTCGTTTGGCATTCTCAATGTTTCGTATTTCATGAGCATGATTTTCCTCTCGATCAGTGTGGCACTGATCTGGGGCTTTGCTGGAATTCTAAGTTTTGGTCAAACCGCGTTCTTCGGACTGGCCGGCTATACCTATGCGGTCTATACAACCAACTATCC
>CAZGML010000019.1:0-4560 GCA_964526965.1 uncultured Sphaerobacteraceae bacterium | reverse complement strand
CCGCGTTCTTCGGACTGGCCGGCTATACCTATGCGGTCTATACAACCAACTATCCGGGCGGATGGGAAACCTGGATAGGCGCAGGTATCGCAATCATTGCAGCTGCGTTGTTCGCGGCACTGCTTGGCTACATCATGTTCTATGGTGGCGTGAATGACGTTTTTGTGGGACTCACCATGCTGGCAGTAACCCTGGTGATGGCCACCTTTATGGGGCAAACCGCCGGTCCGGAATGGGCAATTGGAGACGCTCGCCTGAACGGCTTTAACGGCATGTTCGTAAGCTCCATAACCTGGCCAGGTGGCGACTGGTTCACCAGTGAACAGGTGTTTTACTTCTTCCTGATACTTCTGGTCTTGGTATACCTGATCCTCAAACTCATCACATCGTCTCGGTGGGGATACGGGCTCATAGCCCTGAGGGAAAACCGAAGCCGCACGGAAACCTTTGGGTACAACGTGCAAGCGCTGCAGGTACAGGTCTTCACCATTGCCGGTGCCATCGCGGGGCTGAGCGGCGTTCTCTACGCCTCGTGGGGCGGTTACATTGACCCCTCATCAATGGGAATGACCGCCGCAATTACACCGGTAATTTACGTTGCAATCGGTGGGCGCAAGAGTCTTGCGGCTGCAATTGTGGCTTCGCTTGGCCTAATGAAACTCATTCAGGAGCTCTCATCAACAGCACCAGAGTTTGCGTTCGTTATCACGGGTGCTGTGGCGCTGCTTGCCGTTCTCTTTATACCGGAGGGCATCGTCTACACAATCTTCAAGTGGTGCGATGAACACATATTCAAGAAGCGGATTTTGGATGGCAGAAACCCCACCCAAACACCCGAGGCCAAGTTGAGTGGGAGCGAGCATGACTGACACGATTCGCAATGGTACTGAACCGCTTCTCAGGCTCGATGGCGTATCCAAGTCGTTCGGCGGTGTGCATGCCGTAAATGACCTCAATCTCGAGGTGTATCCCGGCGAACTTCGCTGCCTTATCGGTCCAAACGGAGCCGGCAAGAGCACCGTCTTCAAACTCATCATCGGCGTTGAGTCAGCAACCAGGGGTGATGTCTGGTTCGATGGCGAGAAGATCTCCGGACTGCGTCCATGGAAACGGGTACGTAAGGGGATGAGCATCAAGATGCAGATTCCCAACGTCTATCCCGAGCTGAGTGTGTACGACAACATGCGGGTGGCTGCGCAGCATCACATCGACCGTTCATCCATGGACAGCGAAATAAATCGCCTTCTGGAGACCGTGCACCTGGCCGCGCACATCAACAGTCCGGCCAAAGCACTCTCGCACGGTCAGCAGCAGTGGCTTGAAATCGGCATGGCGCTTTCACTTCGTCCAAAACTCCTGCTCCTGGATGAGCCGACCGCCGGCATGGGACCGGGAGAAACGGCTGAAACCGCTGAGCTGATAAAGAAGCTGCATGCAGATGGGGTCACGCTCATTGTGATTGATCACGATATGTCGTTCATTCGCCTGATCGCAGAATATGTCTCCGTTCTCCATCTGGGTAGCTTGTTCGCAGAGGGCGAACTTTCCGAGGTTGAGCAGGATGACCGCGTTATTCAAGTCTACCTGGGGAGGGAGTAGCACATGTCGGCACCAAATCACTCAGCTTCACCCACCCCAATGCTCGATGGCCGGTCCGTTTCGAGTGGTTACGGCACCACGCCCATTCTCTTCGAAGTTTCAGGTACGGTCTCACGAGGCGAAATCGTGGCCATTGTCGGCAGGAACGGCGTCGGTAAATCGACGCTTATGAAGGCCCTGATGGGCATCATTCCTGTAACCAGCGGCCAGGTCATTTTCGATGGCAATGACATCACATCGCTGCCAGCCCATGCTCGGGCGAGAACCGGAATTGGTTACGTACCCCAAGGACGTGGAGTGTTCCCCACCCTTACCGTTGAAGAGAACCTGACGGTTGGGATGAAAATCAATATGGACGCGAGCGGGAAATCGCTAGACATCGCGTACGAATACTTCCCGCGATTACACGAGCGACGAACTCAAAAAGCCGGTTCACTCAGCGGTGGTGAGCAGTCCATGCTGGCACTCGGTCGGGCCCTGGTGGGCCGCCCCCGGATGCTCCTTCTCGATGAGCCATCAGAAGGAATCCAGCCAAATATCGTACGAAGTATCGGCGAAGACATCCAGAAAATTAACGAAGAAATGAATGTACCTGTCCTCTTTGTTGAACAGAACCTGCAACTTATCAGCGCCATTGCCCACCGGGGGTATGTGATCGACAAGGGGCGAATTATCAACGAATTGGATTACGACGATATCCGAAATCAGGAATTGATGACGAGTAATCTCGCGCTGTAGCGCAACGGGAGAAGTTTACAATGAAAGAGATTCGACAAACCGGTGAGCACCCCTATGTTTTCAGCCCCTACCACGAGCCAATTGCTCGCGTGAAGCCTGGCGAAGAATTCGCCGTGTACACCAAGGACGCGTTTGAGGATCGTATGGACTCCGTCGATCTCAAGCCATCAGAAGTTCTGGGCGATTACCTAAACCCACAAACTGGTCCGATCTGGGTTGAGGGGGCCGAGCCAGGAGACACGATCAAGGTCAATATTCTTGATATACAACCAACCCGCGATTGGGCCGTGAGCCTTTTCATCCCCTTCTTTGGTGGATTGACCTCCACAGAGTTGACGCGGACCCTCCAGGAGCCGATTCCAGAGCGGGTGTGGATGTACAAAATCGAGGATGGCTGGGTAACCCACAACGAGAATCTCCGCTTCCCCTGGCGGCCGTTCCTCGGCACCATCGGAACAGCGCCTTTGGTCGAGGCGCTGTCCGCACTTACCCCGTTTGATCACGGAGGCAATATGGACGTGCCGGACGTTAAACCCGGCAACAGTATCTATCTGCCGGTGAATGTCGAAGGCGCCCTGCTGTACACAGGCGATGTCCATGCTGGTCAAGGCCAGGGCGAGCTGTGTGGTGTTGCGCTGGAGATCGCGGCGAAGTCGACCTTCACAGTGGAGTTGATAAAGGGCGAGAGCATTGACTGGCCAAGGATCGAGAGTGAAGACGAATACATGGTGGTTGGCAGTGCTCGCCCCATGGAGGACGCCGCTCGCATTGCCTATGCAGAACTCGTGGGTTGGATGGTGGAGATGGGCTGGGACAAGTGGGAAGCCTATCAGGCCCTGACGCAAATTGGCGACTGCTACGTCGGCAACATGGTTGACACCTATTACTCAATGGTCGCCAAGATCCGGAAGGAGTTCGCTCATCCCGATAGATCGTGATTTACGAAGTGAGTATAGTTCCATAATTTCCGCATCATCATACGGTTTTGTTGACGGGAAGAATCGGATTCACCTATACTCACTTTGCCTCTCGGGGACGTAGCTCAGTTGGGAGAGCGCTACAATCGCACTGTAGAGGTCGGGGGTTCGAGTCCCCCCGTCTCCACCAAAAGGCAATCTGCACACCCGGTCCATTTCGGACCGGGTGTGTTGCTTTTCTTCCTACTACTCCGCGTTTTGATACACGGACGGATGCAACACACCAATATACGGCAGGTTGCGATACTTGCCCTGGTAGTCTAACCCGTATCCGACAACGAATTCGTCAGGCACTGTGAACCCGATTCGATCTACCTGGACGTCAATAGCGTCTGGTTTGTCCTTCTTCACCATCGCCACCACCCGAATATCTTTTGGCTCGCGTCGGGAAAGGTGATCCAGAAGGTACTGCAGCGTCAGGCCACTATCGACGATATCCTCCACGACGATCAGTCGGCGACCACTGATCTCCTCATCCAGGTCCTTGAGGATACGCACCACGCCTGAGCTCTTCGTGGCATGGCCATAGCTGGAGACCGCCATGAAGTCCATCTCTAGCGGAATGGACATCTGCATGGCCAGGTCGGCCATGAACGCGACGGCTCCACGAAGCACGCCGATCATCAACGGCGTGTCATGACGATATTCCTCATCAAGCTCGCGGGCCATTTCCGCAACGGTGTTCGAAATTTCATCCTCTGATACGAGGATTCTGGAGATACCGTTTGATTTGGCGTTATCTGGTATTTGCACTGTTTGCCCTCACCCACCCTGGCTATTAATACGACTTCTATTCTCGCATTAATCCAGGCGCAGTTTTCCAGCATGGAGTGTCACGCTGTGGCCAGACCCGATCTCGATCACTGATCCACCACGATTCCGCCGTGCGAGATCAACGATCGCCTGGATTCGATCGGCTGATAGTTCATGCATAGACAACTTGTCCAGCACCCACTGCCGCACGACCCGCTTTTGCAGCGCCTCGGGGAGCTCAATCAAATGCTCTCGGGAAAGCTGATTTTCAACAATGCACTTTGTGAGCGCCTGTGTCGTCAGATCCTCAAGCAGGTCGGCGTCCTCAGCGATCACCCCAGCTGAGCGCGCGATGGCGCCAGTAGCTCCAGCGTAGATTTCTTCAAGTGCAGGCAGAATATGATGGCGTATGGCATTTCGCCGATATGCCGGGTCTGAATTGGTCGGATCTTCGACGATCGGGAGTCCACTTTCGGCGGCCAGCTGGGCAACG
>CAZGML010000018.1:5652-52666 GCA_964526965.1 uncultured Sphaerobacteraceae bacterium | reverse complement strand
AGCGGTGTTTGCGCTCGCTTTGAATGTAGGGACCGTAGGGACCACCGACATCCGGACCTTCATCCCACTCGAGGCCGAGCCAGCGGAGGCCATCCATCAGGTTCTCGACGCTGCCCTCGATGAGGCGCTTACGGTCGGTATCCTCGATACGGAGGATGAACTTGCCGGTTTTGCCCTCGCGTCTGGCCTGACCGTGCGCGAAGAGCACGTTGTACATAACAAGGCGGGCACCTCCGATATGGAGGGAGCCTGTGGGGCTGGGAGCAAATCGAACGCGGATGTCGTCGGTCAAGATGGTGATTCCTTCTGTGATGCACGGGGTTACTCGACCGCGTAACGTGCGGTCGGACTACTGAAGGCAATTGTAGCGCAGTCAACATTCCCATGGTGCGCCTGGTCAGCTGCCCATGATTGTGAGTAACCCAGGAAAGCGCGTGCAATTCTTAAGGTAACCACAGCGAATCCCCTAGTATCAGCATCAAAATACCGCATCCATCATTGCGCTTATCCAATAGCCGAGCACGAGAATGACAATCAACAAGAGAAAGGCTAGCCATGCGGGAAAATAGCCACCAGATTCATACCATCGCCGTAGGCCTGAGTGCCTTCCTGTATTGACGTTGGGAAAAGTTCGGCTATCTTGCGCGTCAGATAACACACCAAGATTTTCATCGAGACCCAGTGGCTCGTTCCGTTTGCCGATCAGTGAGGCTGATAAGCCGCTCTCTCTGGGGCCCAGTTTCAAACTGGCCACCAGACGGGTACGATGGCTGCCCAGAAAGAAGGACGTCCGGGATTGACGGTTCACCAGTTGGATCTAATGGCAAAGGTTCTGACCATTGGGTTGGATCTGGTTTCCACCCGGGATTCATCTTCGATCGGCTCGGCATGGCAGGTACGGGAGCTCGGTTCCGGTCCGCCCGAGATCGCCTTGATTTCTTCCGCCTTCTAATCGGTTCACTAGCAACAACTCTTGTCGTTCCCTGGATCGCAGTTCTTTTGTCTGAAGATCTCCGGGTGCCAAAAGACGGATCTTTATGCTCCGGGAAAATTACAAACGGAAACTCTTCTTTCGTGAAAAGCCAGTGTTTCGTAGATCGCAGCTTACGCATTAATTCCGGGGGAATTTCGTCACCTACGTATACCCCACGTTTGGTCAGGTAACGTACGGCATCGGGATGCACCTGCCTGGTAGCAATTCCCCCTATATTGATCCGGGTATAGAACCCCCCGTCATCTTCTCGCCTGGAGAGAACAGCCATTTATCCCACTCACTAACGCACCGCAAAGGGCTGCGATAACTGTTCAGCATTCGGAATCCGAGTTCATTGTATGACGACTCATGCAAACCGCAATATTCAATAAGCCGACCCCTTCTCCCATCCGCTATTCTGCACTCCACGCAGGGTCGCGATGGCGCGACCAACTAACGGGAGAATACGCAGATGGCATCAACAGGGACGTACCTCAACTTCGATGGCAATGCCGAAGAGGCGCTCAACTTCTACATCAAGGTCTTCGATACCGAGCTGATGGATATCACCCGCTACGGCGACTCCGGTGATGGTGGCGACGAAGGCGATGGCCCTGGCATCCCTGAAGATGCCAAAAACCTGCTGATGAACGCGCAGATCCTTATCCTCGGCGGACACCTGCTCCAGGTCTCCGATCACGTCGAGAGCTTCGGTATGGACACACTCACCCAGGGCAACAATGTCTCCATCGTGCTCATGACCGATTCCCAGCCGGAAACCAACGAGCTGTACGACAAGCTGATGGAGGGCGGAGACAAGCGCACACCTCCCCAGGATATGGGCTTCGGCTACTACGCCGAGGGGTCAGACAAGTTTGGCATCAACTGGATGTTCTACAACACGCTCGATGGATAGTGGGCGTTTCGAGCCGCTTCCCTACGTACCGGCTACCTGCGGCTCTACCTCTTCACCGGTGTAACGGGAGAGATATGGCACGCGGATGGTGAAAACAATCAGGATCACCACAAACATCGCCCCGGAAACAAAGGTGGTGATCCCCACACCAACCGATTGCGCAATGGAGCCGAGCAGCAATGTGCCAATCGGCATCGCGCCGATGGCGAGTTCCATAATGCCGAGCGCCCTTCCCTGCACTTCCCGCGAGGAGGTCATGAGCATCAATGTCGCCTGCAGCACGCCAAAGGCCGCGCTGATCATACCGATGCCGAGAATGAGCACATACGAGATCGTCACGGATTGCGAGAGGCCAAAGAGGGCCCAACCGGAACCCCAGATCATGCTTCCGTAAATAAACACCGCGCCCTTGTTACGGAAATCTCCAAGGCTGGCGATCACGAACGAGCCCACAAAGTTACCCAGGCCCGCGAACATCATTAGCCGGCCCAATCCGGCCGGACCGAGATCGAGCACATCACTCGCAAACACCGGCATGAATGAGTGATACACCGGCCAGATCAGGATGTTCGCTGCCAGCGTCACCAGGATCATCGTGCGACTGAGGGGATTGCGGAGGACGATGCGCAGTCCATCTGTGAGCATTGGCAGGATTGGTGTGGGATCAACCCGAACCGTCTGCCGCTGGAGGTGGATTCGTGAAATCAGTACGAACGCCAGCAGGTACCACAGGCTCGAATACCAGAGCGCGGTTGATGCACCAAACAGGCTGATAACGCCCCCACCCACGGCCGGGGCGATCGCCTGCGTGATCCCCATCCCCATCGAGTTCAGGGCGTTTGCATTGGCGAGGTTCTTTCGCCCCACAAGCTGCAGAACCAGGGAGTTCCGGGCGGGTTGCGTTGGCGATTGCGACAAACCGGTGAGAAACCCGGCCAGCAACAGCAACCAGTACGGCGTGGCATCCAGCCATACCAGCAGCGCCAGGCCAGAGATCATAACGACAGACCAGATGCTGGCGATTTTGATGATCAGCATGCGATCGTATCGGTCGGCCATGAGCCCGGATATCGGGCCAAGCCACATGGGCGAGAGACGTACAGCTGTAAAAATCGCCAGAAGCAATTCGGAGCCCGTAGTCTCGAATACCAACCAACCGAGCACCAGGGTCAGTGCCCAGTTGCCGCCCAGGAAAAAGACGTTGGATAGCCAGAGGAAGCGAAAATCGCGATTGGTGCGTAGGGATGAGAGCGCTCGCGCGAAAACGTTTCCGCGTGGCGGCTGCGCAGGGTCAGGTTGCGATACGGTACGAGGTATCACGATACGCCCCTTTCGCGGGCCAATTACTCCATGTGTGTATGGTGTTTGCAGGAAAATCCATGACCTGACGATTCCGCGTCAGGTCATGGTCATGGTATCGCAGTATGGAGTTATGTGAAAGGTTTTGGAAAGCGCCAATTACGGATCAGGAACCGCCCCGCGCCAGGCGTTCGTGAAGGGCGCGTATCTCTTGGGACAGCTCCGGATCCGGCCCGGCGACAGGAACATCCGGCGCAACCGCGTTGATCGGTAGCGGTGTCACCAGCGCCCGACCACCGATACCAAGTTCACGTCGCCACGATCGCAGCTGATCGCTACTGCTCGCGAAAACGATTCGCCCCAACCCGACCATCGCATGCGCCGCGCTGCACATGGCGCAATGTTCACCCGAGGTATAAACCGTACACTTCTCTCGCTCTTCTGGTGAGAGATGTTCGGCAGCCCACCGGGCGATGGCGAATTCGGGATGTCGCGTCTGGTCGCCACCGCTGGTACGGTTACGATCCTCAAAGAGCACCTTGCCATTGGCATCAACGAGCAGCGAGCCGAACGGCTGGTCACCTGCATCGGCGGCTTCTGTTGCGAGCTCAACGCATCGCTTTAAGTGAACGCGATCTTCGTCAGTGACAACGTACATGACACTCTCCTTGTGAACTCGATTTGTGATTAGCAGGCATCGCCCTCGGCTTCAACGCTGGGCGCTGGAGTGGTGGGAGTCGCCGATGCAGATGGGGTACGTCGGAAATAACGTATGGACCAAACAGCGACTGCAATAACGCCGCTAATAGCGAACCCGCCGAGTACGATCCACCAGAACCAGTCGGTTGCGTAATCACCAAGCCAGGCATAGGCGAGGCTTTGGGGGATATAGCCGAAGAACGACACCACCAAATACCGCCGCACACCCATTGGCGTGAGGCCCATGAGATAGCTGACAAAATCGCTGGGCATACCGGGGATCATGCGAACCAGCAACAGTGCCTTGCCGCCCCAGCGGTCGATCCAGTGCTCGATCACGCCCTCTTCATCTACACGACCTGCAAGGCGCTCCACTGTAGCTCGTCCGAGTGAGCGTGCGATGAAGAACGCGATTGCGGCGCCCGCCATTTGCCCAATGATGTTCAGCAGCGTACCGCCAACAATGCCGAAAACGACTCCATTTGAAAGCTGGATGACTGAGGCCGGTACCGGCGCAATAACAACTTGCGACACCATGAGCAATACCGATGCAAACGGTGCCCATACACCCCAGCTGCTGATGTACTCCCGGATAATTTCCTGGTCGCCGCTGGAAAGTGCCTGCCAGGTAGCCGCAACTTCGTTACGAAAGCCTTCGCTCAACAAATAGACCACGCCAAAAACGAGCAGCGCACACAGCACCAGCAACCAGGAAAGATGCTTCAGCACACGCTGGCCCAGCGTCACTTCTCCGGAATCGACCGAAGTGGGTTTGGTGTTGGTGGTCGTTTGGTCACGATACGGCGTGATCTTCGTCTGCTCCATATAACTAATGATGACCCATTTTCGCGTTGCGGGTTGTTACGTTCATGTTACAGAACGCGCTCAGCATCGAATGCATACATCGTTCGCCCCTCGAATCCATGCGTTGTGGTCGCCATGAAGATGCTGTTCAACAGTGCCTCTTCTACCGCATCCATCGTCGCAACGAACAACGGACTCAACAGCGCATCGGAAACATGGTCATCAGTTCGGGTGCTTATGGCGATTCCGTAATCTCCGCTTCCATGGCTGTAGCTGGCGCCTACCCGGCCCATTGCGAACACCGCCCGTTTGGCCATGCGTTCCAGTTGACGTGCATCAAGCGGAGCATCGGTGGCGACAACAATCATGCAACTTCCGTTATCCGCCTCCGCTTCCGATGCGGGATAGTGTTTTCCTTTAATGGTAAGCGTACCGCCGAAATTACTTTGCACAAGCGCGCCAATTGTGTACGGGCCGAGCTGCTCCTGGTTCGGGCCGTCATCTCCGCCTGCGTGTCCAATGCGGGAGCTACTCCCTATCCCTGCCTTGTACCCCAACGCCCGGGTGCCGGTGCCGGCGCCGACGCATCCTTCTTCCACCGGTCCATCATGCGCGGAGTTGAGTGCATCGAAGACGTGCTGCTCGGTAATGGGCCGGGCGCGGATGTCGCTGAGGTGGCCATCGTTCGTCTCGCCAACGAGCGGGTTGAGCGACGTTGTGCTCTCGTGCTCCGGTCGCTGGATCATCCAGCTTACCAGCGCATCGGCGGCCCGGAATGCGCTCAGCGTACCGGTAAGCACGATTGGCGTCTCGATTTCGCCCAACTCCTGCACCTGCGTGACGCCAATGAGCTTGCCGTACCCGTTGCCGGAGAAGATCGCGGCCGGAAGTGGCAGTTGGTCCGGCACAATTGCGGTGACACCGGTGTGGAATCGTGGCTCCTCACGAATCGTTGTGTGGCCAACCCGGATGCCGGGGACATCGGTGATCGCATTGTGTAAGCCTGTGGGAAAATCGCCGATAGTAATATTTACGTCGCGGGTGCGGGGCATGTCAGTCCTTTTGTCTACGACATCTCGTATCTATCAATTGAAGATACATGCACTCCGGCGCCCCGGCCAGACGTACCGCTCAAGAGTTCGATGTGAAGATGTAGAGCCCGAAAAGAAGAGCAACGAACCAGATCATCATTTGCAGCATGAACGCGGTTCCCACACCGAACAACGCGGCAACAGATGCCCGTAATCGCGGCATGCCTGTGAGCGCAGACCAGCCGGCTCCCAAAGCGATAATCATCCAGATGCACACCAGGATGAGAACAAGCGTTTCTGTGAAGATAAGCGTGGGCACGGTGAGTATGAGCGCGGCGACAGAAAACGGAAGCATGCACCAACCGCACAACTTCGCCACATCGATGAACCGGGAACGGCCGGACGCAGGAGAGGCCGTTATCGCGAAGAAGAGCCAGCACGCGCACGAGAGCATAGCCCAGATACCCAGCGTCCAGATGACGCCAACCACCCCGGCGGATACCCCGCCGAACGCCACAACACCTGCTGGCAACCATCCGCTATGGTTACGTACTGCATCAGCGATACCGGTGCCATTGGCCGAGAGCACGCTGATAAACCCCCGCACAATGGAGTGAGACGCTACCCGGGACAGTTGATATTCCACGTTGATTCCCCTCGAGAGAAGCGGATCAGGTATCAGGGATACGTTGCTGCACGCGGGAAAGTTCCCCGGAATACCAGCGAGATTCGTGCGAATCTAAACGCTGCGATAAAACGTACTGAAAGGATTTTTCTAAAAATGTCGAGTCGTCTGTTTCCGAACGCCCCACTTCTCCCCGGTCCACGTTATCCACATACCGAGCGACAGGCGGAGATTATGGGAATGGCAGACGAAATTGCCGTTATCGCAGATGAGCACGCATCCAAACACGATGTGGCGGCGAGCTTTCCAGAAGAAGCCTTCGCAGCAATGGCCCAAACCCCGCTGCACGGGCTAACCGTACCGGAGGAATTCGGCGGCATGGGCGCCGATCCGCTGGAAACGATGCTCGCAATTGAATCGTTGGCGCAGGGCGATGGTTCTGCAGCGCTTATTGCCACCATGCATTGGGGACACACTGCCGGGGTTGGCCTGAACACAGAATGGCCTACTGACCTCAAGAAAATGTTCCTGAACGAGGTCGCAAAGAATGGGGCGCTCTACAACACCGCCGCCAGTGAGCCGGCAATGGGCAGCCCGAGCCGAGGTGGATCCTACGCGACGACGGCTGTGAAGAAGGACGACGGTTGGCACATTACTGGCCGCAAGAGTTGGAGCACGGGAGCACCTGGGCTGCGCTGGGCCGGTGTCGGCGCCAGCGTGGAAGATGAGCCGGGTACACTCACCCGCGCGAACTTCCTGGTGCCGATGGATCTTGCGGGTGTCGAGATCGTGGAGAACTGGGACAACCTCGCCATGCGCGCCAGCGGGAGTCACGATATCGTGTTCGACGACGTGGTGGTGCCGCTGAATTATCGTCTCCCGGCCGCTGGCAAACCAAACGGATCACCCTGGAGCTACCTCACCAGTGCGCTCTATCTCGGCATCGGCATCGCGGCGCGTAACTGGGCAATCGACTTCGCGAAGAATCGCAAACCCACGGCGCTGGGTGGCAAGTCGATCGCCGAGCTGGACGGCGTGCAGGCAAAGGTGGCACAGATGGAGTTGCGAATTTTGGGTGCGCGCTCCGCACTCTATAGTTCAGTGGAGGAATGGATCAATAACCCCGGGCAGCGTGGATCGCTGGGTCCGCAGTTGGCGGCAGCGAAGGTGCTCGCAACCAATAACGCCATTGAAATCACCGATCTCGCCATGCGCATTGTCGGCAGCGTAGGAATGCAACGCGCCAACCCGCTGGAGCGGTATTTCCGCGATGCTCGCGCCGGCCTGGGCAATCCACCCATCGATGACGTGGCACAAGGGCAAATCGCGAAGGCGACGCTCGGGTTGTAGGTGCGGCCTGCCAACCAGCAGGGGGCCAGAACAATACGAGAGTTTGTGAACAAGAACCGGGTTTCGCAAAACCCGGTTCTTGTTTCGTCTATCCGTGGATGATATCCTGCATACAGATTTCATCATTTGTCTGAACACTTGTCAGTATTGTATACAATCGGTGGTTCAAAGATGCTCGCGCAATCGCAATCAAAAACTGAACCGGCAACGGAATCCAATCAGGCGCGAATGAAGCGATTCATACTCGAGCGCGGTTATACAAGTGGGGACTCCCTGCCGCCAGAACCAACCCTCGCAAAGGAGCTCGGAATTAGCCGGGCCTCCCTGCGCGAGGCGATTAGTGCATTGCAATCCCAGGGAATCCTCGAATCCTACCAGGGCCGAGGCACGTTCGTAAGTTCGTTCAGTTTTGCCAGCGTGGTGAGCTCAATGGGCTTTCACATCGAGCTGGAATCGAATGCCGATCCCAATTCGCAAAGCAAGGATCTCGCCCAGTTGGTGGCCATGCGAGAACTCATCGAAAGCGCGCTTGTAGCCGAACTGATTGACCGCTATCGTCAAACAGACATCCTCACCCTCTACGCACTTACAACCAAAATGGCCCAATCTGCCGAGCGCGGAGAAGAATTCATCGACCTCGACTGGCGCTTCCACACCATTCTCCATCGCCGCAGCGGCAATGCCATGTTGCTGAAGCTACTGGATTCGTTCTGGCAAATCAGTAACGAGGTTCGCTACCCCATTTCATCCCACGAATATCTCCGTGAAAACGCCGAGAACCATCGCAAAATCGTGGATGCCATTGCAAATCGTGACGCCCGCGCGGCGAGCGATGCCATGCGCGTCCACTTCGAAGCTCTCCGTATGAACACAGGAATTCCGGTTGAAGGCGCAAATAGCCCATAATAGGAAGGAGGCGTATTCCAGCACATCGGTCGCGATTAAATGATTGAACAGGAGTTCCGAATGCGAACACACACTTCAATAAAGGGCGTGATTGTGCGTTTGTCGATTCTGTTTGCGCTGGTTTTCGCAGCACTGCCAGCAAGCAACGCAGAAGTGACAGCACAAGACACCTCCGGCAATGTGATGGTCGGCGCGTTTGACGCTGGCCCCGGCGGATGCCCGGAATGCTTCAACCCACTCCAGGCAACAGCCGGTTTTACCTGGCTTGAGAAGTATTACAGCAAGCCGCTGCTCTACAACGTAGAGATGACTGAAATTCAGGGTGAACTCGTCGAAGATTGGGAAATCTCAGACGACGGCACCGTTTACACCTTCAACCTCCGCGATGATGTGACGTGGCACGATGGCGAGCAGTTCACTGCCGACGACTTCGTGTTCACCGTCAACCTCGCCAAGGATCCAGACAGCGCAAGCTGGATCGGCGCCAAGTTCGAAGATGTACAAGACATCACTGCAAGCGATGAGTACACCGTGGAAATGACCCTCGGTGAGCCGAACGCAAGCATTCTGGATGCGCTCACCTTCTTGGTGATGCTGCCAGAGCATGAGCTTGCCGATATCGCACCTGCAGACCTGGTGCAGAGTGACTGGTGGCGAACCAACCCGATTGGTACTGGTCCGTTTATGTGGGCCGATTACGCACCGGGCGAATACGTGCAGCTCGACGCCTACGAGGATTATTTCCGCGGCGCACCAGAGCTCGATAGCCTGATTAACCGCTACTATCCGGAAGCTGGCTCCGCGGTGATTGCACTGCGCAGTGGCGATATCCAGTACACCTACCTTGATGCCGATGAGGCCATGGATATGGAAGGTGACGAAGGATTCACCATCCTCCAGGGTCCGAGCCAGGTTGCCAACTACCTCGGGTTCGACCTGACTGATGAGCGATTCCAGGATGAGCGCGTACGCCAGGCATTCATGTATGCCATCGACCGCGAAGCGATTGTGGAGCAGCTCTATGGCGGCAATGCCACCATTCTGCAGTGCAGCCTCACCAACGACCTGTACCAGGGCGATGGCCTGAACGACTACGCCTACGACCCGGACAAGGCCCGTGAACTCCTTGACGAAGCCGGCTGGGCCGATATGCAGGGTGAGCCGATTGAGATTGTGACCTACTACACCGACCAGCTCTCCAACGATGTCATGGTGACCATGCAGCAGTACCTCGCCGAGGTCGGCATCGATGTCACCCTGCGCTTCGTTGATACCCCAACCTTCAACGATCTGATGAACGGCACCGATGGCTGGGATATCTTCTACGGCGGTGGCGGTAACGGACCTGATCCGGACATCACCCGCCCGTACTTCACCATGCCAGAGCCGCCGGAAGGCGTGAACCGCGTACGAGTCGACAACCCCGAGATGACCGAGCTCTACGAGCAGGGTCGGGCAGAGACTGATCCTGAAGCGCGAAATGCCATCTACCAGGAAATCTGCGCGATTCAGAACGAAGAACTTCCGTGGGCAATGATGTGGGATGCCGACCGCTACGGTGCGGTAAGCAACTCCGTTGAGAACTTCCAGTGGACCCCCGCCCCGGGCGGTGGCCGCTACTACGATGCTGCTGAAACCTGGACCGTTTCAGGCGAGTAGTATCTTTTGGGACGGGGCGCAACCTGGCGCCCCGTTCACTTTTCCCCCTAGTATCCGAGGCATGCCATGGGCCGATACATCCAGCAACGGTTACTCGTCAGCATTCCCGTACTGCTGCTGATCACCGTTATTGCATTTCTCCTGCTACAGGCAGCGCCGGGCGATCCGCTCAATTCGTATGTCCCGCCTGATGCGCCGCTGCCAGAAGAGCAGCGCGAAGCACTCCGCGAACAGCTCGGGCTGGATCAACCCCTGCCAATCCGCTATTTCTACTGGCTGTGGGAGGCCCTGCAAGGCAACCTCGGCGTGAGCGCGAAGAACATGGAGCCTGTGGCCGATGCAATCGGTCGACGCGTGCTGCCAACGCTCACCCTGATGGGAACGGCACTGGTTATCGGAATCTCCGTGGGAATTGTGCTTGGTCTCGTGGGAGCAGTGAAGAAGTACTCCTTCATCGACAACCTCATGACCGTGTTTGCGTTCCTGGGAATCTCGTTTCCGGTCTATCTCCTCGGTTTGCTGGGGCTCTATATCTTTGCACTACAGCTGGGGTGGCTACCATCCGGTGGTATGAGCACACCCGGCGGGCGCGACGGGTTCATCGAATCCATCAGGCACCTGATACTGCCATCGCTCATTATTTCAATTCAGTACATCGCCAGTACCATGCGCTACACACGTACCGCGATGCTCGATGTGCTGGACCAGGATTATGTACGCACCGCCCGCGCCAAGGGATTGAAGGATCGGGTGATTCTCCTGCGCCATGCACTGAAAAACGCCCTGATTCCAATCATCACAATTATCGGATCGTATATCCCGAGCCTACTCGGTGGAGCGGTGTTTATTGAGGCGATTTACGCCTGGCCCGGAATGGGTAGCCTCTTTGTAGATGGCGTAGAAAGCCGCGACTATGCTCTCATCATGGGCCTCATTCTTATATTGGCAATCATTATTCTCGTCGTAAACCTGCTGGTCGATATCGCCTATGCAGTCGTAGATCCGAGGGTCCGCTATGACTGATACAACTCTTCGAACGTCCAGCCAGAACACGGCGATGGATCGCAGCCAAATCAAGGAGATGCCGAGCCCGGGTTTGCTGGCAACGCGTCGCTTCCTGAAGCACCGACTCGCTGTCATTGGCCTGGTGATCCTTGTGATTATCGTGCTCTCGGCGATCTTCGCGCCGTGGCTCACCCAGTGGGAACCCAACCAGGTGGACCTGCGGGCCCGTAGCGAGCCGCCATCCTCCGAACATCTGTTGGGAACAGACCGCACCGGCCGGGATGTGCTTACGCGTACGCTCTACGCTGGTCGCATCTCGCTGTTGGTCGGTGTGGTTGCCGTGGCGATTTCCGTGGTGATCGGCGCCATCCTCGGTTCCATAGCCGGCTACTTCGGCGGTATCTGGGATTCCATCATCATGCGTTCTACTGACGTGGTGATGACTTTCCCGGCCATTGTTGCCATCCTGACCCTTGCCGCTATCGTAGGCCCGGGTGTTCGGAACATCATTATCATCATCGGATTGCTGAACTGGCCGGTACCGGCCCGACTGGTGAGGGCCCGCCTGTTAAGCGTACGCAAGCTGGATTACATCCATGCCGCCCAGGCAATGGGAGCGCCTTCTTCCAGGATCATTTCACGCCACGCGTTGCCTAACGCGTACGATGTGCTGATCGTCTACTCCAGCCTCGGTATCGCCACAGCGATCCTGCTAGAAGCGGGGCTCAGTTTCCTCGGGTTGGGTGTTCAACCCCCGGACGCGAGTTGGGGGAATATGCTCAACGTTGCCAGGAACGTGAGCGTGCTGGAAGGTCAGCCCTGGCTGTGGATACCGCCCGGTATGGCGATTGTGCTGACCGTGCTGGCCGTGAACTTCGTTGGAGACGGACTGCGAGACGCTTTCGATCCACGCGGCAAATAGCTTACCCTGCGATCCTGCCCTTCGGATCGCACATTGAAAGGAACGTTTTTTATGGCATTACCCGAAATTTTCGGTGGTGTTGTCCCACCGCTTAGCACCCCCTTCACCGCCGATGGTGCTGTAGATGCGAATTCGCTCAAGCAACTGATTGAGTATCAGATCGATGGTGGATCCACCGGTATCTTTGCGCTCGGTTCTACGTCTGAAGCTGGCGCTATGAACGACGCCCAGCGCCGCGAAGTGCTGGAGCTGACGGTGAAATACGTGGATGGTCGGGTGCCGGTATTGGCTGGTGCTATCGCAATGAGCACCGGTACGGTGATCGACTACGCAAAAATGGCCGAGGAGCTCGGGGCTGATGCCGTGGTGCTCTGCGCGCCGTTCTACATCCGCCCCAGCCAGGAAGAAGTGATGCACCACTTCCGCCTGGTGCACAAAGCAACCACACTGCCGCTGATCGCGTATCACATTCCGGCCAACGTGCAGTCGGTCATCACTACCGAAACGCTGGCCGAACTCGCCAGTGAGGGTGTGATCGTCGGAGTCAAAGACAGCAGTGGAGACGAAGTCAACTTCCGCGCTACTGTCGAGGCCTTGCGAGAGTACCCGCACGTATCTGTTTTCACCGGATCTGAACTGACCGTTGATTACGCGATCTTCACCGGCGCGGATGGCGTGGTTCCCGGCCTCGGCAACGTAGATCCGAAGGGCTACCGCCGCCTTTACGATCTCGCGAAGGACGGCGATTGGGCAAACGCCCGCGCCGAGCAGGCTCGCCTCACGAAGCTCTTCGCAATTATTCGCCAGGCAACTCCGGGCCGTGTTGGTTTCACATCCAGCGCACTGGGCGGATTCAAAACCGCACTGCGGGAGTTGGGAGTCATTGAAACGAACATGATGGCACCCCCAATGACGCCGCTCGACGACGACGAAGCCGGCCGCATTCGCGAAATCCTGAAAGAAGCAGGACTCAATCCGAAGTAGCAGCGCGGAGTAGTCGATCCGCATGCGCTTTCACCGCCGCTCGTAATTCCGGCGGTGAAACAATCTCCATTTCAAATGCCATTGAGCACATTCTGGCTGCAAACCACTTCAGGCTACTGCTGCTGGCTTGCAGCCGAGTTGTGCCATCGGGCAACTCCGTTAATACCGCGAAATGCGGTGGAATCTCATCGGCGACTTCCGGGTACGGATGCTTGATGATCAACTCAATTTTCCATTCCTGCCAACTGAGTGCGAGACTCTCCTGGATCGCTTTAATCACATCAAGGTCGGCGGGCATTTCGAATCGTTGTGGCAGCAAATCCACACGTCGTATGCGATCGATGCGAAACGTACGCTTGTCCTTGCGCAAGTGACAATACCCGTGCAGGTACCAGCGACCGTTTACGTTGCCAAGTCCATAAGGGTCTACCTCTCGCGCCGTCTCATCGCCGGTAGGCCGTCCATACCGGAACCAGACACGCTGCCCGGTAAGCCGAGCCTGCGCGAGCGTGGCCATGACTCCCGGCTGCGGGAAGATATTTCCCGCCCACTCCGGCGTCGCCGGGAACAATGCCTCTGAACGAATTGTCTCAATGCGCTCTACCAACTCCTCCGGCAGCACACGTTCAATTTTGGCCAGTGCCTGCGCCACCGGTTCGGGCAATCCTGGCTTGCCAGGTGTTTGGGTGGTGAGCAATGCCATGGCGAGGCCGAGTGCTTCATCTGCACTGAACATAAGCGGAGGCAAGCGGAATCCCTTGCGTAACGCGTAGCCACCGGCGCGGCCAGCACTTGGCTCAACGGGGATTCCCATATCCTGCAATGTGACGATGTACCGGCGAACAGTACGCGAACTCACGTCGAGGCGTTCGGAAATCTCCGGGCCGGAAATGCCGGGGCGTTCTTGCAGTAATTCCAGTAAAGCCAATATGCGACTGGCCGGTCGGGATGTATCGAGCATGGTGATTCTCCGGAATGCGGAACGAATCTGTCCGATTGCTATCCTATCATCGCTTTATTGTTGACAGGAATGGAGACCCCGATGGCAACCCGAGGAAACGAGAATAACGCGGCCTTGCTCGTGATCGATGCCCAGAAACACGTAATGGGAAATGTTTGGAACCGGGATCAGGTAATAGAGAACTGCGCCGAAATGGTGAAACATGCCCGCCAAAGCGAGGTGCCGGTTATCTGGATTCAGCATGAAGACGAAGAAATGGTACGTGATTCGGATGGATGGCAGCTTGTGGATGAACTGGCTCCCGCCGCTGACGATATACGTATCTACAAGCAATATTGCGACTCGTTCGCCCAAACCGGGCTAGGCGAAGTGCTGGACGATCTTGATATCGGGCACCTGGTGATAAGTGGCGCACAGACCAATGCCTGCATCCGCGCGACAACGTATCGCGCCGCCGGCGAGGGATTCGATGTCACGCTGGTTGAGGACGCTCACACCACAGAGGACATCTCGTGGGATGGCATCGACCTCAGGGCCGAATCGATGATCAATGACCTCAACCTGACCCTGAAATTCGTCACCTGGCCGGGGCAGGATGTTTCATCTGTACCGACTTCTACTGTGCTGAAAACGTAGAGGGGAGTTGTATGGCAACTATCAACTGGAACCACGAACTCGTGGAGCAAATGGAGTTCCACTGGAGATACCACATTCTTGATCGAATGACGGGCTTATCCGATGAGGAGTATCTCTGGGCTCCGGTGGCAGAGGTCTGGACGATACATGCCGGTGAGCATGGAGGAAAGCCGACTATCGATCCAAACGTCTACGCAGACCCGGCGCCGTTTACAACGATTGCCTGGCGCATGCACCACATGACCGAGGTGTTCACCAGGCGCTGGGTAAACCACTTCGGTGATCCAAAGTCAGATGAAATGGAGGCTCCGGTAACCCTCTCGGCCAATGAGGCTATCGAGAACCTGACCTATGCATATGAGCGATGGAAGAACGCACTCCTCGAAATGCCGGAAGATCGACTTGGCGAACCGTGCGGCCCTGCCGAAGGGCCGTTTGCTGAGTATCCCTTTGTGACACTGGTGCTCCACCTCAGCCGTGAGTACATTCACCACGCAAGCGAATGCTGCCTGATCCGGGACCTGTATCGCCAACGGGAAACGCTTATTGATCCCGTCATTACGTCTCCGCGACACTAACAAACCCGATCAGGGTGGCGAGAGTAACCGAGGCCAGTTACAAGTGTAATTTGGGGTCAAATCTGCACCTCTAATATTCCTCGTTTGAAGACTGCTCCATTAGCTTTCGGTGCGCCTGTCTCCATTCGTCAAAGTTGTGTGCATAACCCAGGCCCGGATGGACGGCGATGAATGCCTCTACCGGACTAGCCAACAAGCCGTCGGACTCCATGCGATCCCGTATTGAGTCCAGTATCAAACTCAGGGTGCGTTGTCGCTCCAATAGATTCTGCTCGTTGGGGACTACTCGGGTTATTACATCAGCGACACCTTTGGTGTAATTGTCCGGAAGCCACCCTAACCCTTCGGCAGAAACAACCCAACGGTGGCGGGCCGGAAGCCATTCCCGATTGTATGCGTGCAAGAGCGAGATTATCTCCTCAAGCGCTGCATTAAGCTGATCATGAGCCGATTCGATTCCTCCCCTCTTTAGCCATCCCAACAGGCGCCACTCCTCCAGGTGATACGCCGCCCAGGAAAGATGATGATGAATACGGGACGATCGCAACGAATCGGGATATGTCAATTTCTCCACGATTCTCGGCATAGCTGAATCATTTCGATCGTAGATATTCAACGCGTGAGTCAGATCGTGTTTCAGGTGTTCCGGCCATTCCTGATCGAGGAACTCCTCAAGCGCAACCCGGCTGGCGTCTATTTGGATCCCGTTACCGCTCGTGGCCTCAGTCTCAAAGATCGTGCAATACGTATCGGATGACGGATCCCAAACGAATTCTGCGGGAACGATGGCCTCGTTTACCTGATCGAAGATGAGAATGCAGTCAATGTCGGAATCAGGTCGCGCTTCACCGTGAGCCACACTGCCTGTAATCAGGGCAGCGATGAACTCCGGCCAGTCCACCAACTTCCGGTTCACAAATTCACGCATCAAGCCAACGTGGGAACTTTCCATTATGCGTCTCTTCTCATAATCTTCAGCACGAAACTGACTATTCAAGAACGTGTACATGCAAGATGCAGGGTTCGGGCAATTCTGTCTACGATATTGCAAGTAAGTATCGCCGACAGCATCACGTTAGCGACTGAACTCTCTATCATGCGATGTGATGGAGACTGCGACACCACCCTCAGGACGAATCGCCCAATCTCATGTACGCTAAGCGGTGGACCGTTGCATCGGCCGGTCTATCCCTATCACCCTCAGGTTCTGTATGTCGACATCATCAGCCGTTTCGTATCGATCCCTGTTCTCCGAACCGGGGCGGGCGTGGTTCCTGGCTGCCACAGCTATTGGACGAACTCCAAATGCAATGAAAGCGCTTGCCTGTATTCTGCTTGTTCAGCAGATAACGGGCAGTTACGGCATGGCCGGTATCGTGGGCGCAACCCAAACGCTGGTCGCTGCGCTGTTTGCACCGCTCCTCGCGCGAATGATCGATACTCGTGGCGCCAACGGAGTGCTGATCTGGACGATGCTGGCTCACACTGTGGGTGTGGCCGCGCTCATTGCCGCAGCGTATAGCGATCTGCATTCAGCCTCAATGCTGGTGGGCGCGTTCATCATTGGTGCGAGCTCCGTCCAGTTCGGATCACTGAGCCGTGCCCAGTGGGTGCACGAATTGGGTCGAGGTCGGGCGCTGGAACGAGCCTATTCGCTGGAATCGATCATTGATGAAATCGGCTTCATCGTCGGTCCGATCATCGTGGTACCGCTCGCTTTGCAGGTGCACCCTACTGCAGGACTCCTGACAGCACTGCTGCTCATCATTGTCGGCTCCGTCATGTTCCTGCGGCAGCCTCAAACGAATACATCCACGCAGATGTCGGCTTCAACGCTCACGACCCAGGCCGATAGCAGTCAGTCCGTCATGCGAGCGCCGGCCATGCAGCTCATCGCACTGGCGCTGGTATTTGCGGGCTCGCTGTTTGGTTCCGTTGAGATCGTGATGGTCGCGTACGCGGAGGACCAGGGTGTGGCCAACGCGGCCAGCTTCATGGTGGCGTCGTTCGCTGGAGGCTCGCTCGTGGGTGCCGTAGTGTATGGCGCGCGCGAATGGCCGGGGCACATCGCCGCGAAGTTGCTGTTCTCATTCGGCTGGCTCGGCTTGGGAACCATCCCAATCTTCTTCGCTCCAAACGTCACTATCATGACGCTGGTTGTGTTCATCACCGGTATGGCGATCGCGCCGACTCTTATTACCGCCAACCTCTTCGTCGAGATGATCTCGCCACCGAAAAAGATTACCGAAGCGTTCGCATGGACCAGTTCCGCCGCGGCCGCCGGTGTGGCAATCGGCTCGGCGGCAACCGGGTATCTGGTAGATGAACTCGGTGTGCGTGGTGGCCAGATGAGCGCATTGGCTGGAGGGCTCCTGGCGGCCGCGGTCGTGATTCTCGGGTGGAGGGTTTTCCGCTCCCAGGATGATGGTGGAGCCAGATAGTTCCAACGACCATCGCTTACCCTGCAACGTTCCCATACGATCCTGGGAGATCGATTCGAACCTCGCTGCCATGACGTAATCACATAGACAGAATCCTGTGCGATACTGCTATGAACAGACCGATTCCTTCGGGGATCGGTTCCGTATGTGTTGTGTAATTAGAGAGTCCGCAGGAGCAGGTCATGGCGTTTAGTGAGCAGTTGGAATACGCATATTTCGAGGGAGATATCGTCCCGTTCACTGATGCCAACATTAGTATCGGTACACACGTAGTTCAGTACGGTACGGGCGCATTTGCCGGTATCCGGGGCTACCGATCGGCCGACGGCAAGGCGATCAACATCGTTCGACTTGAAGATCACTGTGCGCGCCTGCTGCGCAGCGCGAAGTTCCTGCGAATGGAACTCGGGCTCGATCGTGACTCGATGGCGCAGGCCATTATCGACCTCACGAAAAAGAACGCTCCGGACACCGATGTCTACTACCGACCATTCGTGTACAAGGCGAGCGTGGAGCTGACCCCTCGCCTGCAGAACCTGAACGATGAGTTTGCCTGCTACATGTTGCCGATGGGCGACTACCTCGATACCAGCCGTGGCATGAATATGATCGTCACCAGCTGGACCCGCACTGAGGACAACATGATCCCCAGTCGCGGCAAGATCACGGGCAGCTACATCAATGCCAGCCTCGCCAAGGACCAGGCAATGGCCTACGGCTGCGACGACGCGATCATGCTGAACTCGAAGGGCAAGGTTGCCGAGGGCAGTGCCGCCAACCTGTTTATGGTGCGGGACGGTGTATTGGTGACGGCGCCGATTCACGGCGACATCCTGGAAGGGATCACTCGCCGTAGCGTTATGACGCTGGCCGAGGAACATGGCTGGTCTGTTGAACAGCGGGATATCGACCGCTCAGAGCTCTACCTTGCCGACGAGGTCTTCTTCTGCGGAACCGGTGTGCAGGTCGCGTGGGTGGCGACGATCGATGGTCGCACGATCGGCAGCGGTGAACGCGGTCCGATTGCGAAGCAGTTATACGAAGACCTCTTCGCGATTTTCCGCGGTGAAAGCACCGATCACGGCGAATGGGTTACGCGGGTCGAAGTGTAGGCCGGATTTCCATTACTCCGGGCGAATTTCACACTCCGCCTTGTTACAGATGCAGAACGGGTGGCCCGCCGGATCAAGCATCACGGTGAACCCGGTGTTCTCCTCTGAGGCGATGGATGCCCCCATCGCGACGGCACGCACGACTTCGGTTTCGCGATCATCGGTATGCAGATCGAGGTGCATTTGCTGACCGCGTTCCTGTGTCGGCCACGACGGCGGCTGGTAGTCATCAACCTTCTGAAACCAAACCTCGAGATCTCCACCGAAGAGGCGGATACTGTCGCCATCGGCCTCAACACCAAGGAGATCGGCATAAAAGCGGGCGAGCCGTTCGGGATCCGGACAATCGATACAGATGGTATCGAGTTTCAAGTTGGCCATGGTTGTCCCTCCAATGCATGGCAAATCCACTAAATGCAATTGTATCGGTCATAATGATTGACAATATCAATCACTTGTCGGATTCAGTGGTGCATGAGGAACTGGACTACTCGGTCCAGGCGCCGATGACGCGGAACTTCTGGTAGCGCTTGTCCAGCATCTGCTGGATTGCTGCGTCATCGTCCAGGCTCCACGTTTCGAGGAGTTCGTTGAGGTGGGCATCAATACGCTCGCCAACCGTCTGGATCGTGTCGCGTGGGGCTTCGTGGGCCGGGATCGGCTCGGGGATAAGCTCTTCGATCATACCGAACCGCTCCAGGTCGCCTGCAGTCACCCGCATGGTTTCGGCGGCTTCGGCGGCCTTGCCGGCATCTTTCCACAAAATGGCGGCGCACGCTTCTGGCGAGGCGACGGCGTAGACCGAGTTCTCAAGCATCAGTAAGCGATCGCCCAGGCTGATACCGAGCGCACCGCCTGATCCCCCTTCACCGATAACGGTACTCACAATGGGCACCCTGGTGCCGATCATTTGCATGAGACTTTCGGCGATAGCGGTGGCCTGGCCACGCTCTTCCGAATTGATTCCCGGATCTGCGCCAGATGTATCGACGAAGGTCAGGATCGGCATACCGAACTTTTCAGCGTGCTGCATAAGTCGGCGAGCCTTGCGGAAGCCCTCGGGACGCGGCATGCCGAAGTTGCGCTCCAGATTCTCCTTGGTGTTGGTGCCGCCCTGATGGCCAAGCCACACCACTGTGCGACCGCGAAACGTACCGAGCCCGCCGATAAGCGCCTGGTCATCGCCATAGGTGCGATCGCCACGGAGTTCGACAACGCGCTCGAGCAATTCGTTCACGTAATCCATCGTACCGGGACGGTTTGGGTCGCGCGCGAGTCGCACGCGGTCCATAGCCGGCACGTCGGGATGCGACATCTGGGTCGATTCTTCGGTCATGCATCGTCTCCAGTTGCGCCTGGCGCTGGTGCTTCGCTCACGGTTGTATCGGTATCGGCAAGCAGGCCCCTCGGATAGCCCGTTTCTGCGGTGGCAGACCGCCCGACATAGAGATCAGAGAGAATTGTGATCGTGTGGCGGATACTGCCGCGTTCGATGATCTGATCGATCATGCCATGTTCAAGCAGGAACTCCGCTGTCTGGAATCCTTCCGGCAGCTTCTGGCGGGTAACCTGCTCAATTACGCGTTGGCCGGCGAATCCGATAAGTGCGCCGGGTTCTGCGAGCATGACATCCGCGACGGTGGCAAAGCTGGCCGGAACCCCGCCATAGCAAGGGTCCACGAGCAGGGAGAAATGCGGCAGGCGGTTCTCACCAAGACGATGGAACGCCGCGATCGTTTTCGCCATCTGCATGAGGGAGAACAACCCCTCGTGCATGCGCGCTCCACCGGATGCGTTCACGGTCAATACCGGTATGCCAAGTTCAACGGCGCGCTCAACAGCGCGGGTGAGTTTTTCTCCCCAAACGCTACCCATGCTGGCGCCGAGGAATCCGAACTCGGCGACCACCAGCACTATTGGGCGACCGTTGATCATGCCCTTACCGGTGATGAGGCTTTCGTTCTCGCCTGTCTTTTCCTGTGTCTTTACGAGCTTCTCGGTATAAGATCCCTGGCCGTCCACGAACTCAAGCGGATCCGTTGGGCGGATTTCGCTATCCCATTCTTCGAACGTGTCGGCATCTACAAGCAGGTCAATCCGCTCCCGTGCATTAAGTCGGAAGTGATGACTGCATTTCGGGCAAACGCGACTGTTTCGCTCCAACTCGCGAGTGTAGAGCAGTTCCTCGCATTTGCTGCATTTGGTCCACAGATCTTCGGGGAATGATGCATCGCGTTCTTTGCCGCGTTCATCCCCCTTGTTCAATGGACGGAATTTGCCTGTTCGCTGAAAGAATGATCGCATAGGGACGGTGCCTTATTGCCTTGAGGTGGTGTGGCGCACGGTCAGAAGGGCCAGTAACGGCGCCGGGTTACGGTAACAGCATACACTGTTTCATATTAGGACGATTCTGATTCGTCCTTTTTGCCCGGCGAGTTGTGCTCCTCCAGCACGCGAATAGCTTCCTCGCGGGCAGAGTCCTGGGCCTCTTCCATGGCGCGGAGATCGGCTTCCACATCTTCGGTCGGGCGGCGCAGGAGTTCTCCACCCAGGCGGCGGACGATTTGCTGCACGTGATTCCCCTGCTCATTCTCGATCTCGCCGATGAGGGCCGTGTTACCTACCTGCATATCCTGCGAGAGCGTTTTAAAAAGGTTCTGGTCAGACATGATTTCGCGTGCATCGCGCATGCCACCCAACAGCGCACCAGCTCCCCAGCCCAGCAGGATACCGATGGGGCCACCGAGGATACCAATGAGGGAACCCACAATACCGCCAGTGATACTTCCGCCGTAGTTGCGGATGGCGGCATCCTTAATTACAAAGTTGCCCTCCAGGTTCCGATGCATGACCGTGAGCCCATTGATTTTGAGGTGGTTTTCAACCGATGCCCTCTTGATCTCCGAGAACGCCTGATACGTTTTGCTTTCGTCCTCGAACGTCGCCACGATAATGGTTGACACGTTGATCTCCGTTCACGCTTGGGTTCGTCCACACAACCAGCCCTAAATTGTTTTCCTATTCTGGCATATTTCCGCGATGGCCGGGGCGATGTGGTAGGTTATGAATGAGGCACCTCTTACCTCAATCCATCAATGAAGCCACGAGAATTGCCATGACGATGAAGACTCCTGTAAACACGGACCCAGTACCTGCCGAAGACAATGCACCCTGCCACAGCCACAGTGATTCCTATGCAGAGGACAAAGGAAAGCTACTAAGCCGACTTGCCCGGGTGGAGGGGCAGATCCGCGGCGTTGCCCGCATGGTGGAAGATGACCGCTATTGCGTGGATATCCTCACGCAAATCTCGGCGATTAACTCTTCCATGCGCAGTATTGGTCTGCTCTTGCTCCAGGATCATATCCGCGGTTGCGTGATAGAGGCTGAAGGCGATCTCCGTGAGGAGCGCCTGGACGAGCTGAACGATGCTATCGCCCGGTTCACCCGCAGCGTCGGGTAAGGATATGCCGTACCCGGCATAGCAGGGGTGCGGACTTTTCCTGACAAGATTAAGTTAAAGCAAATCGCCCGGATGCTCGTTGCGTCATCCGGGCGATTCAAATTTGCGTAACGTTACGTTGGCTGTATTGGCGGTGTATCGATCAGGGGCTCGGTACGTTGGTTACCGCAAAAGGCCAGCCTAAACGATTTACATTGGCCATCCAAAGGGATGGGAATTGTAATCAGTCTGGGCCATATCGCGGCGTGCTTCGTCTGCTGTGGGGTATCCGGCTCCCTTTTGGAGGACGTTACCATAGTAGCGGTTGAAGCGGCCATTACGTGCGGAACGGGATCGGCCAAAGATTTTGCGAATGAAGTTCATAGTGTGTGCTCCTCAGTGTCAACTACGTTGGTGACGGACAAGAAACGTCGTCGTATCACTTGTCTAAATGAATTGTAGTGCAGTTGGAACTCCATGTCAACCCCTTATCGCGATAACGCGATAAATGTCTATAAAAGGGGTTTGTAGGGCGAATTCGTACATCCGGCGAGCGGCATATGACGTAAATATGCACAAAGCATGCCGCGTACGCGATACTAGAACGCAGGCGCCGCATATCGCTTTGCGGGCTGAGTGCAGGATTCGGGATGAGCGAAACACCACCAAATCGAAATCGCGCGATAATGGTCAGCAATATCCTTTTTGCGCTGACCATTGTGGCCGCCCTGGTGGTGGTGTACCTCTATTTCTTCGATGACAGGTTCTTCAGTGACGGACCAGAACCACCCGCCTGCGATACGAACTCCAGCGAGCTCGCATGTGTGGTGGCCGCCCTGGAATCACAGGATTTCGAGAGCGTTGAATACGGGCGATACACTGCATCGGCAGATCAGCTCTCCCAACCCGGGCAGGTCATCGAAATCGACGACATGAATGGGTTCGTCTTCGTGTATCCCGCGGGAACACAGGAAGAGAGTGTAGCGCTCCGCGAGGAAGATGGCGCGAATCTCGACCCGAACTCCATTATCATCACATCCCGTACATCAGAACGTCCGTTAAATGAGGGCGAGGATGTACACGTGGTGCAACACAGCAATATTATTTTCATACTTGTAGGAGGCACCGAGGCCGACCATGCCAAGGTGCAAGAAGCCGTAGAAACCCTCCCCTAGCAGGATATCGTTACATGACCACAGAGCACCCTGATCACGACCCAACAAAAGAAGAGCTACACGGCCCCACCCTGGCCGATACTGACGACCCACAGGATGAACGAGGTCGCATCGGCTACAGCCGCAACGAACGCCGCTCCAGCTGGCTTCTGGGCCTGGTGCTGATTCTGGTCGTTGTCGGCATTGGTGCCTATCAGTGGATGGGCGGCGATGACGCTGATACTGGCAGCTCCAGCCAGGATCTGGATACACCGCTGGTTGGGGCGCAGGCCCCGGATTTCACCCTGGAAACGTTCGACGGTGAAGAAGTTACGCTCAGCGAGCAACGTGGCAACATCGTGATCCTTAACTTCTGGGGCAGTTGGTGCGAACCCTGCATCCGCGAGATGCCAGCGTTCCAGCGGTTCTGGGAGTCATCGCCTGATGACGTCATGATGATCGGCGTCGGCGCCAAGCAGGATTCCATGAAAGACTCCCGTGAGTTTGCCGAGCGATTCGACATCACGTACCCCATCGGTCGCGACGATGGTGGCGACCGGGTAACCACAGGCCTCATCGCCCAGAACTACAGCATCATGGCCTACCCAATGACGTTCGTGATCAGTCCGGATGGCGTTATCAGCTCGCTGGTACTCGGTGAGATGGATGAAGAGGATCTCGATGCATACGTCGAGAAGGCCCGCAACGATGCCGAGGTACGTGCACAACAGCCACTTGCCATCTTCAACCGTCGCACCTTCAACTAACGTCCCTGAGAGCACGGGAGGGCGCTTGCCCTCCCGTTTTGAGTTTACGAACTAATAACGCGTGATCAGGTCGCCGCGAATTTCCTTGAGAATCGTCACCGTCGAACCCTGTTCGTCGATCATGCGCTCGCAGAACGCCCGAAGGTCATCGTGCTCCGCCAGCTCAACACCAGCCAGGTGCTGATGATTCTCCATTTCCATGAGTAATACCAACATACTCACATATGCGAGGAGCGGATCATCGTGGTTAGAGTACGTCTCCTCTACCCATTCGGCATCGAGAAAGTTCATGTGGGATTCATCGGTACAGGATTCCATGCCTCCCATAGCAATCAGCATCTTCTCGTGCGTGGCATCTTCGGTCTCGCGCTCGTCATAGAGTTCTTCCCGGATATCGGCAAGATGCTCCAGGTTCTCGGGATGCGATTCCAGAATCTGTTCGGCAATGGCGATCACGCGATCATCGTCGAGATCGTCTAGCGCCAACTCTGTTAGCAACAAGGCATTCCCGTGATACGGAATGGTGGTATCGAGATACGCCTGCTCGAACGGAATATCAGATTCCACCCGCACGATTTCTGGCGTACCTATCATCGGAGCTCCGCAACTCAACAGCGGCGAGGATGGTTTGTTGAATGGACGGGCGAACGCCCGCTGCCCAAAGAGTGCGCTGGCACCGGCAAGCGCGAGCACTGATCGACGTGTTTGTGTGTTCATGGAAATGGTCCTTCTGAAAAAGAGTGATCTATCAATCGACGAAATGACATCGAGAGATCAATTCAGATAGACCTGAAGGAACGCCCGTAACCTCGGGCCATCGAGCGCAAATACATCACCTGCACGGTGTTCTTGATGGGAGGCCATCCAGGGGAAAGTGTCGCCCGATAGCGCGCCTTCAGCATCCAGATGGTTTGGCAGGATATTGAATCCGTGGGTGACTCCATCCTCGGGGCCACATTGTTCCAAGGCAATTTCATGGTGAGAAACGCTGGCGCCATGCTGCCCCGGATCTATCGCCATCATCACATCATGACCAAGCACCAATGCAATCACGGCAAGAGCCAGGTGCACCATCGCTCTGGAGTATCGGATTGTTAACGCCAAACGATGCATGCGGAACTCCCTCTTCTCATACTCTGAGACATTGGAAATTCTAGCGTGCACCGTTTGAACGGATAGACCGCAATTGTTTTACAGAAGCATCAGGCCCTGTCAGGAAACCCCTGATGTTTCCACATCTTCCGGTACTTCTGCCACACCAGTGGGAAACTGGTTCATCCACGCAGCGAGTTCTGCAGGATTTGCATCGAAGTACTCGGGCTGCACAAGTCCACGTTTGCGAGTGATGAACTTGTTGGCGCCGTGCAGTAATTTGCCGCCGGCTCCTTCACTATCCATCCGGGCTTTCCAGGCATCTTCAGTAAGATTCACCTGCAGCGCCGAACCTGAACGCGGGTTGTTAAAGACCGTGACGTCGGTAATATCAGACCATGGAAAGCGCTTACCGTCGTAAAGAACAACGCCATCGCGCTCAACAATGATCTTGCTATCGCCCCATTTCATTTTCACGAATACAACGCATCCAACCAGCAACAGAATGGATCCGCCGATGGCGAGGGTGAGCCCTCGCTGACCGATATCCCCAGCTTCGTATCGGAACCAGATAACGGCTGTGAGCACCGCTACAGCGATACCAATTCGCCAGGTGAGGCTCTTGAACGATGTCTTGATTTCAGTCCGACCAAAGTTGTTCAAATCATCAGTCCACGACTGCATATTCGGTGTCATACTCGCGTCTGCCAAACCTGTTGCTCTCCTTGAATAAATCCGGCTATCAGCCGGCTGTCTGCGTTTTCAATATTTGCCTGATCCGCAAGAGATCCGGCAAATATGTCCTGTTAATTTTCAGATGCCACATGGTCGTCATTGACCATGTAGCATCTGCCCCCAGATGATGGAATCACCTTTTACAAGTGCTTCCATACTATCAACGTTGTATAAGCAATCACTGTTCCACAGATTATGTCGCAGTGGTTTCCGGGAACCCGACTTCGGGAATAGTATCTGTTTCAATCAACCCCATTTTGGTGACAGCCTCACCCACATCCGCAAATCTGGAAATCGATGAGATGCGGTTATCCTTGATGGCAAACGATATACCCCACACGGCACGATCGGTAACATCACCGGAAGTTCGGGATCGCCATTCCACGTCCACTTCAACAACGGCCACGTCGTCATCGCCGAACCATCTTCGTGGAGTCATTGTGGTGGTTGCGCGCTCTATCCATTCCTGCAGCAGGTGGATTCCTTCGCCATCGCCATGCCGGCCGTTGTAGCGTACGTCGCTTGCGACCAGCTCCAGCAACCCGGCCTGGTTACGGGTATTGAAATGTTCCAGAAACCGCTGTGCCAGCTCCTGCGGCGTTGGCATACGGGCACATCCTTTCGTGAATGCTGCGCATATGTGGCAGCGCTACCAGTGTACCGAATCATCGATCCACAAGAACACGTCAACCCGACAAGAGAATCGTCGTTGGAGAGAATGCCAGGAATCGCTTAAACGCTACCGGGCCGGGGAGTATTCCCGGCCCGGACGATCAACATTTCTGACTAGTATGTTTCGAGGTAGCGATCGCGCTCCCATTGGGTGACGTGAAGCAAGAACTCGTTCCAGTCGGCGTTTTGGGCTTCAATCAGGCGCTGGCTAATATGCTCGCCAAGTGCTTCTTGCAGAACCTCGTTCTTCTTGAACTCAGCCGTTGCTTCACCCAGCGTCTCCGGCAACATCGGGATGTCGTGGCGGCGAAGATCCTCGTTCGTGAACTGATAGAGGTTTTCCTCGACCGGATCCTCCAGCGGGAGCTCCTTTTCGATTCCGTCCATGCCGGCGGCCAGCATGGCGGCGAACGCGAGGTACGGGTTGCAGCTTGGGTCCGGGCTGCGAAGCTCAATGCGAGTTGCGTTGATATTGCCCTGCCGAATCGCCGGGACGCGAACCAGGGCTGATCGGTTCGTTCGTGCCCAGGCAACGTACACTGGCGCCTCCCATCCCGGAACCAGGCGACGATAGCTATTCACCAACGGTCCGGTGACGGCGGTGAGCGCTCGAGCATGCTTGAGCTGGCCGGCAATGAAATGCTTGGCGATCTTGCTTAACCCGTAGTGATCGCTTTCATCCACGAAGGCATTCTTACCCTTTGAGGAGTCGAGGTAGCCGAAGCTCTGGTGGACGTGCATGCCGGAGCCATGGATACCACCCGTTGGCTTGGGCATGAACGTGGCGTACAGTCCGTGCTTCTGGGCGATCGCCTTGAGCACATACTTAAACGACACGGCATGATCGGCTGTCACAACGGCAGGACCGTACTCAAAGCCGATTTCGTGCTGACCCATTGCGACTTCGTGGTGGCTGGCTTCTACTTCGATGCCCATTTCCATCAACGCAAGCACCATATCCTTGCGAACGGTGCTGGCAAGGTCGGTGCTGAGATCGAAGTATCCGCCGCGGTCGTGCGGAAGCGGGGCAATTTCCCCGTTGTGCTGCTCGAAGAGAAAGAACTCCAGTTCCGGGCCGGCGTTGAACGTAAAGCCAAGGTCGGCGAGCTTCTTCAGTTGCTCCACCAGTATGTGGCGGGAATCCCCCGGGAAAGGTGAGTTGTCTGGATTATGGACCCAGCAGATAACGCGGGCGGTGGTAAACTCGCCGCGCTCCCACGGGATGACAACGAAGGTTGAGAGATCCGGCACCAGGAACATATCGGATTCGGCGATGCGGGCGAAACCGGCGATCGATGAACCATCGATCCAGCGGCCGCGTTCAATGATGTCCGAAAAAATGCCAGACGGGATGGTCACGCTTTTGACGATTCCCATCACGTCTGTGAACTGGAGGTTGATGAACTTGACCTGTTCGTCCTCGATTTGCTGGAGGATTACGTCCGGATTCGGCTCCTGACCGAGCAGTTGCATTCGGGTTTGGTAGACCTCGGGGATCGTCTCTTCGAACAGCTTGATACTCACGTGTATTCACTCCTCCAGTATGAAAAAGGACACACAGAAACGCCTCCGCGTTACTGTACTTGCTGGTTTAAGGATACGGCATGTGAAATTTCCCACAATAATGCGAGGGCTGATGCGCTCCGAATTCATGATGGTTACGGGCAAATTGAGAAACCCGGGCCGGGCATAAACACGCCCGACCCGGCTGTTATGAAAATCAGGATTAGTACATCTCGAGGTAGCGATCTCGCTCCCATTGGGTGACATGAAGTCGGAAGGCGTTCCACTCCGCCTCCTGCGCTTCAATCAGCCGCTCGCTGGTGTGTTCACCCAGGGCATCACGCAGCACCTGATCCTGCTTAAACTCCTCGATCGCCTCGCCGAGGGTACCTGGCAACATCGGGATGTTGCGGCGACGCAGATCTTCGTCCGTAAAGTGGTAGAGGTTTTCTTCCACCGGGTCGTCCAGCGGCAATTCATTGATGATGCCGTCCATACCCGCCGCCAGCATCGCCGTGAAGGCGAGGTACGGATTACAACTGGGATCAGGGCAACGAAGCTCAATACGGGTCGCGTTGACGTTTCCACGGCGAATGGCGGGCACGCGGATAAGCGCCGACCGGTTGGTACGCGCCCATGCCACGTATACCGGGGCCTCGTAACCGGGAACAAGTCGCCGGTAGCTGTTGACAAGCGGCGCAATGACGGCGGATAGTCCCCGGGCGTGTTTTAACTGGCCGGCAATGAAGTGCCGGGCGACATCGCTCAGCCCATAATGATCGCCCTCATCCACAAAGGCATTTTTGCCCCGGGCTGGATCGACGAAGCCGAAGCTCTGATGCACGTGCATACCGGAGCCATTGATGCCCGCCATTGGCTTCGGCATGAACGTAGCGTGGAGCCCGTGCTTCTGCGCGATGGCCTTGAGGATGTATTTGAACGAAACCGCGTTATCGGCGGTTTGCACCGCAGGTCCGTACTGGAAGCCGATTTCGTGCTGGCCAATCGCAACCTCGTGATGGCTGGCCTCCACCTCGATCCCCATCTCCAGGAGCGCCCGCACCATATCCTTACGAACGGTGCTGGCGAGGTCGGTACTGAGATCGAAATAGCTACCGCGGTCGTGCGGGAGTGGCGCGATTTCTCCGTTATCGCGGGCGAAGAGAAAGAACTCCAGTTCCGGGCCCGCATTGTAGGTGAACCCGAGTTCAGCAAGCTTTTTGAGTTGGTTTAAAAGCAGGTGGCGCGGATCGCCGGGGAAGGGATCGTTGTTGGGGTTATGCACCCAGCAAATGACACGGGCCGTGGTGAACTCATCACGCTCCCAGGGGATGACGGCGAACGTCGACAAATCTGGCACGAGGAACATATCGGATTCGGCGATACGGGCAAACCCGGCGATGGAGGACCCATCGATCCACTGGCCGCGCTCCACGATATCGGCAAAAATGCCAGCCGGTATGGTGACGCTCTTTACCATACCCATCACATCGGTGAACTGGAGATTGATGAACTCCACACTTTCGGCATGGATCCTGTGCAGGATCTCTTCGGGCGAAGGCTCCTGGCCCAGCAGGCGCATGCGTGTTTCGTAAACTTCTGGAATCGCTTCTTCGAAGAGCGTAATGTTCACCGGATTCGTCTCCTGCATTGAGGGAAATCGGCAACGACCTGTTCGTCCCCGATGTGTTTTCACCTGATCCAGTTTGCAGTTTGAAAACCGGGTAACACAATGTGCATTTCGCAGGAATTTCAGGGCAGTATTTGTGCAATTTGCACGGGAATCTGGGTGAGCACCAATTAGCCGACCGGTTCGTTCGGCTGCGGCTATCCGTCGGGAGAATCCTCGCCCTGGTCCTGGAGTCCGTATGGTGTGGCTTGCAGGAGACCGACGGATGGCATGGTCGCTTCTATCGCGAATGCGCTGCCGCGCCATGTTCGGAAGATGTTGTTCCTGTCGTCGCGGTAGAAAACTGAGAGGCCGGGCACATCGCCAAAGCCTTCGGCCATGGCGCCCATTTCCTGGTTGAACTCCGTGGATGCGGAGTACCAGGGTGTGGCTATGCCCTGCTCTGCTGCCCACGCGGCGAGCTTTTTATACGGTGCGCGGCTCACCAGGATGAAGCGGGCAGAGAATTTGGAAAGTTCCTCATTGATGCCGCTGCCGAGACAACTGGCATATTGCGTGCAATTCGGACATCCTTCATTCCAATCCGGTGAGTACATGAAATGATAGGTCAGCAGTTGGTGATGCCCGTCAAAGAGTTCGGCAAACGAGACCTCACCGGCGGGGCCAACGAAGCTGTAATCGCCTTGTACCGGGGTCATTGGCAAGCGGCGACGGGCGTCCGTCACGATTTCGAGGCGTTCCTGCAGGTGCTTTTCCCGTTCTTCCTGCTTTTCCAGCGCGACGTTCCAGGTATCCAGGTCGACGACAGGTGGCGTTGGCAAGGCGGAATAACTGGTGCTCATTGGAGCGCTCCTTTCGAATGATCTGGATCGTGGCCGTCGCGATCACTGAACCGAGCGTAGGGTGAGCATTGGCTGCCCTGCTTCTTCTATGTTGCGTCATTAACGGCAGTGGCTCCCGGCAGTTGCCGGGAGCCACGCCATCAGATCCGGATCTGTTGAATAACCTCGACGGCTTCCATCAGGCCCTGGTACCACATCATGGCGGGGATGTTGTCCGCATAGAAGCTCTGTGCCATCAGCGGATCATCATCGGCTGGCCATGCGACAACGCGAACGCCTTCGAGGGCGCAGTTGTTGCCGAAGCGTTCCCACAGCGGAATGGCCGGGAGAAGCTCGTTGTAGGTAAGTGCCATTGCGGTGACATTTTCCTTCTGAGCCTCAACGTCCATACCTTCGGCGGATGCCACGACCATTGCGTCGAGGTCCACCTCACCGGCGGCTTCACTGGTGGTTTGCAGTGGGAACTGCGTACCATCACCACCGTTGTTCACGGCCAGTGTGTTGTGCACGTAGAACGCCTGGGTGTAGGAGAAGTGCGGATGCGGGTTGGTGGAGTTACCCCACGCCCGAATCGCCAGATCGAAGTTGCCCTGGTCGACATCAATCGGCTGCTGCGTGTGGGTAATCGCGCGCGGATCGATATTGAATCCGAAGGCCTGCAGCTGCTCTGCCAGGTCCTGTCCGGCGGCACTCCAGTCGGCGAACTCGGCGGGGAAGCTCAGTTCGTAACTGGCTTCTTCACCGTTTGGCTTGAGCCACACATCGCCATCCTTGCTCCAGCCAAGCTCTTCGAGCATGGAGGCAGCAAGCTCAGGATCGTATTCATAGGTGTTCAGGGTGCCCATGTCTTCTTCAGACAGCCACTGTGGCACAAGCGCATCAGCAAAACCGGCCATGTACTCGGTTGGAACACCGGAATCGGCGAGCGAAATCATGCCGTTCTGGGCGCGGTTGATTGCGTGGGCCAGCGCCTGGCGGGCCTTGGCATCCTGGAACTCTTCGAGCTTGCCGTAGTTGAACAGCATGCCCGGTCCGGAATATGTGGGCGGACGCAGAACGCGAATGTCATCGGCGATCATCTGGTTCTCGGTTGCAACCGAGAAGCCGTGGGTGGCGTAGTCGATTTCCTTGCTGAGCACCACAGCGGTGATGGTATCGGTCTCACCGTTGAAGTTGATGATGCGATCGAACGGCACCTGGTCAGCCCAGTAGCTATTCTCGTTCTTCACGAGGGTCATCTGGGCGTTGGTGATGCTATCCGGGTCGATAGAGTACGGGCCACTGTTCGGAGGCAGGTCGGGGCGGAACTGGTTGAACTGATCCAGCAGCTGCGCGCCTTCCGGGTCGTCGGTTGTGAGGCCGCCGCCGAGAACTTCGCGAGCCTGCTCGGCCCACTCGCCGTAAACGGCGCTGGAAACCGGCACCATATTGCGGATCACATAGCGCTCAACCACGGTGGCGGGAACGGACATGTGAACGGTAAAGGTGGTGTCGTCCACTACCTGGGCGTCATCCACATAGCTCCATACGGTGTTACTCATAATGCGGTAGCACCACATGGTATCCACGCAATCTTGCGCGGTGAGCGGGCTGCCGTCGCTGAAGGTCAGGCCTTCGCGCACCTTGACGACGAGCGTATCGGCATCTACAGGGGCGTTATCGACCGGGGCATAATCTTCGCCCTCAACGGGGAGCGCGACTTCGGTATCGTCACCGCCAACCTTAAATTCCCAGCCTTCGGCAACCAGGGGCAGCCAGCTGTTGGATTCCCAGAAGAACATGCCAAGTGGCACATTGAGAACTTCACCGTAAATGGTGGCCGGCGGCGAAAGAATACCGTTGGTTACGAAGGTGTTGAAGTGTCCACCAGCACCCGGATCAACGTATGGATAGGCGCCGTGGAATTCCTTGCCGCCATCCTGTGCCATGACGGACTTTCCGAAGCCTGCGGGCAGTGCGCCGCCTGCAAGCATTGCCGCCGCAAAACCGGCACCTGCCGTGCCGAGAAAGCGCCGACGGTTCATCGAAGCTACCATGTCCCCTTGTCCTTTCATTCGGTGCCGGACCTTCCGGCTCCTGTGAATTCAACCCGCAACCCAAAGGCGCGTACTCGGTGCCGACCGACCGCATATGGGTCGGACATTTCGGTACGGGTGTTGACCATAACACTCGCTCCGTCAGGTTGGAGTTAACATCTTAATCATGCACGCATCCGCGAATATTTGCAAGAATATTGCGCAGTGTAGACAGTATCATTCCCGCATTAATTCACTGGCCAGTTGATCAGTCACTTTCAGGTCGCGAGGATCTTCACCCCGTTCGGCCAATTGCTGCACAACATGGCACGCAACCTGACGCTCTTCGGTGATATTCACGAGCGGTGGAACCTCTACGTCGCAAAGCCCCTCAACCCAATACGGGCAACGAGGGTGGAACACACAACCGGTTGGCAGTTCTGTGAGGTTGGGGATATCGAGGCTACGTAACTGAAGTTTTTCCTTTGAGCGTGTAAGGTCGGGATCGGCTTCCGGGATAGCGGCCGCCAATGCCCGCGTGTAGGGGTGCATGCCGCGCCCAATAACACCGGGCGTGCGGCCATACTCGACAACCTTGCCGACGTACATAACGCCGATGTTGCCCTCCCACCCGAAGTACTTCACGACCGCAAGGTCGTGGGTGATGAACAGGAAGGTGACACCGAGCTCGTTACGCAACTTCAACATGGTGTTGAGCAGGCTGACCCGAATACTCACGTCCACCATGCTGACGCTTTCGTCTGCGATGATGACGCGCGGATCAAGCGTCATTGCCCGGGCGATAGAGATTCGCTGGCGCTGACCGCCCGAGAGCTGGTGTGGATATTTGTCGATGAAGTTCTCAATCGGTCGGCAGTCGACCAGTTCCAGCAATTCGCCAGCCCGCCTGGTGGCATCTGAGCGATTCTTGGCGATATTGTGCTTCAGCAAGGGTGCTCGCAGGATATCGCCGATAGTCTGGATTGGGTTCAACGATGCGTACGGATCCTGATGGATGATCTGCACGGAGCGGCGGTATTCCTTGAACTCCTTTTTGTTCATCTTGTAGATGTCGCGGCCCTCGAAAAAGACCTTGCCGCGCGTAGGCTTGAGGAGACCGGCTGCCATGCGGGCAACCGTGGTTTTACCGGAACCGCTCTCGCCAACAAGGCAGAGGATGTCCCCTTTGTGCAGGTCGAAGTTCACGTTGTCGACGGCGGTGATTTCACCTCCGCGCGTATCGAAATCGCGGCGGATATTTTCGAGCCGCATGATCGGCGTACCGCGATCGGCAGCCACCTCTGCTTCCGGTTGGAGCGTACTATTCTGCGACAATGGTGGCCTCCATTTCTTCCCAGACTTCCTGGTCTCGCGTAATTTCATCGTGATGGTGACAGGCCGTGTAGTGCGTACGGCCGATATCGATCAGCGGTGGATTGACCTCGGTACATACCTCTGTAGCCCATGGGCAGCGTGGATGGAACGGGCAACCGCTCGGGATGTTGAGCAGGTTCGGGGTGGCTCCCGGAATCGCCACGAGCTGCGTGAACTCCTCGCCCACAATCGGTGGAACCGCATTGAGCAATCCCACGGTGTAGGGATGATGCGGATCGTAAAACGCATCGCGTACAGGCGCGTATTCCACGATTTCGCCGGCGTACATCGTCGCGACACGGTCAGCGAGTTCTGCCGCGAGGCTGAGATCGTGACTCACGAAGATCATGGTGAAATCGAGCTGCTCACGCAGGCTCTTGATCACGTCGATAATGGCTCGCTGCGTAATAATATCGAGCGCCGTGGTTGGCTCATCCAGAATGAGCAGATCCGGATCGAGCAGCAGGCTTAGCGCAATACTCACGCGCTGGCGCATACCTCCGGAGAGTTCGTGCGGATACGCGTCGAATACACGGTTGGGGTCAAGTTGCACCTTCCGGAACAGGTCGAGCGTCTTTTCTTTCACCGCGCGCCTGTCATTCCAGCCGTGCGCCTTTGCTGTTTCGTAGAAGGTCTGGCTTACGCGCATAACCGGGTTGAGCACGTTCTGTGCTGCCTGGAATGTCATGGCGCACTTGCTCCAGCGGAAGTTGCGGAACTCCTTGTCCGTGAGCTGGAAGAGATCGTAGCTCTGGCCATTGGGATCGTAGAAAATGGCTGAGCCCGTGGCGCGAGCACTTCGCGGCAGCATGCGCAATAACGCGAAACCGAGCGTGGATTTACCGGAGCCAGATTCACCAATCAGGGCAACGGCTTCACCGCGGCGAATATCCATGCTGGAGTTGCTCACAGCCTGCATCCACCCAAAGGGTGTTTTGTACTCGACAGAAACATCTTTTACGGAAAGCAGGAGTGGCGCATCCGATTCGGCAGTACCGCGAACGCGATCTTTTTCAGCTAGCGCCGCATCGACAGTAGCCTGATTGTTCATCATTGGTTCGCTCATCGATTATGCCTCCCGCAGGCGAGGATTGAAGACATCCTCGAGTGCACGGGCTACCAGTGTGAGCGACCACATTAGCAGCACGATCATAACAATGGGTGAAACGAGATACATGATTCCATCGGGTGAGAATGCCGCGCCCTGGCGGTATGCCTGGTCGACCATGAGTCCCCAGTTATCGCCGGAAAGCGACACCAGCCCGAGGAAATAGAGAACGACCTGGCCGTAGATGGCGACTGTCATACCCAGTACGAAGTTGATGAGGATGTAGCTGGCCATGTTTGGCAGCACCTCGCGGAAGAGAATGCGCGGCATACCGAGATCCAGCATGCGGGCAGCTTCCACGAACTCGCGCTCCTTCAGGCTCAGCACCTGGGCGCGTACAGCCCGTAACAAGGTTGGCCAGCCGGTGACCGCCAGGATCACCACCAACAGGATAGGACTGTTCAAGCTGATAAATGCAGCGAGAACCGCCAGCAAAATGATGCCCGGGATCGTGAGCACGACCTCGGTAAGCAGCAATACAACTGCTTCGAACCAGCCGCCAATAAGCGCGGCGAGGGCTCCGAACGTAATGGCGATGAGCGTGCTTACGAGCGCCGCACCTGTACTCACCAGGATCAACTGGGCGCCACCGTTCACAATCTGGTACCAGATATCGCGGCCACGGTTATCGCACCCGAGGATATTCTCCCTGCTCGGTGAGCAATAGACCTTGTCGACCTGGGTCGGGTTTGAATCCGGGAGGAAGAATGGTCCGATAAAGCTCAGGATAAGAAGTGCGGCGAGCACAACCATTCCGAAGGTACCAAGCTTGTTTCGGCTGATAAACCGTTGCCACGCGGGTGCCGGTGTAACTGCTGTTGAACGGCTATTTTCAGCCGCAGGTGTTGCAGAAGTCATCTCCTGATCCTCCTATGACCGAATGCGCGGATCGAGCCGGCTATAGAGTAAGTCAGCAACGAAGAGTGCCAGGACAACAGAGACGGTGATAATCAGGAAGATCCCCTGGAGCACTGGATAGTCTCGCTGGTTGATGGCTTCGAAGAGACGTGAGCCAATGCCCTGGTACTGGAAGATCGGCTCAACCAGCAGCGACCCACCGGCAACAAAGCCGACGGCAATGGTGAGTTGTGTAAAGAGGGGTAGAATCGCGTTCCGCCCGACATAGAACGTAAGAATCCGCCATTCCGGTACTCCCCGGGCGCGGGCAGCGGTGACGTAGTCCTCTTCCAGCGTGGACACGGTAGAGCTTTTCATGAGCAGCATCCACCCACCAATACTGGTGACGACGTAGACGAATATCGGCAGAATCGCGTGATAGAGCGCATCTGCAAAGAACGCGAAACTGAATTCCACCGGTTGACCGCTGGATAACGAACCGCGCATTTTCGTATAGGGAATCCAGTCGAGCTGCACCGCGAAAATGATGATAAAGAGCAATGCAAAGAGGTAATTCGGGAAGCTGTTCATAACGGAGCCAATAGTGCTGGCTACACCGTCGAAAACCGAACCGCGCTTGTAGGCCATTACCATGCCGATGAGGCTTCCGAGCGCAAAGGCGATAATGAGCGCCACACCTACCGAGAAGATAGTCCACCAAATGCGGCTGTTAATGATGCTGATAACTGTCGTACCAGGCAGCACCATGGATTGCCCCATATCACCACGAAGCAGGTTACCGATGTACTCGAAGTACTGCAGCAGGAGCGGTTGGCTGTCGTCGATAGCAAAAAGCGAACGCGCCTGGTTGGCCGCATCATCGTAGCTATACCCGTACTGGGTCATTTGCCGGTTAATAAATACCTGAATCGGGTCGCCCGGCAGTAAACGCACCAGGAAGAAAACAAAGGTGGTTACCAGGTAAATGGTAAGCAGTGCCCGCAGCAGGCGCCGGAAGATAAAGTTCCCAAAAATGGAACCTAACCTACTCCGTCGCACCTCGTCCTCTTCCGTGACCTGATGAACCAGTTCACCAGACGCCTGAACCTCCATACTCCGTTACTCCCTCGCATGGCGCGGATGCAATGAATGCATCACAGGTTTGAGAATGGCTAGCCAATCCCCACCCTGGTGGGGTGCCACATGTTATTGGGGTGTACAGCACCCTGGTCGCGTTATCATAAAACATACTCGCGAATGAATACACTTTAGTGTGCCGCATTCTACCGCAATTCCTTGAAGCACGGGGAAATTCCCTCTCGCGTTGGCTGCTGCGAGACCGTATCATTGGTGTATACGAAGGCGTAATTCTCAGGAGAAAGCCCCATGCCCACTGACTTCATCTACGACCGGATCGTGGTACCTCTCGACGGCTCCGAACCAAGTTGGGCTGCGCTCAACTATGCGAGCTCGATTCCAACGAAAGAGCTGGTTCTGCTCCACGTGATGGTTGATCGCGAGGTAATCGTGCCGGAGTGGATTCTGCGGCGTGGTGCCGCGCGCGAAGAGAGTTCACTTGAGGAACAGATGGAGGCAAAGGCCGAGCAGCTTCGCACTCCCTCACGCAACGTTAGCGTGGATATTCGCATTGGTGATGTGGCCGAAGAAATCATTGACGCCGGCACCGAGGCTGACCTGATCGTGATGATGACCCACGGTCGTGGCGCCGCCGGACGTGTGATATTTGGCAGTATGGCCGACCGCGTTGTTCGCCACGGAACCACGCCAACGCTCGTGGTACGGGTTGGCGAACTGACACGGAACCCCCGGCAACCCGAACGCGTGGTATGCGCGCTGGATGGCAGCGTGATTGCCGAACGAGGGCTCGAGGCAGCCATTCGCCTGGCAGCAGCGCTGAACCTGCCGCTACATCTCATACGTAGTGTTGGTCTTCAGGATGTAAAAGTGGCTCTTCGGGACAAAAATACAGACTGGCTGGCCCCTTCTGATATGCACCCTGAGCTCTACGATCAAACGCTGGACGCCGTTCGCAACGAGGCTATTGAGTACCTCCAAGAGAAAGAGGCGAGTGCCAAAGAGGAGTGGCCACGCGTAACGAGCGAACTCCTGGAAGGCTCGGTGCCATTTACGCTGATGTGGGCTGTGGATTCTGACGACGTGATGGTAATCACGACCCGCGGCCAGGGTGGTTACAAGCGATGGTCGCTGGGATCCGTTGCCGAGAAGCTGGTGCGCGAGGCTCCGTGCCCGGTATTCCTGGAGCGTGGCTCAGAGGATCACGAGGGATAACGCATCACTTCGACCGCGAGGACCGAAGCTGCAAGCGGGCACGCGGGCCCACCACCACGATCTGTCGTCCAAAGAGTTCGGAGCGGACGCAATGTCCGCTCCGTTCATGTTAACTAGACGGCAATATCGTCGAAGTTTTCCGCGATGTACTCTGCAGACAGCCAGGCCCAGGCCTGTAATGTCTCCGTGGGGTTATATCCCGACGTACTGGGGAACGCTGACGCGCCCATAATCGCCAGGTTCGGCACTTCGTGCGCCAGGCAGTATCGATCTACCACCGATACCGCGGGATCGTCGCCGGCACGGGCCCCGCCATAAGCGTGGCTGTTCACGGGTATCGAGGAGACTGGGTTCTCCCAGGTGGCTTCAGCGCCCATCGTCTCTAGGATTTCGGTGATACGAGCGCTGATATACTCCCAGGCCTTGTACTCGTTGTCCTTGATCTCGAACGTAACCCTCACAACCGGCACGCCGTCCGGATCAACGACGTCTGGATCCAGATCCATGAAGTTGTCGTGATAGGGCAAGACTTCCTGCTGTGTAGTGATGGCAGCCACACCCAGCGAATTCTCCTTCAGCCAGGCCTTGTATTCAGCACCCCAGGTTGGAACTCCCGGAGGAATGTTTCGTGATGCACCGATCGGGTTACTTTCACCGGCACCAGCCTGAACGATTGAACCGCGGATAAAGTCAAGATCGGTGTGATCGAAGTTATCGCCGTTGAGATTGTCCATCGAGGTGTTTTGCGATGCTGTGCCAGACATACCATTGAAGTTCATGCCCGGGAAGAACGCGTTGACAGATGGTAAGGCGTGACCCATGAAGTACTTGCCCACCTGTCCGCTGTTATTGGCCAACCCATTGGGGAACTGCTCCGATTCGGAGAGGAGCAGCAGACGGGTATTCTCATACGTGTAGGCCGCAAGTACCACAACGCCAGCCGGCTGGATGACCATTTCGCCCGCTTCGTTTCGATACTCAACACCGCTGGCATTCCCACTTTCGTCCGTGAGAATGCGGAATACACGGGAATTGGGGCGGACCTCAAGAAGGCCAGTATCCTCTGCCTTGCGGATGGCGCTGACCAGCGTGCTGGATTTGGAGTTGTTCCAGCAGCCATGGCCCGTGCAGTACCCGCAGTAGCTACAGGCATCGCGACCATCGTAGGGCTCCGAGTTAATTGCCGCTGGAAGGTCGAAGGGGTCGTATCCCATTTCGGCCATGCCCTCCGCGGCCAATTCGGTGAACGCGGTTCGCTGAAGCGGCGGCATGGGGTAATCGCGCGCACGCGGCGACTCGAATGGATTCATTCCACCGGCGCCCGAGACACCGATCAGGTACTCGACCTTGTCGTAATACGGCTCCATGTCATCGTAGGTTACTGGCCAATCGGCCAACGCATGCCCGTCGGGCAATTTGTCCTCACCATAGCGCTCGACGGTAGACGAATAGATCTTGAAATCATCTTCGCGCATGCGCCAACTCTGGGCCGTGTAGTGAACGCTGGTGCCGCCCACGGCGTTCATCATTTTAATATTGAAAGCGGGGTCTTGTTTTTCGGCATCCGGCGTCGGTCGCCAGGTAGGAACCTCATGATTGGCCTTGGGCTCACCAGTCCAGTTGCTGAAGAAATACCCTTTCAGTTCATCGTAGTTGCTAAGGAAGTCCGCAGCCTCCAGTCGGGGCCCAGCCTCAAGACCAACCACGTTGAGACCGGCATCAGTAAACACATACGCGGCGATTCCTCCTGCGGCACCAAGCCCGATGATAACGACATCGGTCTTGGGAAGGACTTCCGGCTCCGCTGACGTTGCAGGGCTGGCCTGCGGTGTCGCCTCAACCATTCCGTCAGGTTCGACTTCTGGCGTTGCCCCGGTCATCTCGGTTGGTTCCGGTTTCGGCGTCGCCTCAGGTGTTGCAATTGGCAGGTTCTGTTTGAACTGGCTCATACCGGTGTACCTCCATACTCTTCAACCGACGTATGCTCGGGCTCAACTTCGGCGTTCAGGGACTGGTCTTCAGCGGTCCAGGCAAGCTTGATGCCCGGATAGTTGATGAGATCCCAGCCGATAAACTCTCGGTTTCCCCCGTGAATGGGGTCGCAGAACATACCCTGGCGGGTGTGCTCAAGCAGCAGCGCGAAAAAGCCGTCAGGCGCATCGGCGACCTCGCCGGCCTCCAGATCGGTCAGGGCGGAATCCTGGTCAGCTTCGGACGCGTCGACAAACCCACCGGTCGCTGCATCCAGCGCTGCCAATCCGGACTGGTACGTTTCCAGCTGGCCGGCGTCGCGGCCATTTAGTACCCGGTCGATATAGATAGATGCTCCGGCCTCAAGGGCGCCCGGATCATCTTCTTCGGAAGGAAAAATCCGCGCTGTAATGGCGCGGAGTGTGGCGTACTCGGATTCATTCAGGGCGGCGGGGACGTAATCATCCACCGTTTCCGGAATCTCACCGGCGTTTTGGGCACGGAAGAATGTCCAGAGCGCTGCGCGATCCGATGCTCCTGCTGGCATCGCTTGCGCCAGAGCCACGGCGCTCATGCCGGCAAACGCACCTTGACCGAGTTGTCGTCGATCAAGCGTGATGTTCAACCGTTTTACATCATCGGTTTTCATGTGACCTCCTCAAAGAAAAACGGGTAGCCAAAATAACCGGGCGCATTACCTCCCTCAATGCCCGAGCGATAGTTGGGTCGATATCTCCGTGCCTGCGTCGGCAATGCCGTATGGACCACATCGCTGTGGAGACGGACTTACGTTATGTGAGATACGGCTACCGTATAAGGAGGGTGATTCCTTGTCAATGAAGCGTGCGAGAAGTCCCGGGAAAACGTCGAAGGAGGCTGGACAACGTTCAGCCTCCTTCGGGATGATTCTTTACTCCGATTGAATCGCTCTATCCGGATAATCGATAACGAATCAAGAGCAGGATGCCTGCAACTAGCGTCAGTAACGATCCCGCCCACAGCAACAACACCGCAGGAACACCGATCGTGCCGGCACCCGTTTGCGGAAGGCCAGTCACGGTCGGGGGAGTCGAATCATCCGTGGACGGCGTTGACGTTGGTGTCACAATCACCGGACCCGGATCTGGAGATTGATCGGGAGTCGAATCGGGCGTCGATAACCGGTCATGACGGATCAGGCGTCAGTTCAGGTAACGCAGTTCGGAAGTGCGCCAGGTCGGCATCGCTGACATACCCCTGCACGGAGACGCGGACAAACATGCGGTCGCGGTGTTGGGTGACTGGTATTTCAATGCCACAATCCATCAGGTATTCCTTGAGGTTCGCGTGTTCTCCGGGTGGCAGGGTAATGACGGCGAGTTGCGCAAACCAGGAATCGTCAGCATAGATCGATTCGGTACCGAGGAGTTCGTGCATATCGTCGATGAGTGTGCGGAGTTGCTCGTGGCATCGGGTCCGCACGGCATCCCATTCGAACTCTTTCTGCCACTCAATGGCCGTTGGCACGGTGAGAAAGGGACTTACATCCCGCGTGCCCTGCATCTGGTTACGGCTCACAAATGTGTTTTCGGGGTGCCATCCCCAACTGATGATCCCGCTTTCAACCCAGTGCTGGTGCTGTTCGCTCACCCATAGAAACGCCGATCCCTTCGGCGCACAAAGCCACTTATGGCAGTTGCCGGCGTAGATATCCGCACCAAGCGTGGAGATATCCAGCGGAATCTGCCCAGGTACATGCGCACCATCTACGATGGTGAGAATGCCCTCCTCGCGAGCGCGGGCGCATATCTCCTCCACCGGCAATATGAGTGCAGTAGCACTGGTGATGTGGCTGAGAAAGATCGCCTTTGTTTTTGCTGTCACGCCTTGCCACAGTTCCTCCACAATCGCCTCACGCGTGGTGGTTGGTAGCGAGATCGGCTGCTGGACATAAGTGGCACCGGCTTTCCGGCAAAGATACTCCCACGTGTAGTTGAGTGCGCCGTATTCGAGATCGGTGGTGAGTATCTCGTCCCCGGGTTGCAGATCCATTGAACGGGCGATGATGTTGATTGCGGCGGTGGAGTTCGTGACGAACGTGAGGTCATCTGCATCGCAATTAATGTACTCGGCCAGAACGGCGCGAGCGTCGTCCAGCAACCCTTCCTGACGGCGCCCGATGAATTCAACCGGCTGCCGCTCCATCTCTGTCTGCCATCGTTGCCACTCATCGAACACCGGTTTCGGGCAGGCGCCAAACGATCCGTGGTTGAGGAAGGTAACGTCCGGATCGAGATTGAAGTGCGATTTGAGTTCGTCAGCGGAAAGCGGCATAGAGGATACCCTGAAATATCTGGCGCACACCTTGCACCACACGCCACCAGCATACGGTTGCTGTACCGATGGAGAAAGTCAGGCTCCCTAGCAAATGACTAATTCTCGGATATTCTGGAACCAGCGAACGTGCAGCGCCTTCGAAGGAGAACCGTTTATGTCGCCAATTCTCGATCGACTCGATGCCTTGCGGGCCGATACGCCCGGTGTACAGCATGTGAATCACTTCAACTACGCCGGGTCGGCGCTACCACCGAATCCGGTGCATCGGGCGGTGATTGATCATCTCGAACTCGAGGCGACGATCGGTGGATACGAGGCGGCTGCGCAGGCGCATGATCGTCTCACGGCTGTCTACGACTCCATCGCAACCATGCTCAATGCATCTTCGGAAGAGATCGCGCTGGTGGAAAACGCCACCCGCGGCTGGGATATGGGCGTCTATGCGATCCCCTTCAAAGAGGGAGACCGGGTGTTGACTACCAGCTGGGAGTACGCCAGCAACATGGTGGCCTTGGTGCAGATCAAGAATCATTTTGGTATCGAAATTGAGCTGGTACCAAACGACGATGCAGGCCAGATTGACCTGGCAGGTCTTGAGCACGCCCTTCAGAAGCCAACTGCCGGTGTCTTTATCACGCATGTGCCTACGAATAACGGACTCGTACAACCGGCCGAAGAAATCGGCAGGCTGATTCGGCAGCACCAGCCGGACGCCTGGTACGTGCTGGATGCATGCCAATCTATCGGGCAATTACCGATAGATGTCGAGGCGATCCAATGCGATATCCTCAGCGCTACCAGTCGCAAATACCTGCGCGGGCCCCGTGGTGCCGGGTTTATCTACGTTCGTAAAGACCGTATCCCGCACATGGAACCGCCCCTGCTCGACCTGCATGCAGCCGATCTCATCTCGCCAACCGAGTACCGCATCCGGCCTGATGCGCGTCGGTTCGAGAACTGGGAGAGCTACATCGCCGGTCGGCTGGGGCTCGGTGCAGCAGTCGATTACGCCCTGGAGGTTGGGCTGGATGCTATTTGGCAACGAGTGCAGCAGCAGGGTGCCTTGCTACGCGAGAACCTGTTGGCCGTCGATGGCGTGCGAGTTCATGATGTCGGGAACGTGCAGGGTGGAATCGTCACCTTCTCGCGCGAAAACGTGAAGTCCGAGCGCCTGCACGAAATTCTCTCGGCCGAGAAGGTCAACACATCCATTTCCAATATCTACATCACACATCTCGATCCGGAATGGGAAGACATGGGCACGTATATTCGCGCCTCGTTGCATTACCTCACCACGGATGAAGAGATCGAAGAGCTGGTGGATGTGGTTAAACGTGTCCAGGCCTGATCAACCACGAGCAACAGCCCGTCGATACCGAAATCGCCGGGCCGTTACATGAAGGTTTCAACCACCCTGCAAATCACCACCCACCATGGACGGCATCCCTGGGCGTCACACACTTCTCCCTTAACCAAACGACATTCATACTCGTAGGCGCCTAATCCGGATCCAATGCCTCCCGGGCGAAGCTGTTGGGACAGGCGGGCACCGAAGTGCTCACGTTCCGCAAACCCGGCGTTCTGCGTCACCTCGCAGCCGCATGGCGGGAAATCTCCACCCTTCCCCAGGAAGGCTTCCGGGCCGAACGGTACGCCTGCCACAGATGCACCGGCCATGTTTCCGAGATTTGATCGGCAGTGTTTACAAACAGTCGCCTCCGGGTTGATTGACTCCTTGCAGTTTGGACACGTGCCGCCATGGTCCGGAGTAGTGCGCGCTGCGGGCAAGTACGATCTGCAATGCTTACAGATAACCGCCTCAGGTTTAATTGACTCTTTGCAATACGGACACGTGCCGCCATGGTCGGTTGCTGATCCTGATGGTGTTTCTCTATTTTTATCGGACATTTTCAATCCTCCCCGTCTTGCGTTAGCGAGGTTACTGACGGCGATGGGGTTGCTGAAGGGCATCCAGGATTGGAAGCTCTGGCATCATCAGGCAAACGTGTTCGCACAGTAAATGGAGACACACCGCCATTCGTTGCAGATGTTGGGGAACAGATCGCTGTACCGGACACAGTAACAAGTCCAGAGGCACGGCCCCCAGGGAACGGTGATAGGACCGACCTCTGGCCTCATCGGGTTTATCGCTGCCCTTGCAGCTGCAATCGAAGGCTCATCCGACGCAGGTTGAGCAGAGACCCCAACAATCGATTGGCAATGCTTGCACTTGATCGCGTCTTTGTTGATCTCCTCCTTGCACATCGGGCAAACTCCGCCGTGCGCAGGGGGATCGGGCCGCAGCCGGCTACCGCAATGCTTACACTTGACTGCGTCCTCAGCGATTTCTTCTTTGCAAAACGGACAATGGTTTGGGCGGGAAACGTCAGTGTGGTCCGAGGAATTCATGATCTTCTCCTTGACCCGGAGATTCTGTGGATAGCGAACTATCAAGAAATCGACTTCCACGCACCCTTGCAGGAGTCACATGGAACGACCTGCCACTGACATCTTGACGACATAATCCTATCACGATCATTACACACTGTATACAACTATTGAGGGGGTGAATCGTTGCCCGGATGAACTGCCGCCCACGTCGTGTAGCAGACTGTTGCTCTACCGCGGGATGTTATCAACAACGAGTGCGAGTAGAATCCAGTGTATGAACGATGAAGACCTCCACCACGAAAACCCGGACGCACCAAGTAATGCCACACTACTGATCTACCTCATCAGCACGTTCTTCGGCGTGACGATCACTGCGCTGACCGCGATGATGATGGCGCTGGGCGCCGGGCTCGGGTTTTCGACGGATGACCCCGTTCCCCAGGCATCGATGGCGCTATGGGGCATCGGTGGGTTGGCGTTTTTACCATGTATGGTGCTGGTGGTGGTGTTAGCCGGCACGCACAGGCGCAATGTTGCCATTGCGCTCGGGCTGATCGTATTAGTTGCCGGTCTCCTCACGGCCGTGGGCTGGTTCATCAACTCGGAGGGCGAGTTACCAGGAACCACGGCAGGAAATTCGATTCTGGCGGCGGTGGTCGTGGTACCAGTCGTTGCCGGGGCGATCATGATCTGGCGATCATCCGCCTTCAAGAACTGAGCTGCCTAGCGACTCCGGGCCATACTCCACCTGTTCAGAACCCAGATAATCACGTTCACCGCCAGAATCACCACAAGCGCGAAGAGAATAACCAGCGGCTGAATCACTGCCAAAATTCCGGCCGCAGCCGCCGAGATGACCACAATGGCATCGTTATCGAGCCGATCCTTCCGTAGCCACAGGGCAACAATAATGAGTGCCGCCGAGAGCAGGCCCTCCCACGTCATGCCAAAAAGGCCAAAGAGGCCGATGTTCAGGCTCAGGCCCAACGCGGTGACGGCCAGCACCGTGCCGGTCAGGTTCAAGCGGCGCGGAAAGAAGGCGACCAGCACGATTACCAACGCCGTGACCACAATACGCTGCCGCAGCTCGGGCGCTGCGTACTGGCCAGGATCGGTAAATGCCAGCGATGCTATCCATGCAGCGGCGGCCAGCATGACGCCTGTTCCGATTTGGTCTCGACCCATGCTCCGCCTCCAGGTACGTTGCCAGAAGATTTAAGTATGCATCGTAGCAGGTTGGTCGAACGCCGAACTAGCAATCAGGGCGCATTTACCTTGCACACCACCCGCCTGTGCCATACGCTGCATAATGAGTTCGCGCTATCACCTGTCAGATGCGCACGCATCGTAAACCGGCCCGGCTCGGGCGGGGAGAGGATGTTCATGAGCACAAATGATGCTGCCGGCATGCGGCCGGCCACCGCAGAGGAGCTGGCCAGTCGGCCGGTTCGCTTCGCAATTGTCGGTACCGGTGGTATGGGCGGCACACATGCTGTCAATCTCGCCGGATCGCCCCAGGCCGAGGTGACCTGGCTGGTGGATGTCGATCTCGATCGCGCCACGAAACTCCAGGAGCAGATCGGTGGTCGTGTAACAGCCGACATGGAAGAGGCATTCTCCAGCGAGGATGTCGATGTCGCGCTGATTGCACTGCCAACCGGGCTGCATCGCATGGGCGTGGAAACCGCAGCAAAGCACAAGCTTCACGTATTCTGTGAAAAGCCGATAGCCCGTACAAACGAAGACGCCATGGCCATGACTCAGGCCTGCAAAGACGCCGGTGTCACGATGATGGTTGGTCACGTGGTGCGATTCTTCAGCGAATACATGCGCGTGAAGGAACAGCTTGACGCCGGAACGCTGGGCGATATCGCGATGGTGCGCGGCAGTCGCCTCAACCCGCCCGTCATGGAACGCTCGCCATGGTTCGCCGACGTGGAGAAGAGCGGGGGCG
>CAZGML010000018.1:0-5552 GCA_964526965.1 uncultured Sphaerobacteraceae bacterium | reverse complement strand
CCGCCCGTCATGGAACGCTCGCCATGGTTCGCCGACGTGGAGAAGAGCGGGGGCGTGGTGCTGGACCTGATGATCCACGAAATCGACACCTTCCGCTGGTACTTTGGCGATGTCGAGCGGCTCTACGCACATGGGCTGAGCTTTACCGAGTGGCACACCAAACGGGATCACGCTATCGCAAGCCTCAGTTTCCGCAACGGCGTAATTGCCCACTGCGAGGCAAGCTGGGCACACAGCGCCTTCCGCACCTCGCTTGAGGTTGCGGGCAGCAAGGGCATGATCCGCCACAACTCCTTTGATTCATCCACCCTCACCTTCGAGCCGAGCACCGGCATCGAGTACGAGGGCCTGGGACAGCAGAGCAAGCAGTTCACCCGCATGCGCCCCACCAACGAGCCGCCGCACTTGCGCGAGTTACTGGTGTTTATCGATTGCCTCCGCACGGGCAAGCCGGTTCCTGTGGATGGCGATGAGGCGACGCGTACGCTGATCGTGGCGAATGCGGTTTTGGATTCCATGCGCGAAGATCGTCCCGTTTTCTTCAATGAAGATGGCACGGTCAAAAGCGCCTAGGCTGCCGGAAAGGATGTTGACATGACAAACACCAGGACTGTGAAGGTGGCCATACTCAGCTTCGCGCACGGCCACGCTTTCGGATACGCCACTGTGCTTACGCACCTGCCGGATGTTGAGCTCACCGTGATCGCCGATGAGAACGAGGCTCGCGGCAAAGGTGCCGCGGAGCAGTTCGGTACGAAGTGGGTTGCCAGTGTTGATGAAGCGCTCGCGATGGATATCGACTGCGTGATCATCTGCAGCGAAAACGTCAACCACAAGGCGATGACACTCGCCGCTGCCAGGGCCGGCAAGCACGTATTGTGCGAGAAGCCGCTGGCAACCACGGTTGAAGATGCGAAAGAGATGATCGCCGCCTGTGATGAGGCCGGCGTGCAGCTGATGACCGCCTTCCCGGTGCGTTTCAACGCCAGTATCCAGGCGCTGAAACAGGCAATTGAGAACCCGATGTTTGGCGAAACGCTCACCATTGCGGCGCGCAACCCGGGTACCTGTCCGCACGACTGGTTTGTGGATCCGGCACTCTCCGGCGGTGGTGCTGTTATTGACCACACCGTGCACGTGGTGGATGTGCTCCGCTACATCTACGGGGCGGAAGTCACCCAGGTGTACGCCGAGAGCGGAAATCGCCTCTATGGCTACGAAGGCGACGACACCGGGCTGCTCATGTTCCGCCTGAGCAACGGTGTTCCCGTTAGCCTCGATACCAGTTGGAGTCGGCCGAGTAACTGGCCGATCTGGGGCGGTGTGACACTGGATGTCATCGGCGAACACGGTGTGCTCTTTGCTGATGCGTTCAATGACACCTATGAGATGGCAGAGACATCTGGGCCGAGTTTCACCTGGAATGCCAACGAGTTCTCCGGCGATCCGGAGATGATCTCCTCGTTCATCAATGCCGTTCGTGATGGTACCGATGTACCAGTCACCGGAACAGATGGACTGCGGGCGCTTGAAGTCGCGCTCGCCGCTATGAAGAGCGCGGAGAGTCACAAGGTGGAGCCGGTGAAACCAGCATAATGCCAGAGGTTCCAGCTTCAGAAACGTTCATGATGGGAGGTGGGTTCGCCCACCTCCCGTTGCTTTTCCGTGCCGCCCGATTCCGCCTGATGTAGCATTGCGTCAACTTCAAAATCAAAATAGTTGGATGAGGAGTGCTCATGGGTGGGGAACGGCGCGGCTCGGTCGAGGTTTTCGAGGGTATCTGGCAAAACTACCTCAGCGGAGCGGAAGAACCCGAGTTCAACGCGCAGGAACGGCTCTTCGCGGAGAGAAAGAACGAGGCGCTGGCGCGGGTCCTGCCGCCGGCACCTGCTCGCGTACTGGAATGCGGAAGCGGCAGTGGCGAAGTAGCAGCCTGGATGGCTGCACATGGATATGAGGTCGTGCTGCGGATGCATCGCCATCAGCACTGGCGTTCGCTGAGAAGCGATTCCAGCGGGAAGGCCTCACGGGCGAATTCGTGCTCGGCAATGTCTACGATCTTCCATTCGAGGAGGAGAGCTTCGATATCCTTACCAGTTTCGGTTTGCTGGAACACTTCGAGGATGTTGATGTCGTCATCGCAGAGATGACGCGCGTGCTGCGGCCAGGCGGAATGTTTTTCGCGGATATCGTGACCGAGCGCCTCAGTGTGCAAACGATCGGGAATGTCTTCAACGCAGCGGTCAGGCTGCTCTACTTCACGTTCAAGCGCAACCCCTCTAAAGGCCGGTGGAAGCAAAGGCGCTCTTCAAGCCCGACTTCTACGAGAACACATATTCAGCGGAGACCTATGTCTCCTTTATGGAACGAAGCGGACTTTCAGAAATTCAGCTACGGGGAAACCGACCGTTCCCTGGCCTCACCCTTCCCGGTTTCGCCGAGAAAGCGTACATGGGAGTCATACAAGCGCTGATGCCGATGTGGCGCCGATTTGATAGTAGTGATTCGGCTTTTGCCCGTCGGTTCGGCGCCGGATGGTGGGCATGGGGTACGAAACCGGGTTAAACACCTTGCAGTTGTGCAACCGAGGCGGTCTTCTGTCAGTTATTGGGTACTTCGTTCCAGCTCGTGGGCCAGATCTTCGAGTTCAGCGCCTCCAGCCATGAGGTGAATCACCTCGTCGCGGGAGATCTCGTCCTTGCCAAACGTTCCCTCGCTTCGTCCGCGAGTCAGTATCGTGAACCTGTCGCCGATAGCGTATGCGTGGTGCGCGTTGTGGGTAATGAATACGACCGCGAGCCCGCGTTCTCGTGCCTGGGCGATGTAGCGGAGAACGACCCCGCTCTCCTTCACGCCTAACGCCGCGGTTGGTTCATCCAGAATCAGGATCCTCGCGCCAAAGTACACCGCCCGCGCGATAGCGACACTCTGGCGTTCACCGCCACTGAGCGTGCCGACCGGTTGAGTTGTGTCGCGTACATTGATTCCCATGCGCAGTAACTCTTCGCGACTGATACGACTGGCCTTCTCCAGGTCGAAGCGTTTGAACGGTCCCCACCCTACGGTCGGCTCGGCTCCGAGGAAGAAATTGCGAGCGATGCTCATGAGCGGAATCATCGCCAGGTCCTGGTAGGCGGTTGCAATGCCGTGACTCAACGCATCGCGCGGAGACGAAAACTCAATCGGCTCTCCATCGATACGGATCTCACCTGTATCCGGCCGATGCGCTCCACTGAGCGTCTTGATGAGCGTGCTTTTGCCGGCCCCGTTATCACCCAGCAGGCAATGGACTTCTCCGGCCCGGGCGGCCATGGAGACGCCGCGCAAGGCCTGCACATTGCCGAACGACTTGCTGATATCACGGACCTCAATCATCGGTGTATCCGTCACTGGTTCACCCCCATCGCCCGCAGTCGCACGAACTGGTTCAACAGCACCGCAAACAGCACCATGCCACCCATAAACACCTGGAACCAGTCGGCATCGATACCGGCGAAGACCATGCCCTGCTGCACCTTTCCGAAGATGAGTGCGCCGATACTGGCACCGATCGCCGACCCGTAGCCGCCGGTCATGAGTGTGCCGCCGATGACCACCACCATAATGGCGTGGAGTTCGCGGCCATCGCCACGGAGCACATCAGCGCCGGTACTGCTCACAACCTGAATTACGCCCACAAGCCATGCGGCCAGCGCCGTTTGCACGAAGAGCGTGATCTTGACACGAGTCACCGGTACACCGCTGTTATGTGCGGCCAACTCGTTACCGCCCGTGCCAAAGATCCAGTTGCCGAACCGGGTACGAAGCAGCATCCAGGTGGCGAGAATGGTCAGCGCAATCCACCAGACAATGCTGATCGCGAAGGAGCCGCCAAAGAGCGAAATGTCGCTGCCGAAGATCGTTCGGGCAAGCTCATACCCCTCGGTGTTCTGAACACCGCCGATCTGGGTACGATCCGTCACAATCCGCGTAATGGCAATGGTGCATCCACGCACGATGAAGAGCATTGCCAGCGTCACGATGAAGCTTGGCAGCCGACTCCAGCGCACAATGAATCCATTGGCGAGGCCGATCAGGATTGCGACGATCATCGAAACGAAAATGGCGGCCCAGATATTCCAGCCGTACGTCACGCTGAGCACGGAGACGATCATGCCGCTGGCGCCGATGACCGAACCGATGCTGAGGTCGAACTCGTTGCCGATCATCAGCAGGCTCACGGCGATGGCGAGAATGCCGAGTTCGGCAGCAACTTCCAGGTAGCTCGCGGTACCGCGAGCCGCGAGAAAGCCCCGATCACCCGCGGTGAACGCGAAAATGATCCAGAGTACTACGGCCCCCACCGACGCCCCGAACTCTGGTGAGAGCAGGGCGCGACGGGTGCGGCTTTGGCCGCGGTCGATATCAGTCGTTACTTCGACAGTAGATTCAGCACTCATGATCTAGCGGGTGCCACCTTCAATGAGATCCTTCACCTGCTCGACGTTGCTGGCGTCAACATAGCCAGGGCCGGTCATGACGATATCCTGTGCAATCGTGTTTCCGTTGCGGTTGTATTGGGTCAGGAACACCACCGGCAGGTACCCCTGCAGGTATTGCTGCTGGTCGATTGCAAAGCTGACTGTTTCGGCTTCAATACCTTCAATCACTTCCGGGCTAAGATCGAACGTGGCGATCGCGACATCATCTGCCACACCGAGCGAATTCACTGCCGCGATAGCGGCGTTACTGCCAGTTGGGCCAAGCGCCATGATGCTGTCGATATCCGGGTTGGCGGTAAGTGCAGCCTCAATGCGCTGCTGCGCCTCGGTTGGGTTGTTGAGGTCGACCACCAACTGCTCAACGGTTCCATCGTTCTCGGCCATTCCGTCGGTAAAACCGCGGCAGCGTTCCTCCAGGCCCGCATTACCGGCTTCGTGGATGAGGCAGATCGCATTGGTAGCGCCTTCGCTGGCGAAGCGCTGACCTCCACCGAGACCGGCTTCATACTCGGTCTGGCCCACGTGTGTGAAGAGGCCGAGCTCGACCGATGTCTCGTAGCCGGAATTGATGCTAATCACTGGAATTCCAGCATCCAGGGCGCCCTGAATCGCGGGTGTGAGTGCTGGGCCATCCGGAATGGAAACGATGATTCCATCCGGCTCGCTGGCGACGGCGGCGTCGATGAGTTGCGACATCGCGACCACGTCGTACGTCGTCGGCGCCTGGTACTCAACGGTTACACCGAGATCATCCGCCGCAGTGGATGCGCCATTTTGCACGACGCTCCAGAACGGATCTGCCGCCTGGCCGTGGCTAACAACGATGAAGCGCAGGTCATCTTCCTGAGCGTGGGCGGCGTGGAGAACTCCGGAACTTGCGAGCAGCGCAGACAGGAGAAGTGAGAACAGCAATCGAATTCGCATGACGAAACAATCCTTTCAATTGAGAAAAGGCATAGCAAAGCGAGGTCGGGAGATACCTCCTGACACGACACGATTAAATTGTGAAAACGAATAAAAAGAACAGCCTTACCGGGGCGATAATTACGCCGGGAGGTTGTTCTACAGGGG
>CAZGML010000017.1:7893-55066 GCA_964526965.1 uncultured Sphaerobacteraceae bacterium | reverse complement strand
ACCAAACGTTCACCGCGTCTTCCAGGATATTGCTGCCGATTGGCTCTGTTTGATCGATCAGTTCGGACGACGGGTTCTGCCAGCTACCGATCATTTCGCCCAAAAGGTCTGCAGTTGGGGCGAACGCAATATGTTCGTCATCCAGTATTGAGATGTTATTCATTCTTTCGGAGAGCCGTTGCTGGATTCGATCATCAAGATCGAATTCGCCCACCTCACCTATGCTCCAAAAATCGCCAAAGCCTCGATTCACCTGCTTATAGCCGTGCGTTTCCCATGCGAGGGGCAGGCTACGAGCATCGAGATTCAGACGGAACACACCGGCACCGTGCGATACCCTGCCGAGGTACATCGTTTGGCGGATGTTCTGGAAGCCAAAGCCAAGAGACTCCTCGATACCAAAATACCTGGCAGGACGCTCGATCGTAAGCCCATAAGGCAGGGATACCTCGATATCGTAATACTCTGCGTCGGGGAAAGCTGCGAAGTGACGCTCGAGGTCAGACCAATTAACGATGAAGGAATCCTGTACAAGTGAGGATGGTGCGTTCGCAAACATATGAGTGAAGCGCTCACTGGCAGGGCCGAATTGGCGTGGCACAGGGGACGCCGTTGGCGTGGTGGTTTGAGGAAATATGTCGTCTGGATTACGAGCGAGGAGTGTCGCAATCGGCGCGGCTGTCAGCAAACTTCGACGGTTAACCAGCATACAACCTCCAACCTGTTTCTTTACCCCCATTATCCGAAGAACGCCCTGACACCCGGGCAGGTTCCAATGCACCTTCCGGTTTCACGTGTATGCACTGCCGTCACTGATTTAAGGATGGATCCTGACTACTGACCCCACCTAAAGGTGAAGGGCAGTACATCCCGGGCGATGATCATCCGCGGCAGAACAGTACGAGGCACGGCCATCGGCCGTGACAGGCGCAAGGTTTGACCGTCGATTACCTCGAACTCTGTATCCGCCAGCAGTGCGCTGTAGGGTTCGCCTGTCTCCAGGTTGTGGAAGTTCTGGATTCGCCAGTCGATAACCCTGGCAGCCTGTTCCGCCATGTTGACGCGGCTTGTTTGCAGCACCATGAATTCGCGCGAATCCGGATTGTGAACTTCATCGTGTCGGAAGCCGCCTTCACCCGCTCCGAGAAGGAGGCTGGTAACAATGGGCATGGCACCAACGGCATCATCGGACTCAGCCATCATCGCTTCAACCTCCTCGAAGGGGCCATCGCCTTGTATAAGCTGAGGAAGAACCGCCGATTGGTAATCCAGAACCCCGCTATCCACGAGCCATGCGCTGGTAGCATCCTCCGGGAGCGCGGCAACACGACCTTCCAAATCCGTGTTCATGGTGAGTGTCTCGCCTGACACTACGGACATTGATTCACCGAGTAACCTGGGTGTAGCCGCATGCGGGCGGGCAGCAACCAGACCTTCCAGTTTCTTGTTCACGGTGAAAGTCTCACCTGGTACCAGGGACATGACTTCACCGAGTAACCTGGATGTAGCCGCATAGACGATGAGATCGCCCTCCAGAATAGCGACATTGTTCATTCGGGCCAGCATTATTCGCTGGGTTGGATGCTCGAAGTCAAGACCTGCCTCTTCATCAAGCGACCAAAAGCTGCCGAACTCTCTCTCAATTAATTCATATCCGTTGGATTCCCAGAATGGAATCAGCGAATCAACTGGCATATCCAGCCTCATCACCATTCCGACTTCCGGGGGTGTTCCAAACTCCACGATTTGGCGAACCGTCGAAAGGGTATATCCGGCCGCTATCTCCAGGTTCGTCACCTGGTCTATCAGGGGCGAGCCGGCTGCGTAAAGCGACATATACGCAGCTTCATCCTCTATGAATTCTTCGGAGGCTGCATCGATACGTTCACGAACCGATGCAAGGTGACGCTCGATATCAAGCCAGATGAACCCGAACAGATCGGCCAGCACAGCGGTTTGCGGTACGTATTCCAGCATGCCGGTGAGACGATCGCTGGCGGGCTCAAAATCATGTGACGAAGAAGCAGTTGCCTGGCTGTGCCCTGCTGCTGGAACGATGAACGGAGCGATAGCAGCCGCGAGCGAAAAGGTTCGACGAGAAAATCGCATGGATATCCCTCCAAATGAAACCGTAGCTGTCATGAGAACGCAGGTTGTAATAAATCGTTCCCATATATTACGGGATTCGTGGCCACATGAGATAACCCAGGTCGCGATCCTCAACGATCTGCAGCCAGTCTGCCGGCCCGTTCAGAAGCGTGAGATGCAACAGGAGCAGTTGCCGGCCATCGCCGGAGGAGACAACGCGCATGGAGAGCGGTTGCACACGGTCGGTATAGGGTGCCCCGGTGATTCTGGATTCCTCATTTCGGAGCAAATCGCTGGCGCGCATCTGGGCTTCTGTTGCCTCAGTAGCAGAGTCATACACCGAGACGATCACCATGGTTACACGGCGGTCACTTTCCGGCTGGATATGAAGCCCCGTTATCAACAGCTCTGCCCTGGGAAGATCGACCGTTGGCGTGGCGATGTCGCCTCCCGGCGGGGGCACGTAGGGTTCTTCCAGCACGGTACCTTTTAGCAACGTTGCTGTGACGAGGTTCTCCGGCTCGATGCCAGATGAGAGGAGCCCGCGGATATCGTCGTTTTCGGCAAGGGTTGGATTTGCGCCGAGGATATCGCGAACAGTCTGCTCCATGCGGTCGGCGCGAGAGGTTGCAATGAGGGTGCCATCCTCAAGAAGAACGATGTTGTTCATATTGCCCAGGGCGGGCCTGGAGGCGGGCGCGGAGAGATCGACGGATCCGCCCGGGTAGAGCGACCAATACGTGATGCCATCCATGCTTACGGCCTGGTAGCCGCTATCCGCCCATGCAGCGAGAAGGGTATCTTCATCGAAATCCCCGCGCATCACCATCACGTAATCGGGCGGACTCCCAACCGCCAGCACCTGGTGCACCTGGTGCAATCCGAACCCGTAGGTGTTTATCCAAACGTCATCTGTACCGCGAGCGGCGAGCACTTCCGGAATCGCGAGAGCAGGAAGTTGCTGTTGCCACGCAGCCCAATTGGGGTCTTCCGGACCAGAGGGGAGGTCAACTCCCTGCGTCTCCATCCACTCCAGGACGTTCGCGTATTGGGCGATATCGCTAAGTGGCAACGAATCATCGCGCAGCCTGTCCGGCGCATAGCCGAGCATGTGAAGCAGGCTGCCAGGATCGGGTTCGGGTTCGGGATCGAACACTCGCTCCGGCGTGGCGGGTGTGGCCGGAGTGGCGGGAGCCAGCGTTGGTTCCGCTGTTACTTCGGGAGTCGGTTCCAGCGGCCCCTGATCGCTTTCCAACACCATATTGATAACGGCAATGATGATAACAATCGCCAACACGATGCCGATAGCGAGGCCTATACGCTCCAGCCGGTATCGTAATCGTGACCCGCGCATTACCTAGGATTCGGAAACGAGGCTAAGCCTTGCCTGAAACGCATCAGTGCTGCGGTAGGCGGTGCTGACACTGGCACCAGCGTGGATGCGCTGAATTGCCTCGCCCAACAACTCGGCGACATTGAGGACAACGAGTTTGTCGAAATGCTTTTCGGCCGGCAGGTGCACGGTGTTGGTGGTAACCACCTGCTTAATCGGCGATTCATTCAGGCGCTGTACAGCCGGGCCACTAAATACCGGGTGAATACAGCTGGCGTACACCTCGCTGGCACCACCTTCCATCACCACATCAACTGCCTGCGTAATGGAGCCACCGGTGTCGATCTCGTCGTCGACGATCACCGCCTGCTTTCCTTCTACAGAGCCGATCAGGTTGAGGAACTCGGTTTTGTCCTGATTGCCGACACGTCGCTTCTCGATGATGGCGAGCGGGCTCTGTAATGCGTCGGCGAAATTACGGGCACGCTTGGTATTGCCAAGGTCCGGGCTGACAACCACGGGGTTCTCCAGGTTTAATTCCTGAAAATAGCGCGCGGTGAGATACATGGCGCTCATTTCATCAACGGGGATATCGAAGAATCCCTGAATCTGGCCGGCATGGAGATCAACGGTAAGCACGCGATCGGCTCCTGCCTGAACCACGAGCTTGGCCACAAGGCGGGCGGTAATGGGTACGCGTGGCTGATCCTTCTTGTCCGTGCGGCCATACCCGTAATAGGGAATCACTGCGGTGATGCGCCCCGCCGAAGCACGTTTGAGCGTATCGATCATGATGAGCAGTTCCATGATCGAATCGTTGACCGGTGTCGTGAAGCTTTGTACGACGAAGACGTCATCCTGGCGGACGCTCGCCCCGATGCGCACGAATGTGTTGTCGTTGCTGAACTTGAACACCTCGGCCTTGCCGACCGGAATGTTGAGGTACTCGCAAATATCGTCCACCAGTTTGGGGTTGGAGTTACCGCCAAATACCTGGATCTGCTCCCACGGGCCCGCCATGTGTTACTCCTTGCTGTTCAGCAGCGATTCATTTTCATCGATAGCAATTAACGCCTGCCTGGCGGCCACTTGCTGGGCTTCTCGCTTGCTGCGTCCGGTACCGGTGCCGACGAGGTTATCGTTCACGAATACCTCTACCGTGAAAACACGCGCATGATCGGGACCATCCTCGGACACGATTTCATACACAGGTTGGTCCAATTTCCGTTCCTGCACAACTTCTTGCAGTCGGCCTTTGGGATTGGCTATCGCCTCGTCCATATCGAAGCTGCCATCGTGGCTATCGAGGAAGCTGTTAATGAAGGCAGCGGCGGCATCTCGCCCCTGATCGAGATAAATGGCCCCGATGATGGCTTCCATGGTGCCGGCGAGAATCCGATCTCGTACGGAGTCGGTAATGGTTTCACCCGTGCCGAGGTATATCGCCTCCGGCACACCGAGGCTGCGCGCCCATTGCACCAGAGTTTCGGCCCGCACGAGGGCAACGCGTGTTCGGGTGAGGGTGCCTTCATCGGCATCCGGATTGAGGCGATAGAGACGATCGGCCGTTACGAGCCCGAGAACCGCATCACCGAGGAACTCGAGTCGCTCGTTGCTTTGCAGGATGACATCGGTCACATCATGCTGGGTCCATTCATGGATGACAGATCGATGTGTAAGTGCAAGCCGCAACTGAAGCGGATCATCGAACTGCACACCGAGTCGTTGCGCGAGAAGTTGCTCCACGGCGAAATCCGGTGTGCGAAATGGTGTTGGTTTGGAATCGGACATTGTTTGTGCGGCATTCCCGGGGTGACGGCGAGTGTACTCACCTGAGTATACGTGGTTCAGAATGCGGGATGGTACGGGCAAAGCGATTTGCAACCGTCTTACATAGAGAAACTACTCCAACATTCAATCAGTCGGGTAGTATAGAAGTGCATTCTGGAAATTGGCCCTGGATGCATGCCAGATTCACCCAGAGGAAGGGTAGTTTTCAATGACAACGCGACGAAAACTGATTCAGGTATCCGGTGGCGCACTCGCTGCAGCAATGCTCGGTGGCAAGGTTGGCGCACAGGTAGCGACTCCGGGCGCGACACCGTCTGTTGAGATCGGCGACCCTTCAGTGTTGCCACTGAAGGAATCCGGGAAGTTCATCGTCCATACCGATGAGCCTGCCTTTGAGCCATGGATCGTAGATAACGATCCAACGAATGGCGAAGGTTTCGAGAGTGGCCTCATCTACGCCATCGCAGAGAAGCTCGGTTTCGAAGAAGACCAGGTTGAGTGGGGACGAACTCCGTGGAACAACAGCTTCGCACCAGGGCCGAAGCCGTTCGATGTCTACATCGGTCAGGTTAGCATCACGGAAGAGCGCGCCCGCGCAGTTGGTTTCAGCCGGCCTTATGTGCAGGGCCAGTTGGCAGTGATCGCACTTGAAGATAGTCCGGTACATGAAGCCGAAACCTTCGAGGACCTCGCCGAATTCAGCTGGGGTGTGCAGATCGGTACCACCTACTACAGCTACCTGGAAGATCACATTCAGCCCACCGGCGAAGTAATGGTGTTCGATTCCAACCTCGATTCGCTCACGGCGCTTTCCAACGGCACCATCGATGCCGGCCTGCAGGACCTGCAGATCGCCTACTTCGTAACGGGCGAACAGTTCCCGGAGATGGAAATAGCCGGTGTGCTGCCCGTACGCGGTGACGGAGGTAGCGGCCTGGTGACGGAACTCGATTCCGAACTGATTCCGTACCTCGACTCCGCGATCATCGCGTTGGAGAACGACGGCACCATTCAGGAGCTGTACGACGAATACCTCGCACCATCGCCCGACCTGAAGGAATTCACCGAGTAAGATTCTGTATACACGTTACAATGAAAGCCGAACCGCGACGCTGCGGTTCGGCTTCCACATTTGCGTAAAAACTCCCCGGAGAAACCGGCTTCATGTCTACGTCCCCTCCGCCACCACTGTCGGATGCCCAAGTGGCTGAACTGTTGCGGCCCAGATCATTTTGGTCTCAACCCGGGGTTCTGCGATCCCTCATCATCGCCATTGTGAGCACGATTGTCCTTTTCGGCGGTATGGCCTGGCTGATTGGTCGCACCGAGGGATGGGAAGCGGTACAGCAGGCGTTCTTCAGCTGGCCCGATATCCGTGAAGCCGCACCAATGGTGGTTGAAGGTTTTAAACTCAACGTCCAAATGTTTTTGATTGCCGAGCCGATTGTGCTCGCGTTTGGCCTGATTTTGGCGCTGATTCGTATTGGCACCAACCCGGTGCTTTTTCCTTTGCGAGCACTGGCAATCGGCTATATCGACCTCTTCCGTGGTGCCCCGGCCCTGTTGGTGATTATGATGCTGGGTTTCGGCATGCCGGGGTTGCGTATTGAATGGCTCCCGAGTTCGCCGGTATTTTGGGGAACCACCGCGTGCATCATTACATCCACGGCGTATACCGCCGAGATCTTCCGCGCCGGTATCGAAAGCGTGCACAGAAGCCAGCGCTCGGCCGCCCGCTCACTGGGACTCTCCAACTTCCAAACCTTTCGGCACGTAGTACTTCCACAAGGAATCAAGGCAGTGATTCCGCCACTTATCAGTGGCTTTGTTTCCCTGCAGAAGGAAACCGCGCTGGTTTCGACCATCGGTCCCCTGGAAGCTACACGCCAGGCCCAGATTTACTCCGGGCTCAACTTTAACTACTCGAGCTTCGTGGTGGCTGCTGTGCTATTTATCGCCATTACTATCCCGATCTCCCGGTTCACCGACTGGTTATTGCGGCGATCGGCAGCCCGCATGCAGATGGGAGGCACAGCATGAGCGACATGTTGCGCTTTGAATCCGTGTACAAGGCATACGACCAAAACCTGGTGCTGCAAAACATCAATCTCACCGTGCCCGAGCACACGGTGACCTGCCTGATCGGTGCATCTGGCTGCGGCAAGAGCACGCTGCTGCGTTGCACCAACCTGCTGGAAAGCATTCAGCATGGCTCTATCTGGCTGCGAGATCGAGATATCGCGAACAGCCTCCGGTATGCAGATGAAATTCGCTCGCAAATCGGCATGGTCTTCCAGAGCTATAACCTCTTCCCGCACATGACGGTGATCAAGAACATCACGCTCGCGCCCACCAGCGTTCGTCGCACGAACAAAGGCGAAGCCGAGGATCGGGCTCGCGATCTCCTGGACCGCTTTGGCTTGCTGGACAAGGCGCTGGAGTATCCTGATCGCCTCAGTGGTGGACAACAGCAGCGTATCGCCATCATCCGCGCCCTGGCGATGGAGCCAGAGGTACTGTTGCTGGACGAAGTAACCAGCGCGCTCGACCCGGAGATGGTCGGTGAAGTGATGGACATCATCGTCGAACTGAAAAACCTCGGCATGACAATGATGTTGGCTACACACCAGATGGGCTTTGCGCGGCAGATTGCCGATAACGTGGTCTTCCTGGACGGTGGCAATGTGCTGGAGCAGGGTCCGCCGGACAAACTCTTTGGTAATCCGCAGAACGAGCGCACGCGTCACTTCCTTGAGCGCGTGATGATGGCTCTGTAGCCAAACACCTTACCCCTTAACAGCAGCCTTGTGACATCCTTGCAAGGCTGTAGAATGCAACAGAATCACCACGCCATACGTGTGGTAGCCATCGGTTATCGCCCGTACTGGCGGCGATGCCTCCTCGAGGGGAATACAGGGATGCACTCGAAACATTTGAAGACCGGGATGACTCGTCGGTCGCTCACCATTGCTGGCGCCGTTACGTTGGTGGCGAGTTCCCGAGCTGGCGGTTTAGCCGCCGGGGAAACCACGCCCACCTCTGGCGAAGGCGATATCGTGACCGCGGAGGTGCTCCTGACTGGCCTGGCTGATCCCCGTTTTGTGGTGGTGGATGGTACCGATGTGTATTTCACCGAAGCTGGTAGTGCCGGAGATGAGCCTGTTTACCTTGCGGCAGGAGATGGAACACCGGAGGCAACTGAGCCTGCCAGCTTTGCCGGCCCTACGGGCAAGATATCCAGGCTTGCGGCTGATGGGAGCGTCACTGAAATCGCCAACGATCTGATGAGCTTTTCTTTTGGTGCCTCTGGCGAGGTCAATGGACCGGCAGGCCTGGCGCTGGATGGCGAAGGGTCGGTGTACGTCGCCATGAGTACTGGCCCATCCATCACGGATACTCCCCGCCTCGGCGAGGAAGGCATGCTGCTGAAGATCGATATCGAATCGGGAGAGCGTACCGCCGTTGCTGATCTCATTGACTGGGAAATCACACACAATCCGGACCCGATGGAAGTGTTCAGCAATCCATACGGCATGTGCCTGCTCGATAGCGTGGCGTATGTTGCCGATGCTGCCGGCAATACGATCATCGCCGTCGGCACAGCAACGGGTGAGATGTCCACTTTCGCCATTACCGGTGGTCTGGACGTGGACTTCTTCCCCGAGACAGGCAACCCCGCCCGCGATGGAGCACAGCAGATCGACAGCGTACCGAGCAGCGTTCAACCGGGCCCGGATGGTCGGCTTTACGTGACCTACATCACTGGTGGACCGTTTCCGCCGGGGCTGGCGCCGGTCGATGCATTCCAACCCGATGGCACTCGAGAACGCGTAGCGGATGGGCTCACAATGTCAGGCGATATCGCGTTCGATTCGGCGGGTCGAATGTATATCTCGGTTGTCTCCACAGACATGATCAACGGTGGCCCTGGGCAGATAGTCCGCGTTGAAGACGATGGCTCCCATACCGTGGTGATAGATGGACTGGAAATGCCGGCAGGTATTGCGTTTGACGCGGACGACCATCTCTACGTTATCAACAAATCGACCATGGTTTCGGGTGGTGGTGAGTTGGTTCGATATTCGGGTGTGACTGACGTTCCGGCGTCCAATTAATAACCGTTCTGTTCCTTCTTCACAGGCGAGAGGTAAGTCTTTACACGCTGTGAAGTGATTTGGGTTGCGATTTTTCGCATGCGATGTAAACTGCGAGTGATGGACTCTCCATAACCAACGTGACGCTTCACCGGAGGCTGTCACGCGCTAGTTGTGTCTCTCGAGAAGGAGATAATAATGCTCTCGGAACGTATGAAGCACCCCCTCAACCGCCGCACACTTGCCATAAGCGGAACCGTGGCGCTGGCGGCGACACGATTTCCCGGACTATCCCATGCGCAGGAAGCAACTCCCGCTGTTGAAACCACGGCGGTCTCGTCTGAAGTATTGCTGGAAGGCTTGGCCGATCCACGATTTCTGGTGGTAGACGGCACGGAAATCTACTTTACGGAATCCGGAACCGGTGGCGATGAGCCGGTCTTCGTACCAGAAGATGAAGAGACTCCGGTGAGCATGATGGGGCAGACCGGGAAAGTCTCGGTTCTCTCCGCCGATGGTTCGGTTCGGGAAATCGCTTCGAATCTCATGAGCTACACATTCGGCGAAGCTGGCGAAATTGTTGGTCCCGCCGGGCTCGCACTCGATGGCGAGGGTTCGGTTTACGTGGCTATTGGAGCGCCGGGACCGTTTGTGGAAACAATGCCACGCACCGGTGAAGAAGGCGTGCTGCTGAAAATCGACATCGAAACCGGCGAAAGCTCGGTTGTGGCCGACCTGATCGAATGGGAGATCAACGAGAATCCCGATCCGATCGTGATCGATAGCAACCCCTACGGCATCAGCCTGCTGGATGGTGTGGTGTACGTAGCCGATGCCGGTGGTAACACCATCATCTCGGTCGATACAGATTCCGGAGAGGTGTCCACATTCGCTGTTACCGGCGGCCTGCCGGCAGACTTCTTCGGCGAGGCTGGAAACCCGGGCCGTGATGGTGAACCAGAACTGGACAGCGTACCCTCCGCTGTTGAGGTTGGGCCGGATGGACGACTCTACGTTGCATATGTCACGGGCGGACCGTTCCCGGCAGGCTATGCGCCGATTGACGCGTACAGCGTCGACGGCACTATGGAGCGTGTAGTGGAAGGCCTCACCATGACTGGTGACATCGCCTTCGACTCCTCTGGCAGAATGTACGCAGCAATCGTATCGACGGATATGATCAACGGCGGTCCTGGCCAGGTGGTGCGCGTGGAAGACGATGGATCCACCACGGTTGTGGTCGATGGTCTTGCGATGACCGGCGGTATCGCCTTCGATGCGGACGACAATCTCTATGTGATCAACAAGTCCAGCGTGATTCCGGGCGGTGGTGAACTCATCAGGTACACGGGCGTGACCGACGTTTCTGCCACTCCGGTGCCCGCCGAAGAAGCAACTCCGGTATTGGATGAAGACCAGGCTGGTGGACAGAGTGCCTTCCATATCGCATGCGTCGATTCGGCGTTCGAGCCGAATGCATTAACGATCCCGGCAAACACCGACGTCACAATTTCCATCGAAAACAAGGGCTTTCTCGCGCACGACCTTGTAATGCCCGATCAGGATGTCATATCCGAGGTGCTTGGAAACGGCCAGTCGACTGAGATCATGGTTAACCTGGAACCCGGTACATACGCCTTTTATTGCTCACAGGTTGGCCACCGGGCCGCCGGAATGGAAGGCACACTCACGGTTGTATAGCTAACGCTGAAACCAATCCGTAACACACAGAGGCGGCCCGACTGGGCCGCCTCTGTGTGTTACGGGCACCTCAGACAAGTTCTGCGAAGTTATTGCTTTTCGCCTCATATTCTGTAAACTTGATGCAGTTCAGTCCCACGCGTTAATTGTCCAAACTAAATATCTACAGGAGGCTGTCGCCATGCGCAAGACCAGTTCAGATCACCCGGTTAATCGTCGAACTCTTACCAAGGCATCCCTCGCGACCCTGGCCGCCCTGAAAGCGGGAACGTTTGTGAATGCGCAAGACGCTACTCCTGTGGACGACGGAACCACAGCCGCGCCTGGAGCAGGGCCCGATGTGCTCCTTACCGGTCTTCTCGATCCCCGCTTTATGGTGATTGAGGGCGACAACATCTACTTCACCGAAACCGGAAACGGCGGGGATGAAGAGGTCTATACCGTCGCAGGCGAAGGTACGCCGGAGCCCGTTGCTCCCATCAGCATGACTGGCCATACGGGAAAACTCAGCGTCTACTCGACCGCTGACGAATCCGTTACAGAGATTGTCTCGGACTTCCGCAGTTATACATTTGGTGACCATGGTGAATTGGTGGGGGCTGCCGGCCTCGCGCTGGATGGTGCGGGCACAGCGTATGTTGCAGTTGGTGCGCCCGGTCCATTCATTGGAGATATGAACCTCACCGGCGAAGAAGGCGTGGTTTACAAGGTCGATCTCGAATCTGGCGAGAAGGAAGTGATCGCCGACCTCGCAACGTGGGAGATCGAGGAGAACCCAGACCCAATTGCTGTCGACTCCAACCTGTATGGCGCGGACTTGCTCAATGGCGTGCTCTACGTGGCGGATGCCGGTGGCAACACCATCATTTCCGTCAACGTGGAGAGCGGAGAGGTCTCAACCTTCGCCGTTACTGGCGGCCTCGAGGTCCCCGATCTCCCGCCAGGTGGTAACCCAAACCGGGGCGGCGAGATGGCAATCGACTCGGTGCCGAGTTGCGTTGTGGTGGGCCCGGATGAGCGATTGTATGTCTCATACGTTACGGGTGGTCCTTTCCCGGCAGGGGGCGCACCGGTGGATGCGTTCTCCGAGGATGGCTCGGTAGAGCGCGTGGTTGAAGGGCTCACCATGGTGGGCGACCTGGCGTTCGATTCGAGCGGACGCATGTACGCCAGCGTTGTTTCAACCAATTTCATTGAACAGGGCCCGGGCCAGATAGTACGCGTTGAAGATGATGGCTCGATCACACCGATTGCTGATGGTGTGCCAGCGCCGGCGGGAATCGCATTTGATGATGCTGACAACCTGTACGCGTTCGCGTTCTCGGCTGTAGCGCCAGATGGTGGCCAACTGTGGCGGTTCAACGGTGCCGGAGCAGCCGGAGCCCAGGCCACTCCCATAACTGATGATGCAGGAGCAGGACCGGCAGGAGCAGCGATAACGCTGATTAACGGCGAGATTCAGCCGAACGAGCTCTCGATTCCAGCCGACACCGACTTCACGATGACCGTGATGAACGATGGCTCGTTTGGCCACAACCTCACGATTGAGGACACGGATTACGCCACCGAGACGCTGGATCCCGGTAGTTCTGCCGATCTGGTGGTGAACCTGCCAGCAGGCTCATACACCTACTTCTGCTCTGTACCCGGCCACCGCGAAGCCGGCATGCAGGGTACGCTCACTGTCGAATAACGTGCATGAAAAGCAGCGATGGTTCGTTTGGACCATCGCTGCTTTTTGGGTTTTCTAGGCAAGCATGTCCTGGTATTCTGGATGTCGCTCAATCCATGTAGCGATGAATGGGCAGGTGGGCGTGACGCGCATCTCGCTATCCATTTCGCGAATCATATTCAGGGATTGCCGCGTGAGGTTCGATGCAACGCCCTGCCCTTCATACTCCGGGAACACGAGTGTGCTCGGCAGGTCCATCACCTTGCCATCCACCGTGTAATCGATGTAGCCAAGCAATGTGGCTCCATCATGTGCCTCAAAGCGGGATGCTTCTTCGTTTCGGCTAACCGTAATGTCGTTCATATATCACCTTCCTGCATATACCCATCCTGACGCAAAACCCGTTCCATTTATAACCAGCCCCGGGATTCCGCTATACGAGCAGCATCAATCCTGTTGGCGGCACCCACCGCGCTTATCGCCTCCGAGAGGTAGTTACGCACGGTTCCATCGGTAAGCGAAAACTCGCTGGCCATCTCGCTGACGGAACGCCCCAGCAGAGTGAGGCGAAGGAGATCGCGCTGGCGCGGCGTGAGCGGATTAGCCCCCAACGTGAGCGCCGCCATGGCGAGATCGGGATCGATAGCACGTCCGCCCGCGTGGACCTGCCGAATCGCGTTGGCAAGTTCGGAGGCCGGTGCATCCTTAACCAGAAACCCAACCGCTCCGGCATCAAGCGCCGAGCGCAGATAGCCTGGTTTTCCAAAGGTGGTGAGGACGATGCAACGGGTGGTCGGCGACGTTACTGTCGCGTCTGCGATCAGGTCTATGCCGTTCATTTCGGGCAACTCAACATCGACCAGGGCGATATCAGGAGCGGTAACTGTCAGCATTTCAAGAGCAGATTCTGCATCTGCGCACTCGGCGACGATCTCCAGGTCACGCTCGAGCGCGAGTAGCGCGGCCAGCGCTCCCCGCACCATTGCCTGATCCTCAACGATCATCACGCGGATGCTCATACGGGAATTCGGATCGTTAATGCATGGCCGGAATCCGTCGCACGGAGTTCAAGTTCGCCATTCATGTTGTTTACTCGCTGTTTCATACCGACAATCCCCTGCCCTGCGTGCTCTTCGTTGACTGGATTGCTGCCATTATCGGTGATGTTGAGTATGTGGTGATGGTCGGCCAGAGAAAACGCAATCTCGCAGCGCGAGGCGCCGCTATGTTTGATCACGTTCATGACGCCTTCACGCAGGCACCAGGCGAAGACATCTGCAACCGTCTCCGGAATTACTTCATGATCACCGCGGATCTCGGCAGCGATCTCCATCGACTGCAGCAGTTCCCTTGCCCTGTTGATTTCATCCTGCAATGAAAGGTGTGTTTCTCCGGCGATGCTGGTCCGTACTTCTGTGGAGAGCGAACGGGCGAGATTTTCGATCTGCTCCAACTCATCAGCCGCGCGGGAGGGCTCGTCCGGCAGCAGTCGCCGGGCGAGCTCGGCCTTGAGCGTGATCTGCGTCATGGAGTGGCCAACGGTATCGTGCAAATCACGCGCAAGGCGAAAACGTTCTTCCGTAACCGCCTGGTCTCGCACACGTCCTCGTTCTCGCTGCAATTCCAAAATCACACCACGATTAATTACGTAGCCGCTGGTGAAAAACCCGAATGCAAGACACATTACCGCGACGTCAAGCATTACACCTTCGTCATACTGGAACCAGACCAGCGCAACGGAGATACCTGTTGAGATGATGACTGCGGAGAATGCGTTGTGCGGTTCAGCCGTGAGCACCCAGGCGATAACGAAGAACACAAATGTCATGGGCCACGTGCGAAACTCATCCTCGTAACGCAAGCTGGAGAGAATTACGGGAATAGTGAACAGCAAACCGCGCGTGACCCAGCGCTCTCGCGCATTGGATGTAGTCATCCACGTCGATCGATTGAAGTACATTCGGTACAGCGTATGGATGTATTCCGCGATAAACCCTGCCACCAAAATGGTTGCAGCGATCTGGTCTGTAAGGGGACGCTGAATCTCCTGCCAGTCACCCTCTGGCAGCCACGGCGCGCGGTTGACCTGCAGGGAGTTGTTCCACCAGGTCGCAATGAGCCCCACGATCATATACAGGACCCAGGCGGACGAGATGAACATCCATATATAGCGGAAATCCCACCATAACTTGCGCGTTTTCTTGTTCGCGGATTCGTTCATTGGGCGAAGCTGCTCCTTACGATAACGATACTGTGTCTACCGATATCGTGAGGTGGAACTGCTGTTGCGCGTAGTGTGAGACGTCAGGACTTGTAAATGACAATTGTCATGCGTTGCGAATCAGGTCAAGAATGCGTTTACCATCGCCATCTACGGGACGAAAACCGGGAATGATCCGGTAGTTAATGGGTGCAGCGGTGATCAATCCGGCGATCAGCGCTGAAACAGCACCGAAGGAGACCAGGCCCTGCACCACCTCCCAATCGTTCGGAAATACCGCCGAGAGGAACCTCCAGCCGAAAGCAAGCAGGAAAGATGCTGCAGGACCTGCTGCGGCTACGCAAATGCGTTTGACCCGTGCGGCGGGGAGTTCAGCAAAATCGTAATAGCCAACATAGAACGTGAAAGGCCGGAGGAAAAACTCGATCCCGGCCATGTGAAAGCGCAACGGACCCGGTTGATCACCCAGCCAAATTCTCCCGCCCTTGCCACCTGTAGCAAGTCCGACAAAACCGTGACCGAGCTCATGGATCAGCGTGTTGAATGGCAGTATCAACAACCAACCGATGATTGTGACAACGATGGTTTGCACCTGATCTTGTCCTCTCGTGCATCACTCCTCGCGAAAGGTGAGACCTTTCTCGGCCAGCGCAGGTTCAAGCAGACGGATGGATTTGGGGCCGAAGCCGTGAAGGGCAAGGAGCTCCTTGCGCGTGTGCCTGGCGACCCCGGCGAGGTCGTAGACCTGGATGCTGGCGAGCGCCCTGCGCGCAGGGCTGCCGATATTTGGGAGGTCTTTCGGATCGTCCGGAACATCGGGTACATCCTTCATCCGCTCTTCGGCCATTGCGATGTTGATTGGCTCAGCTCGCTTGTCACTGGATTCATCGAACTCAAGCCCGGCCTGCTTCATCGCGGCGTCGACCGTGCGGAAAGCCTTCGGCCCGAATCCTCGCAGGTCTGCCAGCTCCCTGGCTGGCCAGGTGGCGGCGTCCTCCAGCGATTCGACGCCGGCGATCGTGAGCACAGCAAGGGCGGATTTTGGGATTTTGGGCAAGTCGGTCATATGTATCGATCCCGGCATTCAGCCACTGAAGTTAATGTATATGATCCGGTGACCCCTTATGGGCCACCTGATCCGTAGCGTTTCAGCGAGTAGACACTCTGGTTTCGGCTTCACGCCGACTCCACAGTGGGAGGCTAATCAGACGGATACACGGGCTTCTTCCGCCGCAGCTTCCAGTTCGGCGATGTTGAACTTCTTCATTTTATACATCGCCTGGGTGACTGCGGATTCCACTTCGGGATCCTGAAGCAGTTCGTAGAATCGCCGTGGCAGAATCTGCCAGCTAAACCCGAACTTGTCCTTGCACCAGCCGCACACACTCTCCTCACCGCCGTCGCCAACGAGTCGGTTCCAGTATCGGTCGATTTCTTCCTGATCTTCGCAGAGAACCTCGATGCTGGCGTATTCGGAATGGGGAAACTCATCTCCCGCGTTGATGCCGAGATACCGCTGTTCGCCCATGCGCCAGGTTACCATCAGCGGCTTGCCGATCATGTGGGCAACGAAATCTGGCTGGGGTTCTGTGTAGTACTTTATCTCCTCCACTTTGGTATCCGGAAAGACGTCGGCATAATATTCGGCAGCTTCTACGGCATTGCCGTTAAACCAGATGCTCGTTCTGTACTTGTTGCTCACCAGTAACCTCCTTGGTACCTCTGAGGTAAGGGACTTTCGTGTTGCCACTTCGGCCACAAGGTCAGCGAACACAGGGCGATACACGCCTGGATTCGCTCACGGGTTCGATAATAGGAATGCGATAAGGTACGTGCTTCTTCATTTTTGCGGCTACGATTTTCGCCGGGAAAAGAGTGAGGCTAACGAGCAAGAAACCCGGCGGAATGACATCCACCGGGTTCTGTATCCGAGTTGTATGTTGTAATCAGGCTGCGGAGAGAACGTTCTCCAACTCCGAGAGCATGTACTGCCAGCCTCCTTTGGCACCACCGAGCTCCTGCTTCGCATCGGCGCGGAAGCCACTCTGAACAAGGTGCAAATTCGTGCCACCATCAACCTCGGTTAGGGTAAACGTGACCAGCGTTTCAGTCATCTCTCCATCCCCGCCGTGGGCAGCCCAGGTGTACGAGAGCGTGTTTGGCTTATCGATTTCCTTCACCTCGCACTCAATTGTCTGGTCGTACCCCTCAACTCCGGAAAGCTGAAATTGGTGACCAACCCTCGGCTCGAAGTTGTTCTGTTTGAACATCATCCATTGAGACATGGTCTCTGATGTCGTAATCGCGCTCCATACTTCGTCGATCGGGCTATTGATCTGGACTTCAATGCTTACGGATTCGCTCATTTGTCGTCCTCCAACATGTTCTTGAGTTGTGCGAGGCGCACATTCCAGAACCGTTCGTAATACGAGACCCAATCCTGAATCTCTTGCAGCGGCTCGGGAGTCAGCCTGAAACGCGTTTCCCGGCCCACTTTTCGTTCACTCACCAAACCGGCCTCTTTCAACACCGCGAGGTGCTTGGAGATCGCGGTTCGTCCCATTGGGAACGCTGCGGTGAGATCTTTCAGAGGCAACTCTTCCGCTTCGGAGAGCATTCGTATCAGCTCTCGACGCGTTGGATCAGCCACAGCGCTATAGACATCTCGCACGCGGCGTACTCCTGCTACCTACAACTCATTCGTGCCGTTGCGCACCGATCAGAATGCGACACCTTTTGGTGTCATAATTCAGATTAGGGCACCGAATGGTGTCATGTCAACACCCTGCCAGATCTCAGCTCTTCGCCTCGACCCGCGGGATGATTTGCTCGGCGGCGTGGGTGAGTACGCCCACTTCAAATGGCTGCGGCAGCGAGAGCACCATATGTGTAACGCCAGCGTCGACGAATTCCTGAAGCTCGCGGACCGAGGCATCGACATCGTTAAAATCCAGCTTGCGCTGGGCACTGAGTTCAATCTCGTTGAAATCGCGACCAACATCGTCACAGTGCCGCTTCAACACATCCACCTTGTGATTGAACGTCTCCAGGTCCCCACCAACGAAGTTCCAGATATCGGCATGCTTCGCCACGATTTTGAGCGTGAGCTGCTCGCCGCTTCCACCGATAAGAATGGGAGGGCCAGGCTTTTGCACCGGCTTGGGCGACATACGGGCACCGTATAGCTGGTAGTACTTGCCGTCGTAATCGACAGTCTCCTGCGTCCACATCGCCTTGGTGATCTCTATGGCCTCCTCCAGCATACGGAGTCGTTTGCCGGGAGGCGGGAGCTCGATATTACGACTGCGATGCTCAAACTCGTTCCAGCCGGCTCCATCGCCGAAATCGATACGACCACCGCTAATCACATCGACAGTTGCTGCCATTTGGGCGTGCAGGGCCGGGTCACGGTAGGTGTTGCACGCGGTCAGCAAGCCGAGCCGCAGGCGTTTGGTGCTGGCGGCGAGGGCGGAGAGCATGGTCCACGCCTCAAAGCAATCGCCAATGCCCTCGTCGTTATCGACCGGGTTGACGTGATCGAACAGCCAGCCATGGGTGAAGGCCGGGATATCCTCCGCCTCCTGCCAGACAGCGAGAATCGATTCCCAGCTTGCGTGCTGCTGGGAGGTTTTAAATCCAAATCGAAGTTCGTGCATCGAGGTCTCCTTCCACGGGATGGTATCTGCCCTCATAGTGCCTCATTTCCGGAAAAGTCGTTTCAAATCGTGTGGCAAGAATTGAGAATCGAATCCAATCGTTCATTGGTAAACTCCAGGCGTATTGGTAATTGATTCAGGAGACAAACCATGGCAGGAGTACGAGTTCTGGTTGGTACCGCCAAAGGTGCCTTCATCCTCACGTCAGACGAGGAGCGAAAGAAATGGGATATCAGTGAACCGATGATGGCAGGCGAGAACGTCTATCACATCAAGGGATCGCCGCTGAATCCCGATCTTATCTGGGCCAGCCAGCCAAGCGACTGGTTTGGCCAGGTTATCCACCGCTCACAAGATGGTGGCAAAACCTGGGAGAAGGTTGGAAGCGAGTTCAACTACGCCGGCGAAACCGGCACGCACCAGTGGTACGATGGCACACCCCACCCATGGGACTTCAAACGCGTCTGGCACCTGGAGCCGAGTATTCACGATGAGAACGTGATTTACGCCGGAGTCGAGGATGCCGCCATGTTCAAATCCACGGACGGTGGGGAATCGTGGCAGGAGCTTTCCGGGCTCCGGAACCACAGTTCGGGCAACAGATGGCAGCCAGGCGCCGGCGGCATGTGCCTCCACACGATCCTGCAGGATCCGCGCGATGCGAACCGACTCTACATTGCTATTTCTGCAGCCGGTGCATTTCGAACAGACGACGGTGGAGAAACGTGGATTCCGATCAACCGTGGCCTCAGCTCAGAATACATCCCCGACCAGGATGCGGATGTCGGCCATTGTGTCCATAACCTGGCGTTGCACCCATCCAAACCAGATACGGTCTTCATGCAAAAGCACTGGGACGTTATGCGCACCGATAACGCCGGGGAAATGTGGCATGAGGTAAGCGATAACCTGCCAAGCGACTTTGGCTTTCCGATTGTGACGCACGCCCACGAGCCGGAGACCATTTATGTTGTGCCGATTCTGAGCGATCTCTATCACTATCCGCCCGATGGCAAGCTGCGCGTCTATCGTAGTCGCACCGGCGGCAACGACTGGGAAGCGCTCACGAATGGTCTTCCCCAGGAGAACTGTTACGTCAACATCCTGCGCGATGCGATGAGCACGGATGCGCTGGAGAATTGCGGTGTCTATTTCGGCACCACGGGCGGCCAGGTCTATGGCTCGGCAGATAGCGGCGATACGTGGCAGGCGATTGTGCGGGACCTGCCGAAAGTGCTCAGCGTAGAAGTGCAGACGCTATCATGATGCGAGTGATTATCCCGTCGCAATTGGGCACGCTCTCCGATGCTCCACGCGAGATAGAGCTCGAAGTGGGCAAACCGGTCACGCTCAGAGGTGCACTGGATGCGCTCGAAACTGCCTATCCCAGCCTGTACGGGTTGTTGCGGGATCCATCGACCGGGAGCCGCCGACCGATGATCCGCTTCTTCGTTGCGGAGGAAGATGTAACCCACGTCGACATGGATGAAGAGATCATCGAGCTGGCCAACGGCGGCAAGGAGGCGCTGTGGATCGTCGCTGCGATATCCGGAGGTGACCATCAGACGAGCCAGTAGCGAGTGACAAAATCATCGAACCAGAGAGGGGAAAGCGATCCGCCCTGGTGAGAGGATCAGGCCGTTGCTCGCCCAAAACTCGCCTTTTCTTAAGTACATGCAAAGCCCTGATATCGCGGTGACTTCGAGCAAATTGACTCTTCGGCGAAGTTACTTAATTCAGGGCTTTCCTGTGTTGTTGGAACGATAATTGCTGATCACCTCGCGGAGTGTGGGAACAACCTGAATTTTACTTAGGTCCTATACTTATCCAATCCGCCCGAAGTACGGGTGGCAATTAAAGACCCCGTCAACCTCGGCGGGATCTGCCTTCACACACTTTCCCGAAGCGTGTTTTCGGGGAAGGTATGCTCACGGAGTAGTGCATGGCTCTCTCAACGATTTCCGGGTACCCCCGGATAGGTGGCAACCGCGAACTCAAGAAAGCGCTTGAGCAGTTCTGGAGCGGCAAAATCGCCGAATCAGACCTGGTAAAGACAGGTGCGGAAATCCGCAAAAAAAACCTGGAAACTCAACGCGCGGCCGGTATCGATATCGTGCCGGTGAACGATTTCTCGTTCTACGACCAGGTGTTGGATACCACCGCACTGGTGGGCAACGTTCCCGCCCGGTATGGATGGAACGGTGGCAATGTTGAACTGGATACCTACTTCGCCATGGCGCGTGGTCGGTCCGGCTATAACGATATCGCAGCGATGGAGATGACCAAGTGGTTCGATACGAACTACCACTACATCGTCCCGGAGCTCGGACCAGATACAACATTCTCGCTCTCAAGCACCAAGCCATTCGACGAACTCGCCGAGGCAAAGGCAGCCGGCGCAACTGCCAAGGTTGTCCTGGTAGGTCCACTCACATATCTGCTGCTGGGTAAATCAGAGGATGAGAACTTCGATCGCCTCAGCTTGCTGGATGACCTGCTCAAGGTCTACAACGAGGTCGTATCCAAACTGGCCGACCAGGGTGCCGAGTGGATTCAGATTGACGAGCCGATCCTCGTCACCGGCGTGGATGAGAAGACCGTTTCGGCGATGGAGAAGGCCTATGCCAAGCTCGCCGAGGCGAAGGGTGCCAGCAAGCTGCTGGTAAACACCTACTTCGACCATGTGGCCGATATCTACAAGCAACTCGTTCAGTTGCCAGTGGATGGCTTCGGTTTCGATCTTGTTCGCGGCGGCGAAACGCTGAATGCGATTCAGGATCACGGATTCCCGGAGGGCAAGACACTTGTCGCCGGTGTGGTGGATGGTCGCAATGTATGGCGCAACGACCTGCGCACCACGCTCAGCCTTCTCCAGAACGTAACAGACCTTTCGCCCAAAGCGGAGGAAATGCAGGTAAGCGCATCCTGCTCGCTGCTGCACGTGCCGATTACCGTCGAGCGCGAGAAAGATCTGGACGAGGAAATCCGCAGCTGGTTGGCATTCGCCAACGAAAAGCTGGAGGAAATCGTCACGCTGACCAGGGGCGCTTCCGAAGGCGAAGATGCAATTGCCAACGAACTCGCCCAGAGCGAGAAGCTGCAGGAGAGCATGCGCACAAGCACGCGCAAGTTCAATCCGGAGGTGCGCAACCGCACGGAGAAACTCACCCCGGCTTCCGCCGATCGCAGTGTTCCCGCCGCCGAGCGCGCCAGGATTCAGAAGGAGAAGCTCCAGCTTCCGCCGCTCCCGACAACGACCATCGGATCGTTCCCACAAGTGCCGGAACTCCGCATTGAGCGTCGGAAGTTCGACAAGGGCGAGATTACGCGCGAAGAGTACGAGGCATTCCTCGAACAGCAAATTCGCGACGTAATCGAACTGCAGGAAGAGCTGGATATCGATGTGCTGGTTCATGGCGAGCCAGAACGCAACGATATGGTGCAGTACTTCGGTGAGCAGTTGGATGGCTTCGCGTTTACGCGCTACGCCTGGGTACAAAGCTACGGCAGCCGCTACGTACGACCGCCGCTGATTTACGGTGATGTAAGCCGACCAGAGCCGATGACCGTGCGATGGGCGAAGTTCGCACAGAGCCTGAGCGACAAGCCGGTGAAGGGCATGCTGACTGGCCCGGTTACCATCCTGAACTGGAGCTTTGTACGCGATGACCAGCCACGCAGTGAAACCTGCACACAGATCGCGCTGGCGATCCGCGACGAAGTGACCGATCTCGAAGAAGCTGGTATCAGCATGATCCAGATCGACGAAGCGGCACTGCGCGAAGGGCTGCCCCTCCGCCGTGAAGACTGGCAGGAGTACCTGGACTGGGCAGTACGCTCGTTCCGCATTTCCGCTGCGGGCGCCAAGCCGGAAACCCAGATTCACACACACATGTGCTACTCCGAGTTCGGTGACGTGTTCCAGGCGATCAGCGATCTGGACGCCGATGTGATCTCGATCGAGAACGCACGATCCGGTCTCGAATTGCTGGAAACGTTCCGCAATGAGGGGTACGACAAGGACATTGGTCCAGGCGTGTACGACATCCACAGCCCACGCGTTCCCCCGAAGGAGGAGATCGCACAAAACCTGCGAGAAACGCTCTCCGTACTGAACGCAGACAAGGTGTGGGTGAATCCGGATTGCGGCCTCAAAACCCGCAAGTCTCCGGAAACCAACGCCGCGCTCAAGAACATGGTGGAAGCTGCGAAGGACGTTCGAGCCTCGCTGTAACCACACACTCTTGACCAGCCTCCGCTATAGGAGCATGATCCAGGGAGAGGCGAGCGAATCGCTCGCCTCTCCCTGGTATTTTCGCACCAGCGAAAGTTCGGTTAACAATGTCCACTTCATTTCGGGATTTGCTTCGGGAAGCACCGTCCTTCACAACATATTTCCTGACAGCCGTGATGGCGCGCCTGGCGAACGAAGGACTCAAGCTGGCGCTGATCCTGACAGCCGCGGCAACCCCGGCGGGGCTTCAACTCGGTGGATTGCTGGTGGCGGCGTTCCTGATTCCATCAATTGTGGCCGCTCCATTTGTCGGGCGGTTGGCTGACCTCAGCAGCAACCCTACCCGGCTCTATTCGATTGCGTTCCTGTTCCACGGCAGCATGATCGTGCTGTGTGGAATTTCCATTGGTCGTGTTCCCTCGATCATCTCCATACTCATCGCAGTGGCTGGCGGCTCAATGGGTCCGCTCCTGCTGGGTGGACTCTCTTCACTGGTAGGATCCATCGTGCCCAAAGCACTGCTACCGCGCGCGTACGCAATGGACGTAGTGACCTACAACGTCTCCGCAATCCTGGCTCCGGCAATCGTGGCTGCAGTCGCTGGACTTCTCACCCCATTTATCAGCCTGATCCTGTTGGCCGCTTTGATGTTCCTGGCATCCGGAAATGTGCTGCGACTCCCGGTGGAAAGCAGCAGGGAGCGCGCCGTTATCGCGGCTCCTTCGCCAGTTGATGGCTTTAAGGCGCTCGCCTCAATACCGCCCCTGCGCTCGACAGTGGTGGCAACCAGCCTGGCTTCGGTGACCATGGGGATTATGCCCGTGGCCGCAACCATGCTTGCACAGCAGACATACGACGTAAATGCAGGCGTGCTGCTGAGTACGATGGCCGCCGGGGCACTGATCGGGTCCCTCACCTACGCAGCCCGGCCGTTCGGCACCGAACGACCCCACGTAATGTTGCCATTCGTAACGATGGCCGGCGCGGTTCCGCTGGCGATCCTGATCCCGGTCGAATCGACCTGGCTCGCCCTGGCTTTGTTCCTGGGATCCGGCCTCTTCCGGGGTCCGGAGGGGACGGCGCAGTTCTCGGTGCGAGACCGGTTTAGTCCGTCCAACGTTCGCACGCAGGTGTTCACGCTCTCTACCAGTTTGAAAACCACGTTTTCGGCGCTCGGCGCTGCGTTGGCCGGATTCCTGAGCGGGGCGTCGCCGCAGGTGCTGGTGCTTATCGCAGTCACCTGCACTTTCAGCGGTGGCCTCATTGCGCTGGCAGACCTGTACAAAAATGGCATGCTCCGTAAATCCGCTGACCAGGAAGCAGCTATTACACCGTAGTTCACCGCGTCACGCGCATCGATGACTATACTTGTGGGAACAACTGCGTCGTTCGAGTACCCAGGATTACTTGTGTCGTTCACCAGCCCGTACATATCAAAGACCGATTTCCTCAATTACCTGACATGTCCCGGATATGCCTGGTGTGCACGCTACCAGCGCGACCTCCTGCCACAGCCAGACGATAGTGCCCGGCGCCGCATGCGCGATGGCCAGCGAGTGGAACTGCTGGCGCGGGAAACGCTCCCGGCCGGCTACACGATACACGCCCACGAAATCCGCGAGGGAGACCGGCAAACACGCGCTGCTATCGATATCGGTGAGACGGTTCTGTTTCAGCCAACAGCGCTCGCCGAGACCGGACTCGTAGCCCGTGCTGATGCACTGATTCGGGAAGATGATGGCTGGCACATGATCGAGGTCAAGAGCTCCTCGGTTGACCCGAACAATATCAAACCAACATCCATCAAAAAGCACCTCGACGACATCACCTTTCAGGCGATCGCATTCCAGCAAGCCGGAATCCCGATTGTGAAGTCATCGCTGCTCATGCTCAATCGCACATTTCGCCGCAACGGCGAGATTCTGCCGGATGACCTTTTCGTAACGGTGGATGCAACTGCAAGCGTACAGAAGGCGCAGCCGACAGTTCAGACACAGATTGACAATGCGCTTGAGGAATTACTGGATGAACGCAACCCGGCAGCGTGTGATTGCCACCGAAAAACCCGTGCCAACCGGTGCGATCTCTTCAGTCACTTTCACCCGGACATTCCCGAGCGAGATACTGTCTACAACATCGCCAGCATCCAGCGGGCATCGTTGTTGCCGGCACTGGATCGGGGCGTCCTGCACATTGTTGATTGGCCCGATGACCTGAAGCTGAGCGCGAAGCAACGGCGGCAGGTCGAGCTCGCCCGGAGCAGACGTGAAACGTTCCAGGCAGAGGCGCTTTCAAGTTTTCTCAATGAGATGACATTGCCACTGTGGTACCTGGATTTCGAGACATTCCAGAACGCCATACCGCCATGGGAGGGGTATGGTCCGCACCAGCAGATCATCTTCCAGTACTCGCTGCACAAGTGGGAAAATAACGGCGAACCAGAGCACTTTGAGTACCTGGCGGAGAGCGCAACACATGACCCAACGGAAGATCTGCTGCGAAACCTTTATCATCATCTGGATGATACTGGCAGCGTGATCGTGTGGAACAAATCATTCGAGCGCGACCGCAATACGGAGATGGCCGAGCGCTTTCCCGATTACGCGGATTTCCTGTATAACGTCAACGGCCGCATGGTGGATTTGGCTGATGCCGTGAAGAACGGCTGGTGGGAGTCTCCCGACTTCCAGGGCAGCTGGAGCCTGAAGCAGGTTCTGCCAGTAGCCGCGCCTGACCTGGATTACTCCCAACTGGAAATCGGCGACGGTGGCACTGCCAGCGAACAATGGATGCAGGCCGTACTGGATTCACCGAGCAGTCTCTCCGATACTGAACGTGATGAGGTGCTTTACGCACTGCGCGTCTATTGCGCGCAAGACACCATTGCCATGCATCGCATTAGAGATTACATGCTAGGGCTGCTCTCCTGACGAAATCTTTTCACCACGGCAGCCGAAGGATCATGAATGACCGCCACTACTTCTCCATCCCAGACCACGGATCATATCGTTCAAATCTGCCGCGAGCGCTCGGAGCGTGGGGTTGCCACCCGCGCCGACTGGGAGCGTCTCTTCGAGATTAATCCCGATCGCGCGTATAGCGAACTTCGTACCTACCTGCTTCGACACGACCCCGTGCAGCTGGCAAATCCCTATGAAAAACGACAAGGCTTCCGGTTTGCCGGCATGTTCGTGGGCTTCCTGGTTGGCGTGGTATTTATGGTCGCGTGGTGGTTGTTTGGCGAATATCTCCACGAGCACGTGGTGACCTCCGCACGCGGCTGGGATGTGGTGACGCTTACACAGTACATCGCGGCGAGCCTGCTGCCCGCCTTCGCGTTCCTCGGCTGGCGCCTTGATAGCAAACGCAGCGCAGCCAACGAGCAGGACCAGACTGAGCGTGCTTCACTCAAGAACGCGACCTGGGAAGACCTCCTCACCCGCTTCGATGCCACCCGAAAAGCCGGCGGCACGCGGATGTACTAGGCGCTCTGCCAGGGTTGCCAATTGAACCGGGACTTATACCGATCCAGCAGTTTCAGAATCGGCATTCCGAGCAAGAGAATCAATATCACATTTCCAACAGCGCGGAAGATATCGAACGGTAGCGACGTCACCAGGTAAAACTGGCCGTAGCGTTGCAGCGTCTCTATAAACGAGAGGTCCGCGTGCCAGTAGAGCGCGGAATCGGCATCGACGCCTGGAGCCGTATAGGGCCAGAACCACAAGTTCATCAGTGCCCCGAAGAGCAATCCCCACGCGGCGCCAAAAATCGCAAGATCGATAACGCGTCGGCGCATGGACGCGTGGCGTGGCAGGAATCCGGCAGTCATCCCGACCCAACCGCTGGCCAACATCTGAAATGGCAGCCAGGGACCGATACCTCCGGTAATGAAGGCGCTAACCAACAAGGTAAGCGTGCCCATCTGAAAGCCCAAAGAGGGTCCAAATACCGCCCCCACCAACATGATCAGCAGAAATACCGGCGATGCCCCAGCCACGCTGGGAACCAGGCGGAGCGTGGCATCCAGAGCCACCAGCACACCCAGGAGCGCCACCGTGCGGGAGCGAGTCACCCCAACGGCATCATCCGACAACGATGTGAGTGTCACCACCAACACCACGATCACAACAGCCGCAAAGAGCAACGGTGCACCGGACGAGTTCGCGGTGGAGTCGTCGGTCACCTGCTCGATGCCGGGAAGTACAAACGGGTAGAGAAAGGCAATCAGGCCAACCACAGTAGCCAGAGCCAGACTCCACGTTGCTCTGTTGTGCAAAGTGCCCAAATGATGCTTCATGTTCGTGCAATTCGTCTGCTACTATGTAAAACGGCAGATTAAGTTCGCTTCACAATCACCAAGGATACTCATGTGGAAAGCGTATCGGGCGAGGTCACACTTTACGACCTGATCGCGTGGGACCCGCGACTCCGTTCACTAGCCCCGGCTCCGGAATCACCCGGTTGGCGCAGTCTTACGGCTATTGATGTCGACTGGATCCTCGCCGCACGCAGTAGTACGCCCATGCTGCCATCTATCCGCGGTGGCGAGCTGATCATACTCTCCGATCGTATCGTACGGGAAATCGGTGTTCCATTTGCAGCGCTAATGCGTGAGATCAGTTCGCAACCGATAGCGGGAATTCTCACCGACCACCCTGGCATCCCGGACACATCCACCGGAATCGCTGTGTTGCACATACCGTTTGTGGATGCCGATACGGAACGCGACCTCAATCGCCTGCTTACCAATGGCCGTCGCGATGCGTTGCAACGCGTGGCCGATCTGGATCAGGCGATTGCGGAAGCGACTACTCGCAGGTTATCGCCCCAGGCTCTGGCAGCACATCTAAGCCAGGTTATCTCCATACCCATAACTGTGCAGACGCCTGCTTCAACGGCGCTTTTGCGTACTGACGATTCCGATGAACAGCCGCAGGCGAAATCCGACCGTTGGCTCAGCGCGAATCTCCACGCCGGCTATACCGTGTGGCTGGGGCCGATTCCACCTGTAATGCACGCAATCGCCCGATTTTCGCTTGGTCACATTCGCGAGGCGTTGCAACGAGCGTTCGATGCCACTCAGAGCCTGACGCCGCGTGGCAGTGCGCGGACAACAGCCCTGAACACGCTGTTGCGCGAACCACTGACAGGCGACCGGGAGCAGTTTGCGCAGAAAGCGATGAGCGCTGGCGTTCCACCGGATCATACGCTGCGAGTTGTGCGCGCAGGCAAACATGTCCGGGCTGAGCGGATACAGCAGGCTCTGCCGCAATCGGGCGATCTGTTGGACGCAGGTGAAACCGATGGGCATCACGTGTGGTTGCTGGCGAGCAAAACAGCTTCCGGATCCCAACTCCGTGTGCGTTCGGTTCCAGATGCAGCGATCGCTGTTTCGGCTCCGATTCACAATCCAGCCGATCTTCCCGATGCATTGCGCCAGGCGACCTACGTGAGCATGTTGCTGGAGAACCGGTTAATCCCGGGTTCCGTAGCTGTTTTCGAAGATCCGTCGGCGCTGGGAATTTACGAGTTTCTCTACCCGGAATGGGAGTCGGAGCGCCAGGTTGCGTATCGCGATCAGCACCTCGGTATCCTCCTTGAAAACGACCCACGCGGACTACTGTTTGACACGCTTAGTGTCTACCTGGATCACGGTGGATCGCAGCGGTTAACAGCCGAATCACTGGGAATCCATCGCAACACGCTCGCCTATCGCCTACGCCAAATCACCGCCTTGTTGGCGGTTGATTTGGGCGATCCACACGCCCGGTTAACCTTGCATCTTGCTGCTGCAATTCACCGGGTTGAAACCCTGTACAATCCACATCGCTGTGTTACAGTGTACGTACATTGATGACACGTCTGTACGTACATCAATTCGTTACGTTCAACACTGTCGAAGTTGCACGGCGCAATCTGGAAACCATTACCTCGGGCGGGCTGGCCCGATAGCTGCGCAACTTCGACATTCGCTTCACAAGCTCGCGAAGTTTGTCGAGGGGAGAGATTACACCATGCCGCAGGATCCGCGGGGTACCGGCTCACGCAGCAATTCCGCCCCGGAAATTCCACGTCCGGCACTCGCTATCTGGCAATCGCTGGAATCTGAACGCATTCGATGGGAAGGGCAAGTGCTCATTGTCGGGCAGGAGGGAGACCTCCCTGCCCTGCTGGTGATGACGGGCAAACGAATAGCCTTCATTGCGAACAACGAAATCGCCCTGGAATTTCCACTGAACTGGATGAAACCGGAACCCAGGCTCGTTGCCGAGAATGGAATCCGTCTCTTCATCAGCCCGGATGGCAACTCGCAGGTTGCCCAGCCGATGTTGCTACGAGCACGGGCGGGCCGCGCTGCGGCTGCCGAGATTGCAGCGGTGCTGACGGGCCGCACGTTCTCGTCACGCGCAACAGACTCGCCCATGCACATTCCGGAATGGAAAGACAAGTTCGGCGCCTCCCCAAGTGTTGCGCTTCCGCAACTGGGTGACGATGCCACCACCACGACTCCGAAGAAGGCAGCCTGGCCGCCATCGGAATCCTCCGGGATCAGTTCGACATCCAGCCAGAAGCCGCCAAGCCGACCGAAACCATCGGCAGATATCGCTCCATGGCGTGCGGGCAGCGACGTACCGAAACCACGTCCGGTTCCGACAGACACCAGCCGCACGGCGCGACTGTTGGGCACATCGGAGGATGGTTACACCGTCACCGAGCACGGCCGGGACAATAAGCCTGCACCTGCCCGGGACACCGGCAATCGCAAACATCGGTTTCCGATGTGGCTGCTCAACGTGGCCATAGTAGCGCTGCTTGTGACCGGATTTGGCTACGTGGCCCATGACCGCGGTTACGGCACCGACGATCTCAAGACAATGGTGCCAGGCAACATCGCCAACTTTGTTGGCATCGACAAGCCGACCGGTAATGGCGAAGTGGCTGAAGTTCCCGAAGACGTGGAAACAGACGAGCCAGAAGTAGAGATCCGTGAGGGTGGCGACAATCGTCTCCTGCCGGTGATCAATACGAACCCTGATCCGACCTCTGAACCCGAAACGGAGGAAGACGAGTCGGCCTCAAACGGCGGAGACAACGAACTCGACAGCATCGGTGGTGCCAGCCAGCTTCCGGTAACGGAAAGCGTGAGTGGCACACCGGAGTCGAACGAGGACGCCACGGAAGACGCAACTGAAGAGCCGGCCGAAACCGAAGACGCGACCGAAGAGCCAGTCGAAACCGAAGAAGCTACGGAAGAGCCAGAGGTCACTGAAGAGGCAACCGAAGAACCCACCAGCACTGAGGTAGCTACCGAGGAACCGGAGGTCACCGAAGAAGCGACTGAGGAGCCTGCCGAAACGGAAGAGGCAACGGAAGAACCAGTCGATCCAACAATCGATCCGACCGCAGCCGACGAATCGGAAGAGCCGGAAGAGGTGGTTGAGCCCACACCGGAACCCACCGTTGCACCAACGCAGGAAGTGACACTGGAGCAGCCAGCAAGTGTTGAAGAGGGTTCCGTCCCGAGCCAGGCCTTCGCACAAGGCGGCATCCGTTACAACATCGATGCCGTGGCCACTGGTGCAAGCATCGATGCGCTGCCAGAGGTAAACACGATCAATGGCACGTGGGTGGTTATCACCCTCACGGGCATCAACTCCGGCGATGCCGAGCAAACGTTCGATATGTCTGCATTCACGCTTGTAGCAGATGGTGAATCGATTGAACTCGATACCGGCACGGGTTGGGTGAGCAGTCTGCTTGGCAACGATCCGGCCTACGGAAACACCGATACCGCAACGTGGGCACCAGGTGAGCAACATCAGTTCACGCTTACGTTCCGGGCGCCGTCCAATGTCGAGAGCCTCACGCTCATGGCCGATGACCAGCAGATCGCGCTGGATCCCGCAATCACGAACTCCGTGAGCCTGAACGAGACGGCGCGTGACGAAGCCCCGGCCGCAACACTGACCGGCACCGTCACCGAAGTGATTGATGGTGAAACGATTGTTGTTGATATCGATGGAGAATCGATTACGGTTCGCTACCTCGGTATCGAGGCACCGACCGGTGAGGCGTGCTTCGCCGACGAATCGACGCTGATGAACGCTGGACTCGTTGAAGGCGCTGAAGTGACGCTGGAGCGGCAAAGCGTTGATACCAACGCACGCGGCGTTTGGGTTCGCGATGTGTGGGTCACCGACGATGCCGGCAACCAGGTACTGGTGAGCCAGGCGCTGGTGAGCGAAGGTGCTGCCACCAGTAAGGTGAGCGAGCCCAACAGCCGGTATGCAGGCTGGCTCAACTCCACCGAGCAGGAAGCCCAAAATAACGAAGCAGGACTGTGGAGCGCCTGCGGCGATAATTAAGTCTCGAGGGAGGGAAGGCACACCCCGAGTGGCAATGCCATTCGGGGTGTGTGCTTTTTTCGGCCTGGTCGGTGGTAGGATTTTGATCAGGTATGCACGGGGTTGTCACGCGGGGGTTTGCTGTATGCGAGGTATTACGATCTTTTGTGGCGGGGCGCACCCTGACCTGGCGGAGGAGATCAGCCAGGAGCTGGGCACTGCCCTCTCACCCACCAATATCATGCGGTTCAGCAACGACTGCCTGCAGGTACAACTGCAAGCAAACTGCCGCGAACAAGACGTCTTTATCGTTCAACCCCTGGTTCCACCAGTGCAAGAACATGTAATGGAACTGTTGCTCATGCTGGATGCGGCCCGTGGCGCGAGCGCGGCCCGAATCACCGCCGTAATGCCCCACTACAGCTACGCTCGCAGCGACAAGAAGGACGCACCCCGCATCAGCATTGGAGGTCGGCTGGTCGCCGATTTGCTGGCGACAGCGGGAGCCGACAGGGTGCTGACCATGGCGCTGCACGCGCCGCAGGTGCACGGGTTCTTCAGCGTACCGACCGATCACCTCAATGCGCTCAATGTGCTTGCCGACCATTTTCGCAACTCGGATTTGAGCAATGCGGTGGTCGTTTCACCAGACCTCGGCAACGCCAAGCAGGCAACGAACTTTTCGCAACTCCTCAAACTCCCGGTGGCTGCGGGCAGCAAGCGCCGTTTGGCCGACGATAAAGTGAAGGTCGACATGATCGTGGGCGATGTTGCTGGCAAGGACGTGATCGTATTGGATGACGAAATCGCCACCGGCGGCAGCATGGTGGAGATCGTGGAGAAACTCATTGAGGCCGGCGCGAACCGAATCAGTATCGCCTGCACCCACGGGCTCTTTGCCGGCCAGGCGATTGAGCGGTTCAGGGCGTTTGGGGATCGTATTGACGAGATCGTCACCACAAACACCGTACCCCTGCCGGTTGAGAAGCACCTTCCGAACATGACGGTACTTAGCGTTGCACCCCTGCTCGCCAGGGCCATGCATAACATTCATTGTGGCGAGAGCGTGAGTCAGCTTTTCATACACAACGCCTAGATTGCAGAAGGCGCCGCTCAGGATCACAAAGGAACAGAGCAATGGATTTGGCTAATTACAAGGTGCTGAGCTTTGATTGCTACGGCACGCTCATCGATTGGGATACAGGCCTGGCAACGCAACTCAAGCGGATTGCGCCAGATGCCGATGAAGACGAACTGCTCCAGCGCTACGCACAATTTGAGGCGGAGATCGAACGCGAGCAGCCGACTATGCTCTATAGCGATGTGGTGACCCTGGTCGCGAAGCAAGTGGCGGAATCCCTGGATCGTGAGATCTCGGATGCACTCGCCGCCGATATTGGTGGATCTGTGGGGGAATGGCTGCCGTTCGATGACTCCGTTGCCGCGTTGGAGGAACTCCGCAAGCATTGCGATCTGGTGGTGTTGAGCAATGTCGATAACCGATCGTTTATCGGTAGCAGCGCCCAACTTGGGGATCCGTTTCACTCGGTTATTTCCGCAGAAGATGTGGGGAGCTACAAGCCGGCGGCGAAAAACTTCGAGGCGTTGATTACACATATCGATGAGATGGGTGTTGAGCGCAGCGAGCATCTCCATGTGGCCCAAAGCCTGTTTCATGACATTGCGCCCGCTAAAAAGGTGGGAATCGATACGGTTTGGATCAATCGCCGTGCGGGCAAGGAAACTGAAGGAGCCAGCGGCCCCGCCCTCGATGCGACACCGGATGCGGAATACCCGGATGTGAAGAGCTTTACCGAGGCGCTGGTACAGGCAAAACGCGGTTAACGAACATCGGCCCAGGCGTATAAGCCCGGGCCGATTACTTTCGTACCAAACCGACTACTCGCTGAATTCGAGGAAGTCCTCCACGATATAGCCTTCGGTTCCATCCTCCAGCTGCAGCGGGTACCAAACGTAGCCGTCGGCCTCGACCGGGTCGCCGGTGATGGTGACGGTATCGCCGGAATTGGCAGCCGTGAGCGGAGTGCCGCCGGTGCTGGGCTCGGAGCGGACATTGACACCGTCCTGAGTGACGGTCGCGGTGCCGGCAGCAGCTGTCTCGCCACTATCCTGTTCACCGGCGTCTGCAGGGATCTGTCCTTCGGGTGCCTGGTCAGCAACGACCGACTCTTCTTCCGGCGCAGCGGATTCTTCAGCGCTAATGCGCATACCGTGCTCGGAACCTTCAATCAGGCGGGCACGAATGATATCGCGCTGCAGGTACTCGCCGACGTTGTAATCGAACTCGCCACCACACGTAATAATGGTGAGCGCTTCGTACGGTGTGGGAGCAGTGATTTCCTGCATTTTCTCCGGGGTCATTTCAGCGAGGGTAACGCGTTCGATGTACTCGATTGCGTACTTGGCCTCGCCGCCATTCTCACCCAGAACCTGTATTTCGGTACCTTCCGGTACGTCTACAAGCGTCCAGAAGATAGCCGGACCAACGTCCCAATAGTCGACGTGGCCGCTATACAGCATGTTTCGTCGTTTCTCATGCATAAGGCCGGTACCTTCGTACCATGCAACGACCCACGGCCCGGTCGGGTTCAGCATCTGGCCATCGACGATGTGATTGACCTCGACCTCGGAATCGACGTTTGCTTCGGGAATGATCATGGCGACCGGGCGCTCGGACGCGAGTGTTTGCACATCGTCCGATGGTCCTAGCGGACCGGAGCGCGAGCCATCCAGCGAGGTGGATGGTAGCTGGCTACCGGGATCGGCAAGCGCCCGGCCAACCCCGCCTATCGCCGCGGCGCCCGCGATCATTGCTCCTATTGCATCTCGTCTCTTCATTCTTTACATACTCCTTGAAACTTTCTGCGGGCTGCGTTGAGAGAATTTCATTCATGTACGAACAGCCCCGCAGAAAGTTTACCCGAATTTATCGGTACCTGTAGCCGTCGCGGGTACGCGTGAGTGCATCATGCACCTGCTCGGTGTGGATTGGCACGCCAGCCATTTGCCAGCGTCGGAACTGCCAGGCAGCGGCCGCGAGGAGTGGCAAGGCACTGGCTCCGAGCATGAGTGTGCCGGTTAGCGGTGCATCTGTATCGCTCGCGGTTGTGCCTGTGCCGGTATCCGGCAAGCCGATCTCCTGGTTGCACTGATAGATGAAGACATCGGTATTGCCGCCACCAGTAACGCCAAGTCGGCTTTGGGAATCCACGCGCTCAGCGCGAGCGCGGCACCAGGCACCTTCACTTTGTTGCAGTTCGTAATAGCCATCCGGCAGGCCACTGAATACGGCGACGCCTTCAGCATTTGGCTCTATCGTTTTGGAAATCTCGCCGTTGGTCGACGTGATGGTGAAGCTCACACCACTTGCGGCCGGCTGGCATTCACGCTCCCAATCTTCGATGTTGGAACGATCATCTTCACAAAGCATTTCGCGAACGGTGATGCTACCGGTTGGGCCAGGCGCCTCGTCGGGCTTGGCCGTCACGAACCAGGAGCAACTGATCAGTTCATCCTCGACGTTCACGAACGTTGTGCCGCCGTTTTGAAGCGCCTTTTGGTAGACATCGCCACCATCCAGGTCACAGTAGACTGCAGCACTTACGTAGTCCGCTGGCAGGTCCGGCGTCAGCACGTAGTCGCCGCCGGTGAGTTCGTAGAAGCGGAGCGCGCCATCGCCGGATTCGCCGGTGGTACCGGTAATCGGCACACCACCCGGGCGCTGGAGCGTCAGCGGTACATCGCTGAGTCGATCAGTGCAGGCGGTATCGAGCTCACCAAACGATGAGCCGGCAACGTTCACACCCGGTGGGCAAACGAACATGGTGGTGAAGATCTCGGCTGTCGTTGGTTCCGGGGTTGGGGTTGGATCGCCTCGTCCATCCTCTGGCACGAAGTACCAGTCGCAAACGATACTCTGGTTCTCGTCGAGCTGGAAGTATCCCATGCCGCCCTGGAAGTTGGTCTCAACCTCGGTGTTTGTCGCAGGGTCGGAGCAGTACAGGAAGACGCTGCCGAAGTCCTGCGGCGGTCCACCGCGAAGTTCAAATTCTCCAGCCGGGAGCTCGGTAAACCGGGCGATCGCCGGGCCGGGTGTGCGCTCGACAACAGCTTCGCGTGTGATTTCACCGTTCGCGTCGGCCAGGGTGAATTCCTGCCCATCGGTACCATTGTCGTGGCAATCGGCGTACCAATTACTGCCGGAGTACTCCGGTGGACAAATGGCGAGGTGCACTTCAACAGTGGAACCGGTCGCCGTGCCGCGGAGATTCTTGGGAACAACGTAGATTTCGCAATCGATTTGCTGGCCATCTATGCCCGGGAAGCTGGCAACACCACGCTCGCTCAACTGGACGGCGGAGTATGCGCTTTCGTCCTGCGAGCAGAAATAGTACTCGTTTGCGGCTTCCAGCGGAATCTCGCTCCAGAGGCTCCAGTTACCATCCGGCACATCATTGAAAGTGGCTTCACCAGTGGGCAGGGTGACTGCGGAGAGTCGCTCTTCCTCTGCGCTCACCAGGTTGAACACCGTGTTCTCCACCCCGGCATCACAGTTCGTGCGGAAGGCATCGAGCGAGCTGGTATCCCAGGTCGCCTGATCCGCCTGGCAGGCGATCAGGGAGAGGTTAATGGTTGCGGTGGTCGGTTCGTCAGCCGGCGGGGCAACATCCTCTGCTGGTTGCTCTGTACCTTCAGATGGTTCATCCACAGCCTCAACTGCGAACCAGGAGCAATCGAAAACCTCGCCTGCGTTCAGGTTCTGGAATCCGTTGATATTCCCCTCGGCAAAGGGTTTTTCGTAGATTTCTCCACCATCGAACGAGCAATAGAGGTACTCACCCCACTGGTTCGGGTCGAGTTCGTTCGCGTAAATCGTGAAGTCCTCGGGTGCATGAGTGAACGTAAGAACTCCGTTTTCATCGAGGCTGTATTCCTCGATGGTGTTGTCTGCATCTACGACCGAGAACGTCGGTCCCGGAGGAGTGAATTCCGTGCAGTTGTCTGTCAACGTCTGATAGGTGCGGTCGTCACCAGGCAGGTCACCTCGTGTGCAATCGCGATACGTGATGGTGAACTCAACGTCCTCCGCCGCGGTTTGCTGCGGCGCCTGCTGCTGTTGCTGGTTCTGCGCAGCTTCACCTTCGGGCTCTTGCGGCTCGAGAACCTCTGACTCGTTCTCGGGAGCATCCCCCTCTGGCTGATCGGCGGTAGCGCCGTCATCAGATGCGCTCACGCCGAACCAGGAGCAAATGATTTCTTCTCCCGGGAGCAGGTTGGTAAATGTAGTTATACCCCGCTCGGGGTGGAAGTCCTTCTCGTAAAGGGGCTGACCCTCGTACTCGCAATGCAGGTACTCGCCCCACTCGTTCATATCCAGGTCGGTGAACAGGTCGAAATCGCCCGGGGTCAACGTGAGGTCGACAACTCCCTCGGCGTTCGGCTGGTGCTCGGTTACCGGTTGTCCTTCCTCATTGAGGTGGCGGACATGGAATGTGGGTGGATCGGTCGGCACGTTGGTGCAGTTAGCCTGCAGGTCTTCATACGTGCGGCTATCGCTCGGGAAATCGATGCGAGCACATTCGCGGTACGTGATTTCCATAGTGGGATTGTCGTCGGCAGGAACAATCCATGCTTCACACACGACATCGACCGCCGGATCGTTATTCACCGTGAACGCATTGGGAGCATTGGGATCCTGCGTTACGGGTACGTTGGTATCCGTGCCGCGGAGATGGCACTCGTAAAAAAAGGTGTTGTTTTCAACGGGTACGTCAATCGCGAGGCGGTACTCGCCCAGCGGAACCTGACCCGTATTGATAACGCCCGGACCCGGATCGGATGGCTTCACGGAGACCTTGGCCTGGTCGATACCCAAGGCTGGATCAGTGGATGTCACCTGAATGTTTTGGCCAGCGGTGCCATCGGTACACCCGGGGTCGAGATCGCGGGGATCCCCTTCTGTGCCGGGCGGGCAATCAACGAGCAAGAGTTCGATGCCCATACCCATTTCCTGGGCGGTCTCCGACTGGGCCACCTCGCCCAACTGTGGCAATCCTGTTTGTGCAGCCACGCCGGCAGGTGTCACTGAAAGCAGCAACATGATGAGTCCGTATAGCGAGACCCAACGCATCCGTGGCGAATCTTTGGTGGTCATTTGTTTTTCCCTTCCTCTGCCACACCCTGGCGGAGTTGCGGCACGCAATCCTTGTGCCCCTATCCCTGCAAACGTTTCAACCGGCCAACCGGTTTCGCAGGCTCACGACACATGAGTACGTTCTCCACTATCATAACGCCCGCTTCAGTCGAAGGTGGTACGCAATTGCGTCGGCAATGTGTAGAGTTGACTGAACGTTCTGTACCTCTCACACTTTTGTCGATGCTATCACTCTCGATGAGCGGTTATTTATGTCGGCATTACCCGGAGCACACCATAATTTCGTTCAGAAACCCGGTAGTGTTGCAGAAGACCGGTGCCGGTCTAATGCCAGCTCAAACCGATCCGACGGTAATTGAACGTAACTCACCTCGTGCAAGAACAAAAGAGAACATCGCAGCGATTCTCAACGGTTGACTAGCTATAGAAGGAGAATGCGCATGGAAAGCGCGATTCAAACGGTTAACCTCACGAAAACGTATGGCAAGAGCCGCGGTATCCAGGACGTGAATCTCGATATCAAAAAGGGCGAGATCTTCGGGTTCCTGGGGCCAAACGGTGCCGGCAAGAGCACAGCAATCCGTACCCTCACCGGACTCATGAAGCCTACCAGTGGCGAATGCCGGATCCTTGGAATCAATCCCCATGAGGATCCGGTAAGGGCGATGTCCAAAATCGGCAACCTGCCCACCGAGTTCAGCCTGGAAGATCGCGTCACTGGTCGACGCCTGGTACAGCACTTCGCGGCGCTACGTGACATACGCGATACAAGCTTCGCCGATGCACTCGCCCGCCGCCTCGACGCCGACCTAGACCGACCGGTTCGCCGCCTCAGCCGTGGTAACAAGCAGAAAATCGCCATTGTGCTGGCGTTGTTCCACCGTCCGCCGGTCGTGATCCTGGACGAGCCGACGGGTGGGCTGGACCCACTGGTGCAGGAGCAGGTGCTGGAAATTCTGCTGGAAGCGCAGCAAAACCAGCAAACCGTTATGTTCAGCAGCCATGTACTCTCGGAAGTCGAGCAAATCGCCGACCGTGTCGGCATTATCCGGGAGGGCGAAATGATTGCCGTCGAAGATCCGAACGAGCTCACTGCCGGCGCGATTCGCAAGGTTCGCGTTCGCTTCGCCGATGATGCTTCAACGGATACGTTGCAGGCGCTCGAGAATCTCACCGGTGTGGAGATGTTCTCCTGGCGAGCACCCCTGGTTTCCTTTAACTACTCCGGCGATCCACAACTGCTCATCAACACCCTGGCCAACGACCGTATCGAGATGATCGATATCGAGCGGCCGTCACTTGAGGAGTTGTTCCTTGGCTACTACGGTGCCGCAGAGGAAGGAGGTGCCGCGTGACCAGCGAGCTCACCGCCACCCTCAACTTGATTCGCTATAACTTCGAGCGGTCCCGCATGACGCTTTTTTGGTGGATCGTCGGTGTGTCTGTGTACACCGTGATCAACATCGCTGTGTATCCGGCCTTTGAGGAGAGCGCCCTGCTCGATATGCAGAGCTACCCGGATGCGATCATCGAAGCGTTTGGGCTTAGTGACCTGAGTCAGCTTGGTCCGTACCTCTATTCGCAAGTCTTCCTGATGTTGCCGCTGGTGCTGGCGTTCCTGCCAATCATGTCGTTTGGCGGTGCTATTGCCGGTGCCGAAGAGCGGGGAGCACTGGACGTTATCCTGACGCAGCCGATTTCCCGGCGATCATACGTGCTCGCGAACTGGATCGTGGCCGTTGTGAATGTGGCGCTGGTGCTGCTGGTGACCGGCCTGCTCAGTTGGCTGACGATTCAGGTGATCGGTGAAAATCTCAGCATCGGTGATACGATGCTCGCTGCATGGAGCGTCTTCCCGGTGACGATCGCGGTTGGCACGATTGGCCTGGTGCTGAGCGCAGTGATGCGTTCGCGAGGGGCAGTGCTTGGCGCCAGTATCGCCATCCTCTTCCTCCTCTACCTTATTGATGTTGTTGGCAACATCGTCAAAGAGCTTGAAACCCTGCGCTATATCAGCCCGTTCCGGTATTTCGATGATGTATTCTCCAGAACAGTACCGGCATGGCATTACCTGCTACTGATCGGGCTGGCCCTGGTGCTGCTGCTTGCTTCCATAAAACTGTTCGAGCGACGCGACATTTACACCTAAGCCGGCGCCGAGGCCGGGTTAACGTCTCGATCACCTACCGAATCACGTTGGCGTTCGCCAGGCTGGCACAGCGCGTGCGATTTGTGCAGCAGTAATCGATGCTATGAGAGGAGCACTTGAATGGATAATCGACCACCTATAGAACGCGTACGAGAACGTGAAGACAACGCTCGCAGAAACTTCGATGATGCGCGCGAAACGCTCTCCCAAAAGGATGCCAAACTTCGCCACGAAGCCTCCGAAGGCGCACCGGTGCAAGAAACCGAAGAGCAGTTTGAGGAACGCATGCGCGAAAAGCTGAAGGAATCCGGAAATACCGACGATAATGACAATAACGACGGATAGACTTCGCAGCTGATCAAGAAAGACATGATTATGGCAACAGACCCAACACGCTCGGTTCGCGTGCACGACCACCCCTCGACATTTGATATGTCGGCAGACGAACTGCTCGGCCGGCTTGCTAACCTCCCGCCCCAATACGAGGTTCCCTACCTCACCATTACGTTGGACTGGACGGTACAAGGCGATAACCCGGGCCGCCGGGAGGCTGAAGAAACGCGCCGCTCCGAGCCAGACCAGGACGACGCGGGCAGTTATCGCCCGGCGCTCAATGAGATGGAAAAGGATCTGAAAGCGCTCATTGAGAGTTATGGTCCGCGCGGTGAGACGTTCGAAGCCCTGCAACAGAGTGCGGAGCGTATATCGAACTGGATTCAGAACGACCTCGACCCGGCCGCCAGTGGTGTGTACATCGTTGCGCACGAGCCATCCGGCGTGTTCGAGGCAACCGGCCTGAACCTGCCAATCGATACGAGCATCAATGTCGGCGTGGTGCCGCGCGTGTACAAGCTTGTGCGCATGATTGAGGATTACCCCACCTACGCCATTCTCCAGGCCGATCAGGAAACCGCGACCCTGAGCTTCGTGACTCGCGGAGCACGAGACCGATCGGTTCAATTGGAATCCACGCTCTATCCACGCAAGCAACAGCAAGGTGGCTGGAGCCAGCGGCGATACCAAAAACGAGCAGATGAACGCGTTGAAGCATTTGCGCGGGATACGCTGGAAGAAGTCGACAACGCACTGCGTGATACCGGCGTAGACGTGCTGATTTTGGCCGCATCTGAAGTGATGATGAGCGCGCTGACGAACGAGATGCCGAATCGGCTTGAAGATATTGTCTTCGATACAGTGCGAATGGAATCCGTTGTGTCGCCGGAAGAAAAGATCGAACAGACGATTCCGCTGGCGGAAAAGGCCGAGCGCCAACGCGAACAGGATTCCGTTGATCGCCTCAAAAGCGCAATCGGCCAGGGAGGCATTGGTGCATTCGGCGCGAGCGAAGTGGTACGTAAGCTCCAGAACGGTCAGGTAGACACCCTGGTGCTTTCAGACACGTTTGAAGGCGATGGCTGGGCCGATTACGAGATGCATCTGTACGGCGTCGATAACCTCCCCACCACTCACCCGGCCGGCGGAGACGTTTCGAAGCTGGTGAAGGTGGAGCTGCACGATGAGCTTGTACGACTGGCCCTCATTAGTGGCGCAGAAGTGGATGTGATTCACTCTGCAGTTCCGGCAGACGAGGATACGGAAGTGCGCGATGCCAATGAAGAGATGCCGCAAACCGACGCCTCCCGCGACCTTGAAGAACTGGGTGGAGTCGGTGCAATTCTCCGCTACAGCATGACTGGCGATGCCGAGCCGGAAACGATCTAGACCACAAATTCAGGAAAAACGCGAAGGGGGTCGGTTCACGCGAACCGACCCGCTTGCAATAATGAACGATGGAATATCTTGATACGGGAGCGTCACCTCGGTGAACGCTGCTGCAATCTAACTGAACTCACCCCACCCATAGATAGCGAGATCATTCTGAAGCAGCATTCCCCGAACGCGATGGGCCGCAATCGGCTCATCAAAGCGGAGGATGAGAACTCCATCGCGCACGCCAGAACGATCTATTGGGAGCGGCATGAATGGTTCGAAATCGATGACTTCCCTACTTATCCACGAAGGCGTGTTCTTCATTCGCCACTCAATAATCTCGGCGGCCAGATACGCATCATCGTTTGACCCGAACGTAAGTTTCACATAGGCCTTGGGGGCTCTGTATCCCGACACGAGTTCGGGCGCATGTTCATCGGAATCAGAAATGTATAATGCTCCAGCCTCACAGCTCACCGACATTGAATGAACTCGCGGCATTTTCCCAAACAGTTCCTCCTGACGGCGAAGTGGCACGGTCACCTGGTCTTTGAAAGCCTCGACGGTGTCTTCAGATGCGTAGTCACCCAAAACTCTCCTGGCTGATCCATTCATTTCCAGTCGAGCTCCAAAAACCGAAGCGAGGGTGATGGCATCGGGCTCTACGAGTTCCAGGTGTCTCCGCACCAGCTGACTATCCGCCAGTGAGGATCCGCCCGCTTCTATCCAGGCAGCGTAGTTGTGTGCCTGTTTTTCCGAATAGAACCAGGCAAGAACACCTTCATCCAGCAAAACTGCAAATCGATTCCAGGTTATTTGTTTGACAACAGCCTGTTCCGCGTGAATATATATCATTCCGCCGCTGAAGGACGTATTGTCATAACCCTTTTCCTGAAAAATGCCTGCAGGTATTGTCGGATCTACTCCCGTCAACAGCGTCAGTGTGTTTGGAAAATGGCTTTCACCTATTTCGAGCACCTGATCCACCATCACTACGGGTACGTGAACGTAAAAATCTGGTTCACGTGGATGCCGCTGAACCGCGCCAGCCTGCGTGAACCACGTTGCTGCCGAGGTGCCCAGGTCGTCAAAAAAGGCTTCCCTGTGATGCAGATAGCCATAAGCATCGAACTGCTTACTCAGGTCCGCCCATAGGGCATCGTCAACGGCCGATGCCTCGTATTCAGGGGTCTTGGGAATGTAGGAATACATTTGAAGCAGCCGCTCGGCAGCAGTCTCGTGGATTGTGCGAATCGCATTGCGCTCTTGCGCGGTAGCACCAATGTAGGAAGCAATCATTGAAAGCGCGAACGATCCACTGATCGCCCCGAGGAACTCTCGTCGGTTCATGCCTGTGTCTCCATATACCCCAACTGACTGGTAGCAGTATAGCGGAGAGAGGATGATTTCATGGTGGATTTGCGCTATGCGGCAGACGTTCCATCCCCGAAAAGCGCGAAGGGGGCCGATTCACGCGAATCGACCCCCTTGCGTTGCATCACGCAAGAGCTAGCTAGCTACCTCCGGCGTGATGCCCGTACTATCGCTTGTCATGGGCATCACCTCCTTTACCCTAATCGGTATGGTGTGATTTTGGCGGATACATGTCCCGCCCGTGGGTACAGTATAAGCGACCCCGCCGCGGTGTCAACAAGACGCGCACGTTATCCGATACGGAAGCCCGGCCATTCGTCTGTAAGCACGTAGGCATACACGTTCACGCGCAACATGTAGCGATAGATGCTGACGATGGGACGATGAATATCCTCGGGGATATGGCCCAGGAAGAGAATGGCGAAGAACGCGACGACCAGCAGAACCGCCGCAAAGAGCCCAACCACCGACAACCAGAGACCAACGGGAATCAGGATAAAGAAGCGGCCAATGAGGAGCAATCGGGATTGCTGCCCGGGTCGCTCCAGGTACAGTTGCATCGGGTAGGGTTCGTCGCCAAATGGCGGGTACTCATCGCGCAGCAACATGGAGTAGACGCTCACTCGCGTGTTCCAGCGCACATAGGCATACACGATGTTCCACAGCCCGACCGGGTACGATCCGGTAAAGAGCACTGCCCACCACCCGATGAAGGCGGCGATTGATGCAAGGATGCCGAACGCCCACAAGATAAATGCGTGCGGCAGGAGCAGCAGCCACTTCACGAAAATAAGTACTCGCGAGAGTTGAGGCGCGCGAGGGACATCGAACCAGAATGTGCTTTCGGGATACATGCCAGTGCTTTCACTTATGGTAAATGGACCGTTACAGGAGCCAGTATGCCTGAAAGCAGGTGGAATGTCTGTAGAAAAATCGATTGGCAAGACAAACGCCCGGATGAATCCGGGCGCCTGCCACACGTCGTTGTGTCGAGGTTAGGTGAAGACGTTTCCGCCGGTAACGGCGATCGTCTCTCCGGTGATATACGTGCTGTCGTCCGATGCCAGGAAGACGTATGTGGGTGCCAGTTCGGCCGGCTGGCCAGCGCGACCCAGCAGCGTGTCCTGTCCGAAGGACTCGTACATTCCTGCATCCATGGTGGAAACAATGAGCGGCGTCCAGATCGGGCCGGGTGCCACCGCATTGACTCTCACACCGTTCTTAATCAAATCCTGTGCCAGCGCCTTGGTGTAGGCTACCTGGGCGGCCTTGGTGGTGGCGTAATGGAGCAGTGCCGAGCTGGGCTGCTGCGCCTGGATTGAGGTGGTGATGATCACTGCCCCACCCGTTTGCAGGTGCGGAATCGCGGCTTTGGTCAGGTAAAACATCGCGTCGAGATTCGTCTCTATGGCGCGATGCCAATCCTCATCGGGGATGTTCTCCACACGCTCATACGTGGATTGGAACGCCGCGTTACTCACGAGGATATCCAGCTTGCCGAGTTCACTCACCGTACGAGAGAGGAGCAATTCGCAATGCGACTTCTCGCGAATATCGCCGGGAAGCACCAGCGCCTTGCGGCCTGATTCGCGTACCACACGCGCGGTCTCCTCGGCATCATCGTCTTCTGAGAGGTAGGAAATAGCGACATCCGCACCCTCGCGGGCATAGGCCAGCGCCACTGCCCGACCAATGCCACTATCTGCGCCGGTAATGAGGGCCACCTTGCCTTGCAGCTTGCCCGAGCCCGTATAGGACTCTTCGCCGAAATCCGGCAGCGGCGTCATGCCTGCCTCGGTGCCCGGATACTGTTGGTCCTGCTCGGGAAACGGTCCCTGAGGTTCGATTGATCGTGGATCGGTCTTCTTCGTATTCACAAGACTTCCTTCCTTAAGCACTCGAATTACCTGCACGTGGGAATGCACAGATCGTGCCACGTACGGAGCATGTGGCACATCGGTTGCGATAATGCTGCGTGGCAATATGGTGCCAATACGAATCAGGAGAACTGAATGAGAAAGTCAATCATCCTCGTAACGACAGCCCTGCTGGGGCTGCTTGTTTTCACGGGTATCGGCAAGTTTGCCCGAGCCAAACCAATTGAACACAACCTGGAATCGGCCGAGGTGCCGCGGAAGTGGTGGGACGAATTGGCCACGCTCGAGATGCTGGGCACAGCTGGACTTATTGTGGGGATCTTCTGGCCGCCACTGATGATGCTGACCGCTATCTGCCTGGTGCTCTATTTCGCCGGAGCGGTATCGGCGCACATCCGCGCAGGGGATAAGAACGTGGCTCCTTCCGGAGCGGGGATGATATTGGCAGCGATCCTGGCGGTGCTGCTCAAGCGCACTCCCGATCGCACAGTGTAGATGGAAGTTCGGCGGATCAGGCCCTATGGTCGCCTGATTCGCCGTGAGCGTCTGCAGACTGGGCCTGCCCTGGGTTAATTCGATTAAGAATCAACCCGATAACCGGGGCAAACGCGATACCAAAGACCATGCCGAGAGCGATGTTATCCAGCACCGCCAATCCAAACATGGTGCCAAGCGGAATGCCAAGCGCGATGCCTAACGCGTAGTTTGTGGCGAAGGCGGTATTCGGCTGGTCCGTTTCTGGCTGATCAGTGTCTGTACTTGGCTTATCTGTATTACGTGTCATCGATTGAGTGCTCCGGCAAAGGCAATACCCAGGGCGATTCCAACCCCGATTCCGATGCCGACATTATCAAATACGATCAGCCCGAGTACAACGCCAAGTGAAACACCGATGATGGCACCAATAACCACACCGATACCGATGCGGTTCGCCTTAACCTCCGTTTCCTCCTCCGGCATAGGAGGGAGATCTTCCGCGGGTAGCGGGTGCTGGTGAATTTGCTTGTCATTATCGGTCATCGCCCGGTTCACTTTTCATTTGGGATCCGCTGTTTGAGGATCTGCCGGAAGATGAGGGTGAGCACAAAACCGATGACGATGCCGATAGCGACGCCAACGGCAGGGTTCTCCCAGAGGATGAAGCCAATGGCTGTACCGATGAGGATACCGGCCGTCATCCCCCAGATTACGTGGTTCGTTGTGGGCGGCTGGCGCTGCTCGCCCGGCCGCCCGTCTGGTTCCTGATAATCCGTCATTGTGTGGTCCCTGGCTGGTAGCCGGTGGGTGGTAGTGGATCAGGCGTCTTCAGATTTCCCCTGGACCCAATTGCCCTTCTCGTTCTTGTGATACTTCTGCTTCACGGCATTCCAGGCAACGCGGTGGAACTGCTCCTCATCCTCGTATTGCTCTTCTGCGCTGTTGAACGCTTCCTTATAGATCTCTTGCGCGTGTTTGGGGAGGTTATCCTTCACGGAATCCGGAAGGCTGGTGATTCGATCATATGGCATAGATGCCTCCTTTCCTCTGTCTAACAGGTCGCAGAACCCATGCCAACATGGGGCATTTGGCCAGGCCCGATGCCCGTGGCAGGGTTTTTGCTTTAGGGGCATGTATACGGCTCCCGGAATCCCGGGACGCATTAGGGAGGTCAAAGATGACACTCGAGAAACCGAAAGATTTTCTGATCCATGAACTTTCTGACCTGTTGAGCGCGGAGAATATCTTCCTCAGCATGTTGGAGCAAAACGCCAAACTGACTGAAAACGCCGACGCCAAGAAGGCCTATAACGACCATTACAAGGAAACCGAGGGCCAGATTAAACGCCTGAACAAGGTGTTTGAACTGCTCGGTGCCAAGCCCGAGCAAGTAACCTGCTACGGCGCCGATGGCCTGCGCAAGGAACACGAGCACCTTATGGAGGAAAAACCCAAGGGCATGGTGAAAGAACTTGGCCTGCTGATGGGTGCCGACAAGACCGAACACTACGAGATTTGCGCGTACCGTAACCTGATGCAACTCGCACGCAGCCTTGGTGAATCCGACGTGGCTGACCTGCTCAGCGAAACCCTCGCTGAAGAGGAAGAAGCCGACAAGAAGGTTCGCGCGCTGGTGCGCTCCCTTGGCGACGAGGTGAAAGCCGCATAAGTCGCCCTCTAAACACGTTCTCTCCTTCCCCACCCCTGGACTCACCGCGGACAACGATGTCCGCGGTGAGTCGTTTTTCTGATGGTTTGGATGTGGGCCGAGGGTGAATCCCCGGGCGATGGTGGTATCTATACACCGTCATTCTGAGTGTTGGGCGCAGCGAAGCCGAAGAATCTCGGATACACCAACTCCACCCGTCATTCCGGGCTGTTGCGCACAGGCCCGAAGTAGGCCCGGGGGTTAATCCCCAGGCGATGGTGGTATCTATACACCGTCATTCTGAGTGTTGAGCGCAGCGAAGCCGAAGAATCTCGGATACCACCAGTTCCACCCGTCATCCCGGGCTTGCCGAGGAATCCCTGCGCGACGCGCCCGGTGAAGTGAGCACGTCTCTCCGACAAGATGACCAACCTGCCCCTACCGGGAAACCTGAGCACCTTGCCATCTTGCCTGTAATTTCATTGATATATAGGGGAATTATCAAGATGCTCAACGTGATCAAGTGTGAGCATCTTGCCGTGGCAAGATGTCAAGATGCTCAAGATGCTCAGGTTATTTGGGTGGCATCTTGAGCATGTTGCAACGGTCCGTTGCATAATCAACA
>CAZGML010000017.1:0-7793 GCA_964526965.1 uncultured Sphaerobacteraceae bacterium | reverse complement strand
AGGTTATTTGGGTGGCATCTTGAGCATGTTGCAACGGTCCGTTGCATAATCAACAGCACAGGGACCGAACCAACACGCGAAAGGCGACTTCATGGCTGTACCCGGATTTCAGGAATTTATGCTTCCACTTCTCAAACTTGCCAACGCGCAGGGTGACGTGGCGAAAAAGGCGTATGAAGAACATCTTGCCAATGAATTCCAGCTCACCGACGACGATCGTGATGAAATGATCTCCAGTGGCGGTGATTTCGTGTATCGCAATCGCATCGGATGGGCAGTCTCCTACCTCGTGAAAGCCGGGCTCCTGGAACGACCGCAACGCGCGACGATCCGGATTACGCCGCTTGGCAAGGAAGCGCTCGCCACGTCGCCTACCAGGGTCGATATCCGGTTTCTCAGGCAATATTCCGATCTGTGGGACAACCACAACAGCGAAAAGAAATCTTCTGACTCGTCCGAGGATATGGACGATGAGGAGTCAGCCAGTTCACCGGAAGAACGCCTCGCGGCAGTACATGCTGAACTCAGATCAGCGCTTGCTGGCGACCTGCTGGAACTCGTTATGGCCGCATCGCCAAACTTCTTCGAGCGGCTGGTGGTGGAGGTACTCGTGGCCATGGGCTACGGCGGTACGCTGGAGGATGCGGGTCAAGCACTCGGGAAATCCGGCGATGGCGGCATCGACGGTGTAATCAAGGAAGACCGCCTCGGCCTGGATTCCATCTACATCCAGGCAAAACGGTGGGAAGGTTCAGTCGGTCGCCCCGATATCCAGGCGTTCGCCGGCGCACTCATGGGCCTCAACGCAACTCGCGGCGTCTTCATCACCTCGTCAGACTTCACCGAAAAGGCGCGTCAGTATGTCAAAGCGCTCCAAACCAAAATCGTCCTCATCAACGGCCAGGAGCTCGCCGACCTCATGATCGAGTACGGCGTCGGCGTGATCGATGAACAAACCTACCGCGTTAAACGAGTCGATCCCGAGTACTTTGGAGAGTAACCAAGGACCAAACTCTAAACCACTTAAACCACGGAACCGGCCCACGCTCAAAGCGTAGGCCGGTTCCGTTCAGTATTCGTTTGTATCCGAAACTATTTGGCAGCAACAGCCTTGCCAGCAACGCGACCCCAGAAGGTGCAATCGCTGAGTGCACTACCACTTACGTACGATTCCTGTGAAATACCAGGCGAGGTTCGACCGGCGCTGTACAGGCCAGGAATCGTCTCACCCCACTGGTTGATGACATTGCAATTGATATCCGAGCGGAGGCCACCCAGCGTGATGAACGGGATACCCTTGCTCACGCCGTAGTTATAGGCCATGAACGGTCCCTGCTCGATCGGTTGAAGGTACTCAGCATGCTTGCCGTAAATCGGATCAAATCCACCCGCAGCCTGCTCGTTGTAAAACGCGACCTCGTTGATGAACACTTCTACGTTCACGCCAATCATGTCAGCCAGCTCATCCAGCGTATCCGCTGTTGCAATCGGCTCAGCAAGCATGGCGCCGGCATCCACTGCTTGCTGGTGAATCGCGCTATCCATCACCAACACACCAACGCCATCAGCGCTATCGAACACTGCGTTACCGATATCCTCACCGTACAGGGTTTCGGCGATAAACCGGCGGCCAGAACTATTAACCAGGATCCCCTTGCATAGCTCACCTGGACTGTAAATGAAGTTCCACGGCGAACCGTAGTTCATGTTGAAAGTCTCGCCACCAGCAGCAGCGGCCATCTTGATTCCACTGCCATCATCTCCAAGATGCGGACCACCGAGCCCGTACCCATCAAGGAAGCGTGGAGCGTGTACCGCCAACATTTCCTGATTGAACTGGAATCCGCCCGTTGTGAGAATCACGCCCTTATTGGCCTTCACGTTCAACAGGGTGGATTCTGCAGTTGGGGTGGCATCTGCAGGCGTTCCATCGTCGGTAGGGCTTGCAGGGTCACCAATTCCAGTTTGTACAACAATGCCCACTACGCGGTCGCCATCCACAATCAGGCGCTCGCCGCGCGTGTTGAAGTTCCACTGAATGGGAAGCGCATCAGCGGCCTCGCCCAGCGGGCGATAGAAGCCAGCACCTGCACCGGGGGACATGTGACCACGCGGCGTAGGATTGATCAGCTCGCTGTACGGCGAGTTCTCCTGATTATCGGTGTAGGAGAGCCCACCTTCATCTGCCGGTGGTTGAACAACCTTGCCGGGAAAGTACTCTTCGCCGAAAACCACACCCTCGTTCACAAGCCAGTTATAGTGCTCGACCGAGTTGTCACAGAAAAATCGCAGCCGCTCCTGGTCCGCCGTTGGGCCCATCTGCAGCTTGAGATATTCGAACATATTGTCCGCAGTATCCTCGAAACCGTGTGCCTTCTGAAGATCTGTACCACCACCGAGGTACGCAACACCACCGCTGTGTGCGGTATTACCACCCTTGGCTGAGGCCTTCTCGAAGACAACCACAGAGGCACCGGCACGCGCTGCTTCGATTGCCGCAGTTGTACCCGCACCACCGGCACCGATAACCACCACGTCTGCTTCAATATCCCAAGCCTCAGGGACATCCGTTTGCACTGCGTGGGCAGAATTTCCTGCTATGGTCATGGCACCGAGTCCGGCTGCCAACCCCGCTCCGCTTGTACCGACAAATCGCCGTCGGCTAATAGAATGTGTAGCCGCAACCTTATTCATTACGCACTCCTGGAAACGCCTGCCATTGCTGCAAGCTGTCTGATTTGTGACAAGTTGAAGGTCCATTAACCCCGAGGCATGCTACACAGAATGAAATTATCTGTCAAACATTTCCTGACACCTATTCCCGATACGTCATAGGTTCTACGACTATCGGCAACCCTTCTGCACTCCAAAGGCCATCAAACGGAATCTTCCCGTCCGAAGCAACTGTGGAAATGATCAATACCGTTGGTTGGGTCACCGGATTGAAGAGGCTATGCTGAATCCCGCGGTTCACGGAGACCGTATCACCGGCTTCCAACCTCGTAAACTCACCCGTGTTGGTGGAGCCATGCTCCACCGGAACCACACCGCGCGTCAGATGAGCCCTGCCCGTAACACCGGTGAAAATCAGCACGCCGGATTCCACATAGATCGTCGTGAAATTCGGCCGGGTCCAGTGAGGAAGCTCGGTTCCTGGCGGCAGTGAGAGGCGAATCGTCCAAAGCGTGTCACTATCGCTAAGACGATTATTTGCAAGAACATACCCCCGCACGAGCTCCGGGTACGATGAGGCTTCTGGCGTTGACTGGGCTGACATGATGCTTCCCGATTGATTGGACTAATAGATGCTGCAGGAAGGTTGATCGTCCCTACTGCCAGCAAAGCATATGCCGAAAGGGGATTCTCATGTCAACGTCCAGGCTACCAACCACTCGCCGATTTGATGATTGACTACGGCGTCGGCGTGATCGACGAGCAGACGTATCGGGTCAAACGGGTTGACCCGGAGTACTTCGGGGAGTAGATCTGCATGACTGGAGACCAACCCACCATCCACACATATCCGGAGGCGCTGAAATCAAACTTGAGTGAACCGGATTGTCGCCACAGCTAACAATCGCCAATCTCTAGTACATTTATCGAATAATGGATGGTAGCTTCACACATATGCTTAGTACTGACTAGAAGCGAGGTTCCCAATGTCAGCGGCCGCGACAAAAAGCTCAAGCTCAACACTTAGGTCCTTCTTCTCATTTCGTGGTCGATTGAATTGGAAGTCCTTCGCAATCGTGTTTTTCCCCGCGATAATTCTTTTCTCCGCCAACGAACTGTTCGCCGGTCTATTGTCCTATCCATTTATCAGGCCAGAGGATCAGATTTGGTACGAGCGAACCGGTGAACTACCGCCCGTTTACAATACCTTCCGATTTATAGTAATTGGTATTGGTGTGTGGCTGACCATTGCAGCGAGTGTGAAGAGATTACATGATACGGGAACAACAGGCTGGGTGATAATCGTTGGGATCGCCGCTTGGTTCTTACCAGATATGAACATCCTAAATGAAGGGATTGGTCCCATCCTTAAGTATCTGCCCATCTGGGGATTTGGTCTATGGTTTATCTCGCAAAAAGGAGATCAAGGTCCAAACAAATATGGGCCGCCTCCCGACGACCGAATCGTCTTAAACCCTCAATAATTGAATGTCAGTAATCATCCGAATAAGAAATCAATAGCATCCTTATCTCGTTATTGGGTGAACAAAGGTGGACACGAGTTTTACCGAGATCGTAATGAAGGATCTCTTTGCAAGAAGGTGATACGGCCACTCGCCATATCACCTTCTTCGAAGGGTCCGCAGCCCCATCAGATAATCAGAACTCGCAACTAGAATGGTTCAAACACAATCGTCCACGAACCGTCGACATTCTCAGCTGCAAAGATGTAGTCTTCGGTCTCCGGCACAGTAAAGAGCGTCGACATTTCATGAACTCCTCCACCTTCGAGAAATTCATTAAAGAGCAATTCTTCTGATCCGTTGGGTCCATATGCATAGAGAATGAAACCGGCGAATTGTCCCGAAGGGGTCACTTCAGCATTTAGTCGGTATCGTCCTTCTGTAAGTTGTACAGGATCCGACACGGAGGTTCCAACACCAGTGACAGTGACAATCCCTCCGTTGGTAGATTCTGTATCTGCAGGTTCTTGGCCTTCTACAGTTGATTCATTCGCACCCTCAAGAGCCGTTACACGGTCTTCCAGTTCGGCGATTCGAGCTTCCAGTGCAGCAAACCTGTCTTCAGTTTCTGGTGAGGCTTCTTGAGCTGCCGCAAGCATCGGAGAACCTGCCAGCGCTCCAATTCCAGTTCCAATAAGTAAACGTCGATCCATCAGATCGTCCTTTCCATTTGTCCGCTTATTATTCTCAGCGGCTCTTTGATTTGACCCCTGCTCCCATTATAGTTGAGTAAAGGTCTCAAGTACGGCACCTCTTCGGTTACCACCGTTACGACCAGCTAACCTCTGGGTGGAAAAGGATCCTTGCGATTGATGGTGTTCCGCTCCCGGATTCGGCCATCTGTTCCGTGAATGAGAACTTCTCCACCGCCATCGCGGTCTTGCAGTATTTCAGTAGCAACCCGGGCGGCTTCAGACTGTGTCCGGTGAGTAGAAGAAGGCGTTGACTGGCCTTCTTCTTTTACAGCCCATCCACTTGTGGCAGGTACAATATGCAGGCTCTTACCTTCACTCATAGAAAACACCCTTCTTTCCACGTTCGCGTCTTTCAACGATGTCCCCAATGCGTATTTAGAGAGGGGAAAGCAACCTCGGTGGTCACTTCCCCCTCTTCATCGCGCGGGGATGACCCCCGGGCCTACGATCTCGCTATTCCCTAGCTGCAGCCGGTGCTGTTTCCGCAGTTGAGGCACTGGTAGCAGGCGCCGTTGCGTACCGTGACGTGGCCGCAGTTATCGCAGAAGGGAGCGTCTCCCATCATCTCGCCGAGTTGCTGGTTCGGCGCGCTGGATGCTGCCTGGCCGGTGGAGATCTGAATGGTCTCCGGCTGATCTTCAGGTGCCGCTGCCGATGTCACTGGCGTCGGTTCCGGTGTCGGTGCGGAAGCGGTTACGTTTCCGTTGTCACTGGAGAGCAACTCCGGTGCACCTGATCCGTTTCCGTTCTCACTTCCGTACCCGTTCCCATTGCCATTCACGGTCGGGACGTAGGGTGCGTTCTCGCTCGCGACCCGCTGGGCCGGACTATCGCCGACACCCTGGTTCAGCTCGTTGTCTTCGCCGGTGCTATCGATCGGTGCAGGTGGTACCTGAACCAGATCATGTCGACCGAGGTACTCCATACCGAGTACGCGGAAGACGAAATCGATAACGCTGGTGGCCATCTTGATGTTCGGGTGTCCGCTCACCATGCCCTGCGGCTCGAACCGCACGAAGGTGAAGGTATCTACATACTCCTGCAACGGCACGCCGTACTGCAGGCCCTTACTGATGGCGATGGCGAACTGGTTGATCATGCTGCGGAAGGCTGCGCCCTCCTTGTGCATATCAATGAAGACCTCACCAAGGGTGCCGTCTTCATACTCGCCGGTACGCAGGTACAGCTTGTGACCGGCGATGCGCGTTTCCTGCGTGAATCCGTGGCGCTTGGCCGGCAGTCGACGTCGGGTCGGGATGTGCGGCATGCCAGGTAGCTGCTGCTGGCCCTGGGCCGGAGCAGGGGTGCCTGCTGCGGCGACCTTCTTCTCGGCTTCAAGCTCGGCGATCTTCGCCTGCAGCGCCGCGATCTCGGCATCCTTGCCGGCAACTGCCGCGGAAACGGCTTCATCAACCGTCTGCTTGACGACTTCGTCATCGACCCTGGTGTCGCTCTTGGCGCTGAGCGGCTGGCTCATCTTGGAGCCGTCGCGGTAGAGCGCCATAGCCTTGATGCCCTGCTTCCAGCTTTCGTAGTAGGCATCTTCCACGTCCTCAACGGTCGCCTCGTTCGGCATGTTGATGGTCTTGGAAATGGCACCACTCAGGAAGCTCTGGGCAGCGGCCATCATGCCGATGTGGCCCATGTGATGGATGAAGCGGGTGCCCTTCTTGCCGCTCTTGTTGGCGGTATCGAACACGGCGTAGTGCTCTGGTCGCAGGTGCGGGGCGCCTTCCACGGTTTGCGTTCCGCAAATGACTTCGTTCGCTTCCTCGATCTGCTCGTTCGTGAACCCGAGTGCCTTCAGCAGGTTGAAGCCGGGTGCGCTGGCCTGCTCCATGGTGAAGCCAAGTCGATTGATGGCGTCTTCACCGAGGCTCCAGGAGTTGAACGCAAAGCCGATCTCGAAGGTGGCCGGCAGGGCTGCTTCGATCCTGGCGATATCGTCATCGTTCAGGCCCTTGGCCTTGAGCGATTCGCGGTTGATGTGCGGGGTGCCGTCCAGATCCATGGATCCGAGAACGTAATCGAGAATGTCCTGTCGCTGCTGGTCGTTGTAGCCGAGGTTGCGCAGGGCAGGATCGATGCTCTGGTTGGCGATCTTGAAGTAGCCACCGCCGGCGAGCTTCTTGAACTTCACGAGGGCGAAATCCGGCTCAACACCGGTGGTATCGCAATCCATCAACAGGCCGATGGTGCCGGTTGGCGCCAGCAGCGTGGTTTGGGCGTTGCGGTAGCCATGCTCTTCACCCTGGGCGAGGGCGCGGTCCCACGCTTCCTGCGCGGCCTTGAGGATATCCTGCGGTGCCGCTTCCTGATCGATCGCCTTCGGCAGCACGCTCAGGCCTTCGTACTCATCCTTCGGTGCATCGTAGGCAGCACGGCGGTGGTTACGAATGACCCTGAGCATGTGTGGTGCGTTCGGCTCGTATTCCGGGAACGGACCAAGCACGCTCGCCATTTCGGCGCTTGCGGCGTAGCTTTCACCCGTCATCAGCGCGGTGACTGCTCCGGCATAGGCGCGGGAATCGCCGCTATCGTACGGCAGGCCCTGAATCATCAGCACGGTGCCGAGGTTGGCGTAACCGAGGCCAAGGGTGCGGTAATCGTAGCTCAGGCGGGCGATTTCCTCGCTCGGGAACTGCGCCATCAGCACGCTGATCTCGAGGACGAAGGTCCAAAGTCGGGTGGCGTGTTTGAAGTTGTCGACATGGAACTCACCGGTGGTGGTGTCGATGAACTTGATGAGGTTCATGCTGGCGAGGTTGCACGCCGTGTTGTCGAGGAACATGTACTCGGAGCACGGATTGCTGCCGTTGATGCGACCACCCTCGGGGCTGGTGTGCCACTCGTTGATGGTGCTCTCAAACTGCACGCCGGGGTCGGCACTCTGCCAGGCAGC
>CAZGML010000016.1:0-57193 GCA_964526965.1 uncultured Sphaerobacteraceae bacterium | reverse complement strand
GACGCCGCTGAAGAAGACGCCGGTGCAACTGAACCAGTAGCCGACGAGGCCACTGAGGCTCAGGAAACCACTGACGACACTGCTGCAACTGAACCAGTAACTGATGAGGCGGCTGACGCTGCTGAAACCGAAGCCGTCGAGACCGAAGAGGTCACAACGGAGACTGAAGCTACTGCTCCAGCTGCCACCGAGACCGAAGAGGTCACAACGGAGACTGAAGCGACCGCTCCAGCTGCCACCGAGACCCAGGAAGCCACAGAAGAGGCTGCTGAGACCGAGGAAGCCGCTGATGAAGCTGTAGGGACCGAAGAACCCACTGAGGAAGTCAAGGAAGAAGCCGAGGCAGAACCACGAGCACCAATCGCAACCACTGCAGAGCAGTTCGATGTTGATGCGATGATCGGCTCGGCAACTGTCACCGGAACCACCGATGGCCTTCTCTGCCGCGCAGACACCAGCCCGGATTCCCCGGTCCTCATGACCCTCCGCGAGGGCACCAAGGTACTGGTCTCGGCTGAGCCGGTAAACGGATACCTCGGTATTGATTGTGGTGGCCTGCAGGGCTTCGCTGATGTGAACTACCTCTGGTCCGGCGGTGCTGGCGATGAGGAAATCACAGAGTCCCGTATGGACGTTGTGGTTACCGGTACAGGTAACGGCCTCAACTGCCGCACTGGCGCTGGCCTCAACCACAGCATCATCACCACTCTCTGGGATGGAACCCGCCTTGTTACACGCGGTGCAGCCTCCGACGGCTGGACTCCGGTAACCTGCGGTGGCCAGAACGGTTTCGTTTCCACCACCTGGATTGAAGTTGCCAACGGCTCCAGCAGCTCTGGTTCCAGCAATAGCAGCAATGCCAGTGCTGGTACCGCTGTTGTGAACACCGGTGGCGATGGCCTCTATTGCCGCACTGGTGCGGGTACCTCCTACGGAATCATCACCGTGCTGCGACACGGCTCCAGCGTTCCGGTACGCGGCGCCCAGCAGGGCGATTGGGTGCCAGTCACCTGTGGTGGAGCTGAAGGCTTCTCCCACGCCAGCTACCTGGATGTCAACTCTTCCGGATCAAACTCCGGCTCTGATTCTGATTCGAGCAGCGAAAGTAGCACTCCAACCGGTTCGGTTACTGTCGCCAACACTGGTGGTATGGGCCTGAACTGCCGAGCTGGTGCAGGCACCAGCAACCCGGTCATCACCACGCTGGCTCTTGGCCAGTCTGTGCAAACGCGCAGCGGCTCCACCAGCGGCTGGACCGCCGTAATCTGTGGCGGTACTAACGGATTCGTTTCGAGTGAATTCATTTCCGGCGGAAGCGCGGGAACCACTCCAGCCGATCCGACGCCGGCAAAACCCTCCGCTCCTTCCGGACTGGGCAAGGGTGACCATGGCAAGACCACCGCGAGCCTGAACCTCCGCTACAGCGCCAGCCTCTCTTCCTCGATCTCCACAGTTGTGGATTCCGGCAAGGTAGTGCTGATCACCGGATCACTGTCCAACGACTTCTATCCGGTTGATTACGATGGCCTGTCTGGTTTCATGCACAAGGATTACCTGAACAAAACGAGCGATGCGCTGAGCGAGCGTGGTGGCTCCGGTACTCCGAGCAATCCTGCTCCGACACCGAGCAATCCGACTCCGTCGCCATCACCCACGCCGAAGCCCAAGCCAGATAACCCCGCGGGTGCAACGCCAACAGGCAATGCCATGGTCGATTACGCCATGCGCTACCTCGGCTACCCATACGTATGGGCAACCCACGGACCGGCGAGCTTCGACTGCTCCGGCTTCACCTACTGGGTGACGGTAAACGTGACCGGCAAGGATATCGGCTACGGTACCTGGACCCAGGTTTCGGCCGGCACGTCGGTATCAAAATCCAACCTGCAGCCAGGTGACCTGGTATTCTTCCAGAACACCTACACTGCCGGCCTCTCCCACGTGGGTCTGTACATTGGCAACGGCCAATTCATCCACGCACAGAACGAGGAAACCGGTGTGGTCATTAGTGACCTGGACTCCAGTTACTACGGACCTCGATGGTACGGTGCGGTGCGACTCTAGCATCCATACGTAGCAGAAACTGAGAACCCCGGGCGATACTATCGTCCGGGGTTCTCCCTTTTCACGAGGCAAACTGTGACCAACGTATTTCACTACCAACTCGAAGATTCCCGCATTGGCTATATGTGGAGTCACGAGCCGGATCCACATACGCTTGTAGTGCTACACGGCCTGGGCGACTCCGCCATTCACACCTATGCGCCGCGATTTGCCAGCTCGCCTCTTGGGGGAAAACCGACGCTGTTTATCGACTTCCCGGGGTTCGGTGAAGGATTCGCCAGCCCCTCTTATCCCGGTAGCATCGAAAGGATTGCTTCCGACCTGGCATCGCTGCTGGAATCACTTTCGATCACGCAGGCGCCTGTGTTCGCGCACAGCATGGGTGCGAATGTCGCGATCATGCTTGCGCACTCCCATCCCGAGCTCGTTTCCCGGCTCATCCTCGCGGAGCCGCTCCTTAACCGGGAAGAGAGCATTCTGGCCGCGAACATTGCCAAACGTACCGAAGACGCTTTTGTTGACCGCGGCTACCCCATGCTCCTGCGGGCGACAACACTCCAGGCCCAACGAGGTGAGAAATCCGCCAAGGCTTTCCTGACTACGCTGAAAATGGCAGATCCGGTCTCCATGTACCGGGCGGCGGTCTCACTTGTCGGACATCGCGATCCTGGCTTCGGCAGGCTTCTCCTCAATCTGCAACAGTCGATGACCTTGATAACAGGTGCAGATTCAGATATGGATACCTCTGCATATGTCGAGGCAGGAATTGCGGAAGTTGTGGTGCCAGATGCGGGACACTTTATGGTAGTTGAACAAACCGAGTTAACTATATGTGCTATCCTCAAGTTAGTTGACTGAAGGTACAAAAGGAGTTTGAGAAATCGTTGATTGCCACGGATACCCCTGAGGAGGGGTGAAAGCGGCAAACTGGGGCAACGAGCCTGTTGCCCAGGTGACTTCACCCGATTCCGATTCCGGTTTGTGCTCTTCAGAATAAACAAAGGGGGCCCAGCGGGTGGGTTTCAATCTATCCCGCCCGTCTGGGAAGTTGGAGCAGAGCATTGATGACTAATCGTATGCGATCGCCCTTCGGCACGATGTTGCGCGAAGAGCGACGTGCTCAAGGAATTTCACAGGCTGAACTCGCAAAACGCATAGCAGATCGCTTCCGCAATGATCCTGATGTCGCTGAGCTGGGAGTTCTCAGCGATCGCGCTATTGCAAACATCGAAGCGGCCAAGGATGATCCCTCGGAATTTGTGCGTCCCCGCCCCGAAACTGTTCGGGTTCTGATGCTTGGGTTGGGCCTTAACCCCACAACGGAACGAGGGCAAGCGCTTTTACGTGCCGCCAGCGCAACCCAACGCCGCGAAAAGACCATACCAACCCCGAAACCGACGCGATCTCAGACACCATTCGTATGCGAAGGCAGGCATGAGCAGTGGGCCGCGCTCCAGGAAGCGTGGGATCGTGTGCTCACGGGTCAACCGCAAATACGGCTGGTTGAAGGTACCGCCGGCATGGGGAAAACCCGCCTTGTAGAGGAATTTTGCCAGCAAATAATCGAATCGCCCCTCAACATTGTTTATGCCCACGGTGAATGTTCGAGCGGTACCGCCAATGTCGAGCCGTACCTGCCCTGGAGACGAGCGTTTAGCTCCGCGCTTAAAGCCGCAACAACCAATCTCCCAAAGACTCCACGAGATGATTACTTTGCCACGGCACTCTTCGGCAGCGTAGGAAAGCTTGGCGGCGTGCTGATCGACCTCGAAGATCTGGAACGCTGGGCCACCGCGCGCGTGCCGGACAGGCTGGGCGAATTGAAGCGCATTCGAGAAGCGTGGTCGCCCACATACACCATGGGTCGCTACGACGAAATCGTTTCCATCATCTCCACCATCACTATGGAGATGCCGATGATCGTCGTGCTGGAGGACCTCCACTGGGCAGACGAAAGTAGTTGCAGCCTGCTGCTGCACCTGCAACGGCAAATGCGATTGCAAATGGACATGCCGTTGTTGATTATCGGCACATATCGATCATCTGACCTGGTGCAGTCCGAAAGTCGACACCCGTTGTTACAGGTGATCAACGAAATGCAACGGCAGATCGATTCCGTTGTTATCAGCCTGGAAACAACTATAGATAACGAGGACAGCCGCTCGTTCATTGAAGCCATGGTCGATTCATTCCCCATGGATAATCCAGACCGCGAAACGCTGGTGCAAACGTTATACGACCGCACGCAGGGGCATCCATTATTCACTACCGAGCTCATTCAGAGCATGGTCAATACCGGCGCACTGCATAAAAAGAGCGAGGAATCGTGGGCGCTCGATCGCGAGAAAATTGAGACCCGACTGCCAAGCCGCATGCGCGCAGTGATCGACGAACGTGTGCAGCGGCTACCCGATGATGCCCGCACAATCGTCGATGCTGCCAGCGTGCAGGGAAGCCGGTTCACGGTGGATGTGATGCCGCTTGTGACCGGGCTTTCTGAAGAACAGGTCGATTTGATCGTCGACCGGGAACTGGTTGAGAAACACCGGATATTCCGACTCGGCTCAAGTACGCACGACCTCTCCTTTGAGTTCGATCACGATGTCATAGCGGAAACCGTCTACGAGTCTCTTTCGCCTCACCGGCGCCGCTCGCTTCACCGCCGTACAGCAGAAGCCCTGATCGCCGTGCACGAACTGAATCCGCTGCAGGCAGCGCCAATGGCGGCACATCACTTTGAGATGGCCAACATGCCGAGCGAGGCAGCCGAGCAGGCCCTCCTCACCAGTTTCTCGTCACTGGCGAAGCTGGACCACGACCTCACGCTCGTGTGGGTCGACAGGTCCGAGCGACTGGCCAAGGCAGCTGGCGATACCAAACGGCTGTGGATGGCGCGATTGCGGCGAGCCCACGTGCTCCGGGGCATGGGATCACTGAACGAAGCGCAGAGCATCGGCCAGGAAGCGATTATCGCGGCACAACGGCTCGGAAACGAAGCCCTGGAGGCCGAGGCGCACGAGTTGACTGCGCTCGTCGCCTATGATCGCGGTTGGCTGGATGATGCAATTGACTCCTGGAATCAGAGTATCGAGATTTACGAGCGCATCGGAAGAAATGATCGCATGAGCGCGAACCACTCCATGCTCAGCCACGTAGCGTGCCGCATCGGGCGGCTGGATGGCGCCATTCGCCATGCACACGCGGCCTGGGCTGCGGCTCCGGATGCCCACCGGGACGGACTGGGCGCGGAAGCATTGCTTGCAGAGGGCAACGCGCTCCTCGACCTGGGCCGATTCCAGGATGCGATCGACGTGTACGAGCGCTCGCTCGCAACATACTCCTTCAATGGTGAAGTGCGGGGAATCATGCTTTGCCGCATGAATATCGCCCTGAGCCATGTACATCTGGGCCATCACGAATACGCGGTTGAATTGTTTCAGGATATCCAGAAAGAGCTTTCACGGCTACAAACTCCCCGACTGCAGGCGTTCGTCTGGCTCTATCAGGGCAAGGCGTATGAAGCAATGGGCGAATTCGCGAAAGCGAAGAAGCACTACCAAAAGGCATATGAAACCCGCCGCGAATCCGGGCTGGATGCAATGGCTGGGGACGATCTTGCTGGTGTATTGCGAGCTGCAATCGGCCTGGGGGAAGGTATTGAAGAGCATTTGAATGCGCTGCAGTCATGGTGGCGCAACAACGATCCCCGCGCGCTCGAAGATCCACTCCTCGCACTGCTTAGCCTTGTAGACGGGTATGAAAAGCTCGGCAACGAACGGCTACGAACAATAACCCTGAATGAGGGTACCAAGATGTTCCTGGACCGCGCTGATCAAATTCAGAACCCGGCTATTCGGGATATGTATCTGCGAGGAAATTCCAGTGGAAACGCCCTGCTGGTGCGGGCTCAGGAAGCGGGTCTCGTGGAGCGATAGCCCGGAGCCACCCAGTTGGGGGACCTTGTGGCTCGTCACCATCTCTCCAGCGAGCCCGCGCTTCTGCAATGATGATGCCACTCGTATAGACACGTGTCCCGGAAACCTGCTAGCAGGTTTCCGTACCATTTGCCCCGCAATTGGGTACCAATTGGACCCTGCAACCTCTCTCCGCAATGATGTATTGTTGAGGCTACGATCAATAATACCGAATCGTATAATCCAGCGATGCGGAAAAGCCGTGCGACACCGGTGGATTCACTGTCGCTTTTCACATTGGGGAGATGATAGCTTGACGACCCGCGACGAAGGGGTATCAGCCGGCCGATCTCCATTTGGCGAGTTACTCCTCTCTTTACGTACTCACAGGGGACTCACCCAGGAAGGTCTGGCAAAAGCTACTACCGGAGGACACATTGCTCCCCGATCGATAACCAGTTACGAGCGGAAAGCTCGCCATGCAAAGGATTGGGTACTCCCCCACCGCTCTGGCCTTCGGCTGCTGGCCCAGGCGCTCGACCTGGACATGGTGGATCGGCATGCCTTTGCCAAGGCATGGAACGAATCCCGGGAGCTGAGGGATACCGTTGGCAGTCCGGTAGCAACCAGCACGTTCATAGAGGCCGGGCGCGAAGCCAAGGTCAAGGCAGTAATGGACGCCTGGCACAAGGCGCAAAACGGATCGCCACAAATGGTATTCGTGGGTGGTGTATCAGGCATCGGGAAATCGGCGCTGGTTCGACATGTGATCGACACGATTGGCGCCACCACATCCGAGGTGATGATGACCTGGGGCGAAGCAAGCAGCTGGGCGACCAATGTTGAACCATACCTGGCGATACGAACCGCGACGGACCGGATGCTGGAAGCGCCAGATCCATCAAGTTCGGTCCCCGGTCCATATTCATCGCGCCCGAAACTTACCGCCGAAAACATCAACCGGATTGTCGAATCTGTGCCACTACTTGGGGGCGCACTTGTCTCCGAACGGGTAATTCGTTCCCTGGCAGACGACATCGACGACGACCTGATTTCCACTATCAACGACCAACTGGCAGCACGGTCCAGTACAGACACAATCGGTAGGTTTGAGGAATATAGCCAGGTGCTGACCGAGCTGTCCCAATCATGGCCGATTGTGATGGTGCTTGAAGATTTGCACTGGTCGGGCGATCCAACCACGTCGCTCATGATGCATCTGGCGCGCAACATGAAGAACAGAACCCAGACGCCAATTCTGATTATCGGTACGTATCGAAACGATGAACTGCAAAGTGACAAGAGCGGGCAGCCGCACCCGATGGAGCGCCTGCTCAACACCATTGGTCACGAACCGTATGTCCACTTCGTCATGTTGAATGACGCATTGTCTGCCAAATCAGGCAAGGCTTACATCCGTGGTGTGATTGAACGCAAGCCCATGAGCGATGCAGCCAACGCCAAACAATTCGCCAGGTGGTTGTACGAACAAACATCCGGCCATCCCCTCCTGACCGTAGAGCTCATTCGGCACCTTAAAGAAGCGGGGGCGCTCACACGGCAGAAAGATTCCAGCTGGACTTTTCTCGCCAACAAAATTCCCAGGCAAGGGCCACCCGCTATCGCTACGTTTATTGAGCAACGGCTCACACGTGTGGAGCAGCCGGCTCGCCGCATTTTGGATATTGCTGCGGTGATGAACGATGTGATTCTCACGGAGATAGTTGCTGACATCCTGCAAACGGAAGAGGAAGAAATCCTCGACGTGATCGACCGTGAACTGGTGGATACGCACCAATTGCTGGTTCCCGGAGCAACCGTTCGCCTGGTCCATCAATCACACGAAACGTATCGTTTTCCGCACGCGCAATTCCGGGAGCATATTTACAACAAGCTCCCACTAGCACGGCGCAGGAAGCTACACCTCTCCATAGCGGAGGCCATGGAGCAACGGAATGAGGATGCTGACACAGTCGCGCTTGCGGAAATCACGAGCCATTATGAGAAGGCGGAGGAATGGCATAGTGCCCAAATGACCGGATATCGCCTCGCACAGGAGGCGGTTATCAAGCTCGATTGGGACCTCGCCGAAGTCTGGTTTCCGCGAGCGGAAGCCCTCGCGATTCAGGCCAGGGATCCTGCCCAACTCTGGCGCACCCGGGCTGCACGCCTCGCCCTGCTACGTGGAACCGGCAAGTACGACGAGGCGCTGGAACTCGGTACACGGATTCTGGAGCTGGGCGATATCCACTACTGGCCAGGCACGCTTGCTCTGGCCAATCACCACATCGGCGAAATTTACTACGACATCGGAAAGATTGATACGGCTGTAGCGCACCTGGAGACAGCGCTGGAGTTGCACCATCAGGAGAACGCGCTCGACCTTGCAGCTGCAGGCTCGGCCATGCTCAGCCACGCCACCTATCGGCAGGGCAAGTACGATCTCGCGCATGACTATGCCTTGGCCGCGCTGCAACTCAGCCGGGAGTTGCAGAACAGCTGGGTTCAGCCAGAAGCCGTGCTGGCTGCTGCGAACTGCGAAATCGACCTCGGATACTACGAAGATGCAATAGAGAACTACCAACTGGCGACTGAACTCGCCACCATGGCCGGAAAGCTTAACAACCAATACATTCCGCCGATGAACATCGGTCTTTGCTACATCTACATGGGTGATTACGATACCGCTATTGAACACCTCACCAGCCTGATAGCAACGATGGAATCTCAAACCATCTACCGGCTTACCGCACCTGCAAGGCTGTACCTGGGGTATGCGTTGGAAGCGCGTGGTGATCTGGAAGAAGCGGCTGAATCATACGCCGCGGCATCTGAAATTCGGCGAGCCAATATCGTGCTCGCCACGTTGTTCGACTCTGTGGCGGGAGAGATGCGTGTGGCACTTCGCCAGAACGATAATGAGGCTGCCATGCGCTGGTACAAGGAAATCACCGACTATCTCAATGAGCATGGATCTGAAGGCATTGAAGACCCATTGTTGGTCAAGATGAGCCTTGCAATGGCAGCACGGCATTTTGGAGACGAGAAAGCCTACCGAAGCTATATCGAACGAACACACGCGCTCATGAGCAAGCGGGCCGAGATGATCGCAAACGAACGCTCTCGTACGTCGTATCTCACCAACGTTCCGGTTAATCGCGAACTGCAACGCCTGTACGCCGAACTCAAGAATTAGGAACGCCTGACTCTATAAAAGAGCCAGGCGTTCTAGGCACAGGTTATTTTCGACTGGACTATTCGCCTTCGATCAGTCCCTCTTCCGTGAGGAAATCCCGGGCGACATCGCGTGGCTCCTCACCGCCATCGTCCACCCGGAAGTTCAGCTCCGCCATCTTCGTGTTATCGAGCAAACCACCCATCTGATTGAGCACGTCCTCGACATCCGGAGACTCCTCCAGCAACTCTCCGCGAACCACCGGCGAGGCATGATACGGTGGGAAGAATGCAAGGTCATCCTCGAGCAGCACGAAATCCAGAGCCGGGATACGGCCATCAGTTGCAAAGGCCGATATGACGTCTACTTCGCCTTCGTCGAGTGCGGAGTACATGAGGCCAGATTCCATACCGCTGGACTCTCCAAACTCGATTCCGTACGCCTCCTCAAGACTAGGCAGACCATCTTCACGAACCTGGAATTCTTGCGAACTTCCCAGGGTGAGATCCGCCGCATGTGGCTCCAGGTCAGAAATCTTCGACACGCCAAGCTCCTGGGCGTGATCTTTACGCATTGCGAGTGCATACGTATTGTTGATACCGATTGGATCGAGCCAGAAGATATTCCAGTTCTCGATATAGCCATCCCGCACATGCTCATACACGATGTTCTGGGCATCTTCGGCCGGCGTCCCCTCTTCGACAAGATCGGTGTACTCGGAATCGAGCATAACCAAACCGCCGCCGAGATACGCCACCATCACATCCAGATCACCAGCGATGGTGCCCTCATGGAGAACGAGAGTGCCACCGAGGTTGTGTTCGTAATTGACCGGGTAGCCCGACTCTTCCAGAAGTAAGCCACACATCTCGGCGAGGATGAACTGCTCTGTGTGGTTCTGACTGCCCACCGTGACCTCTGGCATGTCATCCTGCGCGAACGCCGGGTATCCTAGCGCCGCGATTGCTGCACCAGAAGCGGAGCTTCCTACAAGTCGTCGTCGTGAAATCGTAAATGTCATAACCAGGCCTAACTTTCAATCAGAAAGCGGCGACGCTGTGCGTCGCCGCTCCTTCCCTAACGTTCACTCTCTATAGCCACGGAACACTAATCGTCTCCGTTGCCTTCGATCAGGCCCTCTTCCTCAAGGAAATCGCGGGCGACATCGCGGGGTGCTTCAAGGCCATCATCGACGCGGAAGTTCAGTTCGGCCATGATCTCGTTGTCGAGCAGGCCGCCCATCTGGTTGATGATTTCTTCAACTTCCGGTGCCTCTTCAAGCAGCTCGCCGCGCACAACCGGCACAGAGTGCCACGGCGGGAAGAAGCCACGGTCATCCTCAATCATGACGAAATCCATCGACTTGATCCGGCCGTCGGTTGAGAATGCCGCAATTACGTCGACATCGCCATTATCAAGCGCAGAGTACATGAGGCCGGATTCCATGCCACTGGCATCTTCGAACTCGAAACCGTACGTCTCTGTCATCCCCGGCAAGCCATCCTCACGGATGATGAATTCCTGAGAACCGGCGATGGTGAGGTCCCCGGCGTGGGGCTCGAGCTCTGAAATCTTGGTGACTCCAAGCTCTTCCTGATCTTCGCGTCGTAAGGTCAGGGCCCAGGTGTTATTCACGCCGGTTGGTTGGAGTAGATGATGGTTCCAGTTCTCTAGGTAGCCCTCTTTGACGAACTCATACACGGCGTCTTTGACCTCTTCAGGCGAGGCGCCTTCTTCAACCAGGTCGGTGTGTTGTTCATCCAGAATGATTAGGCCATCGCCAAGCAGCACAAAACTGAGATCGATATCACCCGCGACTCTGCCATCATGGATGACCATCGTTCCGCCGAGATTGTGCTCGTAGTTAACCGGGTAGCCGGCATCCTCGAGCAGAAGCCCGCCCATTTCTGCGAAGAGAAATTGCTCGGTGTAGTTGTGACTTCCTATGGTGATTTCGGGCTTGTCGTCGTCTTGTGCGAAGGAACGGTGTCCGAGCGCGGCCGTAGCTGCGCCAACTGCTGTTCCCTGGATGATGTTTCGTCGAGTAATGCCTCGAACCATAATAATTAATCGTCTTCCTGTTGCTATCGGGACAAGTGACTGCCCCGATAGCAAGTTCTGAGTTGCGCCTCATTGCGCACGGGCGGAGGCATGCTCCGCCCGGTATCGAAGCGGCGAATTAATCGTCGCCGTTGCCTTCGATGAGTCCTTCCTGCGTGAGGAAATCGCGTGCAACGTCTCGCGGCTCTTCGCCGCCGTCGTCCACGCGGAAGTTGAGTTCGGCCATGATGGTGTTGTCGAGCAGGCCGCCCATTTGATTCAAGATTTCTTCTGCATCCGGTACCTGTTCCAGAAGTTCGCCACGAACAACCGCAGACGCGTGGTACGGCGGGAAGAAGGCGAGGTCATCTTCAAGCAGGACAAAGTCCAGCGCCGGAATGCGACCATCGGTGGAGAATGCAGAGATGACATCCACATCGCCGTTTTCCAGCGCGGTGTACATCAATCCGGATTCCATGCCGTTGGATTCTCCAAAGGAGAACCCGTAGGCCTCTTCCATGCCCGGCAGTCCGTCGTCGCGGATCATGAACTCCTGCGAGCCGGCGATGTGGAGATCATCGGCAAAGGGCTCGAGTTCCGAGACCTTGGTGACACCCATCTCTTCGGCGTCCTCACGGCGCAGCGCGATGGCGTAGGTGTTGTTAATACCGATTGGTTCGAGCCAGTGGAGGTTCCACTCCTCGATGTAACGCTCTCGCACATGCTCGTAGATGATGTCCTGAGCCTCGGTGGCTTCGGTTCCCTCTTCCACCAGGTCTTTGTAATCATCGCCAAGGATGTTCAAGCCACCACCCAGATACTCGAAGTAGAGGTCGAGGTCTTCGGAAAGCAGGCCCTCGTGCAGCACAACGGTGCCGGCGAGGTTGTGCTCATACTCCACCGGGAACCCGGCCTCTTCCAGCAGAAGTCCGGCCATCTCGGCGATGATGAACTGCTCACTGTAGTTGTGACTTCCCACGGTGACCTCTGGCCGGTCACCATCCTGCGCGAAGATTGCCCTTGTGTTTCCCATTGCCGCAAGGGCAGCACCTGTGGCGGCACCGGTTGCAACAAAACGTCGTCTATTAAAGCTGGCCATGAACCAACATCCTTTCTTTACGCCAACAACCCTCTCAGAACGTTGGCTTGCGTACGCCTTTCAGGGCGCTGAATACGTAGATCATACCGAATTCACAGAATTCTGATTGTGAAGCCCATCACAAAATGGCCGGTAATCTACTGGGTCCATCCGCGGAACCCGCGAACCTAGCCTTCGATAAAGCCCTCTTCCGTGAGGAAGTTGCGAGCGATGTCTGCCGGCTCCTGACCTTCTTCGTCGGCCAGGTAGTTCATCTCGGTCATGCGTGCATCATCGATGCGGCCGGCCATCACATTGAGAACGTCCGGAATACCTGGCGCCTGCTCCAGCATGTCCTGCCGGACAACCGGGGCGGCGTGGTATGGCGGGAAGAACTCCATATCGTCTTCGAGCAGCACCAGGTCCATGGACTCGATGCGACCGTCTGTTGCAAATGCAGTGATGACGTCGACCTCTTCATCGTCCACGGCGGTATACATGAGGCCGGCGTCAAGGCTGACGACATCGTTGAAATCGAGCCCGTAGGTGTTCTCCAGCCCCATCACGCCATCTTCACGCGCGATAGTTTCTGCGGTGCTGCCAAGGGTGAGATCGCCGGCGAGCGGCACGAGATCAGAGATCGTGGTGACGCCGAGTTCCTCCGCATGCGAGCGGCGCATGGCAAGCGCGTAGGTGTTGTTGAAGCCCCACGGCTCCAGCCATTCAACGCCGAACTCATCCGGATACGCATCGGCCACGATGTCGTAGACCTGGTCGGCATAGCCGCCCATGGCTCCTGGTGTGGCGGTTGCGTCTTCGTCAGACGTCTCTTCGCGCTCCGGGAGCTCCTGGCCCAGAATCGCGATCAGGCCGGTGCCGGTGTACTCAACGTACATGTCGACATCGCCGTTGATCAGCGCCTCGTGCACGATGAGCGTGCCGATATTGAACTGACGTTCCACCGGGAAGCCATCATTCTCCAGCAACTGGGCGACGACTTCACCGATAATCAGCTGCTCGGTGAAATCCTTGGAACCAACGACAACGGTTGGCTTGTCATCTTGCGCGAACACCGCCGGGCCGCCAGCCACAGCGGCAGCGGCCACCCCGGCGGACGTGGTTCCAATCAGTTTGCGTCGTGTAATGTTCATGGTCATTCTATGTCTCTCCCTGGCGATACGGCTCAGTCCAACTCTGTTGCCAGACCGGCCCTCTTCTCAGTCTGTTTCGCACGCACGCGATTCCAGACTGTTCATCTATTCCGAATGCCCTCTTCATTTTGAAGACGTTACGGACAACCTCCGCAGGTTCCGTACCTGCATTGATGCGTCCAGGCGTGTCACTCAACGTCGATGAGTCCTTCTTCGGTGAGGAAATCTCGCGCCACATCAGTGAACTCGGCACCGCCGTCATCCACGCGGAAGTTCAGCTCCTGCATCGTGGACTCATCGATTCTGCCCGCGAGACTATTCAGGACCTCACGCAACTCTGGTGCTTGCTCAAGCAACTCGCCACGAACCACGGGGATCGCCTGGTACGGCGGAAAAAATCCGAGGTCGTCCTCCAGCAGCACGAAATCCATTGCCTGAATGCGACCGTCCGTTGAGAAGGCCGAAATGACGTTCACATCTCCTTCTTCGAGCGCGGTGTACATCAACCCGGGGTCCATACCAACGGAATCGGCGAAGTCGAATCCGTACATCTCTTCGATGCCCGGCATACCGTCCTCACGGATCAGGAACTCCTGCGATCCAGCGAGTACAAGGTCGCCAGCAATGGCTTCGAGATCAGAGATCTTTTCGATCCCCTGCTCTTCGGCATCTTCACGTCGCATCGCCAATGCGTAGGTATTACTGAACCCGAGCGAAGCGAGCCAAACGGAATTCCATTCCTGCTCGTACTCCTGACTGACGATCTCGGTCACCCGGTCACTAACCTCTTCAGGTGTTTCGCCTTCCTCACGGATTTCGGAGAAGGCCTTATCCAAAATGGTCAGTGCCGTGCCGGTATATTCCACATGCACATCGATTTCACCGCTGATGTGCGCCTCATGAACAACAAACGTGCCACCGAGATTGTGCTCCGTTTCGACCGGATACCCGTTCTCTTCCACGAGGATTGCCAGCATCTCGGCGAGAATGAACTGCTCGGTGTAATCAGAACTGCCAACCGTAACGGTTGGTTTGTCGTCCTACGCGAATGCGGCGGGGCTGATCGCCACTGCAGCACCGGCGATGCTGGCAGCGGTCGTTCCGATGAATGTTCGTCTTGAAAGATTAATGGTCACTCTGTTTTCTCTTTTTCACGGAGGAACGGCCCGGCACTCTGGCTACACCATTCCTCCACCTAATCTGTCTCGCGGAAGGGCGTTATCGACCTACCCCTCGTCTTCGATAATTCCTGCTTCAATGAGGAAGTCACGGACGATGTCCGGATGCTCCATGCCCTCACCATCGGCGAGATTGTTCATGGAGGTCATGCTGGCGTCGTCGATCTTTCCTGCCAGTTGATTGAGGACATCCCGGATTTCCGGTGATTCTTCAAGCACTTCCTGACGAACAACCGGCGCGGCGTCGTATGGTGGGAAGAACTCACGATCGTCCTCAAGTAGCACGAGGTCCATCGATTCGATGCGACCATCGGTCGAGTAGGCGGTGATGACATCGACCTCGCCCTGCTCCACGGCGGTGTACATGAGGCCAGGATCGAGGGTTGTCATGGATCCGAACTCGAAGTCGTACTCCTCCTGGAGTCCGGGCACGCCATCGTCGCGGACGCTGGCCTCCGCCTCGGTTCCGATGTTGAGTTCGTCGGCCGTGGGGGCCAGGTCAGAGATCTTCGTAACGCCCAACTCTTCGGCACGGTCGCGTCGCATTGCCAACGCATAGGTGTTGTTGAAGCCCCAACGCTCCAGCATCTCCAGGCCGAATGCGTCAGGGTATTCTTCCTTAACGATTTCGTAAACCTGGTCTGATCGGCTGGCGACGGCTGCAGGAGTGGCGGAATCGCCGGCTTCGGGTGTGGCGCCGCGCTCTGGCAACTCCATCTCGAGCATTACGATGAGAGCGGTGCCCGTGTATTCGACCAGTGTGTCGATATCACCGTTGATGAGTGCCTCCTGCGTGAGGGCGGCACCGCCAAGGTTGAAAATACGCTCAACGCCGTAGCCATCGTTCTCGAGCAGCTGGGCGACAAGCTCTCCAAGCAGCAGGTGCTCGGTGAACGGGCGGGTTCCGACTTTAATCGTCGGCTTGTCGTCCTGCGCGAATGCGGCAGGGCTTTCTGCTATGGCCGTAGCTGCGATACCGGCTGCGGTGGATCCGATGAGCTTTCGACGTGAAATGTTGTATGTCATGGTGCGTATCTTTCCTTTCAATAAAGAAGCGGCATAGCGCCTTGCCATGCCGCCTCCCAACAGCACCGATTCAAGCGGTGATTGTGTTTATCTATTCTTCTTCGACGATGCCCTCTTCGATGAGGAAGTTGCGAACTATGTCCGCGTGCGGCACGCCTTCGTCATCGGCAAGGGCGTTCATCTCCGTCATGCGTGCATCCGGGACCTTGCCGGCGAGCTGGTTGACAATGTCACGGATCTCTGGTGACTCTTCCAGTGTGTCCTTACGGAATACCGGAGCAGCGAAATACGGCGGGAAGAAGCCCAGATCATCCTCGAGCAATACGAGATCCAGTGTGTCTATGCGACCGTCAGTGGCATAAGCCATGATTACGTCGACTTCCCCTTCAGCAACAGCGCTATACATCAGGCCAGCATCAAGGGTTGTAACGTCTCCAAATTCGAAGCCGTACGTTTCCTGAACACCTGGGACCCCGTCTTCGCGTACAACGACTTCCGCAGCGGCTCCGATATTCAGATCACCGGCGTGCTCCTCCAAGTCAGAGATCTTTACAATCCCAAGCTCTTCCGCTCTCTCGCGGCTCATGGCCAGGGCGGTGGTATTGTTGAAACCCCAAGGTTCAAGCCATTCGAGATCAAAGTCTTCAGCGTACCTTTCTTCAACAATGTCGAACACCTTCTGCGCATAGCTGTCTCCACTGGCAGGAGTTGCAGATACTTCCGCGGTGCCTGCTTCCTCTCGCTCGGGAAGCTCCTCATCAAGAACGGCAATCAGCGCGGTACCGGTGTACTCGAGGTACGTATCAATGTCTCCGTTGAGCAACGCTTCGTGGACAATGAACGTACCGCCAAGGTTCAAGTTACGTTCGACCGGGAAGCCTTCGTTCTCAAGCAGTTGGGCAACCATCTCACCAATGATCAGCTGCTCAGTAATATCCTTCGATCCGACACTCACCGTCGGCTTGTCGTCTTGCGCGAACGCAGCGGGGCTGCCTGCCAAGCCAGCTGCGGCGATGCCCGCCGCGGTGCTACCAATGAGATTTCGTCGGGAAATGTTGAATGTCATCTATTGAGACTCCTCTTCATATAATTCATGCCAAATGCATTGGGCAAACTACTTTATAGTTGGAGACGAGAGCCTTCCAACCCGGCGTTTCTCGCCTAATCGTCTTGAATAACTCCCTCTTCAATGAGGAAGTCCCTCGCGATGTCAGCAGGTTCCATGCCCTCGCCGTCTGCGAGGTGGTTCATTTCGACCATGCGCTCGGTCTCGATCTTGCCTGCAAGCTGGTTGAGTACATCGCGAAGCTCGGGCGCTTCATCCAAAATATCCTTCCGAATTATTGGAGCCGCGTAGTACGGTGGGAAGAATCCCCTGTCATCCTCCAGCAGGGTCAAGTCCAGGGCCTGAATACGTCCATCGGTGGAGAACGCAGCAATTACGTCTACTTCTCCCTGATCGACGGCCGGGTACATGAGGCCAACATCGAGAATGACCTGGTCGCCGAACTCGAAGTCGTAGGCCTCTTGTAGGCCCGCTACGCCGTCTTCGCGCACCATGCCTTCGGCATCGCCGCCAATGGAGAGGTCGCCAGCGATGGGCTCCAGATCGGAGACCTTCTCGACTCCCAGTTCCTCGGCGCGATCACTGCGCATGGCCAGCACGTAGGTGTTGTTGAAACCTAGCGGGTCCAGCCACTCGACATCGAATTCCTCCGCGTAGGCTTCCGACACGATGTCGTACACCTTTTGCGCCCTTGCATCGCCAACCGCTGGTGTCGCGGAACCTGCTTCTGGCGTGCTCGGCTGATCGGGAACGTCCATCCCCAGGATCGCAATCAGGCCCGAACCGGTGTATTCGACGTACGTCTGAATATCGCCGTTCATAAGCGCTTCATGCGACATGAACGAGCCACCCAGGTTGAAATGTTGATCCACGGGATACCCGCTATTCTCCAGCATCTGGGATAGCAGGTGGCCGAGAATGATCTGTTCTGTGAAGTTGTGGGATCCGACACCAACAGTCGGCTTGTCTTGTGCGAACGCAGGGGCGCTTCCGGTGGCCACAGCGGCCGCAAGGCCGGTGGCAGATTGGCCAATGAGCGTTCGTCGGGTTACTGAGTATCTCACTTTATGAATCGCCTTTCGTGCGAAAGCGGCACAGCACGAAGCCGTACCGCTTCTCAGATTGCGCAGATTCGGAGGAGGTTACTCGCCCCCAACCAACCCTTCTTCTTCAAGGAAGTTGGCAGCTACGTCGGGGATCTCCTGGCCTTCATCGTCCACGAGATAATTGAGTTCGGTCATGCGCGCGTCGCTGATTTTTCCGGCAACGGAATTGAGGACGTCTCGCAGGCTCGGAGCCGCTTCCAGCGTATCCTGCCGAACGACCGGTGCCGCGTAGTACGGCGGGTAGAAGGAAAGATCGTCTTCCAGCAGGAAGAGGTTGAGCGACTCAATGCGGCCATCAGTCGCAAACGCGGTGATGACGTCCACTTCTTCGCTGTCGATAGCGCTGTACATCAGCCCTGGATCAAGGCCGACTGTGTCGCCAAACTCAAGACCGTATGTCGCTTCGAGACCGGGAATGCCGTCCTCGCGCACGAGGGTTTCCTGCGGTGCGCCAATAACGAGGTCCGGAGCATGCTCCACCAGTTCGGAAATGGTGGTGATACCCAGTTCCTCAGCATGATCGGTTCGCATTGCGAGGGTGTAGGTATTGTTGAATCCCCATGGCTCAAGCCATTCGACGCCGAATTCCTTCGGATATTCCTCAGCAACGATGTCGTACACCTGCTGGGCGTAGTCGCTGCCGGCGGCCGGGGTTGCAGAAGCGTCAGCTTCGGGGCTTGCCTCTTCCCGCTCGGGGAGTTCCATACCGAGAATGGCCAACAAACCGGTACCGGTGTATTCGACGTAGGTGTCGATTTCACCGCTTACCATGGCTTCGTGCGCCACCAGTGTGCCGCCGAGGTTGAGCTGGCGCTCAACTTCAAAGCCATTGTCTTCCAATAGTTGGGCGACGATTTCGCCGAGAAGAATCGACTCGGTGAAATCCTTGGATCCGATGCCAACAGTGGGCAAATCGTCTTGTGCGAACACCGCTGGCGAGCCAGCCACAGATGCGATTGCTGCGCCGGTAGCTGTTTTCGCGAGAAGTGATCGACGTGAAATGTGTAGACCCATTGGGTCGTGTTCCTTCCTGTGCACTCCGGGCAACCATGTGTTGCCCGAAGTGCCGTTCGGAATGCGCGAGGGACATCCTCGCAATGCGAATTACGCGTGGTTATTCGCCGCTGATGAGGCCTTCCTCAGTGAGGAAGTTACGTGCGACATCTGCGTGATCCTGGGCCTCTTCGTCAACCTGGAAGTTGAGGCTGGCCATGCGAGCATCGTCCAACGTGCCGGCGACCGAGTTGAGGATATCCTCAACGTTCGGAGCGGCTTCGAGGAGATCCTGTCGGACAACGGGAGCAGCGAAGTACGGTGGGTAGAAGGCCTGGTCGTCCTCAAGCAGGACGAGATCCATCGATTCGATGCGGCCATCAGTTGCGAAGGCAGTGATGATGTCCACTTCGCCTTCGTTGACTGCGCTGTACATCAGTCCCGGGTCGAGACCGACAACGTCACCGAACTCGAGGTCGTACAAGGCTTCGAGGCCGGGGATACCATCTTCGCGTACAACAGCTTCCTGTGTTGCACCGATGGTGAGGTCGCCTGCCTGTCCTTGAAGATCGGAGATCTTCTCGAGACCGAGCTCTTCGGCGCGGTCGCGGCGCATGGCAAGCGTGTAGGTGTTGTTAAAGCCCCATGGCTCCAGCCATTCGACTTCGAACTCTTCCGGATAGCGCTCGGCGACGATGTCATAGACCTGCTGGGCCATATCACTGCCACCGGCTTCCGGAGTGGCGTCATCATCTGCAGCCGGGCTGGCTTCGGCGGAATCGCCCGGTTCAGGCAGTTCTCCACCGAGAATCGCAAGGAGACCGGTACCAGTGTATTCAACGTAGGTGTGAATATCGCCGGCTACCAGAGCCTCGTGCGCGACCAGGGTGCCGCCGAGGTTGAGCTGGCGCTCAACTTCAAAGCCATTGTCTTCCAACAGCAGGGAGATGATTTCTCCGAGGATAACGGACTCGGTAAAGTCCTTCGATCCAACGCTCACTACCGGTGTGTCGTCCTGCGCGAATACCGCGGGACTGCCGGCGACGGACGCAATAGCTGCGCCTGCCGCTGTGGATCCTACGAGGGAGCGTCGTGAAATTCGATGTGCCATGTGTCAGGCTCCTTCCTGTACATTCCGGGATAAAGGTCCGGATGCCGTTCTGGATATGTGCATTGCGAGGAACTTCCCCGCTTTGCGATGCACCTGTGTTTAGGAGTCGCTCCCGATGATTCCCTCCTGCGTGAGGAAATCACGAGCGACGTCGCGCGGTTCTTCTCCGCCATCGTCGACGCGGAAGTTAAGTTCCTGCATCTGACTGTCGTCAATACGACCGGCGAGTTGATTGAGTACGTCGTAGGCTTCCGGAGATTCGTCAAAGACCTCCTGTCGAACAACCGGGCAGGCGTAGTAGGGCGGGAAGAATCCGAGGTCGTCCTCAAGGAGTACGAAGTCCAGCGCACCGATACGGCCGTCAGTTGCGAACGCGGAGATCACATCGACTGTGCCTTCATCGAGGGCGGAGTACATGAGGCCAGAGGCCATGCTATTGATCTCTCCGAACTCAAAACCGTAGAGATCCTGGATCCCGAGCAGTCCATCGTCTCGAACGGTGAACTCCTGGGATGCACCAATACTGAGCTCATCGGCAATCGGAATCAGATCAGAGTAGGTTTCAATTCCGCGCTCTTCGGCGTCCTCTCGACGCATGGCGAGAGCGTAGGTGTTGTTGAAACCAAGAGGATCGAGCCAAACGGTATTGAACTCCTCCTCGTAGGTTTCCTTAACGATCTGGAATACCTTGTCGTTTACTTCCTGGGGTGTGTCGCCTTCTTCCCGAACCTCGTCCACACTGATGTCGAGGATTGTTAGCGACTGACCGGTGTAGTCTACATGGACGTCGATCTCGCCATTTTCTCGGGCTTCGTGAACAACGAAGGTCCCACCGAGGTTATGCTCGACCTCGAACGGGTATCCGGCGTCCTCAAGTAGTGCTGCCATCAACTCGGCCGCGATGAACTGCTCCGTGTAGTCGGAGCTTGCAACGATGATCGGTTCGATGTCTTCCTGGGCAAACGTTGGGCGACCAAGCGCAGCTACAGTGGCACCAGCAGCGGCGCCCTTAAACATTGTGCGACGTGTAATGTATCTCAAGGAAAATCCTCCCCTTGTTTTTTGGCAGCGGTACGAAACCGCTGCGCGGTCTGAAATACGTGGTGGCAAGTTCAATGCCACTCGCCCGATCTAGACTGTAAGGCCCTTCGGCACGAGCAGCTTGCGAATTCTTCCCATAACAATCTCGGCGAGCATCGCCAGGATAGCAACCGGTACAGCACCGGCGAGCAGAATTGGGAAGTTGCGGACGGCGAGTCCCTGCAGGATCCAGTCACCGAATCCACCGCCACCGATGTAGGCGGCCAGCGTTGCCATAGCGATGCTTTGCACCACGGCAGTCTGGACTCCGGCAAACATGAACGGGATCGCGAGCGGAAGCTCTACAAGCCGCAGAATCTGCAAGTCGTTTGCACCCATTCCCTTGGCAGCGTCGATTGTTGCTGCATCCACGCTCTGGATACCTACCAGGGTGTTAAGGAAGATCGGCAAGATCGCCAAAATCGTGAGGGCGAAGAGAGACGGGCGGAACCCGATTCCCATGATTGGAAGCATCAGGGCGAGAACTGCCAGGCTCGGCGTGGCCTGCCCAACGTTGGTGATCCAGGTCATTGGCTTCTGCAGCGCCTCGATGCGGCTGGTGAGAATAGCCAACGGGATCGCGATTACGAGCGCAATAGCCACAGCTGAGAGCACCAACGTCATGTGCTGGTTAAACAGGTCCCAGAATTTGTCCTGGTTATCGCGGATGTAATCAATAAACTCAAGCGGATCTCTATTACCCATTTAGCGACCTCCTTCCGCTGAAGGGCGCATATCGCGGCGGAACAGGAGCACCAGGCGGCCGATAGCATAGTCAGCGACCAGCGCCAGCGCGATGGACATGATTGCACCAGCAACCACGCGGTCCCGCATGTTCGGTGAGCGGATACCGTCGAAGATCAGTCGTCCCAATCCTCCACCACCAATAACGGCGGCAATGACGGCGATACCGATGGCGGCAACCGTTGCGATACGCAATCCGGTAAGAATGTATGGAAGCGCAAGCGGCAACTCTACGTAGCGAAGCCGCTGAATTCGGGTCATACCCATTCCATCCGCGGCATCCTTCGTACTGTCATCAACTTCTTCCATACCAACGTACGTGTTACGCACGATTGCAAGAAGCGAGTACATTACCAGCGCGGTAATCGCCGTCGTTTTACCGATACCTGTATATGGAATCAGGATGGCGAAGAAGGCCAGGCTGGGAATGGTATACAGCAGGCCGCTCACGTTCAGTACCGGCAACTGAAGGGCCGGTACACGGCTGATCAGAATCCCGACCGGGACCCCAATGGCAGCCGCTATCAGGACCGCAATGCCAACCAGCTGGATATGATCCCATGTCAACTGGAGTACACGTGCGGGTTGATCAAGAAGGTACTGCATCGGAACCTTCCTTCTCGCCGTCGTCTTCCGTGGCACTGGCCTCATCTGTCGCCTTTACGGCGTCAGATTCATCGTCATCCTTTTCATTTTCAGGTTCGACTTCAGACGCAATACCTTCGGACAAGACGCTCGCGAATTCCTCGTACGTGACGTAGCCTTGCGACTCACCTTCGCCGTTGGCAACCCAGAACCCATCATGACCACTGGCATCGGAATGGGTAATTTCCCAACTTGCCTCGGGCACGGAAAGGTCGCCTGGAAGGACAAGGCCGTCTTCTGCGACTTCTGGCGCATCGGGCTTGGCCAATTCGGCGATGTAGGTGTGTTCGAGTGCCTGCAGGGCGAACTCATCGCCAATGAACTCGCGCACGAAGTCGGAGGCGGGGCTACGGAGCAGATCGGCTGGTGTGCCATTCTGAACAACCTGACCTTCTCGCATAAGCACGATGCGGTCACCAAGCAAGAATGCCTCGTTGATGTCGTGCGTTACGAAGACGATGGTCTTCTTTACGTCGCGCTGAATTTCGCGCAGCCAGCGCTGGAGTTGGGTACGGGTGATGGGGTCAACCGCGCCGAACGGCTCATCCATAAGGATGATGGGCGCATCGGCTGCGAGCGCACGGGCTACGCCCACACGCTGTTGCTGACCACCGGAAAGCTGACGCGGGAACCGGTCTGCATGCATGGTTGGATCAAGGTCCACCAGTTGCAGCAGTTCCTCGGCGCGCTCACGTCGACGCTTGTCGTCCCACCCAAGCAGCTTGGGTACGATGGCGACGTTTTCGGCCACTGTGAGGTGCGGGAGCAAGCCTCCCTGCTGGATCACATAGCCGATTCCACGGCGAAGATCGACCACGTTGGTGTTCTCGGTGTCCTGACCATTCACGATGATCTTGCCTGAAGTCTTTTTCTCCAGACCGTTGATCATACGCATGGTCGTGGTCTTGCCTGAACCTGACGGCCCAATCAAAACAGCGAGTTCACCTTCGGCCACGTCAAAACTGACATCCTTCACTGCATGGAAGTCACCGTTGGGTGTCTCAAAAGTTTTGGTTACGTTCTCAAGAGTAATCATGGGCTTGTATGTACATAGTCCTCTTCCCTGTTTCAAACATGCATTCGGAACAGGATTGGCGAGCGCATCGATTAGCGGCGTGCGACGCACGCCAGTTTCGAAAAGCGCCCTGCATCTGTTTCAGCTACCTCAGTGTAGAACACGGCGTCAATCTCATCAGGACTACTATATAGCGACTTTTCTAAGGTTCAAGAGGCCTCCATGGGCTTTACGACCGCACTTATTGACGCTGACAGGAGTGCTTGCATTTATCATGCCACCAAATGTCGATTAAACATAAAAGCCCTGCCCGGCTGAATGAAGCCGAAGCAGGGCCTTATAACGTTGTTGTCAATGGGTTACGAAAGGATCACGCCATCCTCATCGGCTACGGGCTGTTCGGCCTCTTTACGATCCTCCGCTTCCGGGGAGAACTCCAGCCGGGCTGCGAGCTCAGGTGAGGCACGCATAACCTTGTCGGCAATCTCGTCCATTGTGTCGGGATTGTTTTTCAGGAATACCTTCACATTCTCCCGGCCCTGGCCGAGCCGTTCCTCGCCATAGTAGAACCAGGCGCCGCTCTTGCGGACCACGCCGATCTCGACGGCGGTATCCAACACCGAGCCAGCAGCGGAGATTCCCTCGTTGTACATAATGTCGAATTCTGCCTGGCGGAACGGTGGAGCCACCTTGTTCTTGATCACCTTCACGCGGCAGCGAATGCCGATGGCATCCTGGCCCTCTTTCAGGGTTTCGATGCGGCGAATGTCCATACGCACCGAGCTGTAGAACTTCAGCGCGTTACCACCGGTCGTCGTTTCCGGGCTGCCGAACATCACGCCGATCTTCATGCGTAGCTGGTTGATGAAGATCACGCAGGTATGCGAGCGATTGATGGCACCCGTAAGCTTGCGCAGTGCCTGGCTCATGAGCCGTGCCTGCAGGCCCACGTGCGAATCGCCCATGTCGCCTTCGATCTCGGCCTTCGGCACGAGTGCAGCAACGGAGTCGATAACGATCACATCCAGGCCACCGCTTCGCACCAGCGTCTCGGTAATTTCGAGCGCCTGTTCGCCAGTATCCGGCTGGGAGATCAGCAGGTCATCAAGGTTTACGCCAAGGCGCTTGCCGTAGACCGGATCGAGCGCGTGCTCGGCGTCGACGATGGCGGCGAGTCCGCCCCGCTTCTGGGCTTCTGCCACGATATGGAGCGCCAGGGTGGTTTTACCGGACGACTCCGGGCCGTAAATCTCAACAATACGGCCCTTTGGTACCCCACCGACACCCAGGGCGATATCGAGCGCGAGGCTGCCGGTAGGAATGGATTCCACCTTCATCGGGTTGGTGTCATCCGGGTTCATCTTCATAATGCTGCCCTTGCCGAACTGTCGTTCGATCTGGGCAATAGCGTTCTCAGTTGCCTTCAGTTTTTCGTTTCGGAGGTCTTGTGCCATGTTTCGGCCCTTCTCTCGCGCTTTTGCGCTTTGCCGGAGCCAGGAGCGCCAGCGAGTGTTCCGCAGGGAAATAGTAGCAAAAAGCAACAAAAGCGAACATCTGTTCGTATTACATTGGTTAGTATACGGGCGTTTGACCTTCAGGTCAACAGTACGAGCCGCGAGCAATTCGCCTGCCGATCGGGGCAACTTTCACGACTTTATCCATCACGCAGAATTGACTGATTTCATGGGAATTGTCGCGCCAAAACGTCAAGAGGAGTGGCTCCGCATCTGGAGTTTTTGAACGAATCCTCGAATAAGTTGTGATAGGGTCTTAAACAGTCACGACGCTAAATGCTGCCCGGCTTTGATTAGCTTTCGCCTCAAAGTTCTGGCGTTCTGCGGAATGTTTCAAAGCCGGATGCGAGAAAGGTCAACTGTGGCAGAGACACCAACTGAACAATATGACGATACTGGTAAGGCGGTTTTTGATGACGCTTATAACCAGCCCGATCCACGAATGTATTACGAGGATTTGGGAAGACTTGGCTACCGCATTGCAGGTGAAGCCGAACCTCATATCGAGCGCACGCTCGCTGCTTTGAGGGAGGTACGCGGTATCGCGAAGCCCAAGGTCATCGACATCGGTTGTTCGTACGGCATCAATGCCGCCTTGCAGAATACCGACCTCACGCTCGATGAGCTGGATGAGCATTATCGGACCAACGACGTCGCAGACTGGAATCGCGAGCAAATTCTGGAGCGCGATATCAAGTACTTCGCCGAGCACGCCTCCGAAGAAAAAGCCACGTTCGTTGGCATGGACGTATCGGCCAACGCCCTGCAATACGCGGTGGACGCGGGGTTGATGGACTCGGCCCTGGTAGTGAACCTGGAAGAGAACAAGCTGAAGCCAGAAGAGGCCGCAGAAATTAAGGGTGCCGACCTCATCTTGTCCACAGGTGCTGTCGGATACATTAGTGCTGCCACCTTTGAACAGGTGCTCGATGCCAGCGGAGAATCTCGCCCCTGGGTTGCGAACTCAGTGCTGCGCATGTTCCCGTACGACGAGATCCTGAAGCTCCTGGAAGAACGTGGATACGTGACGGAAAAGTACGAGGGCACGCTTATTCAGCGCTCGTTCGCCACGGACGAAGAGCGACTCAACGTGATGAAAAACCTTGAGGAAATCGGGGTCGACCCCACCGGTAAGGAAGCAGAAGGCAATTATCACGCCGAATACTTCCTCTCTCGCCCGCGGGAAGAAGCCTCCAAACCGATTTTCAAACCGCTTGAAACACGCTCTTAACACCGTCTGACATGCAAAAAGTCGGGACCCGGATACTCCGGGTCCCGACTTTTTGTTGCAGGATCCTAATCAGGTGCGTGTGCGACGGACCTGGTTATCCAGACGTCACATCTCGTCGCTGGAAAACGATGTAGGAAATCGCGACGAAGATCACCGTATACACCGCCAGAATGGCAGCCGCCCGCCATTCATCGCCGCTGGAGGAGCCAGGATTGAAGCCGCTAATTTCAGCAACGTTCCATGAAATCCCCCACTTCTCGAGGTCGCGAAAGAAGTTGCTGGCCAGGCCAAGGAGCAGGAAGATCGGCTGCTCGATGAAGGAGAGTCCAAGCGCGCCGGCAATTCCAGCCGCGTTGGTGCGAAATACGGTCGCGAGCATGAAGGCCAACGCCAGGTACGGCACGTTCGTGTAGGTAAGCTCGTATGCATATTGGAAACCATCCCCCAGCACCGACATGCTGAAACCGGACGGCTCACCGACGATCGCGGAACCGATCAGGAACATTCCCGCAACTGCCAGAACCAGCAAGGCGATGAAAATCACGCCATAAATCAGCAATGTCAGGTACTTGGCAGTCAGCAGACCAGCGCGCGATCGCGCCCGGGCCACCAGCGGTCGCAGGGTATTCCAGCTGAACTCGTTACCCATCATGTTGGCCGCGACGATAATCAGCATCACCGAGCCAAAGAAGCCAACGGCCATTGAGATACCAAATTCATTAAAGTTGGTAAACGTTGCCTGTTCTCGCAAGTTTTGCGATTCCTGCCCACTGGTCAGGAGGCCGGCCAAAACGAACCCTCCATAAATCAGGGCTACCAACGCGATTGCAATTAGCAACAATATCCAACTCTGACGGCGTTTACGCAGCCGAAACAGTTCACTTGAGAGCATGTTGAACATATGATCGATCCTTCAGAGGTAACGTGTGGGCTAAACAGTCTCGCCTTCGGTCAGTTCGAGGAAGAGCGACTCCAGTGAGCTTCGCTTCGGCGAGAGCTCGCCGGCATAGATTCCTTCGCTCACCAGTGCGCGGTTGATCTCCGCACCCAGTTCGGGGTCGGCAACCGCTGTCAGCTTGTCATCAACGACAGAAACCTGTTCAACACCCGACACGCGCTGGATAATCGCCTGAGCCGCTTCCAGTTGCCGGGGTTCAACGCGTATGTCAACAAAGCCGCTGCGTTTCAGGAGTTCATCGACGCTGCTCTCGGTGATCAGTTCACCCCGGCGCACGATCGCAACCCGGTCACTCACCTGCTCGACTTCGTGCAGCATGTGGCTGGCCAGCAGTACCCCGTGGCCATCGGCGGCGAGTCGTGGAATGATCTCCCGAATCTCGCGCTGCCCGGCAGGATCAAGCCCGTTGGTAGGCTCATCCAGAATCACAAGGGCAGGATCCGTGAGAAGAGTGCTGGCGATCCCCAACCGCTGCTTCATACCAAGGCTGTAGCTCTGGAACCTGTCGCCGGAACGTTCGTGCAGGTTGACGAGTTTAAGCATGTCGTCGACGCGAGAATCCGATACCCCTCCAACCATCTTGCCGTGCGCGATCAGGTTATCGCGCCCGCTCAGGTATGGGTAGAACGCGGGGTTCTCGATGATCGCTCCCACGTTCTCCGGCACGATAGACTGGCTCCCGGCCAGTTCCGTGCCCATTATCGTGACCGTGCCACTGGTTGGGGCAATGAGCCCAAGCACCATTCCCACGGTCGTGCTTTTACCGGCACCGTTCGGGCCGAGGAAGCCCAACACTTCACCCTGTTGTACGGTGATGCTGAGGTTATCGACCGCCGTAAAGTCACCAAATTTCTTGGTGAGGTTCGTCAGTTCCAGCACAGGGCCATTGGCGTTACCACGTTTCCCAATTGCCCCGGTTGTCGGTGGCGCGGTGGCCACTTCTGTTCCCATTTCAACTCCTTTATATGGATTCAAGTTACGTGTAGTCTGCGCAGTCTCACAGGCAGGGAGCTTCCAGACTCCCTGCCCCGTTCCGGTTAGCGGGAAACACCTTCCATCTTGCCGATTTTGAACATTTCCGTGAACTTCGGCGCCTGGCCGTACCGCAGTACCCCAATGCGGTAGAGCCGCCCGGCCAGCAGCAGCGCCAGCACGATGGCAATGAGAAGTCCACCGATACTCACAGCGATCTCCCACGACTCGGCATTACCGATGGTGAGACGCAACATGGCCACGAATACCGATGTACCGGGGAAGAGATAGGCGATACGGGCGATAAGCCCATCCGGATCACCCATGCTCAATATCGCAGCGAAGTAACCAATCATCATTACCGTCGTCATTGGAGCGACAGCCGTACCGACCTCTTCCTGTCGGGAGACCAACGACCCGATACCGGCATACAACGCACCGAAGAGCAGGAATCCGAGAATGAAGTAGAGCAGGAACCAGCCCATGCTCGACCACGTAATGGCCGCGAGGTTGACATCGAAGAGTTGATCTTCGGGTACTCCCAGCAGCGATCCAATTTGTGTCTGCATGCTGGCGATGATGCCCGCAGTAAGCACGATCGGCACGAACTGCATCAATGCCGTCATCATGATGCCGAGGACCTTGCCGGCGAGGAGGTCTCGCGGTGTGGCCGCGTTGACCATGATCTCCATGATACGGCTGGCCTTCTCCTCAACCACACCCTGGGCAATCCACTGCCCGTACAACACCACAAAGATGAAAATGATAATTGTCGAGGCATACGCAATCACGAAATTGACGATGTCATCCGCATCTTCGAAATCCTCGGCTGCTTCCGGATCGGCCTGCGTGATTTGTAACGCAGGAACGGCGAAGATCTCGTTCACCTCAGAAGGCGTCAATCCCGATTCTTCAATTGAATGCGCAACGGAAAGCGAACTGGATGCGCCGATGAGCATTTGCGCCGTTGAGGATTGTGGATCGCCCGATTCGGTCAGAATCGTGAAGGCGAGTTCCTGTCCTTCCTGCTCCACGATCATGGCAGCGTCAACGTCGCCATCTTCGAGTTGTGCGCGGGCCTCCTCTTCGGTGTCTACCGGCGCCAGCTCCCACGTTGTGTTGGTATCAACAGTGAGCAGGTCCAGGCTGACATTGAGTCCGGAGATCGCATCCACATCTGTGGTGTTCACTACGGCCACGCTTCGAACGGCTGGTCCGTCATCACCGCCAGTGAATTTGGCGATGACCACCGGGCTCGCTGCCATCAGGGCCACGATAACCACCTGAATGATCAGGCTCCACTTGTAGCTGCTCATCGCGACCCGGGTCTTAATCTCGCGCCCCGCAATGAGTCGAATTCGATTCCAGTCAAACATGTTTCTACTCCTGTTAGCGGGACACAGACTGCATACGGCGCAGGCGGAAGAACTGCATAACTCCAGGCTTCTGGCCGTACAACAGCACCGTAATGCGATACACCCTGGCCGCCAGCATCATTGCCAGCACTGCCGCGAGTGCCAACAAGCCGATGCTGAGCGCAATCTCCCCAACCGACGGATCACCGAGCAGGATGCGAGACAACGCCGTGTACGGTGAGGTCAGCGGAATCAGGAACAGAACCTTTGCTAGCAGGGAGTTTGGGAGGGCCAGCGCAGCGTAGGCCACAAAGAGCCCAATCACGATCAGCACCGTTACGGGTCCGATTGCCTGGCTCACTTCTTCCTGACGACTCACCATGGAGCCGGTGGCGGCGAAGAGCGCACCGTACAGGAAGTACCCAAGAATGAAATAGACAAGGAATACCGTGACCGCCTGCAACGAAACCGCAGCCATATCGAAATCGAAGGTTGCGATAAGGTCGATGTCCAGCAGGTCGGCTATACGCGGTTGCAGGGCGAATGCGAGAGCACCGGCAGCGATTGTCGGTATGAGCTGCACCAACCCGGCCACGAGCACACCAATCACCTTACCGAACAGCAAGTCACGTGGAGTGGCGGCATTCACCATGATTTCCATCATGCGGCTGGCTTTCTCTTCCACGACACCTTGCGCGATCCATGTGCCATACATAATGAACATGGCGTAAGTGAGAATGAGGCCGATATTCACGATCGCGAACTGGGGCCCACTGAAGTTTTCGACGATACCGCTGCTCTCGCCACCGAGATCCTCAACGACTATCGATGGTGTACCCACCAGTGCCTCGGCCCGCTCCGGTTCAACGCCGGCTCGTTCGGCGGCGATTTCTATATTCGTGGTAATCACCGCAGCCTGAACGCGCTGCGCGTTGACATCGAGTACGCCACCATCTCCGGTGATGACCTCGTATTGGAGTTGATCGCCATTTTGCGTGACAACAACCGCGGCCGCTGCGTCTTCATGGTTTACTAATTCGCGCGCGGATTCTGCATCGCCTTCGTGTGCTTCAACCTCCAGTCCGGCGAGTCCGGGGATCTCTGCCTCGCCAACCAGGTTCTGCTGGAACCGCTCGGCGAAGTTCGCGTCTGCTTCGTCCACCACCACAACGGTGCTGTCACCAAGCGAGTCGCCCGCAAAAATGCTGATGAGAGCCGGAGAAAGACCAGCCAACAGGGCCACCAAAACCTGAATCACCAGGGTCCAGCGGTAAGCCTTCATTTTGAATCGTGTTGTTACCTCGCGCCTGGCGACGAGCCCGATTCGTCGGAAATCAAACATCAAAGAACTCCTTGTCTTCCTGCGTTCACGCTAGGCCAGCGCGCTCTCAGGAACGGAAAGTTCCTCGTCGGTTGGTTGCAAGTCGCTCGGCATCTGGCGCACGAGATCAAGAAAGACGTCGTTCAGGCTCGGGTAGTCGATTTCGAACATCGTCACCGGGAGTTCGCGCTCCATCGCCGTTCGAAGCACCGCGCGGGCGGCATCTTCGTTTGGCACCGCGATTTCCAAATGGTCGGACCGACGGTTCACGATCTGTGTATCCGGAACTTCGGAAATCCAGGCAAGCTCAGGATCGCCTGCGACAGCAAAGCGCAGGTAGTGTTGACCGGTGCTCTTGCGGACGTCGTCGACGGATCCGCTAATCATCAGCCTGCCGCGGTGAATAATGGCGACATCGGAGCTGAGCTCCTGCGCGTCGTTGAGCTGGTGGGTGGAGAAAATGAGCGTCTTGCCATCGCCAACCAGTTCGAAGAAAGCATCCTTCATCTGCTGTGCGTTTACGGGGTCGAGTCCGGAATACGGCTCGTCCATGATCAGGATGTCGGGGTCATGCAAAACGGCAGCCAGAAACTGAATTTTCTGCTGGTTACCCTTGGAAAGTGCCTCAACGGTCCTGTTGCGATTCTCCTCGATGTTGAATCGCTCCAACCAGTGGTCGATTCGCTTCTGCACATCGTTCTTCGAAGCGCCGTACAACTGGCCGATGAAGAGCAGCTGCTCCTCCACTTCCATCTTGGGATACAAGCCGCGTTCTTCCGGCAGGTAACCGAAACGGGCGCGCTCCAGATCTCGCGTAGGCGTACCGTTCCAGGTGATTTCGCCAGAATCCGGGCGGATAATATCCAAAATCATGCGCATGGTTGTCGTTTTACCAGCGCCGTTGGTCCCGAGAAAGCCGAAGATGGTGCCGTCATTCACCCGGAACGAAACGTCGTCAACGGCGGTGAAATCGCCGAACGTTTTCGTGATGTTGTTGATGTCCAGTGTCACTCGTAGTCCCCTTTTACAACTGCTATAGCAACCCACTTCCTTTAATGTCGTTGCTATGTGTGGATTCCTTGTCACGAACCTTTGTCAGTTTTTGAGAAAGTGTGCCGGTGAGGCCCGCCCTCTCTGTTTCTGAATCACAATTTGGAGCGTTTCCACCATACCGACCGGCTGGGTACTGATAATTTCGATACCGAGTTGCTCAATATCTGCCCGGGTGGCAGCAAGATCATGTGTCACGATCTGCACACCGGCTTCGTGAGTGCGCTCAACCTCGCCTTGCAGGGGTTGCGCCGGCTCGGAAGCAAGCCACAATCGTTGCCAGCCTTCGAGCAATTCATCCTTCTCCCACGTGCCGATGTGTTCGCCATGCTCCAGCACAATTACCACGTCGGCGATCCGGCGGACCTCCTCCAGGTTGTGGGTGGCGATGAGCATAGTGCGCTCTTCACCTTCCATATAATGGGCAAAGCTCGCGAGCACATCCCGCCGCGCAAACGGATCGATTCCATCGGTCGGTTCGTCAAAGAGCAGCACGTCGGCTTGTGTGGCCAGCGCCACGCCGAGCATCGCCCGCCGCTGCATACCCTTACTCAACTCGGAAAACTGCTGGTGAAGATCGACGCCCTGCTGGTGCCGATTGAGTGCACGCACATCGAAATCAGGATATGTACGCTGATAAAGATCGTTGATTTCATGCATCTTCCACCCTTCATGGCCGGTCAGGGCCTCGGGCACGTAGGTGATGCGTCGGGTTTGCGCCAGATCATCCGCTGCCAGAGGGGCGCCGAATCGCTCGATGCTGCCGGTTTCCGGCCGGATCAGGCCCATGAGCAAACGGAACAGCGTTGTTTTGCCTGATCCGTTGGGACCAACCAATGCGTATACGAGCCCGGGTTCGAGGCTTAGGGAGATGGGTCCGAGCTGGAATGCGCCAAGCTGACGAGATATGTCGGTTGCGCGGATAAGTGGGCTGGTCATGAGTTACTTCTCCTCGGAGAGAATGGATTGCAGTATTCGGGTGAGTTCGGAGTCATCAATGCCTGCCGCCCTTGCCTCACGAACCGCGTGGCGTAACGCATCCTCCACCGGAGCAAGTCGATGCTTCTGGCGCACATCTTCCGGTACGTCGGCCACGGTTGTTCCTCTTCCCTGAAAGGTGCGAATCAGGCCCTGGAGTTCGAGCTCCTGGTACGCGCGGCGTGTAGTGATAACGCTGCACCCCAACGTGGTTGCCAATGCGCGAACGCTCGGGAGTTGCGTGCCGGCAGCAAGGACCCCGGAAAGAATCAGGTGACGCAACTGCGACTCAATCTGGTCATACAGCGGCGTGCTGGATTCCAGCGATATCGCCAGTGGGAGTTCTGCCGTCACACCGTGAACTCCTTCTCACGGAAGCCGCGGGTTGCGAAGATGGCACCCAGCCACATACCAATCACGCCGACGACAAGACCAGAAATGCCCAGGAGCCAGGGGTTCTCATTCGCGGTATCAACACTCCAGGCATAGGGGCGAATATCTGTGAACACAACCGTGACGAAGAGCACAGCGAAGACAACAAGAACACTAACGAAATTGAGCTTGATCCAGTCTTTAAACGATATCCAAAACTCCTGCACCAGCGCCATGCCCGCACCGACGAGCGCCATCCCAATCCAGAAGGCACTCCAGGCCAGGAAATGGCCAAAGGAGCTCCACTCTGGCCCGATATACCAGAAGGGAATGAAAAGCAGAGGAGCATTGATGAGCCCGGCGACGAGCATCGCAATCATCCGCGCCTGCACGATTGTGGCAAAAGGAATCGGAAGGGAATGCAAGAACATCTGCTGGCGGGTAACGTCGTTGTCATCTTTGAAGGTCATGTAACGCGGAGAAAGCGATGGCTGGATAAGTATGAACATGAGGATTGGCAGGGCAAACTCTACCGACCAGGAATTATCTGCCGCCAGTATGAACCCCATGAACAGGAAATAGACCGCAGAAAAGGCATAGGAAATACTGTTATCCCGCATCTGGCGGTTCGCGAGCCAGATTGCATTGTTCCAATTCAGCGTCATACCCGGTGTCCTTATTAACTGACCAGCGTGCTTACTGTGCATAGTCTATATACACAGTAGAAATACGTCAACCCCTGGGCAGGGATGAACGAGATGGAAAATTACCCGATACTATATCCGTCATTCATTCGCCCGCCGGGGGCGACACGATACCGCCGCTGGCGTCAGAAAGGCCTGACCACATGACTGATCCCGTAATCGCCCCATACGGAAGCTGGAAATCCCCGATCACTGCTGAATCCCTTACGGGAGCGGTGGTCTCTATTAAGGAACCGGGTTGCGATGGCGAGACCATCTACTGGCTGGAAGGCCGCCCCGCCGAAAAAGGCCGTTCTACCCTCATTCGATTGCAGAACGGCGACCAAACCGAAATCACCCCAAACCCGTTTGATGTTGGCAGCCGCGTGCATGAATACGGTGGAGGCGCGTGGACCGCGCACGACGGCATAGTGCTGGTGAGCAATCGCACGGATAACCGCATTTACAAAATCGGCGAGAACGACCCGGAGCCAATCACACCGGAAGGCCCGTGGCGCTATGCGGATTTAATGGTCGATACACATCACAACCGCGCAATTGCCGTACGTGAAGACCATACGCTCGAAGGTATTGAGCCGATAAATACGCTCGTGCAGCTTGATCTGGACGGCCCGAACGAGGATGGCGGGCATGTGATCGTGAGCGGTACGGATTTCGTCTCGTCCCCCGCCCTCTCGTTTGATGGAACCCAACTCAGCTGGCTGCAGTGGAACCACCCGAACATGCCGTGGGATGGATGCGAGCTCTGGTACAGCGATGTCGGCGAGGATGGCACGCTCACCAACATCCGACACGTAGCCGGCGGCGAGAACGAGAGCATTGTGCGTCCACGATGGAATAACACCGGCTTACCGGTATTTGTGAGCGACCGCACCGGGTTCTGGCAGCTCTACGCCGATCGTGGCGAGGCGGGTATTCAGCCGATTATGGAACCCAGCCAGGCCGAGTTCGCCGAGCCGCAATGGCAATTTGGTATGAGCACGTGGGATTTCTCCGCTACCGGCCAGGTGGTTGCCGCCTGGAACCAGGATGGCGAATGGAAGCTGGGGCGGCTGGATGTGGCGATGGAGCCGATTCACGAGTTCGACCTGCCCTTCACCGACATCAGCAACGTGCAGATGCAGCAGGCAACGAACAAGGTGCTCTTTCTCGGATCATCGCCGACCGATCTCGGTGGACTCGTGCTGCTGGATATCATGACCGGCGAATGGGAGTACCTGCGCCGCGCCAGCGCCCAGGATATCAACCCGGCCTACATCTCCGTGCCGCAATCGATCAGCTGGCAAAGCGAGGGTGGTGCCACAGCGTACGGTTTCTACTATCCGCCTACGAATCCGGATTTCACCGCGCCTGAAAAGGATCTCCCGCCACTAATCGTCGAGAGTCATGGCGGCCCAACCTCACAAAGCAGCTCATCGCTCAGCTTGAAGCGACAGTTCTGGACCAGCCGCGGCTTCGCCATTCTGGACGTCAACTACGGTGGAAGCACCGGCTACGGGCGTGAGTATCGCAACAGGCTCCAGGGGAACTGGGGCATTGTGGATGTTGAAGATTGCGTTACCGGTGCCGAGCACCTGGCCGATGAGGGATTGGTTGATCCCTCCCGACTCGCTATTCGTGGAGGTAGCGCTGGTGGTTTCACCACGCTTGCCGCCCTCACCAGCACCCAGGTATTCGCCGTTGGTGTAAGCCGCTATGGAATCGGTGACCTGGAAGCACTGGCAACCGATACGCACAAGTTCGAGAGTCGCTACCTTGATGGACTCGTCGGGCCCTATCCTGCCGAAAAAGAGACGTACGTTGAGCGCTCGCCTATCCATCATGTAGATCGCCTGGATAGTTCGATGCTGCTGTTGCAGGGGCTCGAGGACAAGGTTGTGCCGCCAAACCAGGCAACCACGATGGCCGAAGCCGTTCGACGCAAGGGCCTGCCAGTAGCGCACATCGAGTACGAGAACGAGGGACACGGCTTCCGGTCGGCGGAAACAATTGAGCATTCGACGCTCGCTGAACTTGCGTTCTTCGGGCATGTGTTCCGGTTCACGCCAGCTGACGACGTACCCGAGATCGAAATAGCCAACGCGTAGAAAAACCGTTGGTAAGGAGACCCACCCTGGTGTCGATGAACACCAGGGTGGGTGCTTGTTAACTGTCAGGAATCTCCAAGCAAGCCGATGAGATTAATACTGGTCTCGATTCCCTGGTAGAGCCGCTCAATGCGATAGCTCTCATTCGGGCTGTGGTTTGCCTGCTCTGGTGCACCGTAGGGCACGAGGAAACTTGGCAGACCGAGCGTTTGGGTCCATACGCTATCTGGCAAGCTGCCGCCAGCGGAAGGCACATTGATCGGTTTGGTGCCGAATCCACGTTCAACCGCCGCCCGCACCACATCGCCCATCGGGTGTTCAACCGGTGTGAAGCTCGGCAGGAATCCGTTGCCCTGGGTGACGACTTCGATGCCCTCGCCGTATTTTTCGACGTGGGCCTTCACCTTCTCCCAAATTTCATCGGGGGTTTGATCGGGTACCAGGCGCATATCGATCTTCATGCTCGCCTTCGCGGGAAGCACGGTCTTGCTACCTTCATCGGTGTATCCACCAATCACCCCGGCAGGGCTCAAGGTCGGCTGGAACATGACTCGCTCAGCGTAACTCCGGTCGGCGGGCGGCACCATTTCGGTCAGGCCGATACCGGCAATCGTCTGGGCGGTATCGAATGGCAGTGCATCCATCGCGGCTTGCGCACCGGGAGTCGGCTGGCGCACGTTATCGTAGAACCCATCGATGAGGATATGGTTGTTCTCGTCAATCATCGTTGTCAGTAAACGGGCGAGGGCGAGAATCGGGTTCGGTGCCACACCGCCCCAGTGCCCGGAGTGAAGATCGCGGTTCGCACCTGTCGCGTACAGCTCGATGTAGAGATTGCCGCGCACACCGAACGTGATCTCGGGGTAGCGGTCATCGGTCACCGGTCCATCGCTGGTATAAACGAGATCGGCAGCCAGCAAATCCTTGTGGGCCGCCACCACGGTATCGAGATGCGGACTCCCGACTTCCTCCTCGCCTTCAAGCATGATCTTGACATTGCAGGGAAGCGATCCGTTGGCACCCAACCAGTGACGCACCGCGGCGATATGGCTGAAATGCTGGGCCTTGTTATCGGCAACACCACGGCAGTAAATCCGTCCATCCCGGATAGTTGGCGTAAACGGATCGGATTCCCAGAGGTCGAGCGGATCTGGCGGCTGCACATCGTAATGGCCGTAGAACAGGATCGTTCGCTTGCCAGGAGCATTGGTCCACTCGCCGTATATCACCGGATGTCCAGGAGCCTCAAGGCGTCGGGTTGTGAAACCGGCCTCCTGAAGTAGCGCTTCCTCGAGATCGGCACACTCGGTAACACCGATATTCTGGGCGCTGATGCTTGGTTGCTCCAGCAGCTTGAAGAGGTCCTGCAGGTCACTATCACGATGGGCGCGGGCGCGCTCAATAGCGGCCTGTGTATTCGGGTTTGGCATTGGGAAAGGCTCCTGACTGATCGATTATCTCGTGAATCAGGTTCCGCCCGAATCGCGATCATGTCAAGAAGCCGGTAGCTAATCGAAGCTGCGCCAGCGAGCGAAGATTGCAGTCGCGCGATTCTGGATCGGCTCGCGGAAAAGGAGCCACATCGTACCAATCAGCAACAGCGCCACACCAATCACCAGGATACTGATCCAACTGGCCAGCACACTGACCGCAAACACCAGCATGCGCAGCAAGATCACGCTCACAGCAACCACACCGGCCGCGGTCGGGATACGGAGTCGCAACACGGTACCGAACAGGAAAAGCCCGATAGCTTCGGCCAGTGCCACCCAGAGCCACACGATATCGCCGGTGGTGAGGGCCTCAATCATCGCCGGGATCACGAGCGTCGCCGAGCCGGCAGCAAGCAGCAGGTTGGCGATTCGGGCATCCGCTCGCAACAGTAAACCAACCGCCAGCAAGTAGATCGAAAGCGGCACGGTGTAGGCGTGGAGATTGCCGGGTGCACCGATACTGATTTGCAGCAACAGCGCTGTCATCCCAATGGCCGAACCGACCAGCACCATCTCGCGGTTACGCCTTAGCGACCCAAAGGTCGCTACCACGCCAGCAAGGGACACCAGCGTGAGCACGAAATCGGGCCGGGAGATGTCAACGAGTGAGTGATCAATCACGGGCAGGAAGTGTGCGAGAGGATGGAGCAACATCGCCTGGTAGAACATCGGGGTACTGAGCGCGGTTGTATCCGCCGATCGCCAGCGCAGGATGGCAATGCTGACGAGAATCCAGGCAGCCGCCAGCCCAAGTACCAGGTCAGAGGTATAGGACAAATCGGTTGCGAGCTGAGCATAGATCAGCGCCAACATCGCTGTGGCAAAACCGAACCAGACTCGAGACATGGACGATTGCCAGTAGAAGTACACGGCAATCACAAGGCTGATAGCGGCGAAGGCAATGTGCCAGATGCTCGAAACTTCGCCAAAGATCCAGGCAACATTCGCCACAAACACCAGAAAGCCAGCAATCGCCAGCATGACCCGTCCGCCAGTGGAGCGGTAGCCAGCCACGTGCAATGCAGCCAGGATGATCGCGGCGAGGCCACTTTGAACCGCAGCTTCATCATGCATCAACTCGAACAGGGCCGCATACACCACGACTGCGGATGCAACTGACACGGACGCCCAAAGATACACCCCGGCTGAGAGGAAGTCTTCACCCCCTCGCGTCCTTCGATCCAGTTGCCAGGCAAGCGCAGCCCAGGCGACAGTCAGGGCCACGTACCACCACATGCTCGCGAGGTAGCCGGCATCGGCCGGAATCAACGTCTCCGTCAGTGCGATCCACATGGTGATTGCCAACGGAATCGACCAGTTCGACTGGCGGGAGACCCAGATATTCCAGAACATCACCAGGATAACGATGCAAGGGACAAACGCATCATCCCAATCACCAATGGATCCCGCAGCGACGAAGATCGGCAGTGTCTCGATTCGCAACAGGTTCTTCAGCCAGCCGGAAACCGAGGCGTGGTGAGGCAACCACAGGTTGGAGATGGCAGTCAGCGCAAGGCCAAGCGCCATCAGCACGACAATCTGGTTTCGAGAGGTATCCACCAGGTCCAGCAGATCGACGGCGAGAAGGACAGCCAGGATTCCGGAAGCGCTCGCAATTGCGAGATTGAAATCGCCCGGGATTCGGTGGCGGATTCGGTGGACAATGAGCGTGAGGGTAACCACGCCAGCACCAATCGACACCCACCACCAGGATTCATGAGAAGCCTGCACCGCCGAGGCGACGGCGATCGGCAACGACCACACTGCCAGGAACTCAGTGAACCAGGCGTGGCGAGGATGCAACCTGGCGTGCAGCAGCATGCCGATAGTGAATGCGATCGCTCCTGCCGAAAGCGCCCAATCGGGCTCGACCAGCTCGTGCATGACATCCACAACGAAGAACGAAAACGAAAATACGGCCGCGAACTCGAGCCAAACCTTATGGCCGGGGAACCGTCGGGCTTCTTGTAACAGGAGAATCGTGAGCGCCAACAGACCAGCGGCAATCACCCACCGCTCTCCGGAGAAGATGTGAGCGATCTGCATGCTGGCCAGGATCAATGAGAAATCAGAGAAGGCAAGCAGGTACGGCCGGAAATTGCGGTATTGCATGGATAGCCGGGTCGCCACCATACTCAGGCCGATGAACCCTCCAACAACGATCCAGCCATCGGAGTCCCAGTCTTGCCAGATCGCGAAGATAGCCAGGGGCCCGATAGCGGCCTTACTCATCAAGTCCCAGGCGGGCTCGAATCGACGCAGCCAAGGCAATTCGGACGGGATCAAAGCAATGACCACGAGGCCGAGCACTCCGCCCCATCCAGCGACAAATCCCAGAGCGGCGGGCACCGTTGCCAGAGCGACAATTGCAGCGGCCACGGTGCTATAACGGAAGATCTGCCCACCGGGCTGGGAGGAAAGCAGCGCGTGAACGATTGCGGTGGCGATAGCACCAAGCAGTAGCGTGAGAGCTGGCTTCACATCATCGAACACGGTGTAGGCAGCCAGGAAGTTGGCCGGTACCAGCAACCCCCCAATGATGATAAATGTGGTGGAGGCGGGCTTCACCCGCTCTATATTGCGAATGGAGAGGCCCGCAACGAGGAAGGCAGCTGTTCCTCCGGAAAGCATGCCCATCTTTTGCCAGCCACCCAGGGTGCCCCAGTTATACGTGGCGAAAATGAGACCGGCTACCACCACCAACAATGCTCCGAGATAGAGCATCATCACCGCCGGATCCCAGCTGGCGCGGATGGTTTCCATGACTGGTGTACGTGGTGGTTCGGGAGCAGGTTTCGGTGAGACAGGTGCTACCGGGCCTGAAGCAACACGCTCGCCCGTCAATAATTCGCTTGTGGAAGCCTGAACACGAGATTGTTCCGCGAAATCCAGGTCGTCTGTTGGGATTGGTTCGATCCAGGTATCACCAGGATTCAGGAGTGAATGGCGTAGGCGATCTCGTTGGCGCGTTGAGAGGATATCCGTGAACGGAGGTTGCTGGAGCGCATCAAGGACTATCTGGCGTTTCACCAGTGGTCGAGGTTCAATCGATGACATTTCGGGGGTAGGATCGGATTCGCGTTCATCATCCCGCTGTGTCCGCACGATACGAAACCCGAGCAAGTAGAAAACAAAGATGAGGAAGAGGATCGTAAGAACATCATAGATGCCAGCCACGTATCTCCCCTCCCTGGATGTGCGTCACCACGTTAACGGATCGCGCGTTCACATATGTAGATAACGACACATGAACGAAAGTCGTTCCAGGAATGGCTAATCCTCAAACCACCAGTCGAGGTAGGTTTTGGGGGCGGTGTATGCGGTTTTGGATTCGCTGTCGGTAGGTGTGGTGGTATCGATGGGCCACTGTCGACGGCCCTCAACCTTCTTGACCGCACGGGAGAATACAGCCAGATCAGCCCGTACCTGCGGCATGGTACGGCCCGTTCGTTCCATCAGTTCGTGATAGTTCACCGGTGCACCGTCTCGCTCGCGCAGAAGCTCTATCAGGGTCAGGATGGTCTGATTACTGATGTGGTTCTTCAACGATCGAATTTCCTCGCGCGACCAGTCGAGATCGCCATCCGGGGAAATCACCGCGGTTGAAGAGGTAGCAGCAGTTGCCATCACATTCCCGGTTGATGCTGCCGGTTGCTGCATTTGCACATCCGCTGATCGGCGACGCTCCCGCTTCACCATGAACCACACAGTGAGCGCAGCAGTACCCGCCATCAACAACATCACCACAACGAGGTTTCGCAGGATTCTCAGCGTCTTTCTCATGTATCTCTCCCCGTTATCTCGGGATTTGATTGGTTAAGTGTAGCTGTAATCTCCGAAACGCGGCACCAAAGCGAAGATTCAGTGAACCCCGTATAATTCCCGCACGGTCATCCACAGGCATTCGGGGGAGTGACGGCGATGCGACGAATCAAATCCATGGTGAGCTGGTTCGTGAACACGCCACTGGCGCGCAGCCTGCGATTTCGGCTGATCGGCATCGTGCTTCTCGCCTCGCTGCCAACCATTGCACTCCTCTTCCTGACAGCATCACAGGCGCGTAACGACGCCATGGTTAACGCCCAGGAAGAAGCCACCCGCATCGCAAATCTCACCGCGAGCGAACAGGCGCGCGAGATCGATAGCGTGCAGCGCGAACTCTCGCTCCTGAGTCGCTTGCCCGAAGTGCGGAGCACCAGTGGCGATGCCTGTACGTCCTTCTTTCAAAGCCTGGTGCATTCGATTGAGAACCCGATGTACGTAGATTTGCGCGTGATCGGGCTGGATGGGTCCGTTTATTGCCGCAGTTCCGCATCGAACCCGCTCGGGCCGAATGAAGACCGCTCCTTCATTGAACATGCCGTTCGCGAACAGGAATTCGCTGTTGGCAACTATAGAATCAATCCGCTCAACGATCGCAGCATCATCAGCTTTGCAGCCCCTGTCGTGAATCGCGATGGCTCGGTGAACCGCGCTATTGTGGCAACGCTCGATCTCGCCGAACAGTCGACCACGCTCTCACGCACAAGCATGCCGCAGGGGTCGGTCGTCTCCATTGTGATGAACGACGGTGTGCTCTTGCTGCAGGAACCGCCACAAGAAACACTCCGCCCAGGCATTTCACTCGTCGGCACGCCACCGGTGGATGAGATTCTGGAGGTAGAAGCAGCCGAAAACACCGATTTACGCACCGAACCCGATGTCGAGGGCGATTACATTCACGCTTCAGCTCAAATCCGGTTTTCGGCGACACAGCCAAGCGAGATGCCCGGCTACGTTGTTGTGCAGATTCCGGAGGCGGAAGTGGTTCGCCGGGCGGATGAGGTGTTCCGCGACAACCTGGCTCGCCTCGGGGTGGCCGTCGCCATCGCGATTCTCGCGGCCTGGATCAGTGCCGACCTCTTTATCTCGCGCGACTCAGAAACCCGCAAAACCATCATCGCCGAGCTCTATCACAGCTTCAGCAGCGGCGTGGTGGATCACCTGGATACGATCGTGTCCGAGAACGTGGTTGATCATGCCGCCTTGCCGGAACAGGCACCTGGCCTGGATGGCCTCAAACAAACGATCGCATCGTTCCGTCACGCGTTCCCCGATGGCGAGGTAGTACCGCGTGAAATGCTCGCCGACCGCGATAAGGTTATGGTGCGAGTTTCCCTCACCGGTACGATGGTTGGTGAATTCCAGGGTATTGCTCCAACGGGTACCCGCATGATCGCGGACGGAATCGAGACCTTTGCCTTCCGCGATGGACTCATTTCCGAGACGTGGAGCCTGATGGGACCCCTGATCGAGATGGAAATCGTGGAGAGCCCGGAAAGCGTGCAGGTAGAGCCCGAGCCGCAAAAGCCGGGCATCTGGCAACGGATACGGGGCCTTTTTGGTCGCGGTGAACGGGAGGATGAATCATGATTTTGCTGAACTCCGCCGCTCATACGCGCGTGAAAGGCGAATACGATTTGCAGTTCGAAAGCGATGCAATCGCGGAATCGTTGCCCGCATTGTGGCGAAGGACCAATCATACAGGCTGGTCCCGACTTCTACGCTTCCCTCGCTGGCTCTTCCATGGGTTCACTCGCAATAACGCAGGAGACCTCGCCGCGGCTATTGCCTATCACTCACTCATCGCGATGGTGCCGATCTTCTTCCTGCTGGTTGGTGTGGCCGGTCTTTTCCTGCAAAACCAGACGGCGATCAATCAGGCGCGGACAATTATCGAAACAGTGTTCCCTCCGGGTTCGGGTGCAATGGACGCTTTCCTGGCCGCGGTGGAGAGTCGCCAGAACTCCGGTATTCTCACCCTGGCATCGTTCATAACATTTTCGTGGATCGGCACGGGGTTGATCAGCTCAATGGCGCGCGCCATGAATCGTATTTACAACGTACGCAACGCCACGTTTGTTGAGGAGCGACAGCGCGGTTTTACCGTGATCATGCTCTTTCTGCTCTTCTTCGTGCTCTCGGTAATCAGCTCTGTGCTGCCGACAACGCTGCTGCTTTCAGACTTTCCGGAAGTACTGAACATCGAGTTGCTGGATACCCGCTTTTCGCAACTCCTCGCCTACGCGGCCGCCTACATATTCGCGTTCCTGTTCTTCTTCGTTATTTTCCGGATTGTGCCGAACGCTCGTCAAAAAACACCAGACGTGCTGCCTGGCGCTTTCGTTTCAGCAACGCTTTTCTCGCTTCTGGTACAGGTCTTCCCGATCTACATCGGCCTGGTTGGTGGTGTGAATCGATATGGTCCGCTGCTCGGACTTATCTCGCTGATCGTTGTCGCGCTTTACCTGCTGGCGCACACGATTCTATTTGGATCCTATATCAACGCGCACTGGCAGCGACGTCGACAACGGATCCTGCGCCAACGTCGGCTGCAGCAAACCCGAGGCAGGGAGGAACAGGAAAGCGAGAGCTAACTCGGCCAGTGGACATACGGCTCATCGGACTTACGATCCGGGAACGCTTTGCCCCATTGTTCTTCGTTTTTGTCGAAGGTGGTGCCCCACTCGGTTTCATCGAAGCCCCACCTGGTGGTTTCTTCGAACCGCTTTTCCTCGTCCAGAATGCTCGGGCCGCCGAACAAATCCGGGTAGTTATCCTGCACGTTACCGAACGTTGTGGACCGCCGGCCTTCGGGTTCCTGACGCCTGGGTTCTCTCCACATGGAAGTAGGCTGCGCAGACTCACCAGATCGCTGACCTGGTTGTGACTGTTGTTCCGGCACTTCAACGCCAAAGGCTTCTGCCAACCGCTCCGACAGGGGTCGGTTATCGACTTCTCCCTGTGACCGGGGTCGTTGTTGCCGTTGAGATTCCTGCTGAGCCTCTTTTTGCGGATCCTTCGATTTGTCTCCACGGCCGAGAAGGCCAGACAGGACGAAGACCGCGAAAATGACAATGCCGAGATTCGCGAGAACGAAGTCTATAATGGGTTCGAAGAATTCCGAAAGTTGATCCATGGTGCCCCCGTGTAGGCGCTGGTTACCGTTTGGGTTAATGATACTCGTACAATGATTGGACTATGCCAGACGCATGAGTGACTCCCTCACCAACAGGGACGCAATAGCCATCGCCACAAACTGGATCACCGCGTCCGGTTTGCCTTTCACTTCAGCGTTTATCGGCGGCTCGACTGCGTACGCCGATAAGAAATCGCCTTACGATCTAACAACGGATATCGATTGTTACCTGGTAACAGATGGTGAACTGCCGACCCAAAAGCCAGGCAAGGTCTCCGTACAGGACGTGCTGCTGGACGTAAGCTGGATGCCGTGGAGCGAACTGGAGAATGCCCCTTCCGACGCGATCGTCGCGAGCCTGCTGCACTTCGGGCAAGTGGTAAAGGATGACGGCCGCCTGGCTGAACTGCAGAAGCAAATCTCCCGCAATTTCGAGGCTCCGGCCGAAATCCATGCGCGAGTTGAATCGATTCGCAATCGAATCCGACCACTCGCCGCATCAATCAGCCAGGGACGAATGTCCGATCCCGAGCGCGTACTGAGCTGGCTCTTCCCTGCCACGCTCGCCACCCACATTCCGCTGGTGCAAGCGGGCGAACCGCTGACGGTCCGCAAGCGATTCCTGGCTGCGAAAGCCGTGATCGATCCCGATGAGTACGAGGAACTGCTTGCGCTCTACGGCTTCGATTCCCCCACGCCCGACCAGGTGCAGGAGTGGATGAATGATACAGCCGCCCTCTTCGATCACACCACGTCACTTGCAGAAGAATCCTCCCGATTCTGGGCGTCGGATCTCTCTGAGGATGCGCGCGTTATTTCCATTGGCGGATCGCAAGCGTTGATCGATGCCGGCTTTCATCGCGAGGCGTTGTTCTGGATCGTCGCAACCCGCGCCCGCTCTCTCACGATCTTGAGCGACATGAATGTGGATACTACTGCGTTCATGCGCGCTTTCAATGATGTGACCATCGAGCTCGGCATTCGCACTGCTCCGCAACGAACCATTCGAACGAATGGAATCATCGACTGGATCGAACGCTAATCCCATCCATATTGATACAAGGTATCATTTGATGGTATCTTTTGAGCACTCGCGCGATTGGTGCGAGCAACGAAACCCGGTTCACTTCAACAACATGATTGGACGCCAGGCAATGACCTCTTCCTTTACCAGACGATCACTTCTCGGAGCGACCACCAGTTCCCTGCTCGCGCTTTCGTTGGGCCGGGCGGCGGGGCAAGACTCGCTCACAATTGCGACCAGTATGCCGATCCTGCAGGATATCGTTTCGAACATCACCGGGGATGAGGCCGAGGTCTTCTCGATCATGCCGCCGAACTCGGATCCCCATACCTGGGAGCCAACCCCGGAGGATATGGTGCGGCTTACCGAGGCCGATGCATTCATCTTCATTGGCGCTGATTTGGAGCCCTTTGTGGAATCCGGCGGCTGGCGGCAGGCGGTCAGCGATAACGATATTCCCGAATTCCAGGTCACCGATCATGTGGAGCTGATCATGATCGATGAGGTCATTGATCACGGCGATCACGTTCATGATCTCTCCGGTGGTGATCCGCACATCTGGCTGGATCCACTCACCGTCATCCAGGCAGTTCCAGCCATCGCGAGTTTCATCGGCGAACTCGCCGAGGACAAGGCAGATGTCTTTGCATCGAATGCGGAATCGTATGTCGCTGACCTCGAAGCGCTGCACGCAGAGCTGGAGGAAACGCTTGACGCTATCCCGGAGGATCGCCGCAAACTGCTGGTATTCCACGATGCCTGGAGATATTTCGCGGCACGCTACGAGTTTGAAATCATCGGCATCGTACTGGAAAACCCGAACGCCGAAGTCTCTGCTCAAGAGATGGTGCACTTGCTGGACGTTGTTGAAGAGAACGGCGTGAATGTCGTCTTCTCTGAGCCGCAGTTCAACGACTCCGTGCTCAACCTGCTGGAAGAAGAAGGCGATATCGAGATCGTGACACTGCTCACGGATACGTTTTCTGAGGATGCGGATACCTACATCGACCTGATGCGCTTCAATGCCGATCAGTTGGTCGAAGCGCTTGCGGAGTAGTACATCCGTAGGTTAGTTAATCCCCCACCATTCTCCAGAGCATTACATCTCCCGCCCCTGTGATGGCAACCACAAACCCGGGGGTATTGCGGACACTCCCCGCAATACCCCCGGGAGTCACCAGCCACTGGCTGAGTTCGCCGTTCTGCGCTGAGATGGTGGTCAGCATCTCACCATTCGCGACCAGCACACATTGCTCCTGGCAGTTTTCCGATGCAAAGCTGCCGTTGCCGGGCAGAACCTCGAGCCAGTTCATCTCGCCGGATTCCGGATCGATACTCTGCACACTCCCACCGCTGGTCGTAACCAAGATTCCGTGCGGCGTAAGCGCGTGATCCGCTGCATTACCGGTGCTCAGCACTTCTTGCCACATCTGGCTGCCATCCTCGCCGGAGTAGCGGGATATCGTGGTATCCCCGGTGCTGATGAAGATGTCACCATCTTCCAGCAAAATGGGTTTTGAGCCGGTTGCGCTCAGCACGGTTTCCCAATTTACATCCTTCGTTCCGATATCGAGCGAAATAAGCGTTCCACCCGCAAGGGAAAACACGATGCTATCGTCGTTGACGATGCCGTGCCCCTGCACGCTGTTGCTCAGCACAAACTGCGATTTGACCTCCAGCGTTTCTGCATTGAGGAAGTGCACCAGGCCGGCCCCATCACTCAGGATGACCATGTCATCGTAAATAACCGGTTTTGAAAGACTTGATCCTCCCAGCACATGGGTCGATAGTGTGCTGCCATCCTCGGCGTCCAATACATAGAGCGCCCCTTGTGCACCGGGAAGAAGGATGCGACCGTCGTCCCACACCAGCTCGGCACCGGCGTTTTCGCCCGGTACTGATTGCCAGAGAATGTCCCCATCTTCGTAGTGAAATGCCGTAACCACGCCGTTATTGGTGGCGGTGTAAATAACGTCATCCTGCACCAGCGGCCGTGCGGCTGCGCCGGATCCTGTTGGGTAAACCCATTCCGCTGAATCCCCTATCGCCATCGGGGTGGCAACCGGTGTCGACAGGAGGCTGAAAAGAAGGACGAGTGAAACGAGCATCTGTACTCCGCATCGTGTGGCGAACGACCAATACCGGCCAGTATACCGCCCGATATGGCACCCCAACTTTCCGCGATACCATCGAAAATATGGGCAATCGTCAAATTGATTTGACGATGGTTATTGCAATTTCACCTTCCGTGCCGCACAATGCATTCTATAGTCACAAAATAAGGGGTATTCGCCCTCCACGTTACCAACATCGCAAGTGTCGCGATCTTCGTGAACATCGCGTCCACTGGGACCGTTGGTATCAAACGCTGTTGGCTATGGCCATCGCCGGGCGGTGATGGTGAGTTGAATAACGGAGGACTCACAATGGCAGAGAAGGGAAAGCTCGCGTCGCTTTACGAGCAACTGAAGCACGGCGATATTGATCGTCGTGGGTTCATGAAAGGTGCCGCTGCCCTCGGTGTTGCAGCACCAGTTTCGATGTTCCTCGCCAATACTGCAGCGGGCCGTACAAAAAATGGCTTCGCCAACTACGCAATGCAGGATGCCACACCAGATGCCACGCCCGTGGCTTCTGGTGGAATCCCCGAAGTGGGCATGGAAGGTAAAACACGCGGCCAGGATGGTGAACTGAAACTGCTGCAATGGCAGGCACCCACGCACCTCATGGCCCACCGCGCCACCGGCACCAAGGATTTCATGCCGGCAGATATGGTGAATGAGCCACTCATGCGCTATGCCGCGGATACCACACTGGTACCAAACCTGATCACCGAGGTTCCCTCGGTGGAAAATGGCATGCTCGCCGAAGACCTCACCTCCGTGACCTTCAACTTGCTTGAAGGCGTTGTGTGGAGCGATGGCGAACCGTTCACCGCGAACGATGTGGTCTTCACGTGGGAATGGATCATGGAGGTGGACAACGCATCCGTGAGCTACGACATCTGGGAATCGATTGAGAGCATCGTCGCCGAAGATGACCTCACGGCAGTTGTCACATTCAAGAGCCCGGCAGCCGGCTGGTACGATGCCTTCACCGGCGGTAACAACGGCCACATCTATCCCGCCCATCTGTGGGATGGAGACATCACCAACGAAGAGGTCTCAGCGGAATTCCAGCTGGCTCCAGTCGGAACCGGCCCATACATCGTAGAATCGTTCGAACCAAACGATAGTGCCAGCTTTGCCATTAACGAACGGTATCGGCACGAAAACAAGCCGGCCTTCGCCACAATTGAGCTCAAGGGCGGTGGTGATGCTGCAGCCGCAGCGCGCAGTGTGCTGCAAACGGGCGATTACGATTACGCCTGGAACCTGCAGGTAGAGCCGGAAGTACTCACCAGCATGCTGGAGGACGGTAACCCGGGCGAACTCGTGGTTGAACCGGGTACAAGCCTGGAGCGCATTCACTTCAACTTCACCGATCCGAACAAGGAAGTTGATGGCCAGTACTCCGAAATGAACACACCTCACCCGTGGATTACAGATCCGGATGTACGCGAGGCGATGAACCTCGCGATCGATCGTGAATTGATTGCCACCAGCCTCTACAGCCCGGGCGAGCCGCCCACGGCCAACGTACTGGTAGGTATTCCGGCGTTCGAAAGCCCGAACACCAGCTGGGATTACGACCCGGAGCGCGCCAACCAGATTCTCGACGACGCCGGCTGGGCCCTGAACGACGATGGCGTACGCGAGAAGGATGGCGTCCAGCTTTCCGGTGTGTTCGCGACATCGGTGAACCTGGTGCGCCAGAAGACACAGTCAATCGTGCAGGCCAACTTCGAAGCCATCGGTGTTGAAATCGAGCTGGAGCAGATTGACGCCGGTATTTACTTCGATAGTGCCGCGGGTAATGACCAGACCATCAACAAGATGTACTGGGATATGAACATGTACACCAACAACTCCACCAGCACCATGCCGATCGCCTACATGAGCGACTGGTACGCTGGACCGGATCGACGAAACTTCTCGCAGGCCAGCAACCAGTGGACCGGCGGCAACCGCCAGCGCTGGGCGAACGAGGAATACGACGCCGCGTTCGAAGCTGTGCAGGAAGTGACCTCAATGGAAGAGGCTGCAGAACTGTTCATTACCATGAATGATGCAGTCATTATGGACCGGGCAGTTATTCCACTGGTCAACCGCGCGGCAGATGTGTACGCGATCTCCAGGGACCTGTACAACGAAAACGTCGCCCTCGGCGCCGGCTTTGAGTACAATTACTGGAATATCGCAAACTGGAACCGCAAGGACGAGGCTGAGTAGCCGAATCCCGTCACAGTTCGCCTCACGCGCAAACCTCACCCGCTACGATCCGGGCGAGGTTTGCACTTCCGCAGCAACCTCTGCCGCTTCCTGTTGGGTGGCGCGAAGCATAAGGAAAGAACCAACGAGTGCGGATGCCAGCGATCCGCCAATCACGCCGATCTTCGTCGCATCCAGCAGCTCATCGTACGATGCAAATGCGAGTCCTCCGATGAAGAGGCTCATGGTAAATCCGATTCCGCACAATACGGCCATCGAAAACAACTGGGGCCAGGTTGTGCGAGCGGGCATATGGGCCAATCCCAACCGCACCAGCAGCCACAGTGAGCCGAAAATACCAATCTGCTTGCCGAGGAACAATCCAAGTGCAATGCCGATCGGCAGGGTGCCAATAAATGCATCACTTCCGAGACCGGAGAACGAGATACCGGCATTCGCAAACCCGAAGAGGGGGACAATGCCGAAATTCACCCACTGCACAATGCCGTGTTCCAGCGTATTGAGCGGGGACATGCCTCCACCTTCTGGCTGGGTTGTCGGGATGAATATCGCCAGGATCACGCCAGCCAGCGTGGCGTGGAGTCCGGATTCGTAGACTGCATACCAAAGTCCAACACCGACAACCAAATATGGAATCAGCGACTTCACACCAAATCGGTTGAGGATGAACAATGCCACCACAAGTGCCGCCGCGATCCCAAGCCAACCGGCATAGAGTGAATCTGAGTAGAAGAATGCAATAACGAGAATGGCAAGCAGGTCATCGATAATCGCGATGCCTACCAGCAACACGCGGATCGCGGCGGGAACGCGGCTGCCAAGCAGCGCCAGCACCCCGAGCGCAAACGCGATATCGGTAGCAGCAGGAATCGCCCAACCATCCAGATGGAGGCTGTCGCCACGGTTCACCAGCACGAAAATCAGCGCCGGAATCGCCATGCCGCCAACGGCCGCAACACCGGGAAGCACACGCAGCCGCCAGGTTGAGAGTGCGCCTACGGTAACCTCTCGTTTGATTTCCAACCCCACCATCAGGAAAAAGACCGCCATCAGGGCATCATTGATCCAATGGTGTACTGATATCCCGAGTACGTAGCTACCGAGAACGTTTTCGTACGCAGATTGCAATGGGGAGTTTGCGACGACAATTGCAAGCGCAGCCATAACAAGCAGTACGATGGCCGCGGCCGGCTCGCTGCGAAAAAACCGGAGAAGCATAGGTTTCTACCCGAGATCATTACGAAGAAGGCGCGCATCGTCTCATCGACAATGACTGAGAATAGTGAAAACGTACCACACCAACCGACGCTTTCACCCTCGGTTCATTGTGCAGATATGATGAACGGAGTTGTACTCGCGCTGTTATCGAACTGAAAGACACATTCTGTGCAATCAATCTCATCGTACGAAGACGCCCTCAGGGCCATTTGGAATCGCTCCGGCTACGATCGCGGATTCATCAGCAACCCGTTCGCCGGCGATGATGCCGCCCGGCTTGGCCTTAAACGGACCAGGGCGCTGCTCGACCATACAGGGCATAATGAGCTGCCCAACGAGATCATCCATGTCGCCGGCAGCAAGGGCAAAGGTTCCACCTCGGCGATGATCGACGCCATGTTGCGGGCAGCCGATATCCGCACCGGGCGTTTCCTCTCCCCTCACCTGCACTCATTCCGCGAACGGTTCGTACTTGATAATGAGATGATATCGGAGCACGTGTTCACATCCCTCACCTCCCGGTTCATCCAGGCAGCGAGTGATATCGAGAACGATCAGCCCGAGCTTGGTCGCATAACAGCCTTCGAACTCAACACGGCCATGGCACTCGCGTGGTTCGCGGAGCAGGGCTGTGAAGTTGCGGTCGTAGAAGTTGGAATGGGCGGCGAACTCGATTCAACCAACATCGTTGACCCAGCCGTATCGGTTATCGCAACACTCGATTTCGAGCATACCGCTGTCCTCGGGTCATCCATGGCAGAGATCGCCCGCAACAAGGCGGGGATCATTAAGGCATCGCGACCAGTTATTGCAGCGTCGCAACCTGCGGAAGCATTAGATGTCATCTGCGATACCGCAGGGCGGCTGAACGCGCCCCTGCACATTGCCGGGAAGCCTTGGCGGACGGAGGGCTCGCATGGTCAATTCACCTTCACTCGTGGCGAGGTGACAATAGAATCGCTCCAAAGCTCGTTGATCGGATCACACCAGGTCGATAACGCCGGTTTGGCAATAGCCGCGGTGATCGCGCTGGGTGAAGCCACGCCGTCCCTGCAGACAAGTGAAGAGGCAATCCGCTACGGACTTGCGCATACCATCTTGCCGGCACGATTTGAGCAGATCTCCCTCCCATCCGGCCAGACCATCGTGATCGATGGCGCACACACGCCCGCATCTACAGCCGCGTTAGGCGCTGCTGTGCGGGACCAGTTTGGGGATGCACCCGTCGCGTTGGTGATCGGCATGCTCACCGACAAGGATCAGCAGGCGATATTGGAACCACTCGCCGAAGTCTCCTCACGTTGGATCGCTGTAGAGCCCAATAACCCCCGAGCATTGCCGTTGGCTGACTTGAGAGCATCTATCCAACGCGTGGGAGTGGAGCCCGAGGTAGCCGGTAGCGTGAGCGAGGGCATTGCCCTGGCAGTGCAATCACCAGCCGAGGTGATTGTCATCACCGGATCGTTTACCACGGCGGCCGAGGCGCGGGTGACGCTTGGGCTCGCAGAATTCGTCGATCCACCCATCCAGGATTAATCGTCGCGAGATTTGCTATCCCCCTTCACCGTCATAATCGGGCGCAACTCGTGCACCACATCGATCAGATCGGCCTGGCGTTTGATGACGACATCGATGTCTTTATACGCGCCCGGAGCCTCGTCAATGTATTTTCCGGATGGAGTCGAATGGGTGCTGGCGATGGATTCGGCAAACATCTCAGTAGTGAGCTTGCGCTTGGCAGCTTTTCGCCCCATCTGGCGTCCGGCGCCGTGCGAGCAACTCTCCAGCGAATCCGGATTGCCCTTGCCGCGCACGATGTAGCTGGGGGTGCCCATTGAGCCGGGAATGATCCCGAGCTGCCCCTTCTTCGCTTGCGTTGCGCCCTTGCGATGCACCATCACCTCTTCGCCACCATGCTCTTCCAGCGACGCGAAGTTGTGGTGGATGTTGATCACCTCGTGATCCGCCGCTGCGGGTGGATCGGAGATAGCCGCGACAGACTCCAGAAACGTCTCCCGCATAGATTCAAGCATTTGCAGGCGCGAGTGAAGCGCGAACTCCTCTGCCCAGTGCATATCGTGCAGGTAATCCTGCCCGGCGGCACTATCAATTTGCAGCGAGGAAAGCTCCTTCGGGGTGGACTGATGTAACCCACGCGCGGCGCTCTGGTGTACCGCAAGTTCGTGGTAATGGTTAGCGATGCGTAAACCGGTATGGCGGGAGCCCGAGTGAACCATCAGCCAAATCCGATTTTCCTCGTCCAGCTGCGCTTCCATAAAATGGTTGCCACCACCGAGCGTCCCAAGTTGATGCGCAGCCTTGCTTGGCAACAGCGACTGCAAGCTCTTGACGCGCAATGCGCGATCGAGCGGACCAAGGTTTTGCGGCTGTTTGTGGGATGAGAACCCGGTTGGCACTTCTCGCATCACGCTTCCGCCCCAGTTGCGCCAGAAGTCGCGATCCATTTCATCGGTGAGCTGTACGCCGGTGTTCACTGCGCACATGCCGCACCCGATATCGACGCCGACGGCGTTCGGTATCACGGTACCGCTGGTGGGCACCACTGATCCGATGGTAACGCCGTAGCCAACGTGGCAATCGGGCATGACCGGTACGTAGAGATGACGCCCGATATCCGGGTGCTTGATGGAATTTCGGATCTGGTCGAGCGCCGGTTCTTCTATTTCGCGAAGGGGCAGCCAGAGATGAGCTGGTACGAGTGAATCGGATTCCCTGAAGACTGTGAACGACATGGACAGGCCTCCTTTGCTATCCATGCTACACGGCCCGGGAAAATCACTCGAAGAAACGCCGAAATATTCGCGGGATGATGACAACGGCCAGCAGGGCGCCGATGAAATCCGCCAGCACATCCAATGCGCTCGGGTCGCGCCCGGGCACAAAGCTCTGGTGATACTCGTCCAGCACACCGTATGCGGTTGCAATACCGATGGCCCACACGGCTCGCTCCCGGTCGAGCAAGCGAGAGTTCAGGCCCAGCGCAAACCAGATGGTGATGCCGAGCAATCCGAACATACCGATGTGGCCGATGTAGCTCCAGATTTCGGAGGTTAGGCCCGGAGGTTTCGGCAGCGTTTCGCGGTCACTCAGCCACCAAATGGTGGACATTACCCATGCCGCGGGGACGATGCGGGCGAACGCCGTATCGAAGAATGTGCGCTTCTGATCCATTAATCTCCCTTACGGTACGGGGCTTTGGAGCACCAGGTAACCGGTAACTATCAGAATAATCGTGAGTAGCCCGACTTCAGCGAGGGCGGTGCGCCGCAGCTGATCCCACACCTCGCCTTTGCCCCCACTGCCTTCCAGTTGTGGCATGAGCTTGAAGCGGTTATACGCCGCCAGCAGAACGGGGATAATCACGAGCAACAGCTTGAGGGTGAGCGCCTGCGAGAATGCCGAATCGGTCAGTTCCGTCGGGTCATCCTTCACCATGAACGCCATTACAGATCCGGATACCGCCAGCGCAATCACGCAGAAGAGCGCATAATTGCTGAAATCCGTCAGCACGCGACCGACCTTTTTCAGGTCAGCCCGCGCCTTGAGGGCGCGTTGCAGGAAGAGGACGAGGCCCAGCAGCCCGCCAAACCAGAACGCTGCGCCAACCCCGTGCACGAAATCCATACCGTGCGAAACGATTGTGGGCGGCTGGTAAGCCGTGTGCCCCACCACGGTGAGCGAGCCGAGGGCAATGAGTCCGCCAGTGACTACGCCCCAGCGGTTGACTTCCCTGGAGACATCGCGAGTGGCAAACCAGTGCTGGATCGGCAGCCCAATGACGAGACAAATCACCGCCCGTACCGAACTGGCGCTGGAAGCAACCTCCCATGCTTCGGCGGTGAACAAATCCGAAACCGCTCCACGCATTTCCCACACGCGAATGTAGCCAACGAGCAGGATATGCAGCATCAGTGTGATGCCCGAGAACCCGAGCGCGATCTTCTGCGAACCGCGATCGACCGAGCCAACCACAAAGGCGCGGAACCACAACAGGCCAACCGAGGCCAGCATGCTGATGTAGGCCAGGCCAACAACAATCCCCATACCAGTGGGGGCAGACCACAACGGGAACGTATCAAGACCCCACAACAGATCATCTTCTGCGATGATCGATGCAATGGAAAGAGCAAGAAAAACCAGGCCGATGATTGCCAGGAACCATCGAACAGAAAACTTCACACCAATTACTCCGGACGTTCAGCTAACATTCAACACCTGCGTGCGGCATAACGCGTTGTAGTAATGCACGCGGCTTTCCCAACAGGCAGCGTACCAGATTCACTGCGCACATTCGTGTAAGAACTGGCATACTTTGGCCTGTTGGGTAGCCGATGATCGCACCTCATGACCAGAATATCTGCCCCGTGCGATAATGAACGGACAGGCGTTACAACACGCCCTTAACTCAGTAACTGAAAGGACCCGCTCCCTATGGAGCCAAGACCGCAACGACCACGCCCTCAAACCCCACCGCCGGGATCACAGCCCAATGGTGGCCAACAACAGGGTCCGCCTGTAGGGCCCGACCCATCGCAACAGGCGCCCCAGCAGGGGCCGCCAGAGCAAGATCCCGCTGCCTTTGTCTCGCCGCCTCGCATGGAATACGACTACAGTCCACTCGACCTGCAGCCACCGGGGCAGCGACGTAAACGCCAGATTATCGCTGGCATCATCGGCGCCCTGGTTGTTGTTGCAATCGGAGCACTCATCGTCGCTGGCTGGATGGCCTTGCGAGAGGACGACGAAGGCGTTGGCACGGATGAGAACAACGACCGGGTAGCAGAACTCACTGCAACCGAAACGGACGATGAAGCCGACGACGAAGATGCAGCTCCCGCAGATGACGGTGCAGCGGGCACCCCGGCAGCCGAAGAAGCCACGCAGGTTCCCACAGAAGTTCCTCCAACCCCAACTCCTGAAGCTATCGTCTACGACGAAAACTCCATCCGGGCCGCACTCCCGGTAGTGGAGAGCATGCCCGGGCCGTTCCAGGAAGCAGGCGATACACCGCAGGAACTCCAGGGCGTCATCGAAGCGCTGGGTGGTGGACCAGAAGTTGAGCAACTTCTCGAAACGCACGGTTGGCAAGCCGGCATGGCGCGCACGTATGAATCCACTGATCCGGCAACGACCGGCAGCACCACTGTGGTGGTGAGCGTTCACGCCTTTGAAAGCGACGAGGCGGCGCAGGCGATGTTGCCCGAATTCGACTCGATCCTTTCCAGCTTTGGCTGGACCCCCGCCGAAATGGAACAAATAGGTGATGGCTCGGCCATGCTCACCTGGACCGCACCTGACACCGGCAACGAAGCGGTAACGATTTATCTGGTAGACGGCCAACTCGTCTACCGTGTAATGGTGCAAGGTCCGCCCGGGGTTGATTCAACCGAGAACGCCATTTACGTTGCCAACCAGATTTTGGGACAGTAGTTCATGTTCGAGCGCGAGAACCTCACCGGTATACTGCTTCTCGTTTTCTGTGCGGTGGTGGCGGTAATTATGGTGAACGCCATTATCACCGGCGACACCCCAACGGTTCCCGCTCCGCTTCGCATACCCCTAACGGTGGCGGGAATCCTGCTCATGCTCGGTGTGGTGTGGCAACGATTTGGGGATCGTATTCGCCGAATGCTGACGCGCACAGGCTAACCTCGCTACACTCATACACATAGCAAACCGGACAATCACGAAGGATGTACGGAGTGACGGACGAGACAAACGAACCAAACGTTGAGGAATCTTCCGAGGAACCAGAAGCCCGAACGTCACGTTTTCGCCGCCGTATCACTGGTGGTGAAGATGGTGAAGGCCGGCCTCTTTCCGTCTACGTCATCCTGTTCGGTGGCGTGGCTGCGCTGGTCATCTTGCTCTTCGTCGTTTACCTCTCCTCAGATCGCAGCATTCCCGACCAACCCATCTGTTCGACCATCTCCGTCAGTTCCGCCCAGGATGCCGTGCTGGAGGGGCGAATTCGCGGTGTCACCATCGCCTACGATGATGAAGCCGAGCCTCCCTCCGCGGATAACTGGGGCCCAGTACTGGTTCGACTCAGCTACAACGATGGCCAGTGCGCCAACCTGCCGCAGGGCATTACCCAGCAGGATCGGCTCTACCAGTTGATCGGTACCATACAGGTCTACAACGATATTACCGAGAACCAGAAGGTGGAGATCCAGTACGACCGCACAACGTCGCTGGAGGAATCGCTCTTCCATACACC
>CAZGML010000015.1:51817-58133 GCA_964526965.1 uncultured Sphaerobacteraceae bacterium | reverse complement strand
GGCGGTCGTTAGTCCGCTGTGATTGCCAGGTCAACGCTTTCACGCGGATCGGCCGGCGTGACCCGGAAGTGATCCATGGTCAGGCACTCGGTTGGGCACCAGTCCACGCACAGGCCACAGCGAATGCAGCTACGCTCGTCGATAATCATGGCGGCAGCGTTCTGGCCGAGCTCACCACGAGCCATCTGCGCCAGGCTGACTTCACCATCGATCGAATGAATACGGTCCGGCGAGATCATCTCGATGCAGTTGTGCGGGCATACGTCCACACAGCTGTTGCAGAGAATGCAGCGGTTTCCATCGATAAAGATGTTCAACTGGCACTGCAGGCAGCGTTTGGATTCCTCGAAGCCGATGCTCTTGGTCATACCCATTTCGGATTCAAGAGTGTTGTCCATCGAACCGAGCCCACGTGCCGCAACCGGCAACATTGGCATGTCCTGTCGACCAACATCGGAGTAGTCGTCGCCCCAAACCAGGCGGCGGCTCATGGAGGTCATGCTCCACTCGGCCACGCCCTCGCTCAGCAGGCTGTTTGGCGTGCCGACGTACTCGGTTGGTACGCGGGTGATCTCCATCTCCTTCACCTTCGGCGTGACATTGCGCATCTCGGCATCAATTGCGTCCGCTACGCGCTTGCCTTCGCCAATGGCGGAGATGAAGTTGGTCGGGTTGATGACGTAGTCGCCAACAGCCCAGACGTTTGGCAGTTCGGTCTTCAGGTTCTCATCCAGCAACGGAACACCGCGGCGGTCGACGTGCTTGAACATGTCGCCCAGGAACCGGTTGTCCTGCTTCTGGCCGATGGCGGCAATTACCATGTCGCACTTGATCTGGAACTCGCTGCCCGGGATCGGATTGGGGCGACGTCGTCCGGAAGCGTCCGGCTCTCCGAGCTCGTTTTTCATCAGCTCAATTGCGCGCACGCGGCCCTTCTGGTCGCCGATAACGCGGGTAGGTGTGACCATGTACTGGATTTCCACACCTTCGATTTCGGCTTCCTCGAGCTCAAGCTCTTCAACCGGAATCTCGTGCATGGTGCGGCGATAGGTCATGACGCTGGTGTCTGCTCCGAGTCGGAGCACAGTGCGCACGCAGTCCATCGACGTGAAACCACCACCGACGGTGACAACGTTGCGCCCGACCCAGACGTCTTCCTGACCGAGCGAAACATCGGCGAGGAAATCGAGACCACTCACGACGCCATCGAGCTCTTCACCTTCGATGCCCAGGCTTGTAGCCACCTGGCAGCCGGCGGCCATCACAACCACGTCGAACTGCTCAACCATGTCTGCCAACTGGATGTCTTTTCCGACTTCCATGTTGTAGTGGATACGCACACCGAGATCGGTGATCTGGGCGACTTCTTCGGCGATAACATCGCGCGGAAGGCGCCATTCCGGCACGCCGGTCCACATCACACCACCCGGAACCGGGAAGCGCTCGTAGATGTCGACCTCGTACCCGCGGCGGGCAAGTTGTCGGGCGGTGGTGAGGCCAGCAACACCGGCACCCACAATGCCAACGGTGAGACCGTTGCTGGGGGCGGCGATATCGCGGCGGGTTTCGCCACGGTAGTCGGCAGCTACACGCTTGATGTAGCAAATGCCGATTGGCTCATCTACTTCCTTGCGCCGGCAGGCATCCTCGCAGGGGCGGGCGCACATGCGGCCCAGGCAGCCCGGGAAAACGTTGTGTTCCCGGTTGAGTTCGTAGCTATCGCTATATCGACCATCTGCCACCAGGGCAATATAGCGCGAGATGTCCGTATGGCTCGGGCAAGCCGTCATACACGGAATGTTGTCGGCGAACCATTGGGCATCACCGGTGTAAAGCGGATATTGCTTGCCGCTACGAACGGTGTACGGACTGAAGAAAGAAGAATCGATAAACGCGAGCAAGCGCAAGCGCCGGCCGTCTTCCACCATTGGGGTGTCAAAGCCCTGGCCTACGATACCGAGGGATGCGAGTTCGTTGGCGGTGAGACCAACTTCAGCATCATCCATGGCACGGAAGCGATCGGCCGGAGCGCCACAGCTCGGGCAAGTGTCTGGGGGCGCAGCGCCCTCGTGGATCCAGCCACAAACTTTACAACGAAACATGTTGGCTCTCCGAACAGTATTGGGCGCGCTCTCCCACGCGCCTCTCCTCACGTACCCGGGAAGGGATACAGTGTGTTTCCCAGTATACTTACTAATACCGGATAAGGCAGGGGTTGAGCTGACGGGTTTCGCAGGTGATGCACGACCAGCACCCAACTGATCAGGTGAGAACTCGACCAGTGAACCCGATGATGAACGAATCGGTGATGCCCAGGCTGCTGGATACGTGGGTAATCCACCGATCCTCTCCCGGTTCTGTATCGGTGAGCGTGGTGGATACGAACCAGTCGTGGATTTCTCCTTCTTCCGAGAAAAAGATGCCCACAAAGCCGCTGCCTTTAGCCAAAATGTTCTGTGATCGATTTTGCGTCCGCAGGTTCAGGCTGCCACCTGTACCGGCATCAGACACCTGCAGCTCCGTCAGCGGCATATTCACCAGGCCAGGGTCGGCCTCTGCCTCTGCCACGAGATCAAGTTCGAAAACGACATCTGAATATTCCTCATACCGCTCCGGAAATTCCACGGCAGCTATGCCGTAAGCATCTGCCGCCAGGGTGAGGGGAGCGTGAATGCTCTCTTCCGGAACCGAGGTGTCCTCCTCGCCAGATTCATTGATACCGGTAGCGGAAACGCTATTAATCCAGATGTCCTCACTTGTGCCGTTGTGGATGACAGCGGCAGCAGAGCTGTCTGGCCCCGTCGCCTGCATCACAACAGCACATTCTCCATCGGGCGCTGTCGGCAGGGTGGGCACGTTGCTCACAGCCAACATCCCTTCATAGGTGAGGTCGATGGTTTCGACCTCCACGTCCTGAGCGTTAGCTCGCAAGGGGCTTAATGTGACAAGGCTGGCAATGCCCAGTTTCATGACGGATCGTCTGGATTGCATGACTCCTCCTTGAACAGGCTTACTGGTCCGATTCGACTTTGCTTGCACCCCACTTTACGTAATTACGCTAATGATTTGTGTCGACAGTATGGCATTTTCGTCGATTCTTGTGTTACCGACATAGATGTGCGGGTTTGGTTACACTTGGTAAGCAGGTGGTTATCGATGCTGCGAAAGTCGTAGACACACACCGCTCTAGCAACGGAAAGATATTGAATGCTCGTACAAGTCGTTTCCGATGTCGTTTGCCCCTGGTGCCGAATCGGAAAGAAAAACCTGGAAACCGCTGCGGAAGAGTTCACGAAGGAGACCGGTGAAGAAATCGAACTCACCTTCCTTCCTTATCTCCTGGATCCAATCCAGCCGGAGGAAGAGGGAGAGAGCTTTCGGGATCGCTTCATCAATCGCAAGGGCATGAGTGCCGAACAGATGGACGAGATGTTCACCCGCGTTACCGAGGTTGGAAAGCAGTACGGATTGACCTACAACTTCGATAATGTAAAGGTCGCCGTGAATACAGTGCCCGCACACGAACTCATGGAGCTCACGCCATCTGAAAAGCGCGTGCCGCTTATGGATGAACTGATGAAGCAGTACTTCGAGGACGGCGCCAATATCGGCGATATCGATACGCTTCTCAAGATTGCCGAGCCAGTAATTGGCAAGGAAACTGCTGCCGAAATTGCACCGGCACTGAAGTCTCGCGCAGCCCAGCCAATGGTGATGCAAATGATTCAGCAGGTGCAGGAGGCCGGCGTGCGCAGCGTGCCGTACACCATCATCGATAGCAAGTACGCTGTTAGCGGTGGTCAGCCACCCGAAGTCTTTAAGGGTGCGCTTACCCAGGCATGGGAAGCGAAGAAGAACGAAGAGAGCGAGGCTCCCACGGCGTAAAACCGTTATGACGGGGGTTCGTGGAAAGCCAGGGAGGGATCGGCCAGTGCCGATCCCTCCCACTTTTTAATGCGTACTGATATCGGAAACTAAAGCCGCTCGCCAAACCATTTAACCACGCGGTCATGAAAATCGATGCGATGATCGACTGGTCCACCCCGCATCATCAGGTGAGCTGCACCGGGATACCTCACGAACTCCGTCTCCACCCCCAGCTTCTTCAGCGCCACAAAGAGTTCTTCACCTTGACCAATCGGACAGCGATGATCCTCTTCGCCATGGAGAATCAAGGTCGGTGTTTTCGCGTTGCGAATGTGGGTGTGTGGGCTGTGTTCGAGAATGGCCGGGGCCTGCTCCGGATCGAACACATCGCCGCCGAACTGGGTTTCGCACCAGACGTGGCCGATATCACTGGTTCCGAAGAACGAGTAGAAGTTGTACACCGGTGCGCCCACGATCGCCGCTTTGAACCGGTCTGTATGGCCGATGGCCCAACTGGCCATGAACCCGCCGAAGCTGTAGCCATAAATGCCGCACCGCTCAGCGTCGGCATAATCGCGTTCGAGCACATGCTCCAGTATCGCCAGGATATCCTGCCAGTCCTCTCCGCCCCAATCGCCCCAAACGGCTTCCGCGAACTCGCGGCCATATGTTCCTGAACCGCGCGGATTCGGTGCGATCACAATGTTGCCGGCCGCTGCCAGCAGGTGCGCGCCAGCGTTCCAGGTATAACCGTGGTTGCCGTGCGGACCGCCGTGGATATCGAGCACCACCGGGTACGTCTTCGAATCATCCAGAGAAGGTGGCAGGTAAACCCAGGCATCGATCTCATGATCGCCACGATCCACAGTTACCTGCTCAACGGTAGCCAGCGAATCGGGCGGGAGAAGTTCCTCGTTCGGGTCAAGAAGTGTTGTGACGGTATGTGTTTCCAGGTCCACCTTTACCAGTCGGGATGGAGCTTCGGTGCTGGAAACCGTCTGAACAATCGTGCTGTTCGCGCGATTGCTGCTGAGCCCACTGTGGTTTGCTCGCCAGATGGTTATCTGTACATCCACCCCGTCGGTTACATCCAGTCCGAATAGGCTGGTCATGCCCTGGAAGCCAGCGTTGATGATCACCTTGTCGTCATCTATCCATACGGGTTGGGCTGGGCCGCCAAGTGTTGGGTAACCCGTTTCCGGTGAGAAGTCGAGCCCGTCTGTTGACTGCACTATTTCACCGGTATCGGTGAGGTATCGCCAAAACTCGTGTTGTGGCGAGTGCGTGGGGTAGCCGCTGAACAGGATCTGGCTGCCATCCGGACTCCAACTGAACACGCCCACCACGCCATCGGGCCAACCGATTTCCTTTGGCTCGCCTCCATCTTTCTGGAATACGTTCAGCACGTTTCGCATCCCGTTTAATGAAGACACCTTCACCACGATTTGGCTGCTATCCGGGCTCCACTGCGGGAAGTCGTGATCCTTGTAGGCGGTTGAAAGTTGCTGTGTCTCCCGGGTTGCCAGGTCGAGCACATGCAGTTGGTGCCTGGCATTGTCCAGGTAGCCGCGGTTGTCCTGCTTGTAGTCCAGCCGGGTTGTCGCTCGTACTGGTGGTGCCTCTCCTGCTTTCGCCGGTGAGCCTGTGGGGTTATCCGGATCCACCTTCAGAGAGTAGGCGATGGACGATCCGTCTGGACTCCAGGCCAGCGCCATTGGCGCATTGACATGCGACACGAGCGGTTGCGAAGCGCCACCACGGAGATCGAGCTTGCGAATGGTGTGTTCGCCATCGCGGAAGCCAACGTAGACGATCGCCTGGTCGTCCGGCGACCATATCGGCGAACTCACACGCTCATCGTCCCAGCTAATTCGACGATTGTCTGATCCGTCTACGTTCATCATCCAAAGATCACTGCGAGCCTTGCGCGTGTCCGGATCGATGTATCCCAACGTGTAGACGATGCGCTCGCCATCACCGCTAATTTGCGGCGACCCGACAGAACGGGAATTGAGTGCGAGTTTGGAAGGTGTGAGCATTTGAATTAGTCCTCCTGAATCCTGTTACCTGATTAGCTTGGCCAGGCTCCGCGTTCGTGCTGGGGTTGGTAGGGAGCTTCCTGCCGTGGCACGCCGAGTTCGGCCGCCGCCCGCTGGGGCCAGTGCGGTTCTCGCAATGCAACCCTGCCGAGAAAAACAGCGTCAGCCTGGTTTTGTACAAGAATGGATTCCGCCTGGTGCGGATCGGTGATAAGCCCGACCGCGCCAACCAGAATCTCGGTTTCGTCATGAATCTTGTGCGCCAATGGAACCTGGTAGCCGGGGCCGAGCGGGATATCTGCAGGCGCAACGGAACCCGAGCTTGCATCAATGAGATCGACGCCGTGGTCTTTGAGCAGCCTGGCCAACCGCACGCTGTCGTCAATCGTCCAACCGCCTTCGAGCCAGTC
>CAZGML010000015.1:48654-51717 GCA_964526965.1 uncultured Sphaerobacteraceae bacterium | reverse complement strand
GGGCCAACTGGCGTCCAGCCACCATCTTCGTGCGCAACTACTCCACGCGGGTTGGCGGAGAAGGGCGAGTAAGTGCTCGCTTTCCGACCGGCGTGAGCCAGTTGTATCCCGATGGCAGCACCCTGGGTGTGCACGAAATCGACAACGCGTTTCCACGCATCGCGCTGTTCGTTGTTCCAGATGCCAGCATCTTCCGGACTTATCCTGCCCTCTGGATTTACTGCAGACGCTTCGGTTGTGATGTACCCGAATCCGCCCTGGGCGAACGCGCCAAGGTGCACGAGATGCCAGTCCGTAGGCGTGCCATCTTTGGCGAAACAACTGTACTGACACATCGGTGACACCCACATGCGGTTTTGAATTGTGATGTTACGGATTTCGATTGGTTCGAAGAGACGCACCATGTGATTGTGATACTCCTGGTTAACTCTGCGCGATGCCGCACCAATCCATGGTCATTTGCGTTAATACCGCCACTGTTTCCAGCAACGGTTCAATGTCGATATATTCATCGCTTTGATGGGCCATGGCGAATACCCCGCCGCTATAGAGAAGTGCAGGGCTTTCCGTGAAGTGTACCCACAGCCGCTGGTCGGTCCCGGCGGTGAGGGCGGCGATCTCTGCCTCTTCACCAGTGATCTGATTGTGTGCAGTTATTGCGGCTTGCGTGAGGTCGTGGTCTGGTGAAATTTCTTCAGCCACGAACTGTCCGCCGAAGAATTCGACAAGTGGTGGATGATCCCGCAGCCAGTCGTCCTGCTGAGCCACAGCGGCAATACGGTCATGCGTTGCTTGCATCATGCCTTCCATGGATTCGTTCGGCAGAAAGCCAAGTCGCCCTTCGGCCACCAGCTTGTCCGGTACGGTGCTGGCCCAATCCCCGGCGCGCACGACACCGACGCTGATGGGGAACTTGTTTGGGAATTCGTCGTAGAGCGGGTGATGCACCGTCGCCTGGCGCTCCGCTTCCCAGGCGAGGAGATCCTGAAAGATGGGCACAAACTTCTCGATCGCGCTAACACCGGCGTTGCGGTTACCACCGTGCGCGGCCTTGCCGGTGACGGTGATACGGAAGACGAGCGATCCACCGCTTGCGATATTGACCTTGCTGTCCGTCGGTTCGGTGATCACGATGCCATCGGCGCGATAGCCGTTGAGGATCGTACTCATGGTGCCGAGCCCACCATCCTCCTCGCCGGTGACAGTATTAATCAGCAGATCACCGTTAAGGCGAACTCCCAGGTCCGAAAGGATTCGTGGAACGATCATCGCTGCGGCAACGCCGCCCTTCATATCGGATGAGCCAAGGCCATAGATTCGCTCGCCAACAACTTCACCTTCCGGCGAGTAGCTCCACCTGGAACGATCTTCTACGGGCACGGTATCGATGTGCCCGGCCAGCATCAGGCTCTTGCCATCGCCTGCACCCGGCTGTTTCGCCACGATACTGGGACGATCCTCAAAGGATTCCTGCTCGCCGACATGCATGATGTAATCGGCGATTTCTTCTTCGCTGGAATGGAAAATCTCCACACCGAGCCCGTATTCGTCGAGCTTTTTCGCGACCAGTCGTTGCACATCTCCTTCCGTTCCCGTGACGGATGATGTCCCGACCAAGTCGAGCACGAGCTGCACAATTTCATCACGACGAGCAGCAACAGCAGCCCGAATCTCTGCGGGAGTTGGTTGAGTCATTCAAAGTTCCTTGCGTGTTTGTTCGAAAACCGTCGGGTTAACGATGTGCGGTGGCATTTCGTCGTTCAGGACGGCAATAAGATTCCGCGCTGCCAGTGAGGACATCGCATCGCGCGCAGTAATGGTGGCAGAACCAATGTGCGGCAAAATGATGCAGTTCGGCAGCTGGTGCAACTCGTTCTCCATTGGCAGCGGTTCTGGCGTGGTCACATCCAGGCCTGCGGCCCAGATGGTGCCATCGCGCAGGGCAGCGACCAGGGCATCCTGATCAACAACTGGGCCGCGGGCGGTGTTGACGAGGATGGCGTTTGATTTCATCTTCGCTAACGCTTCTGCGTTGATCAGGCTGGTTGTTTCTGGTGTGAGCGGCACATGAATACTGACGTAATCGGCAGATGTCAGCAACTCATCCAGGGAGACGAACTCGACGCCATTGTCCGGTTTGGTGTGTGGACTGCGGTCCCACGCGAGTACGCGCATGCCGAATCCACGTGCCATGTTTGCGACTTCCTGGCCGATGCGACCGTACCCCACGATACCAATGGTTTGGCCAACAATCGGCTGACCCAGCATCATAGTGGGGCCCCAGCTGCTCCACTCGCCGGCTTTCACGAAGTCGATTGCTTCCGGTATCCGACGCGCTGCCGCCATAATCAGCGCCCACGCGATTTCAGCGGTGGCAGCTGTGAGTACCCCGGGTGTATTGCAGACTGCGATACCGCGTTCGGTGGCTGCATTAACATCGATATTGTCGTAACCGACCCCGAAGTTGGAGAGCACGCGGATCGTTGGGTAGGCGTCCATAATCTCGCCGGTGTACTGCTCGGTCAAAAGGCTCAGCACGCCATCGGCACCATCGAGCAGCTCGCGAAGCTCATTCGGGTTTGGGGGATCGTCGGAATCGTGAATGCGAAGCTCAATATAGGATTGTTCGCGCAGGAGATCGATGCCGATCTGCGGGATCCGTCGCGTAACTGAAACAACGTGAGTACCCATGATGAGACCTCCGGCTGGACACATAATCTCATGTCATACAACCAGAGGCCCCGCATTCGCGCAAGTGGGTTTTTGCGATTAACTTCGGCGCATACCAGGTCGCACTGCAGCCCGTTCGACAGACGCCTTGCCCGGGAACGTGCGCTTGAGTTGCGTCGGCTCCTCGGATTTGCTGCGAATTCGCATATTGATGAGCTCGATAGCAACGCTGAACGCCATTGCGAAGTAGATGTATCCCTTCGGAATATGGTAGTGGAAGCCTTCGCCAACGAGCGTAAAGCCAATAAGAATCAGGAAACTGAGCGCAAGCACTTTGATTGTGGGATGTTTCTCAACGAAATCGGCAATAGTATTGGCCGAGATAATCATGAC
>CAZGML010000015.1:0-48554 GCA_964526965.1 uncultured Sphaerobacteraceae bacterium | reverse complement strand
AGGGTCAACGTAACCAGCGCGGTCCAAATCGTTGGGTCTGAGATCCATTCCATTTTCGGCATCCTTAATATGGAGCGGTGAAATTCACCAAGCCTGAAGTTTCATTCTTCGTGGGCTGATTTGTACCTGAAAATGGCAAGCAAGTGCAATAGGGGCAGAGAGGCGTTTTGTCACGATGATGAGGAATGTGTTGCTGGCCGGAGAGCTTCTCTGGGCCGTGCATGCCGCAATATCAGTACGTTACACTGGAGGGCGTTGCGCTGTATGTAGACACATGCAGCATGCACTGGAGGGGAGTATTCCTGCATTTGTGCGTCGTCACTACGGTCAGCGAGCCTGACCCGGCGCATAACGATCATGACCTGATCGAGGAAGAGACCTCCGGAAACATTCTATGCACCCGTTTCTGGAGGATATTAAGTGCACGTTGATTTATGGGTTTGGGTCGTAACTATCATCGCTGTTATCGGCCTTTTCTTCTTTGACTTCTATTCGCACGTTCGTACCCCGCACGAGCCAACGCTGAAGGAATCTGCCATCTGGTCCGCGGTGTACATCGTGGGCGCGCTTATCTTCGGTGTCGGTGTCTGGCTTGTTTGGGATGCGCAGCACGGGCTGGAGTACTTCACCGGTTACCTGACGGAGAAGGCGCTTAGCGTCGATAACCTCTTCGTTTTCCTGATTATCATGAGCGGTTTTGCGGTGCCGCGTATCTATCAACAAAAAGTCTTGTTGATTGGTGTGGCCATCGCGTTGGTGTTGCGCTTTATCTTCATCCTTGCGGGTGCCGCGCTCATTAACAACTTCAGTTGGGTCTTCTATATCTTCGGTCTCTTCCTCCTTTTCACTGGTGTCAAGTTGGCCCAGGGCGAAGAGGAAACCGATACCGAAAATTCGTTTATCCGCTTTATGCGACGCGTGTTCCCGGTGACGCAGAACTACGCTGAAGACAAGCTGATTGTAAAAATCGACGGACGCACGTGGATTACGCCCATGATGCTGGTTATGGTCGCAATCGGTAGCACCGACCTGCTGTTTGCGCTTGATTCCATTCCAGCTATTTACGGCATTACCCAGGAGCCATACCTGGTGTTTGCTACCAACGCCTGGGCGTTGCTCGGATTGCGCCAGCTTTACTTCCTGTTGGGTGGATTGCTGGATCGCCTGATCTACCTGAGCTACGGACTCGCGTTCATCCTGATCTGGATTGGCTTCAAGCTCATCGTGCATGCGATGCGGCATAACGAACTTCCGTTTATCAACGGCGGTGAGCCGATTACGATCATCCCCGAGATTCCGACGCTGCTTTCTCTCGGAGTGATTACCGGTACTATCGCGATTGCAGCCGCGGCGTCGTTGTGGGTCACCTCTCGACGCAAAAAGCAGGCTGAAGCTGACGGCGACGAGTAAGCGCATATAAGCCCGGAGACACGAAGTCTCCGGGCTTATACGTTGTGCCTAGTCTTGTCGGTAGCATGGCTTGGCACCCTTGGCATCGAGCGCGGCTTTACACACGCGGTCAGTGTCATCATCCTGCAGGGAGATTGCCTCGGCTTGAACCAGGCCGACGTTCAGGCAAGCTGGAGCAAAGGTCACACTTACGCTGGAGTCCGAAGCAAGGCCGAATGATGCTACTGGGCCAGTTTGGGAAGCCAGCGGTCCGATGGTCGCGCAACTGGCATCCTCAGTTGCGGCGTCGTCGTCCTTCTCACACTCGGAATCCTGTTGAGATTCACTATAGAAAGCGAGCAGGTCGACATCTGTAGAAACCAATTGACCGACAGTGCCGCATTCTTCAGCTTCGGATGCTGACGCTGGCGAAGCAATTGCGATACTGGCGAGTACGAAGAGAACCACGATTCCTGAGCGAAGTTGCTTGTTCATGTCGTTTTCCTTTCGTGTTGTGTCCCGGAGTGCCTCCTGTAGCAACCCCTTTGAGACGCGTTTCCGAGGGCCCGAACGTCGCTCCCTTTTCTTATGATGCGATCAGAACGCCAGGGTCTCTACACGCAGCAACCACGCTTTACCCACGCATTATTTGCGAATTGGCATGATATTCTGTTATCAGTGATCTTTGATGATTATGTGGACCCGCGAGGGGGAGATTATGGCCCCACCCCGGCGATCGTCATTTGGTGCCAAACTTCGCCAGTTTCGCGAGGCTGCCGCCATTTCCCAGGAAGAACTTGCGATACGCGCCGGATTGAGCCTTCGGGGCGTGAGCGATCTTGAGCGCGGTGCTCGAACCACACCACGGCTTGAAACTGTGCGAATGTTGGCCGAAGGGCTCGGACTGAACGATGCCGAGCGGACGGAACTGCTGGCCGCCCGGGGCGCGAAGGTGAGCTCGCCACCAACAAACGAGCGAGGGAGTCGAGCGGCTTTGCCGACTCCGTCAACGCCATTTATTGGTCGAACCCACGAGATCCAATCGATCATTCACATTCTTCAGCGGGAAAACACTCGCTTGCTCACGCTGACCGGACCTGGAGGCGTCGGTAAGACCCGGTTGGCCATCGAAGTCGCAACCAGGCTTCGGGGTGAGTATTCCGGCGGTACGGTTTTTATCGATCTTTCACCGATTAGCGATGCGAACATCGTTCTTTCGGTTATCGCCACCAGACTGGGTGTGCTCAGGCAAGGTGGCAGTGATATCAAGGATGCCCTGGCGGTCGCGCTTGAAGATCGTCAAATGCTGATGGTCCTCGACAACCTGGAACAAATTGCATCGAGCGCAAATGGTATCTCCTGGCTACTAAATGCCTGTCCCCACCTCACGATACTTACAACCAGTCGCGTTACTCTGCATATCGCTGCTGAAAACGTTCTCGAAATCGAACCATTGCCCGTTCCTGAATCCAAGGAGCGGGATGACGATGATTTGCCAGATGCGCTATCGATGTTCGTTTCCCGGGCAACGGCAGCCGATCGGAAGTTCAGCCTGGATTCGAGGAACTTCGGAGCTGCGGTCGATATCGTGACGAAGTTGCAGGGCATGCCACTGGCTATCGAGCTTGCCGCAGCACGCGTCAGGCTGTGGCCTGTGGCGTACCTCGCCGAGCGCCTGGAATCTCAGCTTCCAGTGCTTACGGGTGGAGTGCATGATGGGCCGGAGCGCCATCGCACGATGCGAGATACCATCGCCTGGAGTTATGACCTTCTCACGCCGCGAGAGCAATCAGTGCTGCGCGCGATGTCGGTATTCCCCGCCGGGTTCCTGTTGGAAACCGCAGTTGACCTGCTGGGCGTAGATGACCGATTCAGCGAGGCAGAAGTCATTGATGCTGTCAGCGCCCTCATCGACAGTAGTCTTCTGCACATGCGCGAAAACCATGATGGCGAGGTTCGCTACAGCATGTACGTTGCTGTCCAGGAATATTGCCTGGATCAACTCGCGCTGCTGGGCGAGGAGGTTCCGATACGTAAAACTGCCCACTGCCGTTGGTGTGTGCCGTTGGCGCGGGTTGCAGAGTTCGTCACCCGTCTTCCAGATGTGAAATATTGGCTCAACCGGATCGGTGGAGAGTACGAGAACATCAAGAGCCACATTGCCTGGATGGTGGAAGAGGGGCTTGTAGAAGAAGCGCTTGAAACCGTTGCCTCCTTTGAACCGTACGTCAGGGTTCGGCAACGCTTCGGAAACAGTAGAGAACTGCTGCAGCAGTTGCTATCGCATCCCGATAATCAGCGCGAATCAATTGCTCGTATGAGGGGTTTGATTCAGCTCGGCATTACGCTGCGCCGTCAGCCGTATGCAGGCATGGAGTCAATTCTCGATTTGTTCAACGCGGGCGCCAGCCTTGCCCGGGAATTGAAGAGTGATGATCATCTGATTCTCGCCCTGGAAGGCATTGCTTTTGAGGCCATGTATGCGGGCGACCTGAAACAGGCGGAGTCATATTTTCGCGATGCATTGTCAGTTGCGGAGACAATCGATGACAAGGGCTTCATCGCGAGCCAACTCCTGAATCTGGCCACCATTGCCGATCGCAGGGGCCGGCTTTCATTGGCGATTGAAATGATGGAACGGGCGTTATTGCTCTTTGAATCCATCGGTCATGTGATGGGTGGAGCATCTGCGAAGTTTAATCTTGCCTTCACGCTGCAACGGCTCGGAGACCTTGATCGATCTGAGGAGTTGCTGCTGGATATCCAGAACGTTTTCTCGGAGCTGGGTAATTTGGCTTCGGCGCCGCCATCGCTTATGGACCTCGGCACCATCGCGATGCAGCGCAACGATGTGCAGCCAGCGAAAACACTGTTTCAGGAGGCGCAGGATATCGCCCGGGAAATTGGCTCCATGATGGAAATCGCAATTAGCCACCACTGCCTGGCCTGGGCATCTCGATCGGAGGGGAATCCGGACGTGGCGAGGAGCCATCTCGATGAGGCTTTCCGACTGAAACTTCTTCTCAACGATACGATTTCCGCAATTTCGTGCCTGGATGTTTACGCGGACCTGGCTATTGACTCCGGTGACCCGCAACTTGCTGCCTGGTGTATTGGTGCTGTGGATGGGGTGTTAACTGAACATGGTATGCATCGATTGGAGTACCCGGTCGGCGAGCATCAGAAACGCCTCGACGCACTCTCTTCCTTACTGGAAGAGCCCGGTTGGCGTGCCAGTTACGACCGCGGGTTTGGTATGACGGAAGAAGAGATCCTGGACGAGATGCGAACCTGGCAGTCAGCGCCATCGGCGTAAGCCTTCTCGCCCTTGCGGTGATGGTGGGGTAGGTAGTCGGCTGGTTACAGCAGCGTAAGAAACACCCAGGCTGATACGATGATGATTACGACCGCCACAATCAGGCTTAGCCCGCCAGCTATTCGGTAACCCATTTGCCATTGACGAGTACCGATGATACCCAGCATAGCCGCGATGCCGACCACAAACGTTCCCATGAGCAATGCAAATGACATCGTGCCTATCCGTTTCGCCGTACAATGAAATTGGGTACATTGGCCCTGCACCTTCGATAAAGGTATCACCTAAATGCACAACCATGGCATGAGACAAAGCATGCGCAGCTCGATCCGCGGCGCCGAGCTGGCAGATCATCGTATTTCCCGTGAAACGCTCAAGCGGATCGCCCAATTCGGCAAGCCCCACGTGCGGCTTATCGTTGTGTTCGTGCTTGTGAGCGTTGTGATTGCTGCATTGGCGGTTGCTACGCCAGTACTGGCCGGTGATGTTGTCGACGCCATTGTGGAGCAGCAGTCAGCGCGTACCGTTGTACTGTTGGCGGTGGCGATCGCAGTTATCGCGATCCTCGAGGCCGGGCTCGGGTTACTCGCTCGATGGCTGAGCGCACGCATTGGTGAAGGGCTGATTTACGATCTCCGTACGACGCTCTATGAACATGTGCAAAACCAACCGATAGCCTTCTTCATGCGCACGCGCACCGGCGCACTTGTGAGCCGGTTGAATAACGATGTTATGGGGGCGCAGCGTGCTTTTGCGAGTACCCTTTCCGGTGTCGTCAGCAACGTTGTGATGCTGCTTCTCACACTCGGTGTGATGGTGAGTATCAGCTGGCAAATCACCGGTTTGGCGTTGCTTCTCCTGCCGATCTTCCTGTTGCCTGCCCAGCGTATGGGCGGGGTGATAGCCAGATTCCAGCGCCAGGCAGCCGATGCGAATGCGGATATGGGCAACCGCATGACCGAGCGATTCGGCGCGGGTGGTGCCACGCTTGTGAAATTATATGGTGATCCTCCGCGTGAGGCAGACATCTTCTCCCAACGTGCTGCAGTGGTACGTGACATCGGTGTGAAAACGGCGCTGGCACAAACCTCTTTTATGATTTCGCTTACGCTCGTCTCATCCCTGGCTCTTGCTCTCGTTTATGGCCTCGGTGGATGGTACGCGCTACGGGGGACGCTGGAAGCGGGCTCTGTTGTCTCTCTTGCATTGCTGCTCACCCGTCTCTACCAGCCACTTACCGCACTGGCCGGTGCTCGCGTTGACATCATGAGCGCGGTTGTCAGCTTCGAGCGTGTTTTCGAAGTGCTTGATCTGGCGCCGAATATCCAACCGCCTGAACAGCCGAAAGCGATTCCTGACGGACTGGTGGATGTGACATTCGAGAACGTAACGTTCAGTTACCCGACCGCCTCAGAGATCTCGCTTCCGTCGCTGGAAGAGGGGCTGGATTTCGTTGATCGGGGAGGAGAAGAGATCCTCCACGACATCTCGTTCACGATCGAGGCCGGAACGATGACCGCATTGGTCGGTTCCTCCGGCGCCGGTAAATCGACTATCTCTCAACTGGTGCCCCGCTTGTATGACGTTGATTCCGGAGCCGTGAAGATCGGTGGTATCGATGTTCGTGACGTTTCGTTCGCAGAATTGCGCGATTCGATCGGTGTGGTGACGCAGGATGGCCATATGTTCCACGAATCCTTACGTGAGAACCTCGTGATGGCACGTCCCGGAATTACCGATGAGCAAGTGTGGTATGTGCTGGATCGCGTACGCCTCGGCCATTTGATCCGGGCTCTGCCGGAGCAGCTCGATACGGTCGTTGGTGAGCGGGGATACCGCTTTTCCGGCGGAGAGCGGCAACGTCTCGCCATCGCACGATTGCTGCTTGCCGATCCGCAGGTAGTGATACTGGACGAAGCGACGTCGAGCCTCGATTCGACGAGCGAAGCAGCGGTGCAACTCGCATTGAGAGAGGCGCTCGGCGGGCGCACGGCGCTCGTAATCGCGCACCGGTTGAGCACCATCCGTGCAGCGGACGAGATCCTCGTTATCGAAGCGGGCCGTATCCACGAGCGTGGCACCCACGGAGCCCTGCTCGCCAGGGACGGCCGCTACGCCGAGCTCTATCGCACCCAGTTTGCTGAGCGGGATGCAGAGGTTGAACAAGCATAATGGCTGCTCACATCGCTAATAATTCAGTAGCAGTAGTGGCAGGTTGTTCGTGCCCAAACACAAGAAGTTGATTCAGTTGTCGTTCGGTGTCTCACCTGTCCGCGGAGTTGATGCCGGAGAGGCTTCTAGTTGGGGCGTGCCACTCGGTGTTGCCAAAGGTTGTGGTGTCGATCTGATTGTGTTTGAACCAGGCATCACTGGCGTAACGTCTGGTCTGTCGGCTGGTTCATCACGCCAGACACAAAGCTCTTCAGATTCCACCGCCTGGAAGTCAAGGTTCACCACTGCGATTGCGAGATCACGAGAATCGCCTTCGACATTCGAGGCTGGCCGCATGCTGATGAAATCGATAACGTTCGGACCCTTCTCCAGCGAGACCGTTATTCCCTCTAGCGGTCGATATCGATCTCCTTCAATAGGTATAGAGCGTACCTGCACGCCATTCACGCGCAGCCTCACTTCGTTGGGGATTTCGAGGGAATCGAGAATGCCGTTGATTCGCACTTCGCCCGCTTCATCCATCACCAGCACGACCACCCCTGTTCCCATAGACCAGCGTCGCGTTCCGTCGCCGGTGATTTCAAGGTCATGCCAGCCGGCCTCATACGCTTGCCAGCATGTTGCGGTATCCACTACGCGCGAACGCAGGTGATACATATTCATGAATCGACCGGGCGTGTCCTGGCTTTGATTGGTGAGGTCCATGGGAATGAGGCCGGTTTCTACCGCCTGTTCACATAAGTGTCCCGGTAGCACAACGTAATCCGGCGTGGTGGATTGCATGCCAATGGATGCTGCTGGCAGGCTCCAGAAGTTCAGTGGGCTGTTCTCAAACCCGGGCAGGTCTTCTGCAACTATGCAGCCATGCTCCTGCTCGTTCATGGCGGAGCGCACCTTGTTGAGCTCTCCGTGCCAGGTGACGCTCTGAATCACAATGGTGATGCAGAACACAACGGCCGCACCGTTGGCGAGCCGTGTGCGGAGTTTGACATCGTCCGTCGTATTCTTGCGGAAATACCGAATGGCCACATCCAGGAACGCAATGCCCATGATGATGAGCGAGTGCCACATGGAAGGCCCACGGTAGTCGATGGCACTGCGCCAAAGCTCGGGATCGGCCGCCCACACGATGAAGGCGACGGTGCCAATAACGGCCACCACACCGATGATCCATTTCCCTGGCGCCCCATTGAGGGTGTTTGAAATGTTATATCGCCGAAGTACGAGGACGATCGCAACAATAAGGGCGGAGATCATGGCGATGAGGGGCAACCACAATACCGATCGCTCCCATTGGCCTATCTGATTTTCCAGGCTGGCTTCCTGGGTCTCGTACCCTCCGATCAGAATTCCATAGCGATAAATCGCGGCGAAAACGAACACAGCAGCCACGCTGAAGAGTCTTTGTCGCTGCTCGGGTCGCTGCCAACCAAGCACCAGGGCGGCCGCAGCGCCCGCCAGCAGGAACGCGCTGACTTGTGGATGCATAAACAACGCCGAAATCAGGAGGATGATCACGACCGGAACCACCCGGTCTGGCATACCAATAAAGATCGCCATCAGAATTGGCCAGAACAACTGGTTGGTGCGGATAGAGGTGGCAATCCAGTGCATCTGGCCGGGGAGGTCGATGATAAAGATGCCGATAGCCGGCCAAACAATGAGCCACGGAGCAGCTTTACGGACGATCCACCAGCAGATGGCGATAGAAATTGGTGGCATCGCCATGACGATCAGGCTAAAGACAAAGCGGGTGAGTGGAAGCGAGTCGGTGGCTTCGGCAACCCAAATTGCCGGCCATTGCATCAGCGCAAACGAAATTCGCAATTGGGGGATGGAGATGCGATGCGTGTCCAATACCTGAAAGAGAAACCAGGCGCCGTCGTATAGCAGAATAGCTCCGGCGAGAGCAGCAACCAGCACTGCAGCCGTTGCCAGAATGACCGCTGGCCAGATGGTCGCCTCAAAACTATGTCGGAATCTCTCTTTTATTGACGGACTTACGTCGGTTTCAGATGCGTGCTCAGCCATGACTCAGGTGTTCTCCTCGAAAGTCGGGGCTACCCGACCCATTCCCCTAGCGAATAATACATTCCGAGTCGCCGGTGTCGTAACTAAATGAGGGGTCCCAGATCATGAAGGTCATCGTCCTCGGATCCTGCGACAGCGAATCCGGACTCTTCGGCGGGTTTTGGGGATCCTGGCTGCTACGAAGTTCGAGCCAATTGTCCCCCGGTTGCAATTCGAGCGTCACTGGAAGAATGGTCTGAAACTCATTGCCGATGGGAATCTCTTTAGACTGCTCGCCGTGTAGCAATATAGTGACGGTGTTATCAGGAATAAAAGACCGCAGGCTCACGGTGAACATCACGGATTTCGCTTCATCGACGGTCAGCCGAATAGTTCCGTGCTCCTGAGACCATCGACCCCAACTTCCATCGCTTCCGCTTTCACGTGCATGCCAGCCTTCGTTGAAGTTCACCCAACACTGACCTGATCCGGCCACGGAATATTGCAGCGACCAGAGGTCGATCCAGCCTGATTGGATTCGCTGCGAGCCGGGCGTTCGAAACATCGGGATATGGCCGGTATCGGCGATCGAATCGCACATGGAATCCGGTAGCACGATTCGGTCGGGAGTGCGGGATTGAAGGAGCAGTGATGTAGATGGAAAGGTGGACTGCCATAGCGGACTGGATTCGAAATCCGGAATTTGCGATTCCGGAATACATCCCGAACCGGCATGCTCCATGATCTCCGAGACACGATTTACTTCCTTTGCCAGAACATAACTCTGCAGACTGATAGTGACGCCGAAGACAACAGCGCCAGCTATCACGGCATAGCGGCGTAGCCTCTTGATCTCGGGTGCTTGGATTTTCTTCTTGTTACTAGAGGAGTCGAGGAACGCAAGTCCCATCAAGAGCAGTGAGAAGAGCAGGTTGGCTCCTCGATAATCGGAGACGTTGCGCCACTCTTCGCCATCGGCAGCCCATACAAGGAAAGCGCTGCCAGCGAGTATCAGGCTCGCGAGGGGAATCCACCGTATCCAGCCTGGTGGTGAGTTGAGTCGAGGAATGATTGCAAGCGCAACAGCCGCTATGGCGACCAAGAGCAGGCCGATACCGGCCCAGTTTCCAATGGAGCGCTCGAGAAGCTGAAGCTGGTAGTCGATGCCTGAGGTGCTGGATTCATAATCTGTAGAAGGAATCAGGAGTCGGAAGAAGGCATAGAAGCCACCAACTCCCGCGACTGCAAGCATGCGCGATCGGATTTCAGGTGTGCTCCACGCAATCCATAGTGCCGCGAGGCTGCCAGCAATGAAGTATGCCGCCGCATGCGGATGCAGTAGCACCATGAGTTGGGCGAGGATCACTGCCATCGGTACCACCCGGCCAGGCATTCCGATGAGTACCGCCAGGAGCAGCGGCCAGAAGAGCTGATTGGTACGAATGGATGTGGCGACCCAATGCATCTGTCCGGGCAGGTTCACCAGGAGAATTCCGAACGCAGCCCATAGAAAGAGGGAGCGATGATGATGCCGAACAACCCACCACGAAAGCGCGAGTGCAATGATCGGCGTAAACATGAGTGAAATACTGTAGATGTAGCGAATAATCGTTAGGTCGTCAGTGATTCTGGTGGCAAGTGCGGCAGGGTAGAGCAGCGTTGAGAAGGTGATACGGAGGTGGGGTACATGGACCTGCTGATCATTGATAGTGGTCAACAGGAAATATGCCCCATCGGAGATGAATACCGCGCCACCAAGCGTGGCGGCGATAATGGCGAGCGATACGAGACCCAGGCACAACCAGATTGTGCCCGATTTCAATCGTTCCCGAATCGAACCCGGCATACTTCGAAACCACCCCGTTCCCTTGCGGTCATCGAAGGCGAATCTGAGTTCCGCATGACCCTGTAAAGCCTGGCGGCATTGTACCAAAATGGATCTGGGCGAACGGATGCGTGGCTTATTTCCGACTTGACTGATCGGATATACTTATTTCTGGATTGGTGCAGCGCAACGGACTGTTGAGAATCATTCCCAAGCTGCTATACTTCGGAACATAGGCGATCGAGAATCATTCTCACCTGGGAATCATTCCGAATTCGTCTCACCTTTGTTTAGCGCATGTATCACAGGAGGATTTTGTGTCCAGCACCGTCCGAGGGGCTTACAGAAATACCGCTCAACGAGCAATCATCCTCGAGGAGGTTGAGAGTTCGGACGAGCATCTGACCGCTGGTGAGATTTTCGAGCGGGTTCGCAAGCGTTACCCCTCAATTGCCTATGGCACGGTGTATCGCACACTCCACCTGTTGGCAGAGCACGACCTGATTCAGGAACTTACCTTCGCTGATCAGGCCAGCCGGTTCGATAAACGAACCGATCGCCATGATCATGTGCATTGCACCGAATGCGGTGCGCTTGCCGACGTGAATGTGCCGGTATCAGTCTCTTGCGAAGAGGCTGCCGCCCAACAAAGCGGATGGCACATTGCGCGACATCACACGCTCTTCGAGGGAGTCTGCCCAGATTGCCTCGAAAAACAGGCTGGCAACGAGCAAGCCTAAGCTTTCTTTTGGTACCTTCCGCCGTTGCACCGGGCAATGGTGGCGAATATTGGAGGTCATAAGTACACAATGGCGGATAACAACGTTCCAATGCTCGAGATCGAGAATCTCCACGTGTCGATTGAGGATAGCGAGATCCTCCGCGGCGTAAATCTCACAGTGAACAACGGTGAGATCCACGCAATCATGGGTCCGAACGGTTCGGGCAAGAGCACGCTGGCAAACGTCATCGCTGGTAATCCGGAGTATGAAGTCACCGAAGGCAGCATTCGCTTCTACGGTGAAGACATCCTCGAAATGGATCCCGATGAGCGTGCACAGCTCGGCGTCTTCCTGGCGTTCCAGTACCCCACGGTTATTCCTGGTGTGAGCATGGCCAACTTCCTGCGCATGGCAGTGACCAATGTTCGCAACGCTCGCAACGAGCGCGAAGGCAACGATGCCAAGCCGTTCACCCCGCGCGAGTTCCGCAAGCTCATGCGCGAAAAGATGCAGCAGCTCAACGTGCCGGAAAGCTTTGCCAGCCGCTACCTGAACGAAGGTTTCAGCGGTGGTGAGAAGAAGCGCGCCGAGATTCTGCAGATGGCACTTCTCGATCCCAAACTCGCCGTGCTCGACGAGACCGACTCCGGCCTGGATATCGACGCTCTTCGCGTTGTTTCTGAAGGTGTCAACAATCTCATGCACGAAGGCATGGGCATGGTGCTCATTACGCACTACCAGCGCCTGCTCGATCACATTAAGCCGCACCACGTGCACATCATGATCGAGGGTCGAATCGTGCAGAGTGGCGGGCCAGAGCTCGCACACGAGCTTGAAGCCAAGGGTTACGAGGGGCTCATGGAAGAATTCGCCGTCCAGGCGTAGTCTCCCGGGTCGCTGTCCAACTCCGGTTATGGTGCATACGCGCTATTGCCGCATAAGGAGAACACACACATGGTTTCTACACCCAGACCAGACATCGATATCGGTGAATACAAATATGGTTTCCACGATACGGAAGAACCATTCTTTAAGGCTGAAAAGGGCCTGAGCCGCGAGCTCATTGAAAACATGAGCAAGATGAAGGGCGAGCCCGAGTGGATGCTTGAGTATCGCCTGCAGGCTTACGAGCACTTTTTGCAGCGCGAAATGCCAAACTGGGGCGCCGAAGCAATCCACGAGATTGACTTCGACGACATCTACTACTACATCAAGCCCGCTGAGAAGCAGGGCAAGACGTGGGATGAAGTGCCCGAATACATCAAGGACACCTTCGAGAAGCTGGGCATCCCCGAGGCGGAGCGCAAGTTCCTCGCCGGTGTTGGTGCGCAGTATGAATCCGAAGTTATCTACCACAGCCTCCGCGAAGACCTCGAGAAGCTGGGCGTGATCTTCCTGGATATGGACGCCGCTGTGCGCGAATATCCGGAGATCGTGAAGGAATACTTCGGTACCATTATTCCGTACAACGACAACAAGTTCGCTGCACTCAACACTGCCGTGTGGAGTGGTGGTTCGTTCGTCTACGTGCCGGAAGGCGTTAAGGTCGAGGTCCCGCTGCAGGCCTACTTCCGCATTAACGCGGAGAATATGGGTCAATTCGAGCGCACCCTCATCGTGGCCGCCCCGGGCAGCTACGTCCACTACGTGGAAGGCTGCACCGCCCCCACATACAACTCCGACTCCCTGCACAGTGCTGTGGTGGAAATTGTGGCGCAGGAGGGTTCCCGCGTTCGCTACACCACCATCCAGAACTGGAGCAAGAACGTCTATAACCTGGTCACCAAGCGCGCCCAGGCCTTCAAGGACGCCACTATGGAGTGGGTCGACGGTAACCTTGGCTCCAAGGTCACCATGAAGTACCCGGCCGTGTGGATGATGGAAGAGGGAGCACGCGGCGAAGTGCTGAGTGTTGCCTTCTCCGCCGATGGCCAGCACCAGGACGCCGGCGCCAAGATGGTGCACGTTGCGCCCAATACATCCAGCCAGATCACCTCGAAGTCCATTTCCAAGGGCACAGGACGCTCCAGCTATCGCGGTCTCGTGAAGGTCCACAAGGGCGCCGAGAACGTGAAGGCCAGCGTGATTTGTGACGCTCTCCTCCTCGACGAGACTTCAGCCACGGATACATATCCGTACATGGAGATTGAGGAAGAGAGGGTGCAGATCGGTCACGAGGCGACGGTAAGTAAGGTTGCAGACGAACAGATCTTTTACTTGCAGAGTCGCGGACTCAACGAAACTGAAGCAATGGGTATGATCGTGAACGGCTTTATCGAGCCGATTGCGAAGGAGCTCCCGCTTGAGTATGCCGTTGAGCTCAACCGACTGATCCAGCTTGAGATGGAAGGGTCGGTCGGGTAGACCGCCAGAGAGGACCAAATGAGCGTATCTGCTGAAACATTACAAACCCTGGCGGGAATTTCCGCCGATACCGTGCGAGCGCTTTCCGCCAGCCGTAATGAGCCCGAATGGATGCTGCAAAAACGCCTCGATGCGTTTGCCATCTACGAGCAGCTGCCGATGCCAGACCGCACCGACGAAGAGTGGCGACGAACCAGCCTTCGCACGCTGAAGCTTGATCGCTACAACGTCGAAACTGATCTCGCGCGCAAGGCCGAAAGCCTTGACGCCGTGATCAGCGGTGCAGAGCACCAGATGCAGTTCGGTACATCCGAGCAGCGCAGCGGCATTAGCGTAGTGAGCGACCACGGCACTGTGTGGCATGAAACTGCCGACAACCTGCCGGAAGGCGTGATCTTCGCCGACCTCACTACGGCAGTGAACGAGCATCCGGAGCTGGTGCGCGAGTACTTCATGACCCAGGCCGTACCGGCTGACTTCGGCAAGTTCGAAGCGCTGCACGCCGCCCTGTGGCAGTCGGGTACGTTCCTGTACGTGCCAGAAGGCGTAACTGTGGAACACCCGTTCCGCTCGTTCGTGACGCAGCCAACCGTTGGCTCCAGCCTGTTCAACCACAGCCTCGTTGTGGTTGAGAAGAACGCGGAAGCGTTCTTTGTAGATGCGTTCCAGAGCGACACGGCCGACGGAAACAGCTTTACCAGTGAAGTGGTCGAGCTCTTCCTCGCCGACGATGCACGACTTCGGTACGTGCAGGTGCAGGATTGGGGACGACACGTCCACAACTTCATGAACCAGCGCGCCATTCTTGGCACCGACTCCGAGCTGAAGAGCCTGGAAGTCACCCTCGGTTCGAAGTTCACCAAGAACAGCATCGGCAGCCACCTCCGCGGTGAGAACGGTCTGGCCGAGATGCTTGGTATCTACTTCGGTGATAGCAAGCAGTTCTTCGACCATCACACGTGGCAGCTGCACGAGAGCCCCTACAACACCAGCGATCTTGAGTTCAAGGGCGCGTTGAAGGATGGTGCTCGTAGCGTCTATAGCGGCCTGATCAAGGTGGACGAAGGTGCCCAGAAGACAGACGCCTTCCAGCAAAACCGCAATATGATTCTGGATCGCACTGCCCGCGCAGACTCGATCCCGAACCTCGAGATCGAGGCGAACGATGTTCGCTGCACCCACGGTGCAACTGTGAGCCAGGTGGAAGAAGAGCACCTCTTCTACCTCCAGGCGCGCGGTATTCCGCGATCCGAGGCGCAGAAGCTCGTGGTCGAGGGCTTCTTCCGACCGGTGATTGACCGCATCCCGGTCGAGGAAATCCAGGACTTCCTCCAGACCGCGATCGCTCGTAAGGTCGGTTACTAGATCAGTACATCGGCCCGGGCACATCGCCCGGGCCGATTACTTTCCGAGAAAGCTGTTGCTCACAATGCTCGATGCCGCTGCGATTAAGCGCGATTTTCCCATCCTGAACCAGGCGGGCGATCCCCCGCTGACTTTTCTCGATTCAGCTGCTTCCAGCCAAAAGCCACAAGCCGTGATCGATGCCCTTGTCCACTATTACAGTGAGATCAATAGCAACGTTCATCGCGGCGTCTACGGCCTGGCTGTGAAGGCAGATGCCGCCTACGATGCAGCGCGTGAACGCGTGGCGAAGTTCCTTAACGCAGCTGATCCTGCGGAGTGCATTTACACGCGCGGCACGACCGAAGCCATCAACCTGGTGGCGCATAGTTGGGGCCGGGCGAATCTCAATGCAGGCGACCTCGTGGTTGTTACCGAGATGGAGCATCACTCGAACTTCGTGCCCTGGCAGATGGTTGCCAACGAGCGAGGCGCCGAGTTCGCCATGGTGCGCATGACGGCCGATGGACAGGTCGATCAGGATCACTATCGCGAGCTGTTGGCGCGAGCTCCGAAAATGGTCGCATTTACGCATGTCAGTAATGCGCTCGGAACCATCAACCCCGCTAAAGAAATGATTGCTGCTGCGCACGAAGCTGGCGCAGTGGTTTGCCTCGATGCTGCCCAGAGCGCTCCGCACATGCCAATCGATGTTCAGGATCTGGACGTTGACTTCCTGGCGATGAGCGCACACAAAATGATCGGCCCCATGGGTATTGGCATTCTGTATGGTAAAAGCGCTTTGCTGAACGCCATGGATCCGTATCAGGGTGGGGGCAGCATGATCCGTAAGGTGACGCTCGAGCAGACAACCTGGGCGGATATCCCCAATCGATTTGAGGCAGGTACACCTTCGGTAGCCGATGCGGTGGCGTTTACTGCTGCGCTCGACTATCTGGACGATGTTGGGCTGGATGCGATCTCACGACATGAGTACGCCCTCGTGAGCGAGGCGATGAATCGCCTCAGCGAGCTTCCCGGTGTCACGGTGTTTGGCCCGGGTGCAGACGTGCATCGTGCCGGTGTGCTGAGCTTCAGTGTAGATGGCGTGCACCCTCATGATGTTGCGGCCTTGCTGGATGAGAAGGGCGTGGCGGTTCGTGCAGGACACCACTGCGCCCAGCCGCTTTTGAAAAAGCTTGGTGTCACGGCCACCACACGTGCCAGTTTTTATCTTTACAATACGAAAGACGATATTGATCGCCTTATCGAGGGAGTTGAGCACGCGCAACATGTCTTTGCCTGATACAGAAATTCGGGTCGATTGTGGCGTCTGCGCAAGTCAGACCTTTCTCGGAGAGGACCTTTTCGTGGACAGCATCTATCGCGAAAACATTTTGGAACATAGCAAGCACCCGCAAAATAAGGGTCGCCTGGATCCGCATGACTACTCGTATGAAGACACCAATCCGCTTTGTGGCGATGAAGTGCGTATAGAACTGCGGGTCGATGATGCCGGCACGGTGACAGATATCCGGTTCGATGGCCAGGGCTGCGCTATCAGTCAGGCCTCCGCCAGCATGCTCACCGAAATCGTGGAAGGCATGAGCGTTCAGGAAGTGAAGGAGCTTTCCAAGGACGAGTTGCTGGAAGAGATCGGTATCGAACTCAGCCCGGCCCGCCTAAAATGCGCCCTGCTGAGTTTTCACGTGCTTCAGGGAAGTCTGCACGAGGCCAAGGTCTAACTGGCTATTCCGGTTGCGCAATCGCATGTGGGCCTGTCGTTTTTTGAGATATTCAGAGGTAGTACAGATATGACAACAGGAACAGAAAATTGGGTCACCGTGGGCAAGGCCGATTATCTCGAGCCGGGCGAACTCATGTACGTCGAAGTGGAAGACGAGCCAGTAGTGCTCATCAATATGGATGGCGAAATCCACGCGCTCAATGATATTTGCACCCACGAGGAAGCCAGCCTCTCCGACGGCACCATTGTCGGCGACGAGATCGAATGCCCCCTCCACGGTGGTGCGTTTTACATCGAAACGGGCGAACCCGCGGCTATGCCAGTCGTGGTGAAGACGGAGAAGTACAAGGTACGGATTGAGGGCGATGACCTGCAGGTGAGCCTCAGCTAACCTCGCAAGTCACTCTCGGTACTGTCACTGAGTTGCTCGGCCATCGAGTTCACGATTCGGAACGACTCGATCAATGTTTCGAGGGTTCCAGGTCCGGTGCGCTCAATCACCTGGCTGACTTGCCGGAAGAACGGCCGGAACATCTGCACCACACGGGATGTTCCTTCATCCGTCAACGTAAGTACAGACGCGCGGCCATCATCGGCTGCGCGTTGTCTTTCTACCAGTCCGGCCTTCTCCAGGCGGGATGCCACACCTGTCATGGTGCTCAGTGGCATCCGAACTTCTTCCGCGATCGCGCTTAAGCGGGCGTGCTCACCCAGTTCAACAATTGCAGCCAGTGCCTGCGCATCCAGCAGCGTGAGGTTCGACTGATTCGCATAGTGCTGCAGCGACCGACTGATATTGCGCTCAATCTGCTCGATCATCGTCGCGAGATCCATAACTTTCTCGCGGTCGTCAGCTGTCAGGTTGGATTCCGATTCGCCGATGAGATCGACAAGCTTCTTTGCTCTGGTCATGTATCACCCCGCCAATGTGTGCAATCACGCGCCGTGCCCACCCGGTATATTGCATTTTAGACCGCAATTTCGGCTGTGGCATCCGGGAACTGTTCGCAAAAGTCGAAAAGCGCTCAACAGCGATTATTTCGCTGTTGAGCGCCCTGGAGCGGAGTTGGCTACATAGAGAATCCTCGCGTCGCGCGGTTTTCCCAGTAGGTCACCTGTTTGCGGCACATGTAAGCGAACCCCAGCATAACCAGGCCGACCAGGTTCAATCCGGTGGCGCTGAACTCGGTTACCGTGCCGTTGATTGTCGTTTGGTTTGAGGCACCAACCAGACCATCGACCAACTGACGGGTGAGGTTGCCATCCGGCACGGAAGCGAGATACACGCTTTGAATTGCTGCCCACGCCAGGATGACGGTCAGTCCCATCTTGCCGTAATCTTTGCCGACTACGATCAGCACTGCTCCGGCGAGGCCAACGAGTCCCAAGGCAATGCGGGTGTACCCGTAGGTCTCACCATCGGCAGCGGCCCCGATATTGGTGACGATAGCACCGATCGATAGCACCGCCGTAATGATCACAAGGGCGAGCATCTGTTTACCCATATGTTCAATTCGTTCTGCGATATTCATTTTTTCCTCCAAAGGTCGCGCCAAGTTTTGATGATTTGAAATAAGAACGACGGGGCTGCGCACTTTGTTCCGACTGTTGAAATTGCTGGATTAACGATATAGCGGTCTGGCAATACTATTTGCCAGTATTGAACGGTGAGTGGCTGCGATCACCGTGGGTACACGCAGCGCTCCCTGATGGCGTGCATTCACCCACTTCCAGCGAAGAGAGCGTGTTGGTGAAAACCTGCGGTTGGTTGAAAAAGTTCTGTGGAAGCCGCGCCGGGGACCACCAGGTGTCGTAAAAATCCCGACCCGCTTGATCATGATATTTGGCATGATGCTTGCCACAATCAACTAATAAAAGGTATGGAAGTATCCATACTGCGCATTCGATGTGAAGTGGGTTGCAGGCACACCTTAACTATACATTATGGTTATTGACCCCATTGCCGACCCCGGGCAAGAATTTCTCATCGTTGATGGTTAGGTACAGGACAATCGTGGTTTCTTCTTTATGGATCAACAAAATACGGTCATTCGCCTTTGTGTTGATTGTCCTCGTGATGGCCGGGAGTCCTGTGTACACCGCCCTCGCCGAGATGCAGGCGACCCCGATCGTGGAGCCGACTCCGACGGTTGAACCAGTGACACCGGAGTCGACTGAGCCAGCTGGCACTCCCGACGGCACGCCAGATATGCGGAGTGAAAGCGTGATCTCGCCACTCGCAATCGATGAGGTTACTGGTCGGTTCACTAAATGCACCCAAACTCCTGAAAGCGAAGCGGTTTATCGAGGCCAGACGATAAATGTTGAGTGCATGTGCGAACTCTCCAGTCTATTATGCATAGGCATACTACCAAGCATGCGGCTCTCTAACTTGGGGTTGCCTGAAGGCTTCAGCGCAACTATGTATATGTTAGGTGAAAGCTTCGAAGGCACTTCCCAGACACTGACTACAGAACACGGTGGCGGCACACTATCTTGGAATTTGTCTACGCTGAGCATTCGATTGCGCGATACGTTTCGTATCAAGGTTTTTATTGAAATAGTAAGCCCAGATGACGCGCGATATAAATCATATCCGGACTTAGGCGCGTTTAGACTCTGTTACCGGACTCTTCTCGTTATGTGTGGATCCGAGGCGGAGGTAAGCCTAAGCACACAGGTAGCCCCCTTACAAATCGAGCACGGAGAAGATTTTGATCTGCAGTGTCTCCCGCTGGAATCGGAGTTGAATCAGCTGAATGATACACATTCAGCGGAATGTAGTTTGTCAGCAGATTCGGATTTCACGGGTTACCAACTTCGCATCGATGACATAGACGTAACTATTGACGAAAGTAGTGATGGTTTTTCGGGTTGGTCTGTTGGTCTGCCTGAGCATCCGGATCCTCCGCCAATGGTGGATCCTGAAAACCCTTATTTATTTGCCATCAATGTGACCCCGGTTCAATGCATTGCGGCGGAAAGCACTCCGAGAGTTAACGTATCCGTGACAGTGACACCTGTACTTAATTCGTCCGAAGTAGGAGATTCCGATCAGTCACCAACGCAGGCTGTGAACACAACGTTTACGCCGGAAGTCGATCAGACTGCTTTGCTTACTGCAGGAGGGATACCTGAGTTGGTAGTTGTGCAGTATTCATTGACGGAACTTACCAGGACGACCGACTTGACGATGCAGCTTGAACTGTCTCTGTGTATCCCATGGAGCGGGTATGTGGAGATGACTGAGTTCACAAAAGTTGTTGATGACGACGAAGACCCGCTGATCGTTCCCATTGTTACAACCTTCTCCCATGAAAACACCAACCAGGTTCCACCAGGTCAAACCTCTATTACCGAATCAACTGTGGGAGAGATCGGGACAGGAGGAACGTCGGTGCTTAGCGGCACCGCCCCTGAACAACAAGTGATCGTCAATCACACCATCAATCTCCATTACACCATTCCCGCCAACACGCCCGTTGGCGAATACACATCAACCATCACCGTCACCACAAGTGCCGGGCCAGACTAAATCAAAGGGCGAGGCAACTACGGAGGTACGACCACCGATAACCTGACAACGTGAACAATGATCTGTTTTTATTGGAACGATGTTTCTCAAAGAGGAGTAACAAGTTATGCGTAAGCTCGTAAATACCATTTTGGCCGGAGTACTCGGCCTCTCCATGATCGCCGGCGTATCTGCGCAGGAAGTAGAGGATAGCGATAGTGGCCCTGCCGTAGTTGAGGTGGGGATTAATGAGTCAGGTACGCTTGATGTCGTTATTGAAGAGGCCGATTTTGGATTGGTGCCATACAGCCTGCAAGATCAGGAGGCAGAGGCAGACAATATCGTCGTGACTGTGGTAGACGATCGAGGCTCAAACGCCGGGTGGAACGTAGTTCTCACGGGAACGAATTTCAGTACTGAGGGCGATTCGCCGCTTACTTTCCCGGTGACTAATTTGGTTCTTGGCGATGGCGCTGTCACCCCTGAAGTCGGTAGTGCCACAGGCATTCAGACTACAGGCGGAGCAGTTCAGACAGAATCGGAGACTTCAGCAATTTCGGCTGAATCAGGCACAGGTACCGGCCGTTTCAACATTTCATTTGAGGACAGCACGCTCACCGTCCCGGGTGGCACATTGGTAGGTGACTATTCCAGTACTCTTCAGGTGGAGATCTCGTCGGCTCCTTAGGGATGCCGTAAGACTCGGCGTCCAACAACGATTGGCTAGGCCTCAGTCTCAGGAGAGCTCAACATGACCATGTTCAAGAAATTCTCCTGTAGCATCGCGGCGCTCGTGATCATGTTCGCGCTGGGCGGAGTCGCATCTGCCCAGTCCGATACAGGCGATGCCACGGTTGAGGTTGTCCCCATCCGTGACGGTGGGGGCACCCTCTCGGTGTCTGTCACCAATGTCGATTTCGGTCAGCACGAATACCAGCTCTCCGATCACACCGCCTATGGTCACCTCACCATTTATGCCTCCGATATGCGTGGCACTGCTGGAGGATGGACGGTAACGCTCTCAGGTGATGACTTGCGTTCAAGTGAAGCCCCGGCGTCTCCTGTCTCCATCCAAAATCTGCTGGCGCCGGCAGGCTCCGTTAGCCATCTTGGTTCGCCGAGCGGACACCCGACAGACATGCCACCCGTTAGCTACACGGCCTGGCCGGTATCAAGTGCTGCTACCACTGTGCTCTCTGCCAACCCCGGATCCGGTGCGGGATACTATGAGAACCACCGTACGGGCACGCAGCTTACCATTCCAGGTGGAACGCTGATCGGTGAGTACAAATCCACCCTCACCGTAACGATCTCAGGCGAGCAGCCGTAGCACTCATCCGCATTTCTCACGATTCAACTTGTGAAGGGACGCTGACCATATGCACCGAGCGAAGATCTTTCTCACCATCTTGCTTATAAGCGTGTTGCTCGTTGGAGTGCTTGCTCCGCAATCAGGCACCGCCCAGGGCACGCCGGACGCTGCGGGGACGCCTGAGGTCGACACCACGCCGCGATTTACGTTGCGGCCCTCCGATGCTCAGGACGGCTCGTACTTCACCGTAGAAGCCGAAGCTGGCACCACGACCGAACTCACAGCCACGCTCGGTAACGTTGGCGAGGTGCCGCTCGATCTCCGCACATTCTCCTCCGATGCGGTGGTGCTCGTGAACGGCGGGTTCGGTGTGCAGGATGAAGACGCCGAACGCACGGGAGCAACCACCTGGATCGATTGGGAGGCGGAAACGTTCAGCTTCGAACCCGGCGAGGGTGTGGAGCGGAACTTCACCGTGACCATCCCGGAAGACGCAGCTCCGGGCGAATACATCGCCGGTATCTCCCTGCAAACTGCCGAACCGATCGAGATCGAAGGCAGCGAGATGTTCGATCAGGTGATCCGAAAGGCCGTGGCTGTATTCATCATTGTCGAAGGTGAAACGACCTCTTCATATGAACTTGGTGAACCTGAGATTGTCTCCACCACCGGTGGCAGTCGCCTGGAAGTGCCAGTTTCGAACGATGGTGATGTACTGGTGCAGCCAGCCGGTACTATCACACTAACGGATATGGATGGACGAGAGGTGTTCAGCACGGACGTCAGCATGGGATCAGTCTATGCAGGCTACGATACGGTGCTGGCTGTTCCGTTGGATGACTCTCTGGCCGGCCAGGAATACGAGCTGCAGCTGCGCCTGACAGATGAAAGCAGCGGTATCGAGGCGAGTATAGACTCGCAGCCAATTCTCTTCTCCGGGGAGATTCCGGAGGAGGCGCCAGTTCAGGTCGCACAGTCCAGCATTGCGCCAATGCCGGATGCCGACGATCCAGTCTATGCGGAAATCGATCTTGGTATTGCCAACAGCGGTGAGGCACTCAGTAACGCAAACATCGTGCTGCACGTGCATCATGATGACGAACTGGTGGAAGCGTTTATGCTCGGTAGCAGCATGAATATCGGCAGCGGCGAAACTGAAATCAGTCAGCGATATATTCCCGCAGATGGATTCAGCAGCGGTGAGTGGAGCTTTACGCTTTCTATCGAAACCGTTGATCCGCAATCCGAGGCTACCACCCTGGTACTTGAGGTGCCATTACCGGACACGATATCCATCCCTTAACATCGGGACTGGTTGTAAGATCTCACGGAAAGAAGCCGTTGACCTCACTCTCGAGTCAAGGGCTTCTCGCTGTGCGTATTAATCCGGAATCGTAATTTCGTCCAGGCCTTTTTCGGGCTCGGGGAACTGCGGATCCATCTCCTCAAGCGCTTTGCGAATCGCGCTACTCACCACCACATTCCGGAACCACTTCTTGTTCGCGGGCACCAGGTACCACGGAGCGATGCCAGTGCTGGTTTTACTCAGCATTGCTTTAAACGCGTTCTGGTAATCGTCCCAATATTTTCGCTCGGCGAGATCAGCTTTGGAGAATTTCCAATGCTTGTCCGGATTCTCAAGCCGCTTCTCCAGGCGCTCCTTCTGTTCATCCTTGCTGATGTGTAAGTAGAACTTGAGGATGCGCGTGCCATGCTCCGCCAGAGTTTCCTCGAAGCTGTTGATCTGCCGGTAGCGCTTGCTCCACACCGACCTGGGCACCAGGTCCTTGACCCTCGCCACGAGGACATCCTCGTAGTGACTGCGGTTAAACACGCTGATGAATCCCGTTGGCGGGGTGTGATGATGGATGCGCCAGAGGAAATCGTGGTCCAACTCCTCTTCCGTTGGAACGCCGAAACTGTGAACGCGAATCCCGCTGGGGTTTATGCCGCGGAAGACCTTCTTGATACAACCATCCTTGCCGCCAGTATCGGTAGCCTGGAACACCACAAGCAAGCTCTGGCGACGCTCGGCGTAAAGCCGCTCCTGCAGGCGAATGATTTCCTTGCGGTTTTGCTTCAGGATCTCTTTGCCGGTGGCCTTGTCCGGCACATCTGCGGTGTCGTCGGGATCCCACCCGGCAAGATCAACGTTGATGCCTTCGGGTACGCGATAGTCGTCTGGGCGCATGCGGCGGTGCCTTTCACAGGAAACGTTTGCGGGTTTGCGGAAGTATACCGTCGGCAACAAAAACACCCGTTACCAATACGGTAACGGGTGGGAGTTTCGTGTATGTCGAGGTATTAACTACCTCGCAGAACCGATGCTCTTACGGCGTGAATACCAGGAGAGCGGTGAAGAATGAAGCGATCATGCCTCCGCAAAGGAGTCCTCGGCGAATAAGATCATTCTTGTCGAGCGTATCCTGGGCACGACGTTCGTTCTCGGTCATTGTGGTGTCCCCTCCACATGAATGGTTCTACAGACGTCGCCCAGCCAGCGATTGTGTGTCCGCAAAACTCGTAACCCCGGGGTTCTGCCCCCGGTGGTCGGCCGGAAGATACCATGCCTATCCTCAGCCTTGTGGGCACATCGTGGGATGTGCGCTGCCGCAATCCTGCCAGAACGATGACACCTTGTCAAGAGTGTCTGTACTCGCCTGTCAGGCCTCTTGGCAGCCTTCTCCAAGCCACCACAAGGTTACCATATTTGTTCCTCTAAAAAGGGCATCGTACGTTCGCATTATTTTGACGGTCGCTGTGTACGTATCATCTTGGCATATTCACCTTGCGTAGCACTTAATCAATGACGCTTACCTGTGACTTGGGTATTAGATTCGTCACGGAGAAGTACCAACCTCAGGACTGTAGAAATCGCGATCCGGAGCCCGCAAGTCGCTATCATGTCGATGATTTAGCGAACCGGTGCGTTGGGAAAAGCGGGAGATATCGCGCCGAAGATGGCTAGAGTAATTGGTCGAATTGCCGTATCATAAGCACCGATTTAACAGCGTCCGAACCCTCCCCACGCGATATCGGAGTGCAACGTGGCAACCAATACCTTACCGGTGCCTGCAACGGGCTCCGAATTCGCTGTTGAAGAAGCAGCTATCTATAACCGGCAGACGCCGTTTAAGTGGATTATCAGCCACCTTGCTCGTCTCAAGGGGTGGGTGCTGCTCTTTTTGGTTACGGCGTTCCTCACAGAACTGTTCAATGCAATGATCCCCGGCTATACCGGCCAGGCGTTTGATGCGGTGATTGAGAACGACGCCGACAGGCTCACGCGGTTGCAGCAAATCGGGCTCCTGTTGCTCATCATCGTGCTCGCGCGTGGGGTCGTCGATTTCGTGGCGCGCGTCGGTATTGAGGTTCTGGCCAACAGCCTGCAGCGAAACACGCGGGAGGAACTCTTCATCAGTCTGCTCGGCAAGAGCCAGACCTTTCACAACCGCCAGAAAGTTGGCGACATCATGGCTCGCGCGACCAACGATGTGCGCCAGTTGAACCTGATGATTTCACCGGGCGCAGATCTCATTCTGAGTTCCATGATCGCCCTCGTCGTGCCGTTCTGGTTCATGGGCGCCATTCACATCGAACTCCTGCTCATGCCCACCGTCTTCGCTTTGCTCTTCTTCATCGCGATTTGGGATTACATGCGGCGGTTGAGTCCGGTGTCCGACCAGATGCGTGCCAGCTTTGGCGATGTGAATGCCAACCTGAACGAGAGCGTTCGCGGGGTGGAGGTGATCAAGGGCACCGGTCAGGAAATGCCGGAGTTCAAAAAGTTCAGCCGCAATGCCCGCAAGTATCGAGACTGGGCGGTGAAGCAAGGGCTCGTTCAGGCCTGGTACGTGCCGACGCTGATATTCGCGATATGCATGGCAGTGGCATTGCTCCACGGTGTGTTCCTGCAACAGCGGGGCGAGATCACGATTGGCGAGCTGGTTGCGTACTCCGTTCTGTGGCAGCAGTTTGGATTTCCGGTAGAGATTTCAACGTTCTCCTTCAGCATGGTGCAAATCGGAATGGCAGGAGCGCGCCGCGTGCTTGGCCTGATCAATGAGAAGACCGAACTGGACCAGAACACCGGCGGACACGTCGGAGAACTGCAAGGCGATATCGTCTTCGACAATGTGACGTTTGGATACGAAGGCGAGCCGGTGCTCCGGAACGTCAGCTTCCGCGCCAAACCTGGCGAGACCGTCGCCATTGTCGGTGAAACCGGTTCCGGTAAAAGCACGCTCAGCAAGCTGGTCAATCGGATTTTCGATGTGCATTCCGGCCGCATTCTGATCGACGGATATGATGTGCGCGAATGGAATCTCGATTCTCTCCGATCGCAGATCTCCGTCATCGAGCAAGATGTCACCCTCTTTAGCCGCTCCATTGCCGAGAACATCGCATTCAGCGCCGGTCAGGACGCGAGCCGTGAGGATGTCGTGCAGGCTGCTCGCGATGCACAGGCGCACGAGTTCATCGTCGAAACTGATGAGGGATACGACACCGTTATCGGCGAGCGTGGCCTCACCTTGAGCGGGGGCCAACGGCAGCGTCTTGCCATCGCACGGGCCCTGCTGAACCAGCCTCGCATGTTGATTCTGGATGATTCCACCAGCGCTATCGACAGCGCTACAGAGGATGAGATCCAGCGCGCCATGCAACGCTTGCTGGAAGGCCGCACCACGCTGCTCATCACGCATCGGCTGAGTCAAATTCGCTGGGCAGACAAGGTGTTGCTTCTCAAGGGCGGCACTGTTTCGGCGTTTGGCTCGCACGACGAACTGCTGCAGAGTTCTTCGCTGTATCGACGAATCTTCTCGCATTACGACGACGTGGAGGTCTGATCATGGGATTCATCATGGACGGCCTGGATGCCGAGGATTACGACCGCCAATATGGCGACCGCGAGCTTGTCTCGCGAATCCTGACGTACTTCGGTCCAGAGCGTAATCGCATGATCATCACGTCCATAATGATCGTGCTCAACTCAGTTGCCATGTTGCTCACCCCGGTTGTGGCAGCATGGGGTCTCGATCGCATAACGGCCGGCACATTCGATACTCGCACCCAGTGGATCTGGTTTGCCATGATCTTCGGAACCGGTGTTGCCGCGTGGGTCTTCAACTTCTTTCGTTCCTGGCAGAGCGCGAAAGTGGTTGGCAACGTTGTACTTCGGCTTCGTCAGGATGGATTCGCAGCCATAGTAAAGCGCGATCTTTCGTTCTTCGACAAGTATTCATCCGGCAAGATCGTCAGCCGCGTGACGTCGGATTCCGATGAGTTCGCCAACGTCGTCACGCTCACCCTAAGCCTGATCAGTCAAATCCTGCTGGTGATTATCATCATCGGTATCCTCTTCTCCCGGAGTGTGTTGTTGGCGAGCATCGCCCTGACGATTGCGCCGGTGGTTGTTGTTATCGCGCTCATGTTTCGCAAAATTGCCCGTGAAACTACGCGTAACAATCAGCGAAGCACTGCCCGTGTAAATAGCAGCGTGCAGGAGGCAATGAACGGTATCGCTATCGCCAAGGCGTTTCGGCAGGAGCGCACGCTGTACTCCGAGTTCCAGCCGGTGTTGGACCAGGCGTATCGGGTCGGCCTGAAGCAGGGAATCGTCTTCAGCGGTATCTTCCCGGTCATGTTCCTGTTTGTCGGCCTTGGCACCGTGCTACTGGTTTATCTCGGTGGATTAGGTGTCGTCGACGGGAACATCTCCGCCGGGGACTGGTTTCTCTTCATGCAGAGTGTAGGAATCTTCTGGGGACCACTCACGTCGATAGCGTCGTTCTGGAGTCAGTTCCAGCAGGGGCTCAGCGCGAGTGAACGGGTATTTGCGCTCATCGATACTGAGCCTGAAGTGGTGCAGGTTGCCGAGAATGATCCGGGCAAGCTTCGTGGTGACATCGAGTTCCGGAATCTCTCGTTTTCCTACGAAGATGGTACAAGCGTGCTGCACGAGTTCAACCTCACTATCCCAGCCGGCCAGACGTTGGCGATCGTCGGCCATACCGGCGCGGGCAAGAGCACAATTAGCAAGCTGATTACGCGCTTCTATGAGTACCAGGGTGGGGACCTGTTGATCGATGGCAACGATATCCGCAGTTTTGACCTGCCGAAGTACCGCAGCCAGCTCGGTATCGTGCCGCAGTCACCTTTCCTGTTCAGTGGCACGGTGGCCGATAATATCCGTTACCCGCGCCCCGAGGCAACCGATGAAGAAGTCGAGACCACAGCGCGCCTGGTGGCCGGCGGCGATTGGGTGGACTCACTTCAGGACGGCTTGCAAACAGATGTCGGCGAGTATGGCCGTGCCCTTTCGATGGGACAACGACAACTTGTGGCCCTGGCTCGTGTGCTGATCCAGGAGCCGGCAATCGTGATTCTGGATGAGGCCACCGCCAGCGTCGATCCACTCACCGAAGCGCAAATACAGGAGGGCCTGGATATTGTGCTGAAGGACCGCACGAGCATCGTGATTGCGCACCGCCTGAGCACGATCGAGCACGCCGATCGCATCATCGTGCTGGATCACGGTGAGGTTGTGGAAGAGGGGACGCATCAATCGCTGCTCGCCGCACGAGGCAAATATGCGGATGTCTATAACACCTACTTCCGCCACCAGAGTCCCGATTACGTTCCGGGCGAAGGTTTCGTGGAAGTCGTGAAATAAGCAGGATCCTGCTGCCTAGGGTTCGCCCTGGGGTTCAAGTTCCGGCGCGATGAACCATTCGCAGAATCGGCTCCAGCTCGCCACGGTTGGGTCGAATACGCCGGGAAGGCCGCTTGCATTCGGCCGGCACACGGAGCCGGTGTTCTGCAGCGTGCCGCTGGCAACTGTATTGGACTGGCCATCGTTGAAGGTGATTATCCACGGGGCAATGAGCACAGAAGCGATGATGATCGCGGCAATTAAACCGACCAACGTACCCCACCAGGGAGTTGGTTTGTCCAGGTCGATATAGGTGTATTTCTCGGATGTGGTGCCTACGTCGGTGTGCTCCATTATGCATCTCCGTACCAGATTGTAACGGGTCTAGTGCGAAAGTGGAACGGATTGCTCCTCAACCGGAATGAGGTAGAGTCGGCGGCTGGTTTCCCGGAACCCGAGCTTCTGTGCCACCTGCATACTTGGCAAATTATCGAGACCTGTGCTCCACACCGGCACCTTGCCGCGTTTCTGCACTTCAGCCGCCACAATCGCTGCTGCAGCCGTGGCCATGCCCTGCCCACGAAACTGCTCATGCGTGGTAACGCCGAGATCGACGTAGAGCGGACTCCAGGCAAACGTGTGCGCCACACTCACAAGCTCGCCCTCGATAACTGCTGCGGCAATAATCGGCTTGTAGGCAGAGTTCTGCTGCAATTCGTCGATGGTAATCGTCAGCGCGAGGTCTTCATCGGTGAGGAGTCTCACATCTTTGTGCTCGAAATTGCCGGAAATCGGGGTATCCAACACGTGGTAGACGTCGGTAATGGTTCGCAAGGAGGTTGTATCCCGCGCGTGCGTTACCACGCGTTCGAGCTCACTCACGAGGTGGAGTGGTGTCGAGAAGGTTTCCCAGTCGTGCACGTATGGAATGATGCGCGCGACATCCTCGGCGTGTTGCCCGTGAATGATCGGCTCATTCCGGAACTCATGCCCCTGAATAACAACAGCACGAGGTTGGCGCACATCTCCCACGTACCACGCATCGCAAATGCGGGAGGTCAGCAAGTGATGGCTGATCACCGTTTCCGGAGACTCACCAATCGCTGCCGCCAGAATCGGCATATCCTGAACAGACGCTACTCGAACGTTCGATGAGGTGTACTCTATGCTCACAAAATCTTCCTGCTAGCTTCAGTGTCTTTTCAGGTGTAATGGCTACAGTTGAAGTAAGAACAGAGCCGGCACCCACCACTGCCTAGGATACCCGGTCTGCCAACCGCAGGCGCGAAAGGACCAGATATGGAATATGAAAGCGACATTCGGGCGAGTTCGCGTCCACGAATCACGAGGCGATCACTGATCTCATCAGCGATTGCGTTCTCTGCCTTTGCGAGCGTCGTACCCGTTTTGGCGCATCAGGAGACGCCAGTCAGTCAGGCTGAGGGTGACGCAGACGCCCTGGAGGTGCTCCGCTCTGCAGGTTCCGAGGTTTTGGAACTGGATACGTTTACGTTCTCGATGGAAACCATCAACGGCAGCAGCACAATCTTCCCGGGAGTTGAACTCATTTCGGTGGAAGGCGCAGTTGAGCGACCAATGGACGTTTCCGCCACGCTTACCGTGTCCGCGTTCACACAGACCATGATCGCAAGCGCCGTGGTGGTGGATGGCGATGTATACGTGCAGAATCCGCTAAGCGGTGGCGCGTGGGAGAACATGGGCTCCGCGCCGGAAATCGCAACGATGATCAATCCGGACTGGCTGCTGCTGGCCGCTCTCAACCTGATACAGGACGCCAGGGTCACGAACGAGCGTGACGGCGTCACGCTGGTGGAAGGCTACATTAATCTGTCCGACTCAATTACCGATGTGGCTGAGCAGGATTTGCAGGAACTGGAGCAGTTCCTCGCCACCGGCCCGGTGGATGTCGCGTTTTGGATCGATGAAAACAGCCTCATCCACCAGGCCGAGCTGTACGGGCCGATTTTCGCCAACGAATCACCGGACGTGGAAAAGCGGATTGAACTCTCCGGATTCAACGAGCCTGTCGATATCGAGCCGCCGAGCATCTAGTTAGCGAGCCGTGGCGTCCTATCCCTGTACGTGAGGGAGGACTTCTCGTGCAATGAGCTCCAGGCCGGCGATATCGTCCTGGTCCATCCACTGCAGCATGATGGATTCGATGCCAGCCTCCTCCTTGGCTTTGAGAATCTCTACCATCTCGCCCGGTGTGCCGATAACGGCACCACGCGACTTCATCTCCTCGAATCGACCGGCATCTGGATCGGCATCCAGTGTTGCCTGATCCTTCGCCACAATGCCGCGGGTCATAAGTGAGCGTCGAACTGACTTCGGATCTCTGCCCTGTTCTTGCAGCATCTCGGTGAGCAGGTTGTTTCGTTCGCGGTACGTTTCGTTATCCATACCGAGACCGTTCCATTCATCTGCGTATTTCGCAACCAGGGGGAGCGTGCGCTTTGGCCCCTTACCGCCAATGACGATGGCGGGAGAATGGTCATCGGGGAAGCGTGGTTTGAGCTGCGCATTGTTGAGTGGATAGCGCTTGCCGTCGAGGGAAATCGGTTCATCCGATCGGGTGAGGCCTAATACAACCTTGCAGGCTTCTTCCAGACGGGCAAAACGTTCATCCATCGATCCGAGATCGAATCCGAATGCATCATGCTCCAGCTCCTGCCAGCCGGCGCCGAGGCCAAGGCGCAGTCGGCCTTTTGCCAGGTCATTAACTGCCGTTGCCTGCCACGCCAAAATGCGGGGATCGCGGAATGAGATGGGTGAAACGAGGGTCCCGAGTTCAATCCGCTCGGTGTGATCTGCCGCCCACGTCAGCGAGGTATAGGCTTCCAGCGCATCCTGGAAGCTGCCTTCCGCGCCGTCGAGAAAATGGTCGGAACGATACAGGCCATCAAAACCATATTCCTCTGCGGCCTGCACCAACCGCTTCCAGCGAGGCCAGTTCAGGCCCCATGCACCTTCGATCATAATTGATACGCGCATTTGTTCCTCCTGCCGGTGAGTTGCCGGATGTGATTCATCACCATCGTACCCCAGAAACTGCAGTTCTCATGCCTCGATCAATTTGCTGGCTCCGTTGCTTGTCGTTTGCCCTGTACGGTGGGGAGCACGTCTTTCGCAATCGTCTCCAGCCCTGCGATGTCATCCTGGTCCATCCACTGGAGCATGATGGACTCAACACCGGCCTCTTCCTTTCGGCCGAGGATTTCCACTATTTGGGCAGGATCGCCGGCTACAGCCCCTTGGCGAATGAACTCATCGTACTTGTCCTGTCCGGGGCCCAGCGAGGTGTCTGACCGGTTAGTGTGGAGCACGCACCGGCACATAAGCGAACGACGTACGCTGCGGCGGTCACGCCCTTCCGTATCCAGCAGATCATTGAGCATCGTGTTGCGCTCCCGAAAGCCGTCATCCGAGAGCATCATGCAGTTCCACTCGTCGGCATACTTTGCGGCCAGCGGTAATGTGCGCTTCATCCCGTTCCCGCCAATTACAATCGCAGCAGGAGCGTGCGGACGTAGCAGGGCGTTCTTCAGCGGGAACCGCTCACCCTGAAGGGTTACCGGCTCTTTCGAGTGCATCAGCTCTCTCACTACTTGCACGCCTTCTTCGTAACGATCGCACCGTTCCCTTATCGATCCGAGGTCAAATCCGAATGTCTCGTGCTCGTTGGGCTGCCAGCCAACTCCGAGACCCAGTCGAAATCGACCGTCGGCGAGATCATTTATTGCCGTTGCCTGCCACGCCAAAATGCGGGGATCGCGGAACGAGAGCGGGGACACAAGCACGCCAAGCTCAATGCGCTTTGAGTTGTCGGCTGCCCAGGCCAGGGAGACGTAGGCCTCCAGTGCATCGGAAGGCGTGTCTGTCCAGTGGTCGAGAAAATGGTCAGATCTGTGAATCCCGTCGAAGCCGAAAGATTCCACTGCCTGCACCAGTCGTTTCCATCGGGGCCAGTTGAGTCCCGATGCTCCGGCGACCATGATCGATACCCGCATGACGTCCTCCTCCCGGCAGCCCGTTTTTTTTGTGTTGTCATAAGCATATCAGGCCATGGCCACGGCTAATAATCAGTGAGTACAGGTACAATGGAGGTAGTAAAAATTACGTGCTGGCGCCCGAAGAATTCATTGAAGAATTCGCGTCAGATAACGTAGACGGGAGGCAAACGTGACAGATACACAGGGTGCAACGCGTGTGGTTCGCGATTCAATGGGAGAGATGAGAGTTCCTGAAAACGCGATGTACGGAGCCACCACCGCACGCGCAGTCGAGAACTTCCCAATCAGCGACCTCCGGTTTGGTCGGACCTTTTTGCATGCGCTCGGACTGCTGAAATCTGCGACCGCGCAAGCGAACAAGGATCTGGGACTGCTTGATGCATCGATGGCCGACCTGATCTCGCGAGCTGCCGAAGACGTGGCCAATGGCGAGTTTGATGATGAGTTCCCCATCGATATCTTCCAGACCGGATCCGGCACCTCCACGAATATGAATGCCAACGAGGTGATCAGTAGTCGCGCAGCACAACTGGAACCAGATGCCGAGAAGATCCACCCCAACGATCACGTCAATATGGGCCAGAGCTCAAACGACGTAATCCCGACGACTATCAGCGTGGCGGCCTATATTCAGATCGCCGACAAGCTGATTCCGGCCATGAAGCACCTGGAAGAAACCATCCATGCCAAGGCGAAAGAAGCCGAAGGTGTGGTAAAGACGGGACGCACCCACTTAATGGATGCGACCCCGGTGCGGATGACGGACACGATCAATGCCTGGGCGACGCAGATCCGCCTCGGCCGGGAACGCATCGAAGCGATGATGCCGCAGCTCGCGCGCCTCGCCATCGGCGGAACTGCCGTTGGCTCTGGCCTTAACGCCCATGAGGAATTCGGCGCACGGGTAGCAGCCTGGCTTTCCGAGAAGACAGGCCATCCATTTGTTGAAACGGACGATCACTTCGAGGCGCAGGCCTCGCAGGGTATCTCTGCTGGTGTGAGCAGCGCGCTCAAGTCCGTGGCGGGTGAATACATCAAGATCGCGAATGACCTCCGCCACATGAACAGTGGGCCGATCGGTGGCCTCGGTGAGATCGAGCTCGAGGCACTGCAGCCCGGCTCCAGCATCATGCCGGGCAAGATCAACCCGGTCATCCCCGAAGCGACGATGATGGTTGCGGCCCAGGTGATTGGAAATGACGCCACAATTACCGTCTGCGCCCAGCACGGCAACTTCGAGCTGAACGTTATGCTGCCGATTCTGGCGCACAACCTGCTCGAGAGCATCGAGATCCTGGCGAATATCAGCAACGTGCTCGCCGACAAGACAATTGCCGGTTTCACGATCAAGCACGACCATATGGCCGGCCTGGTCGACAAGAATCCGATCCTTGTGACCGCGCTGAACTCCATCATCGGGTATGAAACCGGTGCCAAGGTCGCCAAGACAGCGTATGCCGAGGGTCGATCGGTGAAGGACGTGGCCGCCGAGATGACCGACCTCTCGCCAGAGGAACTGGATCGATTGCTTGATCCGGCCGAACTGGCAGTACCGGGCATCAAGAAGTAACCACCGGGCAGGAACCCATGGACCGGGGGCGATCCTGGGACACAGGAAGGTAGGCCCGGGATTTATTCCCGGGCAACGATCCGAAGGATCGTCACGGAGGGGCGGCCGGGTCACCGCATATAAAATGCGGTGCTACCCCCATCCGCTCCTGCGATTTATTTGTTCGACGGTGTTATTCGTCCCGCTGCGGCAACCAGACGGTGAAATTGGTTCCTTCGCCCGGTGTGGATGCCACGTCGATCCAGCCGCGGTGGGCGCGAACAATGCTCAGCGCAATCGAGAGACCCAGCCCCGTACCGCCCATCGTGCGGGCGCGGTGGTCCTCTGCACGATAAAAGCGTTCGAACAGATGCGGCAGATGTTCGGAATCGATGCCGGCGCCGGTATCATCCACATCGATCCTGGCGCAACGTACGTTGTCGATTGGATCAATATCCTCACGAATGCTCAACGCTACCGTACCTCCAGCCGGGGTATAGCGCAGGGCGTTATCCAGTAGAATCAACATCACCTGCACCAACGTATCGCCATCGCCATGGATGAGCACTTCCTCGTTTGAGTTCAGAATCAGCTTCTGGCCGTCCACCAGCACTTCAGCGGTGCGGATCGCCTCTTGTGCGAGCAGGTCTAGCGAGACGACCTCTGCCTCGGCATCGAGCCGGATCGGGTCGCTATCGCTGCGAGCGAGGCTCAGCAGGTCCGTCACCAGCCGACTCATCCGCTCGCTCTCGCGTCCCACGTCAGCCAGCGCCTCATCCAGATCCTCGACGCTGTAATCGCGGCCGGATTTCAACAGCTTCCGAATCACATCCACATTCCCTTTAATCGAGGTGAGGGGAGTGCGTAGTTCGTGCGATGCGTCTGCCACGAAACGTTGCTGCGTAACAAACGCCTGCTCAATGCGATCAAGCATGTCGTTGAACGTGTTACCGAGTTCGGCGATCTCGTCGCCGGTGGGCGGAACATCAAGTCTCCGGCTCAAAGAGGTGACTGTGCGATCCTTGGCGATCGCATCGGCACTGGACATGAATCTGTTCACCGGAGCCAGTGCCTTGCCGGCCAGGCTCCAGCCACCGATGCTTGCCGTAGCACCACCGATAACGCCAAACAACAATAACGCCTGGCTCAACTGGCTGAGCATATGAGTTGTGCCGGAGAGAGATTCGCTGGTGAAAATGACCCCGATAATCATTGGCACGCCAGTGCGAGGGTCGGTTATGTGTGTACTGACGATCGGGTAGGTGTACCCGCGAATCGAGTAGCCATCGACGGTGTAGGTGTTCATTGTGGGTTCGCGCTCGGTGCTGAACTCCTCGATATCCGCTTCCCGTGGCCATAGATTGCTGAGCGGACCAGCGTTGTACACGATACTGTCATCTGTGAAATCGTAAACAGTTACAGAGACGCCGGAGAGCACCATCGCTTCGGTATCGAGCGATGGCTGACTGGTTAGTTGATAAAGCTCGTTGCGGTCGGGCACCGGTTCTTCGCGAATTTCCGCGCGCACATCAAAGGCGGCATCACTGAGGCGTTGTTCGGCATCCTGATCCAGCGATCGGATCAGCAAAACGCGCAATCCGATCCCGAGCATGGCAAGCGTAATGATGAGCACACCTGCATACCAGGCGGTGATTCCAAAGCGGACGCTGAAGAGAAAGGGAACCTTGCGGCGCAGCACGTTTTGCGAGCGCTCATCCGGCAACTCCCTGCTCGTAACGGTGGCCTTCTGGTTCGAACTCACCGGATTCGCAGCACGTAACCAATACCCCGAACCGTTTGTACGACTCGTGGTTGATCGTTCGCCTCCAGCGCACGTCGGAGGTTTCCGATCACCACTTCAAGGACATTGGATTCTCCGAAGAAGTCTTCGCCCCACACGCGCTGCATCAATGTCTGGCGCGTGAGGACCTGATTGGGATGCCGCATGAGAATCGCGAGCAAATCGAACTCGCGCGGAGTGAGCTCTATCGGCTCGTCATCTCGCGAAACAGTGTGACTGGTCAGATTGAGTGTAATGTTCTCGAACGTCAGGATTTCCGGACTGCTGGATTCCGTCGGTGTTGCTCGGCGCAGGAGCGCCCGCACCCGGGCCAGGAGCTCATCGAAATCGAACGGTTTCACCAGGTAGTCGTCTGCGCCAGCATCGAGTCCAGCAACACGGTCGGACACATCGTCGCGAGCTGTGAGCATCAGGATTGGGAGACGTGGAGTGCCCTCGGCCTCTTCGGCGGCGCGAATGCGCTCGGTGATCTGAAAGCCATCGATACCCGGTAACATCAGGTCGAGCACCAGCAGGTCGGGCGGATTGTCGCGGATCATGGAGAGCGCGTCCGATCCGTTATCGGCGACGTCGACCTCAAATCCCTCGAAGATGAGTCCCCTGCGCACAAAGCCCGAAATCGCGGGCTCGTCCTCCACAATGAGGATGGTGCGGGTGCGTTCGGCTGTTTCGTTCTGTACTATACCCATGGTGCTCTTGGTACCTCGAATGTACCGAATAAGTGCTCGTATCATAATCCACATCGGTGCTCGCTTCCCGGGGAAATCTCTCGGATACACATAAGCGGCGTGCCATCCTGATTGATGACCGCCGCTTACGCATGGGGTGGGGAGGAGAGACGTTAGAAATGTTCTGTGTTACGTTGAAAGTCCGAGTGACCATTTCCAACTACACTCATCATAGGTAAGCAGCCTGAATGTACACTGAAATGAACCTGAAGAATATATGAATTCGTTTCCGTCAGAATTACTCACCACGCCCTATGCCTTGCGCGCGATTCGGGACCTCGATCTGGAGGCGTTGCCACAGATCTTCCCCGAATGCGGAGCGTATGGCCCCACGGTAGCTGATCGCCGCCGCTGGCTCAAGGATGTGGAGAATATCGCATGGGGCAAGAACCCGAATACGCGCCTGGTGATGGAGGAAACTGAATCGGGCCGCGCCCTTGCCGGATTCACAATCGAACGTCGTAGCGATGCTGTTGGAATTCTCCGCTATGGATTTCGCCCAAGCACCGCCATGACCCAAATCGCCGGTTTCCTGCTGGCGAAAGAGCATGCGTTCGAGCGGCTTAACCTCGCCGTGCTGCGTACCGACATGGTTTCCGGGCAGGATCCACTCGCCCAAATTCACGGGCAGATCGGATATCGCGAAGCGTTACGACTGCGCGAATGGTGGCGAGATGGTGAGGAATCACTGCGAGATTTCATTACATACGAGGCTGTGAATCCGGCATGGGAGGCCCGCAATGACGGATAACGGAATGGCTCAACCCGAGATGTTCGGAGAGCGAATCTGGCTGCGGCCGATCGAGTTGCGCGATGCGCTCGTAATTGCGGAATCCACCCAGGATGTCGATGAGGATTGGCCAACGCCAAACCCTCCGGTAAGCGAGACCGCTTTTCGTAATTGGGTGCAGTCACTGGACGAAACCGAGCTGGTGTGGGCCGTGTGCCGCACCGATCAGCAGGAAGCGATAGGCACCGCGAGCATCCGCAATATCGATTTGCGTCACCGTGTAGCGGAGACCGGTATGGGCCTGCTCTCACCTGATGACCGTGGCCAGGGCATTGGCCAGGAGGTCAAGGATCTCATCCTGGATTTCGCCTTCGAGGTTATGGGCCTGCATAGCGTGCGCTGCACGATCGATTCGCGCAACGAGCGAAGCCAGCGATCCGTCGAGAAGAGTGGATACACCCGTGCAGGCGTGCTCACGGCCGATATTCCTGCCGGAATGGGCCAGTTTGCCGACACCATTGTGTATCAGCTTCTCGCATCCGATTGGAGAGCCGCGCGCGAAGGCTAGGTTGCAAGCATCTCGGAGAGTGTTTGCGCCAGGAGGTCAGGCGATTCCATCAGTGTGGCGACGATCTCGCCATCGAGCCTCTCATCGAGCTCTCGCATGGACGCAAAGGCGGCGTCGCTGATAGTCTCGCGCAGCACCTCCGCGGGCGAACCATCCTCGTCCTCCAGTGCGATGAGGGCACTTGCCAGCGGCTCACCCTCAAGCACCAGCGTCCAGTCGTCTCCAGCAATGTGGAGGTCGTCTCCTTCCTCGATGAGTTGAACCTGATCGTTTGCGATCAGGTCCTCAAAAGCGATTTCTGCCAGCGTGCTCAGTCGTTCAGCCATCGAGTGCTTTCTCTTCTTCGAACTTCCAGTTGACCAATGCGTGTTCCAGCAGTTGCAACGTGGATTTCACGGATACCTCTCCCAGGGCGCCTGCCCGTGGGTTGAGGCTTGTGACGCATACCACTGCCGTTTTGCCCCGGCGCGTAGCCTGATTCACCATCCATGCGACCTGGTCAACCGTGAGGCCATTTGCTTCCGGGGTGGATGCGCTCGGCACGTATTGAGGATCCAGAATGTCCAGGTCAACATTTACCACCATAACGTCTACGTGACTGGACAACTTGTCCAGCGCTTTTTCATAGCGCTCGGTCCAGTCTGCGTGGCTGGATTCGACCATGCGGATGTTGGTGCTTTCCAGCAGGTTTCTCTCATTCTCGTCCGTGGCGCGGATTCCGGCTGTGAGAATCTGGTCTGTTGGCAAGGTGTATTTGAGATTGGCCGCTTCGCGCCAGATGGGTCCGGCGAGCCCGGCCAGGATAGCGACAGGCATACCGGCCAGAATGCCGCTAAAGCTGATCTCCGGCGTGTTGAAATCGGCATGGGCGTCTATCCACACCAACCCGAGCCGCTTGTCGCCACAGGCCTGTTGTACGCCACTCACCACGCCGATTGTCGCAGTATCGTCGCCAGCCAGTACGAGAACCGGGTTGCCGTCCGTCATGGCGTCGCGCACGTGTGCAGCCGTGTGACGTCCGAGCGCCCCGATGTTCGCGGCGATCGGTCCATCCACGCGCTCTTCATCCGGCAATCGGCTTTCTCGTGGCTCGGTAGGCGCAATACCAGCAGCCTGGAGCCGTTCAACGAGCCCGGATTCCAGCAATGCAACCGGGCCGCGGCCAAGCCCATCCATGTAGTCATCATAACGATAGGGAACGGTAACGATATGAATGGTCATGGCAATTCCTCCAGGCAAATTCAGCGAGGCGGCGCCCGTTTTGCTATGGTGCAATCGGTTCACTCCGTACGCATATGATACTTGCAGCGCGTGTGATCCGCTGCACAACCGTAAAACCCGGCATCATGTTGCAGGTACGCGCTAAAATTTGCAGTGACGAAGAAGGTATTTGTAGCGAGAGAGGAGCACAATGCAACAAAATCATTACAAGTTGCTGGATGTGCCATTCTCGGCCTCTCGCAAGGACATTACAGCTGGTTACCACAAGCAGATGCGCAAGTGGCATCCGGACAAATTTCGCGGTACGGACAAAACCCTGGCGGAGAACTACGCCAAGGAGCTGAATCACGCATACAGCGTATTGAGCGATCCCAAAAAGCGCGAGGATTACGATAAATCCTTGCGAGTCGAAGCGATGCAGTCGCAAATCATGGAACGGTATGTCGCCGGTTCAAGTGGCTGGAACCTCGACGGCAGGGGGCCATTACCAGCCGACGCACCGCGCCGGCCCATGACCACCCGCGAGCGGGAAGAAATGCGCACGGCCGATCGCGCGGCATCGCGTAGTGTGGTTGTCACGTTCGGCTTTATCACACTGGGCGGACTGTTGCTGTTGCTGCTGTTCTCGCTGGTGAATTCGACGCTTGCCGTCTTCTTTTAGCGATCGTTCCGCTGGCGCCCACCGCGAGGACCTTCTCCACGCCCGCCGCGCTGGTTACGACCCTTGCGATCATCCGGCGGACCACCGCGTCGCTGGCGATTGATTCTCTCGGTTTGGTCGATATCTGGCGCGAGGATGTGCGTTACTCGTTCGAGCGAGTCGAGCATCGTTTTCATGCCACTCCGCAGTACGGATGTAGCCTCGTGGTCGATCATCTCCTCATCCAGGTAGCTCCAGGTGAGCATGCGACCAACGGTTTCCACCATGATGAGTCCCGCAACGGCCGGGACCAGTCGACGCTCGTCTGGCCGTAGCTGGCGATGTTCGGTGTAGGTATCAATAATCGCTTCAGTTAGCGCCGCGCTCCAACCCTGCATGTTTACACTGAGTTGGGCAAGATCCATCACCGGCGAACCGGCGGCCATATGGCGCCATCCAACGATGCCAGTAACGACCCGGTTACCTTCCTGCCCTTCGATAAGGATGTTCTCCGGCCAAAGGTCCTTGTGAAGCACCACGCTGGTATCGCGGAACGAATTCAACTCGTTTCGTATGAGGTCGCTTGCGGTTGGGATTACACGATTTCCGCACCGAAGCCAACGGCGAATATCTCGCGTTTCGGCGGCATTATCACCAAGCACCTTGCGCTCAGTGAACCAGTAACGCCGTACGCGGTCGAGTTCGAGCGCGAGCGAGCTTTGTGCCATGCCGGATTTATCCAGCGATTCCGAGGCACCGTGTGCTGTGGCGAGGATGCCCGCAACCTGCGCAATTACATCGGTGGCGTGTGCGCTCTCCGGCAGAGGCAGCGTAATCGGCCTTCCGTCGGAAGCGACATATCCCCCGTACCTGCCAAGGGGCCGACCAGGTAACCATGTTTGGGCGGAGTAGAGGCGATCCTTCACCGTGGTGGTGAAGGTTTCGCTCTCGCCGGGTTTGGTGAGCATTTTCGGGATCACGTCGCCAGCGGCCTCATGCATGGCGTTGAGTGCCTCTGCCTGCTTCTTCACCGCCGCTTCCGGGGTTCCTTCCGGCCATTGGCGCAACAGCACATCGCCGCCAGGGCCGATCATGTGCGTGAAGGGGCGGGACGCCGGTACGTCGTTCGCGCTGTGATTACCGGGCGCGAGCTCGTCCGTGGCGTCCAGCCAGGCGTCCATATCGAATTTGGTGCTTAAGTGTCGGTAGTCATGTTCCATATCGTTAGGAAGTATACGCTGCTACCGCGCCTTGTAACCCGGTCCGTTTACTCGCTCTCCCGGCAGCGCACCGTTGTGCTCGCCATTTTCGAGAACCCGATTGCCGTTTACCCATACATCACGGATGCCGGTGCTGAGGTGATGAGGATCGGTGTAGGTCGCGTTATCAATGACGGTATCTGGGTCAAATATGATCACATCGGCTTTGAGCCCCTCACGCAGGAGGCCACGATCGAGCAAGCCGAGTCGACTGGCAACGCCCGCGCTTGATTTGCGAACAGCGTCCTCCAGGGTGATCCATCCGTTTTCACGCACGAATCGTCCCAGCACACGGGTGTACGTGCCGTAGGCACGGGGATGGGTGAGCCCTTGCGTGCGCGCGTGGTCGGGGTCGACTCCACCGGCATCGGTGCTGAACGTGATCCACGGCTGCTTCGACTGCAGTTCCAGGTTCTCGGTGCTCATTGCCATGTACATGCAGAAGATATTGTTCTCGTTTGTCGCAATGAGGTGAACGACCGCTTCTGCCCAGTTCATGCCGAGGTCCTTGGCGGCATCCGCCAGGAACCAGCCCTGGTACTTCTGGATATCCGGATGGTCGATTTGCGCCAGCAGCACGTTTTCTGGGCCGATCATGCCGCCGAAGTTTTCCCAGGTGCCATCGTTGTTGAGGATATCCTCGATGACCCTGGCCCGTGTCTCCGGATTGGTAAGGTTCTCCTGGCGCTTGCCATCGGCCTGGCTCCAGGGTGGCAGGCAAGCAGCAAGACCGGTTCCGGCTCCCTCATATGGATACATATCAGATGTGATATCGATTCCGCGTGCGCGGGCGGCATTGATATCCTCAATCAGCTTCGGCATCTTGGGCCAGTTGGCCGGGCCGATTGCCTTGAGGTGATAGATCTCGCTGGATACGCCAGTCTCCTCGGCGATCTTCAGCGTTTCTGCGAACCCTTCCTCTAACTGGTCACCTTCGGAACGCATATGGGTGATGTGAATGCCGTTGTATGCGGCCACTACCTTCATCACTTCGATGAGTTCGTGCGTGGACATGTACACATCCGGCGGATAGATGAGTGCGGACGCGACACCAAATGCCCCATCCTCCATGCTTTCCGCCATCATCTTTTTCATGGAGTCGATAGCCTCAGGCGTGGCGTCGCCTTCCTGCCATCCCATGCCCCATTCGCGTACGGTACCGCCGCCGACGAACGAACCGAAGTTCACGGAGAGGCCGCGCTTCTCAAATTCGTCGAGCCAGTCTCCGAAGCGGGTCCACTCACGTGCGAGTGCATACCATTCCGCATAGGCTTCTTCGCCAATGCGCGCTTTGGTGCCAGGCTTGAAGGGGTCTTTGATTTTGCCGCCGAACGGCGCCGGCGACCACGCTTCGCCCATGATCTCGGTGGTGACGCCCTGCGTGATTTTCGAAATCGCGCGACCGTCGGTGAGGAACGGGATGATGCTGTGGCTCTGGATGTCGATGAAACCAGGAGCTACAACGTGGCCCTCGGCATCGACAACCGTGGCGGCCTTGTCGTCGCCGATCGTACCTGGCGGTGCTATGCGTTCGATCTTGTCGCTCGAAAGCAGGATGTCGCCGTAAAACCAGGGGTTCCCGCTACCGTCAACGATTTTGCCGTTCTTGATTAGAGTCGATGTCATAATACCTCTCGATACGATGTGCGAATTTCTGTCTTGATTCTAGCCCTGATGTAGTACTTGCTGCCCGGGCTTGGCGCCGGTGTGTTTGGAGTCGGCAAGCACCCGCTCGCCATTCACCCATACGTCCCGTACGCCGGTGCTGAGGTGATGCGGGTCGGTATAGCGAGAATGGTCGATGATGGTGTCCGGATTGAATACAATCACGTCTGCCTTCATTCCTGCCCGCAGGGTGCCGCGATCGCGGATCCCAAGCCGGTTCGCCACTGCGCTTGTGCCCTTGCGAACCGCATCTTCCAGCGTGATCCAGCCGAGATCGCGCGCGTAATGTCCCACTATTCGTGGGTATGTGCCGTAGGCGCGGGGATGAACGAGGCCGCGAGGCTCCATCCATTCCGGATCAACGCCACCGGCATCGGAGCCCCACTTGATCCACTCCTGCTGGAACTGGAGCTTCATGTTCTCCTCACTCATACCCAGGCTCATGGAGAAGATCGCTGTGCGATCGGTTCGGAGCAGCCAGAGCGCTGCCTCATGGGAATCCATACCGAGGTCATCGGCCGCCTCCTGCAAGGTCTTGCCCTTGAATCGTTCGGCCAACTCGGGTTTGGCGAACTCGGCGAGTATGATCTTGGTGGCCTTGTCTGGTGCGATTCCGTTGGCCGGATCCGCAGCTGTCGCTCGCATTTCCTCGAGAATCTTCTCGCGCATGGCGGGATCGTCCAGGTTTTCCAGCAGCTTGCCGCCCTCACTGACCCAATGTGGGACACCGGCGTTTGAGGTCAGGCTCGTGCCTGATCCGTTGTACGGGTACATATCGGCAGCGATATCTATACCCTGGGCGCGTGCTTCGGTGATGCGTTCGATAACGATCGGCATCAGGTGCCACGAAGGTGATCCTGTGGCCTTGAGGTGATAGATCTCGGTGATCACACCGGAGTCCCGGGCGATTTGCAGGGTTTCGTCCAGCCCCTCGAGGATGTTGATCCCTTCGTCGCGCATATGCGTAATGTGAATGCCGTTATAGGCCGCCACCACCTCCATCACCGCAGTGAGCTCGGACGTGGATGCGTAGGACCCCGGTGGGTAGATCAGCGCTGTGGCAACGCCGAACGCGCCATCTTCCATGGATTCGGCCGTCGCTTTTCTCATGGCGTTACGAGCATCCTCATCGGATTCACCCTGCATCTGGCCCATCCCGTACTCGCGGATTGTGCCGCCGCCGACAAACGAACCGATGTTCACGCTGACGCCGTGCTGCTCAAGATCGTGGAGCCAAAGGCCGAATCGCGTCCAGTTGCGGGAGACTTCATGCCACTTCGCTTTTTCTTCCTCGCTGAGGCGATGCACAAGCGCAATTGCCCACTGATCCTCGATCTTTCCGCCGAACGGTGCCGGAGTCCAGAACTCGCCCATGATCTCGGTGGTCACGCCCTGGGTGATTTTGGAGAGAGAGCGACCATCCAGCATTAACGGAAGGATGGAGTGGCTCTGGATATCAATGAAGCCCGGTGCGATCACGTGACCTTTGGCATCGATTACTGTCTCGGCCCGATCATTGGAAATCGTCCCTGGCGGGGCGATGGAGTCGATGATTTCTCCGTTAAGAAGAACATCGCCATAGAACCAGGGATTGCCGGTTCCATCGACGATGCGACCATTCACTATCAGCGTTGTAGACATGCCCGTCTCCTGGGTGAGTGCGAAGTTGCCCTTTCGTCATCCTACCCCGGGCTTTTAAAGCCGACAATAGGAACAGCAGAATCCCGACCTCCCTGCTTTCGGCAGGAGTTGGGGAACCGCTCTCACCAGAAGTTGACGCTCATCTTGATTCGGGAATATCTTACTCTAATTTTACTCCATGCGGCAATGTCGTGTGGAGTATTTGGTATACACATGCCTCATATGGTGACTTAACGACATATCTATCCGAGGATGGACGATACTTGACGCGGTGTTAGTAAGTAGAGACGAAAACAGGCGCTTATTGACCAATAAGCACAAGCGAGGCAGCACGATGAACAAAACTAGGGACCAGGTTCGCGCAACAGCGAAATCGTTGGGGATCGATATCCCGGAGGACCGGCTCGATCAACTGACAGCGGCGTGGGAAGAGGCGTTGGCGGAAGCTGAGGTTGTCCGTCAGCATCCGAACCCCTGGCCATCACCCAAAGCCTTTGACCCTGCATGGAGCGAGCAACGATGACTGTCGCTGATCCCAACCCCAACCCGCTAACAATTCGCGAAGCCGTCCGGAAGTTGAACGACAAAGAGCTTACGACGAACCAGCTCATGCGCGAGGTATTGACCCGTATTCAGGAAACCGACAATGAGGTGCTCGCCTGGCTGGATGTGCGGCCACAATTCCTGATGGATACCGCCGATGCGCAGGATCGACGTCGAGCCCTGCCAAACGAGGCGTTGCCCTTGTTCGGTATTCCTATCGGCGTGAAAGATATCGTTGATCTCGCGGGCTATCAGACTGTATGCAATATGGAAGCCCGTGAGAAGGTTGCCGAGGCGGGACGGGACGCCGAGGTCGTCCATCAGATGCGCAAATCCGGCGTGATCTTTGTGGGCAAAACCATGACGCAAGAGGCCGCGGCAGGAATCTATACCGATCCGTGCCGCAACCCGTGGGATACAAGTCGCATTCCTGGCGGATCGAGCGGTGGCAGCGCAGCGGCGATCGCGAACGGCACAGCCCTGGGGGCAATTGGCACGGATACGGGTGGCAGTATCCGCACACCGGCGTCACTCTGCGGTGTATCCGGCCTGAAACCAACGTGGGGCAGGCTCCCGGGCGAAGGGCTCTTTCCGCTCTCCCCGAGTCTCGATACACCCGGCCCGATGGCGCGCACTGTTGCCGATGTAATGGCGCTCTACCTGGCGATGCAAGGGAAACACAAAGAGATCCCCGCTATGTGGGAGCGCTTCCCGGAGACGGGAGCGGAGTTGGCTGGTAAGCGGGTTGGTGTACTGACGTCCTACTTTAACGAGCACATCCAGCCTGAAATCCTCTCAGCCCAGGATCATGCGGTCCAGAAACTCCGCGACCTCGGCGCCGAAATCGTTGAGTGCGATTGGGAAGATGCCTATAAGGCACGCATCGTCGCCAAACAGATCTCGCGGATTGAGACCGGGCAAATCCATCGGGACCTGCTCACCTCAATTCCGGACAAAATGGGGGAGGAGCTGCGCAAGCGCGTGGAAGTTGGCGCAATACTTCCTGCCGACGTCTGGTTTGCCATGATTGCCGGCCGAGAGCAGGTGAAGCAAAGTATAGCCGCGCTTTACAAGCAGCATCGGCTCGATGCGATCATCGCGCCCAGCACACCGGTTACCGCCCCCAGGGTCGGTGAAAAGACGCTGACGTACGCAGATGGCTACAGTGAGGATACGGGTGCCGCTTTGACCCGGCTCACCGGCCCCTGGAATGCGACTGGTCAGCCAGTATTCGCCATTCCAGGCGGTTTCGACGATCTCGGCCTCCCCATTGGGCTGTCGATTATCGGCCGTCCGGATGAAGAGTGGGAACTGGCAGATATGGCACACGCCCTGGAGTGCGCGCTTCGATAGAATCCGTAATTGCCGGGCGGTCGCCTGCGTGATCGTCCGGCTTTTTGGTGCGCTGAAACTCGCGTCGGTTCGCTCTTGACGTCCCGATTCACGCTCTGCTAGACTCTGGAAATAGAACAAATGTTCTAATACAAAGATTGCAGGGAGAGAGCATGAATCGGCAGGAGAACCCGACCCCATCATCCACCAGCTACGTGCGTTGGACGTGTCCAAATCACAGTAGCCCAGTATTGTTGGCAATGGTGGACGACGCAGGTCACTTGCAGATTAAGGTTCGCGACCGCGTCTGGCTGATAAGCGACTACACGACCGTCACCGCTACCTGCCCCAAGTGTGGCCAGCGGCATACGCGTCGCATCAACGACTGATATTTCCACAGAGCTCCAGAGAGCCGGCATTCGCGCTCGAGGAGGAGCTTTTTTAATGACCAAACATCAATCACTTCACGATCGACTTGTCGTTCGCTTCGGTAACCACAGGGAGCGACTGGAGCGCCTGAAAATCCCGGTAACGGGCCGTATCGATGCCGATATGGTGAGCAAGGTTCAACAGCTTGCCGGGCTGGCCAGGGGCGGTGATACGGACGCCAGGGATTGTCTTTTCTTCTCACTGCGGCCACGACTCGACCGTATGGGATGGATGCTCAAGCCATGGCCCAACACACCGCGATTGACCGGCCTGTGGGACCAGGATGATGTTCGCCAGGAGACCTGGGTCGTGTTTGCCGAACTGTTGGAAGCGTGGGATGGCAACGTGAACTTCGTCCCGTACCTGCTTGCCAGGTTCAGTTGGCGATTACGTGATCGCATTCTCCGCGGAATCGGGAAGCGCCAGAATCAGCTCGGTACGATTCGCATATCCGAAGAGATGCTCGCGGAGATATTGGTCGCTAATGATGGCGAACAGCCGGAATCCGTGGCCGTGGCTCGAAAGTTGTTGGAGGAACTGATCAGGCGGCAGATGATGGGGGATTCGTCTCCGGGAGAGCTGGAGGCATGGCTTGAGCTCATCAATTCGAGGCAGACGAATCCGTTGATCAGCCCTGATCAATTGCTGAACGACGGAGAGGCAGAAGAGCGTTCGCGGGTGGCGTAGGGAAGGGTGGTCGACATTCTTGGTGATTTTCGTCACAATGCGTTTATGTAGTGGTTTGTAGTTCGGGGAGCCAGGCATGTCAAACGATACAGGGGAAAACACGTTCTTTACTGGAGCTGACTTCAGCGATACCGGCATCGAGACGCGGTGTATCCGCTCCGGCCAGGATCCGCGCAAAAACACGGGCTCCATGATCGTGCCCCTGTATCAGACAAGTACCTTCAAATGGCCGGAAGTTGGTGCCAGTACCGGGTTCGAGTATTCCCGCACAAGTAACCCGACGCGAACCGCGCTCGAGGAAAGCATGGCCGCTCTCGAAGAAGCGCAGTGGGGCCTCGCGTTCGCCAGCGGTACCGCTGCGATGCGCGAGGTCGCCATGCTTCTGAACCCGGGCGATCACATCCTGATGGCGACGGATGCATATGGCGGTACATTCCGTCTCTTCGATGCACAGACGCGGCGGTACGGGATCGATGTCTCGATGGTGGACCTCACTGATGCGAGCGAGGTTCGGTCCGGATTGCAGTCGAATACGAAAGTCGTCTGGCTTGAAACCCCGACCAATCCCATCATGGCCGTGGCAGATATCGCCGAAGTGGCTGATCTCGCGCACGAGGCTGGTGCATGGCTGGTGGTGGATAACACGTTTGCCACACCGTATCTGCAGCAACCACTCAAACTTGGGGCCGATCTGGTGGTACACAGCGCGACCAAGTTCCTCTCCGGGCATTCGGACGTTGTGATTGGTGCGATCGTCGGGAACGATTTCGATCTCTACCAGCGCCTCAAGGATCAGCAGAATGATTGCGGCGCGGTTCCGGGCCCGTTCGATGCCTGGCTGACCCTTCGCGGGATCAAGACACTGCCGGTTCGCATGGATCGTCACGGTGAGAATGCCATGGCGATGGCGACGTTCCTCGATCAGCACCTGAAAGTTGCAGACGTCTACTATCCTGGCTTGCCGAATCATCCTGGCCACGAACGGGCCAAAGGTCAGATGCGTAACTTCGGCGGTATGGTCAGCATTCGCATGCATTCGCGGGAGGCGGCGATCGCCGTTTGTAACAACACACGCATCTTCCAGCTCGCAGAGAGCCTGGGAGGAGTTGAAAGCCTTATTGAACATCCGGATTCCATGACCCACCTTGCGGTCGCCGGCACCGAGTATGCGATCGATGGTGGCGTGGTTCGGATGTCTGTCGGCATTGAACATATCGATGACCTGATTACCGATATCTCCAATGCACTGGAGCATGCTCCATGAGTCCAATTCGCAAATCAGAAGATTTTCGCGCTACCGAGATTGATTCCTGGGAAGAGTACGTAGAGGAAGAGATCGTTGCGATGGAAGCCCGCGGTG
>CAZGML010000014.1:0-63546 GCA_964526965.1 uncultured Sphaerobacteraceae bacterium | reverse complement strand
AGGCCCGCATGAAGATGGTGGGCAGCGTGGAAATTCCGCAGGAAGCCTTCATGGCTGTACTCAGCCTGGGCAGCAGCGCAGACAAGGCAGAACAGTCCTAATGGCGGATGTCACGATTGTCGGCCTCGGGCCCGGGCCAGCCGGGCAACGCACAGTAGCAGCGCAGAAGGCGCTGGATTCGGCAAATACGATCTTTATCCGCTCTCACGCGGACGCCGATTTTGGAGATTTGCTCACCCGCCCAAATGTTGTTGACATTGCAACCATGCGCGATCCCGCCGCATTGCCTGGCTCCCGATGGAACAAAGCTGCAACTGCCGTTGTCGAAGCCGCAGGCGCTGAACCAGTGGTTCTCGCCGTACCCGGGCACCCACGCTTTGGCGAGATGTTGACAACCGAGACCATCCAGATGGCAGAGAAGCGTGGACTCACCATTGAACTGCTCGACGGCCTCTCAATGATCGATCTGATCTGCAGCTCCCTGGGCATTGATCCGGTTCGCCAGCGCGTCCAGTTGATAGACGGGCGGGATATGTCGCTCGTTCAGCAGGGCGTTCCATTCAGTGGTGGGGAACTTGGCATCAATCCACGGTTACCACTGATCATTACGCATGTGTATACCAACGAAATCATACGCCCACTGTCGGCGCAGCTGCAGCGAATCCTGCCGGATGACCATCCGGTAACGCTCATCTCTCATGCCGGACTTCCCAACGAATCACAGGAAGAGATCACGCTGGCACACCTCTCAGATCACGATGGTGGCAGCATGCTGGCCTTATTTATTCCGCCGGTGGCGGCGCTTGAGGCAACGCGAACATCGCTGACCCTGCAAAACATCGTTGCCAGACTTCGCCGTGAAGATGGCTGCCCGTGGGATCGCAAGCAGACCAACCAGTCGCTGTCCGGGTCGTTAGCCGACGAAGTGTATGAGGTGATCGATGCGATCGACACCGATGACGACGCCAACCTCACTGAAGAACTCGGGGATTTGCTGTTGCTCATCATGATGCATTCGCAAATCGCCGAGGAACGCGGTGCGTTTACGCTGGAGGATGTGTATCACGGCATTGCTACGAAGATCGTGCGGCGCCACCCGCACGTCTTCGGCGATGATGCCGCCGGGAATGCGGATGAGGTGGTTGGCCTCTGGCAGCAGATCAAACGGCAAGAGAAGGCGGAGAGTCCGGGCAAGCCTGAGAAGGCTCCGGATGGACAGCCACACAGCATGCCCGCCCTCGAACGCGCTTCCCGCGTGTTGAAGAAACACCCCATAGATGTTGAGCAGTCGACGTCAGATGCTCGCCAGGACGCACTGTTGAACGCAGTGGCGGCGGTTGTAGCCGCTGGCGACGATCCGCACAAGGTACTAAAACAGACACTGGAAAATCACGTGACCGGCAACGTTGCTGCCGGAAACCCAGGAGAATAAGATGCTTCCCGTTGATGTAAAACCCGAGGCCATTGGTCGTATCACATGCGGCTCCCTCACGGCCGAATCCGCCGATCAGAACGTCACACTTAAAGGATGGGTCAATCGCCGACGCGACCTTGGCGGGCTGACCTTCATCGACCTGCGCGACCGGTTCGGCATCACTCAGGTGGTCTTTAACCCTGAGGTCGATAAAGCCGCACACGAGATCGCGAACAAGCTTCGTAATGAGTACGTGATTGAAGTCGAGGGCGTAGTTCGCAACCGGCCGGAAGGCACCATCAACCCAAAGATGGAAACCGGGGAAATCGAGGTCGAGGCCCACGGGATTACGATCTACAACGAGAGTAAAACGCCGCCCTTTTACATCAACGAAGACGGCGACTACGACGAATCGGTACGCCTCAAGTATCGCTATCTTGATCTCCGTCGTCCGAGCATGCAGCAGAACGTATTGCTGCGGCACCGGATCGTGAAGTACATGCGCGATTTCCTCGATGAGCGTGGCTTCGTCGATGTAGAGACACCGCTGCTTATTCGCTCCACGCCGGAGGGAGCGCGCGACTTCCTGGTCCCCTCCTCCGCCCAGCCAGGAGAGTTCTACGCACTGCCGCAGAGTCCGCAGATTCTTAAGCAGCTCCTGATGGTGAGTGGGCTGGATCGTTATTTCCAGATCGCCCGTTGCTTCCGCGACGAGGCGCAGCGAGCGGACCGCCAGCCAGAGTTCACCCAACTTGATATCGAAATGAGCTTTGTCACTCCTGAAGACCTTATGGATCTGATGGAAGCCCTGATGATTGAGATCACGGAGAAGTACAGCGACAAGTCGATCATGCAGAAGCCATTCCCGCGCCTGACATACCAGGAAGCGATGGACAAGTACGGCAATGACCGGCCAGACCTGCGCTTCGGGATGGAGTTGCAGGATGTCAGCGATGCACTCCGTGGCACTGGCTTCAAGGCATTCGCGGGTGTCCTCGAAAATGGCGGACAGGTGAAGGCCATTGTTGTACCAGGGTGTGCCGGCTACACGCGCAAACAGATCGACGAGATCACCGAGTTTGCCAAGGAGTACGGTGCCAAGGGCCTTGCCACCATGGCTCTCACTGAGGACGGACTCAAGAGCCCGATCGCAAAGTTCCTGAGCGAGGAAGAGATCGAGGCGATGACCTCTGGTATTGGTGCGCAGGAAGGCGACCTGGTGCTCTTCGTCGCGGATCAGGCCGATGTGGTTGCCAAAACCCTTTCCGCCCTACGCGAAGAGTTTGGCGAGCGACTGGAGCTCGCCGACCCGAACGTGATGGCATACGCATGGGTGGTGGAGTTCCCGCTGCTCACCTGGGATGAGGACGAACAGCGGTGGGACGCGACGCATAACCCGTTCTGTGGCTACTTCGCCGAGGATGAAGACAAGCTGGAGACCGATCCGGGCAATATCCGCTCGAACCAGTATGACCTTGTTGCCAACGGCAACGAGCTTGGTGGTGGATCGGTACGTAACCACAAGCGGAGCCAGCAGGAGAAGGTGTTCGGGCTGATGGGCATGAGCGCCGAAGAGCAGGAAGAGCGCTTCGGCAGCCTTCTCACCGCGCTCGAATATGGAGCACCACCACACGGTGGAATCGCCTTCGGCCTCGACCGCCTCGTGATGCTGTTGGCGGAAGAGGAAAACATCCGGGAGGTAATCGCATTCCCCAAGAACAATCGCGGTGCAGACCTGATGTTCGATGCTCCGGCCCCGGTCGATAGATCGCAACTGGATGATATCGGCCTGCAGCTCAAGCCTCAGATTAAAGCAGAGAACGCAAAGTAGCGTTCACTCACGACGACAATGATCAGCCCGAGGGTTCATGCGAGACTGTATCGACATGAACCCTCGGTTTGTATCTAGTGAATCGGAGGATCTCCATGGACAATGTATGGCTCCAAAGCGTCGCCGGAGAAACCTACGCTTACCTCACCACGAAGGGCAGGAAATCCGGCCAGCCGCACCGGATCGAGATCTGGTTTGGGATCGATGGAGAACGGATCTTCATTATGTCCGGTGGGCGTGAGCGCTCCGATTGGGTGAAGAACCTGAAGGCTGACCCGGCGGTGAGCATAGAAATCGGTGGCAGAAGTATGGACGGAGTCGCCAGAATCCTCGCGGAAGATACTCTCGACGATCAACTCGCGCGCGCACTACTGGTACGGAAATACCAGAAGACAAATGAGCTCACGAAGTGGGGAAAGGAATCACTCGCTATTGTGATCGAATCGCTTTCTAGCGAGTCCAGCTAAGGCGGCTGGTTGAATCGATCTTGTCTTTCTCGATCAGTACCTGGATATCGCCGTCAATGCGAGGTTCGTCGCCGGTGAAGTCGATGCGGAATGATCGCAAGCTAAATCCGTCACCGACATACGCCAGATACGCGACCGATTCACCAAGATAATCCCACGTAACAGCATTAGCCTGTTCGCCGTGGGTGAGGCGGTAGCTTTGCATGGATTCCACATTGCAAAGCCAGAGATCGTTCTCGCCGTCTGAATCCCGGATCGTGCCGATAACCCAACGACCATTGGGAGAGATCGCACCATCGTACGCGCCCTGCATACCCTCCAACACGGGCCAGGTCGTGCCGATATCGAGATCGCGCATGCCAATATAGCTGCTCATCAGGTTCACACCAGTGACGGTATAGCAGGCATATTTTCCAGCGGCATCGACAGTGATCTTCTCGATCTGTCCGGTTTCCATATTGTCGGTGGGGCCAACGAACATGGTGTTGGACTCATAGCGGAGAATCCACAACTGAAGCTGAGAGTAGGGGTTGTCCGCAGTGGATGCAAAGACGACGATGCCCGATTCACTCCAGAATGGATCGACGATCCAGTCGGAGTCTTGCACATACGCTTCGCTACCACGCTGCAGTGTACTCTCACTACCGGTGAGCCGACGGGTGCGGCCGGTGTCGGTATCGAGTGTGATGAGATTGCTGAAGGACTCGCCTGCCCGCACATACATCAGCATGTTTGAGTTCGGCTGCCAGGTTGGGGATTTGGCATTGCCATCTTCGCGAAGCAAGGTGGTGCCATCCTGCGACCACTGCATGATATCGCCATCTTTGATGAACGCGATTCTACCGAAGACATTCGGCTGGGCACGCCCAATACGTGGGTATGCCAGGCTGGAAGCGGCACCCATGATGAGTGTTCGTCTGTCGATTGGCCGATTCAGCATGCAGCGTACTCCGGAAACAACGAGATCCTGGCGAAAGTGTAATGCCTCTTACGACCAGGTTTGGTTCAGATTCTCGAGGAGCTCTCGCGCTACTGCGGCTTCATTCCATGGCCGGTGCTCGAACCCCCAAATAATGCTGGTTTCATGCCCCTTGCCGGCAAGCAACACGACATCTCCGGGCTGGGCACGGTTGAACGCAAATTCAATCGCCTCGCGCCGATCCTCGATGACATGTACCTCGGCATCCGTATTCTCAACGCCGGCGGCGATATCGTTCAGGATCTGCATCGGGTCCTCGTTGCGGGGGTCTTCACTTGTGATCACCACGATGTCCGCGAGCTCAGCCATCACCTTGCCCTGCAATGGACGTTTGGCGAGATCGCGCTCTCCTGCGCTGCCGGAAACCACGATCACGTTGCCATCGGTGGTGAGGTTGCGAAGCAGGCCAAGGATCTTCTCCAGGCTGGCAGGAGTGTGAGCATAATCGACCACCACGCTGAAGTCCTGGCCGGCTTCGATCTGTTCCATTCGACCCGGGACACCCGGTGCCGTCGAAAGCGAAGCCGCCGCCTGCTCAAGCGGCACGCCAGCTGCCTGGCTGACAGCGATAGCGCAGAGTGAATTGTAAACATTGAACTCACCGAGCATGGGAAGATCGACTCGCCGCGTCGATCCACCTTCAACAAGGTCATATGCAAGACTGTTGTTGCTCGCAACGACGCTATTCGCCTGCATGTCAGCAATAGCCGTTCGGGCGTACGTTCGCACAGAGGCGCCGGTAGCCAATGACGAAAGGCTCATAGCACCTTCGTCGTCTGCGTTCAGCACCACTACCCCACCCGCGTGTGCGACCCGCTGGATGAGAATCCCCTTGGCGGCACGATAGTTCTCAATAGTCTTGTGATATTCGAGATGCTCGTGCGTGATGTTCGTGACACCAGCGATATCGAACTCGATGCCATCTAGTCGGTGCATGTGGAGCCCGTGCGAGGTCGCCTCCAGCACCACCGCTTTGGTACCGACTTCAACCATCTGGCGAAGGAACCCGTGTACCAGGTGTGACTCCGGCGTGGTTTGGTGGCCAAGCGACACCTCGGTACCATCGCCCATCTGCATACCGAGCGTGCCGATGAGTCCGGTTTGTAATCCTGCGTCTCGCAGGATCCAGCTTAGCTGAGATGCCGTTGTGGTTTTGCCGTCGGTACCGGTGAGTCCGATTGTGGTGAGTTCACGAGACGGATGTCCGTAAAACTCCGCCGAGATTGGAGCCAGGTCGCGTCGCGAGTTTTCGACGATTATCGCCGGGTGCTCTATGCCATCCGGGAGTTCTTCCACCAACAGGGCCGCTGCTCCTCGCTCGATGGCCTGGTGGATGTAGGCATGGCCGTCGAAATCGCTCCCACGTAGCGCCGCGAAGAGATCGCCCGGCTGCACATTGCGCGAATCGATGGTGATACCGGTGATGACGGCGTTTCCGGTGACCTGTGCCGGGTTGACCACGCGGGCCAGGTCATGGATATCAGCTTGCCTGGGATGTACCTGTGGGCGAAGTGCCATGGCTACTCCGCGATAACGCCCAGGCGTCGGGCCAGCCAAGGGAGACCGGGCATGTATTGGATTTCGGCGGTCTCGGGGAAATCGACGATCTCGCCACCAAAGCCGGTTTTGAAGCGGTAGATGCCGCGCCAGTCATCGCCCTTGGTGCCGGCAATCGACGATTTGTCGTCGCTCGTAACCGAATCAGGGTCGATCTTGGGAATCCCCCAGAGGTCATACCGTTCACTGCCTCTGTCCCGGCCCCACTTCATCGCCTCGAACTGCAACAGGAACGCTGCGCCATGTCCACGGTGTTTCGTGCTGGAGGCACCGTACATATATGTTGTTGTGTTGCCGAAGCTGGCTGCAATAACCACTGCACAGAGGTTGCCTTCATACCTGGCGAACACGAAACGGGCATCCTCACCGAATACGTCGAGAAAATCCTCGTAGTACTCGCGGGAGTGCACCTCGAACTCGTTTCGTTCGGCGGTATCCATGAGCAGGGTGTAGAAATCGTCGATTGCGCCGGTATCGCCTGGTTCCTTAACTTCTATCTCGACGCCGCGACGATTGGCGAGGCGCACGCTATAGCGCGTTTTCTGATGCATTTGCTTCAGGATCGTCTCGTCGTCGGCAAGCGGTACCATCACCGTTCGTGCGGGCTGGTTATGCTCCGGGCCGGGTTTCATACCAAGGCCGGAGGGTGGGTTGCCGTCGAACATCGGCTGGTCGGGCTCGAGGATCACACTCATGGCGCGCCGTTGGCGTGCGACCCTGTCGATCTCTTTCTTCAGTTCTGGCCAAAGCGCGTTTTTATCGCCAACCAAAAGCGGACCGCGTGGACAGTAGCCAATGCTTATTGGTCCGCGTGAACGAAAGAGTACCTGTGCAAAGGCCTCGCCAGCCGGGGATTGAATGTGGATTCGCTCAGGCCGCCAGCCGTGGCGGGCCTTGAACTCCCCCCACTTCCAGCTTTGCAACATGTGCCCGCCATTTTCGCGGAGCGCTGAGTCCCAGCCATCAGCAGTGGTGGTGATGGGTTGTACAGCCTGCAACGATATCTCTCCCTGGAAATCGCTACCTCAGAATTCGATTAGTACTCGTCTTCTTCGGCAGCCTGCGCCTCGAGTTCCTCGATATCGGCCTCGAGTTCGTTAAGTTCGGAAATGTATTGGATGGCACCATCGATGACTTCGATATCATCGTCGCTGGCGTTCTTGCGAAGCTCAATCAGCGATTCCATGGCCGGCTCGGTACCGATGTTTGCCAGGGCAGCGTAGGCGGCTTCCCGCACAATTGGTTCGGTATCTGTACGGGCGGCCATTGTCAGCATGGGCACAACAGCGGCATCGCCACTCTCCGACATAGCGGCAGCAGCGGCCTCTCGGGCATCGACATCCTTGCTCTGGAGCTGTCGCTCCAGGAAATTCGTGAACTTGCCAGCGCCATATACAGCCATGGCACGCATGGCACCGAGCTGCATGGCATCGTCATCAGACTCAACGAACGATTCAATGATTTCATCAATGTCATCGTCCATCATGTTGTGGCTGTATGAATGCAGTGCCGCAGCACGAATCGCCGTCGGCTGAGATTCATCAATAGCCCAATTCTTGAGCTTCAGGAGCCGATCGAGATCCTTCTGGTCGCCAACCAGACCCATATCCAACGCCACGACGTGCGGTGCCAGTGCGTCTACTGCTGCTTCGCGCACATCGTTGTTCGGATCATTCTCAGCGATTTCCGTGAGCGGCCTGATCAACTCCGGCACCTCGCTGAGCGCGGCACCGGTGGCAGCGTTCAGGCGCACATCCACCGAATCGTCGGTGAGCAGTGTGAAGAAGAAACGTCCGAAATCGGAGAAGGTGTATTCGCGAGCGACCATCAGCGCGACTTCTGCGATGGTCACCCGTTTCTCTTCTTCCAGCCCGGTCCACACAGCCCGGAGCTCGTGGACCTGCTTGCGGGTCATGTTACTGAACCCGAGCAGATCCTGGGGTGCCAACGCCTCTTCCTGGATGACATCGAGCGATTGCTCGAATGGTACTTCCGGATAATCGAGCTCGTACGTTTCGAGGTCGATATCCTCGTCCAGTGGCTCCTCATCAACCAGGTTGAACGGCTCCAGATTTTGCGGCTCGTTGTTATTTGCCTGCGGCATAGGTGTATCCACTGTCGTCGTCGCCGGTGATATCGCTGTGCAGTTCAAGTTCGCTGCGCAACAACGCTTCGCTCACCGGTCGCTCGATGTTGATGGCCGCCATCAGGTCCTCGAATGAGGCGAGATAGCCACCTTCTCCGTCTTCAATTCCCACGCGCTCGAAGGTCGTTTCCACCACTGTGGCGATCTTGCGACGCTCGCGGTCACTCATCGGCTTGACGCCGGCGAGGTTCGGGAAGCGATCTTCGTTGAGAAGCCAGGCATCATCCACTACGCACTCAAAGGTGGTTGGGCGGAAGTGATAGCGCGGGCGCTTCTCCTCGATTTCCAGCAGGCGATCGGTCTGCTCATCGCCGACCAGGAAGTCGATCTTGTAGTGACCGTCGTTCTCGGTGGCGCTCACGGAGATCATCGCACCTGGTACAAGCGAATCGAAGTACAGGTCGTCCAGGCCGAGGAAGAAACCACCACGCGTTGGCGTGGGGTATCGCAGTTCCACCAGGTAGGTGGTGTAGAGCTGCGGAATCTCAAACGTGAACACGGCGCTGCGCTGATCCGGCAACATGGGTGCCGGGAAGAGCTTTTGCATCTCCTGGTCGTATGGCAGCAGGCCGAGGTTCCACTCGTAGAAGCTCACCACATGATCGAGTGACTCGATGGTGCGGTGCGGAACCGTTTCCGGATCCACACCATCCGTGAGGAAACGATAATCCGAGCCGATGTCGTTGGGCTTGCGCAGGGTGGTTCCCAGCGGTGGAAGATCGGACACGCTCCAGAAGCGCTGGTCACGAGTACCGACGAACTCGAAATCGCGTTCGCGGCTGAGCCAGTAGTTGAGGCCAAACACAGTGTTTGCGTACTCGGCGTTACCCGGGCGCACGCGCAGCACATCTTCCACGATCATCTCGTCGGTGAGTGGCTGCTCCTGCTCCTCAATGTACTGGCGGATATCGCGGATGTTACCGCGGCTGAGGCGATGAGCGCGGTCCGTGGTCATCCAGCGACCACCGAAGAACGCCACGTGCGAGTGGCCGGCGAACTGCCGCTCAAGCATCTCGGCAAGGGCATCGTCATCGACGTCGCTGAAGTCGGTCGGATCTCCCAGTGGACGGGCCGGGGTCGGTGTTGTGGCCGGAGTCGGTTCTTCAAAGACCGGAATCTCGGGGCGGACGTCCTCGACCGGCTCAACTGGCTCGGCCGAAATTGGACCGTCTTGTGCCACCTCAGCCGGCATGGCCTCTTCGTCGGGAACGGCAGCGGGGTCCAACTGGGGCTCAGGCTCCTCGGTATCCGCGGTTGGCGCTGCTTCCACAACTGGCGCGGTGTCGATAGCGTCAGCAATCGAGGCTTCGGCAGGTGGTTCGACAGGCGATTCGGCAGCAGCAACGATCTCCTCGTCCGACGGCTCGGCGAATTCGAAGTCTTCTTCGTCGTCTTCCTCCGCCGGGATCGTTTCGCCGACGAACGTCGACCATGCTTCGTTCGCGCGCACAACCTCGCGCACCGGGCGTGGGCGTGGAGCCGGCTTCGGCTCGGGTGTCATCAGGCGCTGCTGGAGGTCGTGCTCATTGGCCGGTTCGATGTCGAGCGGAATACGTCCGACCCGGGTGGTAACGACAACGGCATTGCCTTCGGCGTCGTCCTCGATGGCGAAGACCTCAGCGTTGTTTTCGACCACATCGTTGATCACCTTCTCGGTAACCTCAATGTACTCGGCAAGCGCTGCCACTGGCACGCGGATGGGGGCGTTATCGCTCATGAAGGCTCCGCGGGCACGCATGACGTTGAATGCGGAGGCAGCGGCGTCCTTGATTTTCTTTGATCCATTAAATGCGAGTACCAACTCGCCGGTTTCTGGTGTCATCGGTTACTCCTGCTGGAAATGAACTGCTAGGACTGTCGGGTTTTCAGGGCCTCGACCAACTCGGCGGTGGTCATGGGGCCGTCAGCCTCGCGCAGGAGGTTCAGCAGAAAGGCGATATCTGCTTCATTCAATTGCAGCGTCTCATTTTGGCTGGCCATTCCTGGCGTACTCCTTTTGTGTTTGGGATGTGTGGTTGCAACTTGTGGGCACAACAACAGCACGTGTAGATATTTACACGTAGCAACGTCGTAGTATACCGCATTCCTGTGATGATCGTCCGGCATAAGAAGAAGACAGCCTGAGATGAGCTCGCTTGGCTGGAGGCGTTTCAGTGCTACGATAGCTTCGGCATTTGGGGCCGCTTCTCACAGTTGAAACAGGACAAGGCATGGCTGCAGCGAGCAGTGTTTTTCGCAATAAACCTTTAATGACGCTTGCCTTCGGGCACTTTAGCGTGGATATGTTTGGCGGTTTGCTGCCAGTTCTCTATCCATTACTCACCAATCAATTCGATCTCGATCTCGCCACCGTCGGACTGGTGGCACTCGCCTATTCCGGCGCCAGTAGTTTGAGTCAGCCGGCATTCGGCCTGCTCGCCGATCGCATCGGAACCCGATTCACTGGCCTGGCATTGGTTTGGGGTTCGGTACTGTTCGCCACGATCGGCTTCGCACCGACGTTCCCGATGATCGTCGCCCTCGCGGCCCTGGCGGGACTGGGCAGTGGAGCGTTCCACCCGTTTGGCGCGATTAGTGCAAATGCGGTGATCGATAAATCGAGTCGTAACGAAGCCATGAGCATCTACTCCGGCGGGGGTATCCTGGGCGCAAGCCTGGGTCCGCTGATCGGCGTGGGGATCTTCGGCCTGTTCGGCACACGCGGCACAGCCGTGATGCTGATTCCGGGCCTGCTGGTCGCCGCCTTCCTGGTGATGAGCATGCGCGATCACAATGTGCCGGGCCGCGGCCGCAAGGCGGCAGATGCAATTGCGCCGGCTGTGCCGTGGGCCGTGATCGGGATAATCGTGGCGACGCAGATGTTACGCCTCTTTCCGACGATCGGCATCCAGAACTTCATCCCGCTCTGGTACGACAACATGGGTTACAGCCCGGCGTTTTACGGAACGCTCGCAAGCGTGCTGATGTTCGGTATGGCATTCGGCAACCTTGGTACCGGCCGGCTGGCGGACAAATACGGTCGGCGAAATATCATCCTGTGGACAACGCTGCTGAGTATCCCGGCAGTGCTTGGTTTGGCACAATGGCCGGGTATTCCGGGATTCTTCTTCGCGGCCGCGCTCGGTTTGCTGGCTGCGGCTACCGTGCCGTTGCTCCTCGTGATGGCGCAGCAGTTGATGGCTGGCCAGGCGGGCCTTGCCAGTGGCGCGATTCTGGGGCTCGGATTCGTGGCAGGTGCCATTGGCGCGCCAGTTTTCGGCGCGATTGCCGATGCATTCGGCACGCAGAACGCGGTGCGGAGCCAGGCGATCATGCTGGTGATTGCCGCAATCGCCGCCTGGATGTTGCCGACGGAATCGCGCGTTCGCGAACTCGCCGGCGAAGACTAAGGCTGCAAGATACCCCTCCCCGGAAACTGTGCAGCCTTGCAGCCTTGGTCGGGGGTAAGGCTGCAAAACGGGAGATTGGTTGCAGCCTTAAAATCCCTATCAGATCAATCTAATTTGGGGTAAGGCTGCAAGGCTGCAGGGTTATCCGACAGGCCCATAACAACTTGATTGAAGGTAAGGCGGCAAGGCCGAAGGGTTTTCGTGCAACCCCATATTGCATGGCCTGGGCAATCCGGGAATCGCCCTGGTCGAGGATTCCGACATGATTACGATCACGGCAAAATGATGTAGAATTCGCCCTATATCAATGGTTTCATCGCCATGCGCCCAACGAGCCAAAGGACAGCTTTATGGCCAGACGTGACAAGCCAAATCCATTTTCTTCTCGATCACAGCAGCCTCCGCAGGTTGATCTCCGTGATTATGAAGAGGATGAATATTACGAGGATGAGTTCGACCCGCGGTCAGACGAGCACAAGGTGTTTGGGCTCGGCCTGCAAAGCGCCGACGAGCGCCAGCCAACTCATGGCCAGGGAATCGTTTTCGCGCTCATCATCGCGGCGGCCCTGCTCCTGTGCGCCATCATCGCCATCGGCGATGGGGATGGCAGTCTGCCTCCCATGTTGCAGCGCTCCTCTCCGCTCCTTTGGATCGTAAGCGGTATCGCACTGGTGCTGGCTGCCGCCGGCGCCCAGTATTCGGAGTACGTGACGTCACGGGCTGCTGTTGAAAACGGCGAGGAACTGCCGTCGCAACGCGTCTCCACCGCCTGGGTCGTACCGTTTGTCTCCGTGTTTGCGGGTGCTCTTCTGATCGCGACCTACCACAACCGATGGATGCTTTTATTCGGCCCAGCATTGGCCTTCATCGGCATGGCAGCTTCACTGCTCAGTCGCGACTTGCTCGATGAAGCGGAGGAGCCCGCCGTCCGTACTGCGAGTGTGATCAGTTCCGTGGTCGGAATTGTGGTGGCGTTCTTCGCCTTCGGTGCGGTGTATATCAATAAGTTCGAGATGTACATCTCTGTACCGCTGGTCGGCATCATCTCATTCATCCTGCTTCTGGAAGCGCTCGAACGCGCCGGACAGGACGGACCAACCCGGGCCCTGTATGCAGGCCTTGGAGCATGGGTGATGATCGGCACCATGATCGCCCTCCACTGGTGGCCCACCTGGGGCTGGGGCGGCGCCGCGGTACTTACCGCCATGTTCTACATGGTCTACGGCTTGCTGGTGACCAATGCGGAAGGCCGTGCACTGGATCGCAACAAAATGCTGGAATTCGTGGGCGTTGGCAGTGTAATACTGCTGGTCGTTGCGTTGCGAGACGTGATTCTCTAGCGCGTTTTCGTTACTTCTCGTCCCTGCCACAGAAAGCGATTCTCACCATGCCCGAGAACATTATTGACCTTAATTCACGCCGGAAGAAGCCAGAACAGGCGGACCCCCAGGAGCTCATGGAACAGATGAGCGCTATCGAAGACATCCTCGAACAAATGGATGAGCTTGGCGTTTCCACCCGCGAGGAACTCGAGGAATTGCTGGAAGCGCTGGAATCCTCCGCCACAGACACTCTGGACTAGTTAGTTACTACCTATGGATCTCTTCGAGGCCAACAAGGCCGATGAACTCAATAGCCGTGCGCCCCTCGCCACACGGATGCGCCCACGAACACTCGACGAGCTGGTGGGTCAGGAACATGTGATCGGGCCCGGCACGCTTCTCCGGAAGGCGATTGAGGCTGATCGCCTGAGTTCGCTGATCCTTTGGGGACCCCCCGGTACCGGTAAAACAACGACCGCCCGCGTGGTTGCGAATACCACCAACGCACACTTCGTATCGGTGAGTGCAGTAACCAGCGGCGTTGCAGATTTGCGCAAGGCTATCCAGGATGCCAGCGACCGGCTCGGCATGCATCGCATGCGCACAGTGCTCTTCATTGACGAGATTCATCGCTTCAACAAGGCGCAACAGGATGCGATTCTGCCCCACGTTGAGGACGGCACGATCATCCTTATCGGTGCCACCACCGAGAACCCGAGCTTCGAGGTCAATGCCCCGCTGCTCAGTCGTAGTCGCGTGGTAACGCTGTATGCGCTCACCGACGACGATATTAAGACCATCGTGCAGCGGGCGCTTCATGACGACGTTCGCGGGCTCGGCAAGCAGGATCTCACCATTACGGATGAGGCCGAGAGCTTCCTGGCGAACATGGCCAATGGTGATGCGCGCTTTGCGCTGAACACGCTCGAGTTCGCGGCAACCGGGGTTAGCGAAGACAACACAATCACCCTGGATCTGGTTGAAGCAGCCGCCCAACGACGAGCTGCGACCTACGACAAATCTGGCGACGACCATTTCGATGCGATCAGCGCACTCCACAAAACGCTCCGGGGATCTGATCCGGATGCTGCGCTCTATTGGCTGGCCCGCATGCTGGAGCGTGGCGACGATCCGATGTATGTAGCGCGGCGGCTTGTGCGGTTTGCAAGCGAAGATGTCGGCCTGGCCGATCCCGCCGCACTGGAGCTCGCGGTGGCAGCGCAACAGGCGCTGCACTTTATCGGCCTTCCCGAAGGAGTGCTGGCATTGGCGGAGATCACGGCCTACCTCGCGCTCGCGCCCAAGAGCAACGCACTCTACTCCGCCTACAATCAGGTGAGGGATGACGTAAACAACACACGCAACGATCCCGTTCCAATGCACCTGCGCAACGCACCCACCGCCTTCATGCAGAAAGAAGGATTCGGCAAGGGTTACAAATACGCGCACGATTACGACGAAGGTGTGATCGGCCAACAAAACCTGCCCGATAACCTCAAGGACCGTCGGTACTACCAGCCGACTGATCGCGGGTTTGAGAAAGAACTCGGCCGCCGCCTGGAGCGCATCCAGGAGATATATAAAAACACCCGGGAGAACAAGAAGTGACCATTATCGTGCCGATGAAACGAAGCGAAGATCGCGCCAAAGACCAACTCCGCACGACCACCATCGAGCGGGATGTGAACGCGTTCGCCGAAGGATCGGCACTAATCAAGGTCGGCCAGACACATGTGCTCTGCACCGCGTCGGTCGATGAACAAGTACCGAGGTGGATGGCCGGTCGGGGCAGTGGCTGGGTAACCGCCGAGTACAGCATGCTCCCCCGCTCCACCAGCGAGCGCACCAGCCGTGAAGCAGTTCGCGGCAAACAGGGTGGTCGCACTGTGGAGATCCAACGGCTTATCGGGCGATCATTGCGGGCAGTGGTGGATATGGATGCGCTCGGCGAGCGCCAGATCGTGCTCGATTGCGATGTGCTCCAGGCTGATGGTGGAACCCGTTGCGCCAGTATTACCGGCGCGTTTGTAGCCCTTGCCATTGCGTGCAACGGACTTGTGAAACAGAAGAAGATCAAGAAGAATCCGCTACTCGCCAGCGTGGCGGCAGTGAGTGCGGGTGTGGTTCACGGCGGTGCCGTACTGGACCTCGATTACCGTGAGGATTCGAAAGCGGATGTCGATGCGAACATCGTCATGACAAGCGAAGGCTCGTTTGTAGAGCTGCAATCGACTGCCGAGCAAAACCCGTTTAGCCCCGGGCAACTTCAGGAACTTGTCAGCCTGGGTCAGAAGGGCATCACGGAACTGACTGCTATCCAGAAGGACGTACTCGGCGAGGCATACCCGGGCAAGTAGGGCTCCTCAGTTGCGCGCACTTTGCTTTCAAGCCCGTCGGTACAATCCCCCGGAACAGGAACCTGCCTCATCATTTACGGCCTCTGTCTGGGCTAATTCGACCTGTGTGTTCGGGGAATCGTGCTACCATCCTTAAGGGTCACGCATCCGCGTGACGTTCACGGTTTCTCATATACGGAGTAATCATTAATGGCACAATCCCCTGCTGCACCGGCGCAGTTCACCGCATTTTGGCTATTTGCCCGCCGTGATGACTGGCGAGAAACAACCCATCAGAACTGGGATGCTGTCGTCAGCGAGTTCGCTTCCTGCCTGTCTGACAGCGACGTTACCGTTCGCGGTGTGTACAGCATGATCGGGCTCCGCCCGGACGTCGACCTCATGATTTGGGTTCACGCCGAGAAGCTCGACCAGCTCCAGAAACTTGCCACCCAGATCGACCAGACCGAGATCGGTCGCGCCCTGCACCGCGCGGATGGCTACATCGGCACCGCGGGTATGAGCCAGTACGATCCCACCCACGGGCCCGCCTTCGTAAAGGGAACCCCGCCGGCTCGATACCTGAGCGTTTACCCATTTGCAAAAACCCCGGAGTGGTACCTGATCGACTATCCGGAACGCAGGAACATGATGATCGAGCACGGCCGACTGGCTGATCCGTGGCCGAACCTGCTCACCAACACAGTTGAGAGCTTTGGCATTCAGGATCAGGAGTTCATCGTGGCGCTGGAAGACGATAGTCCGAAGGACCTGGTGGACATGGTGAAGAAGCTGCGCGAGGCCGAAGTGCGCGTGTACACCGCAGTGGATACACCGATTTACCTCGGCGAGCGCATGAGCACCGAGGAAGCATTGGAGACCATTAAGGGGTAGCGCAGACTACCAATCACTTTGCTCTAAAAAAGCACCCGGCCCAATGCGCTTTTCAGCGCCGGGCCGGGTGCTTTCATCTTAACTGCTTTTAGTTCTCGTTCAGGTAATTCATGGCGGCGGTAGCCATGGTTGCCATACCGTTCACGAATCCTTCTTCTTCAACATCGAATTTCGGATGGTGATGAGCCCATACGATACCGCGCTCTTCGTTGCGCGTGCCGCAGCGAATGAAAGTACTGGGTACTTCCAGGCTGAAGTAGCTGAAGTCCTCACCGCCGAGGCCAAGCGGATTCTCGATCACCATATCCTCACCAACGGCTTCAACCGCAGCCTTGCGCACGATCTCGGTGACCTCCGGATCGTTCTGCAGGCTCGGGTATCCCTTGATGTAGGTGAAGTCGACTTCTGCGCCCATCGCCGATGCAACACCGTTGATCACCTCTGGTACCCGCTTCTCCATGTGAGCGCGGGTCTCAGGCTCGATGGTTCGCACGGTTCCGCGCAGTTCAGCGGTATCCGGAATTACGTTGAACGCCTCGCCGGCATGGACTGCCGTTGTGCTGACGACAGCCGAGTCCATCGGATCGGTCTCGCGTGCCACGAGCGTTTGCAGAGCCACGATCGTTTGCGCGGCAATGACCACCGGGTCGATCGATTTCTGCGGGCGAGCAGCGTGTCCGCCGCTGCCCTTGATGACCGCCCGAAAGCGATCCGAGGCACCTGAGCCTGGCCCGACACGCCAGCCGATTTGTCCGGCCGGAAGATCCGACGCGACGTGGAGACCAACAGCGGCATCGACCTTTGGATTTTCGAGCGCACCATCCTTGATCATCTCAATGGCACCACCAGGCGGAACTTCTTCCGCCGGCTGGAAGAGCAATTTGACGGTGCCCTTGAAGCTGTCTCGCTTCTGCATCAGCACGCGGGCGACACCGAGCAACATGGCTGTGTGGGCATCGTGACCGCAGGCGTGCATTTTGCCGTCGACCTTGCTGGCGTACTCTGCTTCCACCTCTTCATGGATCGGCAGCGCGTCCATATCGGCTCGAAGCATGATCACCTTGCCGTCGCCCTTGCCACCACGAATCAGGCCGGTAACACCGGTCTTGCCAACGCCGGTCTTGATATCTTCCACGCCGAGCTGCTTAAGTCGATCGGCCACATAGGCGGCCGTTTCGAATTCCTCGAACGCCAGCTCCGGGTTTTCGTGGAAGTGACGCCTGTCAGCCACGACTCCAGGAAGGATTTCATCGAAATCCTGCTTGATGGATGTTGCTGTTGCCATCTGTATTTTCTCCTTGTCATCTCTCGTTGCAGGGTTTATGCACCAATCCGGCCGGATTGTGCCGACCTCTGTGTTAGGCCTACCTGCTGCCTAGCCAACGCAGGGCCACGCTTGTCATGGCGCGAACCCCAATGGCGAGTGACTCTTCATCGATATCGAACTTCGGATGGTGATGTCCATAGTTGACGCCATCCCGTTCGATGTAACTCCCGACATTGAAATATGCACCCGGTACGTGTCGAAGAACGTGGGCGAAATCCTCGCCGCCCATTACCGGCTTCGATTCTCGAACCGCTTCCTCGCCGAGCGCATCGACCAATGCCTCACGGGCGAGCCCGGCCATGGCGTGGTCGTTGATCGTTGGCGGATAGCCGCGCATAATCTCGACCTTCGCCTCACACCCGTGCCCTTTGGCTACATCCTCGCATACTTCCCGGATTTTGCGCTCGATCATCTTGCCGATTTCAAAATCGAAATACCGGAACGTGCCGCCGATCTCAACGGTATCCGGAATCACGTTAAAGGCCTCGCCGCCGTTGAACGTGCACACGCTCACCACCGCGCTATCCATGGGATCAGTGTTGCGACTCACGATCGACTGGAGCGCCGTTATCGCCTGGGCTGCAGCCAGAACCGGATCCGTCGCGTCGTGCGGTTCGGCGGCGTGACCGCCGGCGCCCTGGAAGGTGACGCGGAAGAGATCGCCGCCTGCCATCACAGGTCCACCACCGATTGCTACCTCACCGGTCGGCAAGCCAGACGCCATATGCAAGGCGAACGCGGCGTCGACTCCATCCAGCACGTTGCCTTCTTCAATCATCTGGATCGCGCCGCCAGGCGGCATTTCCTCCGCTGGCTGGAAACAAAGGGTCACCGTGCCAGCGAACTGATCTCGCTTGTCCATGAGCATCCGGGCCACGCCCAGCAGGATCGCCGTATGTGCATCGTGACCGCATGCGTGCATGACGCCATCGATCTCCGACGCGTAGTCTTCATCGGACTCCTCCTGTATCGGCAGGGCGTCCATATCCGCCCGGAGCAGGACGTGTCCGCCAGCACCGGAAGCGGTGCCGACGATTTGCCCGGTCACACCGGTGACGGCTATGCCAGTACGGATATTCGTAACTCCCAGCGGCTCCAGCCGCTGACGAACGAACTCCGCGGTTTTGAACTCCTGAAACCCGATCTCCGGGTTTTGGTGCAAGTGCCTGCGGTCGGCAACGAGGCCAGGATGAATTTCATCCACGGCATCTCGTAAAGCCACGTCTACCATGTACTCCCTCCCCAGGTGCGCTTTAGCTTACGGTGCCTTCGTAAATGGTGGCCACCTCATCATCGCTCAGTTCCAGTTTCGCAGAAGCGAGCAGGTCGGGCACCTGGTCCACGGTGCTGGCGCTGGCGATTGGAGCTGCAACGGTGGGTCGGGATCGGAGTGCAGCCAATGCGACGGCTGTGATCGAAGCGTCGTGCGCCTTGCCGATATCCTCCAACCTCTCGAGCAGCGCGAAGCCATCCTCTGTCGCGTATCTGCTCAGGCCACCAGCACGGGGCGAAGAACGGCTCTCGATATCCTGCTGATTTCGGTATTTGCCGGTAAGGAACCCACTGGCCAACGACGAGTACGGCTACACACTCAAGCCAAGCTCCTGTGCAACCGGCTCAAGTTCGGATTCGAACCCGGCCCGATCGATCAGGTTGTATCGCGGTTGCAACGCAACCGGAGCGGGAGCGCCCATTTCTGCCGCAATAGCAAACCACTCGCGAATTCTGTCGGCGGTGAAATTGGATAGCGCCGTGTATCGCACGAGGCCATCCTTCACGAGCTTTGCATGCGCCTCGATTGTTTCCGCTAGCGGCGTGGTTGGATCGTCTTCGTGGATGTAATAGAGATCGATCGTATCAACGCCCATGCGTTCGAGCGAGGCCTCTGCAGCCGCGCGGACGTTGCTTGCGGCCTGTCCCCGAAACTCTGGGTGCTGCCCGACCTTCGTGGCGATCTTCACATCCTGTGGTTTGCGGTCGGCAAGCCATTCGCCGATGATCGTCTCGCTCTCACCGCCCTTGTTGCCTGGAATCCAGGCGCTGTAACTATCGGCAGTATCGATGAAGTTTCCTCCGCCAGCGACGAAAGCATCGAGGATGGCGAATGAGGTGTCGCGATCGGCTGTCCAGCCAAAGACGTTGCCACCAAGGTTGAGCGGGAAGATATCGAGATCACTTGTACCGAGTTTGGTCATGAAATTGGGTTTCCTGTTCCTTTTGTCTGTAGCGTCACATCTCGACTATCACGAGATGTGCGGGTTTATCGGGTTCGTTGTGTCCGCACGACTCGCCGCCGTCGGCGGCGAGGAACGGATCGACAGCAGCGATTGTCAGTACGAGAACCTCTATTCGGCGTTGAGGTAATCCATAGCCACCTGCACCAGACCGGCAACGCCTATGCCGAGTGCATCCTCATCGATGTCGAACTTCGGATGGTGATGTGGCCACACAATGCCTTTCTCCTCGTTGCGGCAGCCGGTCATAAAGTATGCGCCGGGCCTCTCTTCCAGGAAATAGCTCATGTCCTCAGCAGGCATAATCGGCTTCATTTCAATCATGCCTTCTTCGCCAACCACTTTCGTGAGAGATTTGATGGCCAGTTCGGCCATCTCCTCATCATTCACGGTAGGTGGGTAGCCACGCTCGTAAGTCACTTGCACGGTGGCTCCCTGCGCCGAGGCGACGCCTTCGGCAACTTCGCGGATGCGAGCTCCAGCGAGGTCCCGATTCTCATCGGAGAAGGTGCGCACGGTGCCGCCAAACTCGGCGACATCCGGAATCACGTTGTACGCCTTGCCGCTATGGATGGCACACACGCTCACCACCAGGGGTTCGAGCGGATCGACATTGCGGGCAACAATCGATCGCAGTCCGGAGATGATATCCGTCGCCACCATGATCGAGTCAACAGCTTCATGCGGCATCGCGCCGTGTCCGCCCTTGCCTTGCACTTTGACAATGAACTCATCGGCCGAGGCCTGCACCGGCCCACCCCTTGTGCCAACTTGTCCGGTTGGAATAGAGCTCATCAGATGCTGGCCGAAGACCGCATCGACGTGGGGATCCTCGAGTACGCCAGCCTCGATCATCGGTTTGGCGCCGCCCCCGTTTGCCTCCTCGCTTGGCTGGAAGAGCAGCTTCACGGTGCCGCTGAACTGGTCTCGTCGCTCCATCAGGATACGAGCGGCGCCCATCAGCATGGCGGTGTGCGCATCGTGCCCGCATGCGTGCATGACGCCAGGATTCTTTGAGATGTACTCCTTGTCCGATTCCTGGTTGATGGGCAGCGCATCCATATCGGCCCGCAGCATCACCACCTTGTCCGGGCCGGGTTTTGTGCCCTTGACCAGCGCGGTGACTCCCGTTTTGGCGATGCCAGTGCGGATATCCTCGACGCCAAGGGACTCCAGCCGTTCTTTAACGAATGCGGCGGTCTCCGTTTCCTCAAAGCCCAGTTCCGGATTCTCGTGTATGTGACGACGATCGGCGATCACACCGGGGACGATTTCGTCCACATCGCCGGGAAGCGTTGGGAGTGGCTGGGGAGTGCGGGTTGACATGGTCGACCTCCGATAATGCAGGCCCGGGGATCAACCCCGGGCAGCCCGTATACAAAATCCGGGCCTATCCGTTCAGGTACTTCATGGCCACATTCACCATCGTTTTGATGCCGTACGACATCCCGTCTTCATCGACATCGAAGCGCGGGTGATGATGCGGCCAGACGATGCCCTTTTCCTCATTTCGCGTGCCAACGTTCCAGAACGTGCCGGGGCGGTTCTCGAGGAAATAGCTGAAGTCCTCGGCTCCCATGCCAGGTTCGCCCTTCTTCACGCCTTCCTCGCCGATAGCCTCGATGGCAGCCTCGCGAACGAGCTCGGCCATTTCCGGATCGTTGATTGTGGCCGGGTAGCCGCGATGGTAGTCGATTTCAACCTCACCACCGAACGATTTGGCGACCGAGGTGGCAATGCTGGTGAGCCGCTCCTGGGCGAAATCACGGAGTTCCGGATTAAACGTGCGGACGGTCCCTCCGATTTCGCACGAATCCGGGATCACGTTGTCTGCAAAGCCGGAATGGATGTTACAGACGGAAACAACCATCTGCTCCATCGGGTCGACGCCGCGACTTACGATGGTCTGCAAGGCGCTGATGATATTCGTGGCAATGATGATGGGATCGATCGTCTGGTGCGGAGACGCGCCGTGCCCTCCCTTGCCGTTGATTTTGATCTTGAAACTGTCGGCAGCGGCACCGCGTGGGCCGGGCGCAACCCGGATTTCACCGGTGGGCGTGCCGGAAGAAACGTGCTGCCCGAACACGGCGTCGACGTGCGGATCCTCCAGCACACCCTGCTCGATCATCGGGAGCGCGCCACCCGTGCCTTGCTCTTCGCTGGGCTGGAACAGCAGTTTCACACTGCCGCTGAATTTGTCCCGGTTATTCATCAGCACCCGGGCCACTCCCAGCAGCATGGCGGTGTGGGCGTCATGGCCGCAGGCGTGCATGGTGCCCTTGTTCTTGCTGACGTAATCGACGTCGTTTTCTTCTTCAATAGGCAGTGCATCCATATCGGCGCGGAGCAGAACGCACTTGCCCGGCCCCTCTTTGGTGCCCTTGATGAGCCCGGTCACGCCGGTAACGGCGATGCCGGTACGGACGTCTTCGACACCGAGCGCCTTGAGACGATCCACCACGAAGGCCGCGGTTTCAGTCTCCTCGAATCCGAGCTCCGGATTCTCGTGGAGGTGGCGGCGATCGGCGACAACTCCAGGCAGGATTTCGTCAATTTCGTTTGCGAGTGTTGCGTTCATTGAGAAGTTCTATCCATTTCGTAGGGGCGGACCTCCGCGTCGCAACGCGGTGTTGTCCGCCCGAAAAGACAACCGGTCGGAGCGATGCGGGCGGACGACGGCCTGCGGACCGGTCCGCCCCTACATCACTAATCGCGACCCAAATACGTCAGCACATTCATGGTCATGGCGGTGAGGCCGTGACCAAGGGCTTCCTCATCGATGTCGAATTTCGGGTGATGATGGCCCCATTTGAAGCCCTTCTCCTCGTTCCGACTACCCACGAAGAAGTAGCTGCCCGGCGCCTCGTTTTGGAAGTAGCTCATATCTTCGGCGCCCATTGCCGGGGGCCGCTCAACGACATTCTCTTCACCAACAGCTGCAATGGCTGCTTCACGTGCGAGTTCAGTCATCGCTTCGTCATTAATCGTGGCCGGATAGCCGCGATCGTATGAAACCTCGGCGGTCGCGCCCAGAGCCTCGGCGGTTGATTTCGCGATTTCGGTGATGCGCTCTTCCATCAGGTCGCGGGTTTCTGGCTTGAACGTTCGCACGGTACCCTTCAGTACCGCCGTATCCGGGATGACGTTGAAAGCATCTCCGCTCTGGAAGACGCAATTGCTTACAACTGCGGAATCCATCGGATCGGTACTGCGACTGACGACCGACTGCAGGGCCACAACGATCTGGGCTCCTACAACGATCGGGTCCACGGTTTCATGTGGACTCGCGCCGTGGCCACCCTTGCCCTGCACGGTGATTGTGTAGGCATCGGCGGCGGCCATGATTGGTCCGGAATTGACCAGGATCTGCCCCACAGGCGATTCGTTGGCCATGTGCAACCCGAAGACGGCCTCGATCGGCGGATCCTCCATCACGCCTTCCTTGATCATCGCCTGCGCGCCACCGGGAGGAAGCTCTTCAGCGGGCTGGAAGCAGAGCTTCACGGTGCCGCTGAACTGATCCCGCCGATCCATCAGTACGCGGGCAAGGCCCATCAGGATCGCCGTGTGACCATCATGCCCACAGGCGTGCATAACTCCATCGTTCTTGCTGGCGTATTCAACATCGTTCTCTTCATGGATTGGCAAGGCGTCCATATCTGCACGAACCAGCACATTGCGCCCTGGCCCTTCAGCTGTGCCCTTCACCAGGCCGGTGACACCCGTGCCACCGATGCCTGTGCGGATGTCTTCAACGCCGAGCTGCTCCAGGCGCTGGCGCACGAATTCGGCAGTTTTATATTCCTGAAAGCCAAGCTCCGGGTTCTCGTGCAAGTGCCGACGATCGGCAACCAAGCCAGGCATGAGTTCATCGACATCCTGACGAATCTTCGTGACATCGGTCATGTTTCTAAAACCTCACGTTCGGGATAAGGGACGAATAGCAATCCGCATATCGCCGCAAATTGGACGATGATACGAGTGCAAAACTCCACGCCGTTGTGTCGTTGCTGGTAGCATCATCACAATGAATTGACGGTAGCGCAAGCGCTTGGACGAGGGATTATGAGTACCACGCCTGAACTAACTGAAGAGACATCCTACGAGCTGGTGATGAAGGTGCTGGATAGCATTGGCGGTCCGCGCAATGTCTATCGCAACCCGCGTATGGCATACGCATTCGATTCCGTGCGCAATATGGAAATGGATGGCTACACCATCGAGATCCGCTACGGCGAAATCAGCACTCCCGCCATCGCCACGGTTCAGGGCTGGGTCTACGAAATTCATGACCAGGATATCGAGCTACTTATGAAGCCACGCAAGCCAAAACCGAAGCCAGCAGACAATGGCTGACGTTCACATTCGGCTGGAGTTGTTGTCATCTATCCCGGTTGCCGAATGGCACCTGGTTCGGGAACGCCTGAACAAAATCTCACTCGAGCCCGAACAAGCCGCGTTTGGCGGGGTTCCTGCCAGGTTTATCGACCAACAGTCCGAGGCGGATCGTGAAGTCTTCCTCGTGTGGGCGGATGAGGAATTGGTCGGAGTGGGGTCGTTAATTACCGACAACATCGAAACCGATCAATGGCCGCTGCAGTCACGAGCAGTGCAACTGCGTGGGATCGTGATCGACCAGCGTCACCAGGGCAAAGGGATTGGCACTGAGGCCTCGCGCCTGTTGAAAGACCTTGCGCTAGAGCTGGTGCCCGACGCAGAATACCTCACCCTCACCGTTAATCAGCGTAACCCCGGTGCGAAACGCGCCTATGAAAAGGCCGGTTACTCAACGCTGTCCGACCCATACACCGGTGGCCCATTAGGGCCTCAGGACATTATGTACACTGACCTTGCATAGATGGCTGTCGAGCACGGTAACCGTTTCCCTTCTTTAACTACTTCACTCTTACGTCAAGACGAATGCAATTATCAGCGTCCACTCACTCAACATGAGGATAGCCCCTGACGCATCTCCCGCTCTCTTGCAACGTCGACCTCAAAATTAAATATCCGACTGACCGGTGATTGCCACGATTGGAAAATTGGGCGGAACGATAAATGCGGAAAAACTGCACGTGTAGGATCGTTTTGCGACTCGCTTTAGCGGAAAGGATTATTCCATGGACTGGATATTCATCGGGGTCGGTATCGTGGTAGTTGCAATAATTATCGCTATCATCCTGATCCGACGGATTTTCGCAAGGGCCAGACAGACCACGGAGCTTTTCATTCCTGAAGACGAGATTGAAACCGAACGTCAGCAGTGGACTGAGACCACGACCCTGGAGCAGCAGGCTGCCGCTACGGTAAAGGGTCCGACCTGGGTAGAAGGGTTCGAACTGGGCGACACCTCAATTCACAATGGCTGGCGAATCCGAATCACTGGCGAAGAAGACCGCGAATTGGCGGACAGGCTGGCCACCGACATCCTCATGAAATTCCTGGAAGTACAGGAGGAAGAAGGGGTCGAACAAGCTCGCGATGAAGATGTTGAGGCACAAACTTAATGCAGGTAAAACCAGCTTATGGACAACAGCCCAGGGGCACTGCATAGCCCTTGGGTTGTATGTCTTGACGCACCTGTGTATCGAGGACGATGATGCTCTTTAACCAAACGTATTAATCTGGCTGGCGTTACTTTATCGCCCGCGACTCTTCCGGAGCTTCGTCTACCGGTTCGATGTGCCAAATCACCTCGGCGCCACCGTTCCAGATCATTTCTTCCAGGAACTCGGCCAATGAGTCCGCGGGCACGTAGTATGTGTTCTCATGTGGAGTTGGGATCTGCTCGCTCTCGCTGCGAGTACGCACCAGGTAATATGGCGGGCGTGCTGCCTCGGCTTCCTCCAGCGGCTCCCCATGGCGATAGTGATAGCGAGTGCCAGATAGCACACTTACCCAGTCGATTTCCGCCCAACCACTGCCATCCGGATTGTCCGGAATCCAAAGCCGGTCGAGTGTCTCGGGATCGCTCACGGATCGATCCTTCTCATCGCTCATTGTGTTTCTCCGTGATCCAGATCGGCCAACACGCTGCGTGCGTATTCGATGATGAGTTCGAACGCGTACTCGTGGGTTGTCGATCGTTCGGTTCCTGCCTGGTCGCGCACGGCAACCTGAAAGTCCGGATGTAACTGGTAGTGTTTCCACACCGCCACCTCCGGCTGATCCGGCGTGTTCATCATCATGGCGAGGTCATCGGTGCTGAGCTGTTGCAGCGACTCCTTGATCGCCTTCAGGGGTTGGCGCTGCTCTTTCATCTGGTCGATGGCCTGCAACCGCAGCAGGTGATCCTGATCGTATGTCGCACTCGGGCCACGCCCATATGCCGGCGGGAGCAACCCCTCGGTGATGTAATATCGAACTGTGCGTCCTTTTATGCCGGTGCGCTCTTCCAGCTCGGCAAGGGTATAGCGGTCGGAACGACGTCCGGATGTAGATGATGCCATGTTAATGAGGTGTCCTGCTCAACGCGTTCAGCCAGTTTATGACAGCAAGTATACGCAAGACAGGGAGAATCCAGCACATGATTGTGACATTTATCCTCTGGACTGCTGTCGCCTTGTGCGCACTCGCCTTCGCCGCCTCGGGCTATTGGCAAGCATTTAACAAGCGGGCGCTGAAACCGGCTCTCGCGAGTGGTTCGCCACTGGTTTTCGGCGTAGCGATGACTCTTTTCGCGCTTGCTTGTGTGCTGCGCGCCATTGCCCTCACATTTCTTTAGTGCACTTCGACAGTTAACATTCTTCCACCAGACGTAACGGCAGCTTAATGGGATAATGTTTATAGCAGTGCCGCGGTCAGGTTTGACCCCGGTTTCATGGCGTGCCGATTGCGGCGCGATACCCGGTAGAAACAGCCTGTGAAGGAGGCATCATTTGACCGACGCCACTCTTATTAGCCAGTCCATCAATGCCATTCGAACCCTTTCCATGGACGCAGTCCAGAAGGCCAATTCCGGTCACCCGGGCCTGCCAATGGGCGCCGCTCCGATGGGATACGCACTCTGGCAAAATCACCTGATTCACAATCCGGCCAACCCGCTGTGGCCCAACCGCGACCGCTTCGTGCTCAGCGCCGGTCACGGCAGTATGCTGCTCTACTCCCTGCTCCATCTCACCGGCTACGATGTCAGCCTGGATGACCTAAAGAACTTCCGCCAGCTTCACAGCGCGACTCCGGGTCATCCGGAGCGACTCGATACACCCGGCGTGGAAGTTACCACCGGTCCACTGGGCCAGGGCCTGGCAAACGGTGTGGGCATGGCACTGGCCGAGGCGTTCCTCGCTGCCACGTTCAACACCGACGATCACACAATCGTGGACCATCATACCTATGGCATCGTTTCCGATGGTGACGTGGTGGAAGGCGTGGCCATGGAGGCCGCAGCCATTGCCGGTAACCTCAATCTCGGTAAACTCATTTACCTCTACGACATGAATCACATCACCCTCGCTGCAAGCGCCAACGTGAGCATGGGCGAGGATGTTGGGAAGCGCTTCGAATCAATTGGGTGGCACGTGCAAACGATCGACGGCATGGATGTCGATGAAGTCAACGCCGCCATCGAGGCAGCCAAGGCCGAGACGGGCAAGCCAAGCATTATCTGCGCTCGCACCACCATTGGCTTTGGCTCTCCAAACAAGGCTGGTACGTTCGGAGTCCACGGTGCGCCGCTGGGTCCGGACGAAGTGATCGCCACCAAGGAGAACCTCGGCATCCCGACCGAACCAGATTTCTACGTGCCAGACGCCGCCCGCGACCATTTCCGCGAAGCCCTTACAAAGGGAGCCGAAGCCGAGAACGCCTGGAACGAAACGTTCGCCGAATACAAGAAGGCAAACCCGGAGTTGGCTGCTGCCTTCGAGCAGGCATTGGCCGGTGAAGTCGATTCAGATTGGACCAAGGACTTCCCAAGCTGGAATGCCGGAGACAAGGCAATCTCTACCCGCAAGGCAAGTGGGGAGGTCATCAACAGCTTCTGGCGACACCTGCCGACCTTCATCGGCGGTTCTGCCGACCTGAACCCCAGCACACTTACCGCAATGAAGGGAGCCGGTGACTTCGGCGACCCGCGGCTGAACGCTATCGACTCACAAGGAACCATCGGTGAATCCTGGAGTTACGCTGGTCGCAATATCCACTTTGGTATTCGCGAACACGGTATGGCCGCCATCACAAACGGTATGGCCGCCCACGGTGGGGTGATTCCGTTCGCCTCGACCTTCCATGTGTTCACAGACTACATGCGACCAAGCATCCGCCTTGCGGCACTGAGCCACCTCAAGAGCATTTTTGTAATGACACACGACAGTATCGCTGTTGGTGAGGATGGCCCAACCCACGAGCCGATTGAGCAGACAATGAGCCTGCGGCTGATCCCGAATCTCACGGTTATCCGGCCTGCAGATGCAAACGAAACCGCGGCCGCATGGAAGCACGCTATTGAAAGCGAATCCCCCACCCTGCTGGTGCTCAGCCGCCAGGACCTGGCCGTGCTGGATACCAGCGGCGCCAAGGGTGATCTCGAAAAGGGCGCGTACATCCTTATGGATAGCGAAGGCGAGCCGGACGTCGTCTTCCTCGCAACCGGGTCGGAAGTGGAACTCTCCGTCCTGGCACGCGAAGAACTCGCCTCCCGCGGCGTGCAGGCACGCGTTGTAAGCATGCCGAGTTGGGAGATTTTCGAACAACAAAGCCCCGAGTATCGCGCCAGTGTCCTCGGCAAGCCGGGCACACCGCGTGTTTCTGTTGAAGCCGGAATCACCACTGGATGGGCGACCTGGACCGGTGAAAACGGAGCCCACGTTGGTATGAGCACCTACGGACTCAGCGGCCCGGGCAAGGACGTGCTGAAGTACTTCGGCTTCACCCGTGAGCACGTGGCCGCCGTCGCGTTGCGACTGCTCGGGCGCCAAGATGAAGCAAACGAACTCGATAAGGAATACGAGGAAGGCCAGGCCGCAGGTAAAGAAATGAAGGGTCACCAGGGCCATTCCTAGTCCCAACACAGAGAGGATATCTATGACAAACAACGTCAAACAACTCGTGAACGAGGGCCAGAGTATCTGGCAGGACGACATTAGTCGTCAGCTGATCGAAGATGGCAGCCTCAAGTCTGCCATCGAGGACACTGGAATCCGCGGTGTCACCAGCAACCCAACCATTTTCCAGAAAGCAATCGCCGGAAGCGATGTCTACGACGAAGAGATCAAGAAGCTCCTCGCCGAAGGCAAAAGTGCTGCCGAGGTCTTCCAGGCCGTGGCGGTGAAGGATATCCAGGACACCTGCGATCTCTTCCGCCCGCTCTACGATGAGACCAATCGCGAAGATGGCTACGTCAGCCTCGAAGTGCTGCCAAGCCTGGCCCGCGATACCGAAGGAACGCTCAATAACGCGCGGACTCTCTGGCAGGCCGTTAACCGCCCCAACCTGATGATCAAGGTTCCAGGCACTGTTGAGGGTGTACCAGCAATTCGGCAGTTGCTCACTGAAGGCGTGAATATCAACATCACACTCCTCTTCAGCCTGAACAACTACGAGACGGTGGCCAAGGCATACATTGAGGCGCTACAGGCGCGTGACAAGGTTGGCGAACCGATCGATCACGTCGCCTCCGTTGCCTCCTTCTTCGTCAGCCGTGTCGATACCGCCGCCGACAAGCAACTGGAAGAAATCGGCACAGAAGCCGCGCTTGGCCTGCGCGGCAAGGCGGCCATCGCCAACGCCGTGCTCGCCTACGAGAAGTTCGAAAACCTCTTCAGCGGCAGCGAGTGGGATGCACTCGCGGAGAAGGGTGCCATGGTGCAACGTCCGCTCTGGGCCAGTACCGGCGTGAAGAACCCGGAGTACCCGGATACGCTCTACGTCGATGAGCTTATCGGCCCCCACACCGTCAACACCGCGCCGCTGGCCACAATCAAGGCATTCCTCGATCACGGAACGGTTAAACGCACGGTAGACACCGATTACGCAGGTGCCCACAAGGTGATGGATCAGCTCGCCGAGGTCGGTGTGGATATTGATGCTATTACTACCAAGCTCGAGGAAGATGGCATCAACAGCTTTATGCATAGCTACGATGACCTGCTTGAAACCGTGGACGGCAAAAAGGGTTAGGCAAGGTAGAACAGTTTGCCGGAGCATCCTTGCGACGCTCCGGCAATCGTTTGGTGGGGAGATTTCATGGGCACGAAAAAGTCTCATATCGGTGTGATCGGCCTGGCAGTGATGGGCGAGAATCTTGCGCTCAACATCGCCCGGAACGGGTACGCACCGGTTGTTTACAACCGTACTGCTGCCGTAACAGAAGAATTCATGGCGGATCGTGCAGCTGATACAGGTATCACTGCTGAGTACACCATTGAGGATTTCGTTGAAGGCCTGGAGCAACCACGCCGCATCATCATGATGGTAAAGGCTGGTGCACCAGTCGACGCCGTGAAGGACGAGCTCGCTCCCCTGCTCGATCCCGGCGATATCGTTATCGACGGCGGAAACAGCCTCTTCACGGACACCGAACGGCGCGCAACGGAATACGATGACCTCGGCCTGAACTTCGTGGGCATGGGCGTCTCCGGCGGTGAGGAAGGCGCCCTGTGGGGACCGAGCCTCATGCCCGGTGGATCGGCGGAAGCCTGGAAAGAACTCCAACCCGTGTTGGAGGCAATTGCGGCTGTTAGCGATTCTGGTCCGTGCGTCACGCACATCGGCCCCGGTGGCTCTGGCCACTACGTGAAGATGGTCCACAACGGTATTGAGTATGCCGATATGCAACTCATTGCCGAGACATACGACATCATGCGCAACGCGCTCAACATGAGCGCTGTGGAAATCGGCAAGATCTTTGAACGATGGAATACCGGCAAGCTGGAGAGCTTCCTGGTGGAAGTCACCGGCATCGTGCTGCAATACATCGACGAAAAAACCGACGAGCCGCTGGTCGACTACATCAAGGACCAGGCCGCGCAGAAGGGCACCGGCCGCTGGACCAGTATCAACTCCTTTGAGTTGGGTACGCCGATCCCGGTTATCGATGCTGCGGTTGTCGCTCGCAGTCTTAGTTCATTCATCGAAGAGCGTGAGAAGGCTGATCGCGTTCTCGCCGGTCCGCACCTCGCTGAAGACCTTTCCGATCAGAAAGACAGTATTATCGATGCGCTCGAAAATGCGCTTTATGTATCCAAGGTGATCAGTTATACGCAGGGCATGGCGTTGCTCCGCACCGCCAGCGAGACGTACAATTGGAACCTGGAGCTCAGTGAGCTCGCCCGAATCTGGAAGGCCGGTTGCATTATTCGCGCCAGCTTGCTTGATCCCATTATGAAATCTTATAAAGAAGACCCGGAACTGGCGAACCTTATGCTCAGTCCCTACTTCAGGGACGATGTCAACGCCGGCATTCCGGATCTGCGGCACATTCTCGGCGTCGCTATTAGTAGCGGTGTGCCAACACCCGCCTACAGTGCCGCACTGAATTACTTCGACACCACCAGGCAAACAAAGCTACCGGCGAACCTGATTCAGGGACTCCGCGACTACTTTGGCGCCCATACGTTTGAGCGTATCGATGAGCCTGGCACCTTCCACATCGAATGGATGGACATCGAAAAGAGCAACTAACTCGTTTTCGGGCAGGATGATCATCATCGTGCCCGGAATCTGGACAACATCGCATGACTGATCAGAGGAATCCCGCTGGAAACAGCTATGACTTCTCGGTGGATAGCAACCCGACCGCCGCTGAAGCCGACCATGTGGGTCACCAGTTCGATATGCTGGACGACGCGCAACTCACCAGCACCAATCCACTCCGTGCCGGACTGGAAATGGACCGGATGCCCGAGCCCTGTGTGATGGTTATCTTCGGCGTTACCGGCGACCTGACTGCTCGCAAACTGATGCCGGCACTGTACGACCTCGCTATCGGCCATCCACTGCCCGAAGGCTTTAGCGTTGTGGGAGTATCGCACCGCGACTGGGATGATGAGAAGTTCCGCTCCGAGATGCGCGAAGCCGTTGAACGGGGAGCGCGAACGCCAGTCACCGACGAAGGCTGGGAGCTTTTCAGCCAGGGACTTTTCTACGTACGAGGCGACTTTGGCGGCGAAGACACGTACACGGACCTGAAGCAACGGCTTGACCAGGTTGATGAAGAGCGTCGCGCCCATGGTAACCGCATGTTCTACCTGGCCTCCGCGCCGCGGTTCTACGGGCCGATTATCAAGCACCTCAGCGCCAGTGGTATTGCCCACCGCCAGGATATCTATTTCGACCGCGATACCGGCTGGAATCGCGTGGTCATCGAAAAGCCATTTGGTCGCGACGTTGCAACTGCACGCGCACTCAACTCCGAGATCGGCTCCGTATTCAGCGAGCGCCAAATCTATCGTACCGACCACTATCTCGGCAAGGAGACTGTGCAGAACGTACTCGCTTTCCGGTTTGCGAACACGCTGTTCGAGCCAGTATGGAACCGCCAGTATGTCGACCACGTGCAAATCACGGTGGCTGAGAGCCTGGGCGTCGAAGAACGCGCCGGATTCTACGAAGAAGCTGGTGCCCTGCGCGATATGGTGCAGAGCCATATATTGCAGTTGCTCTCTGTCATCGCCATGGAGCCGCCGGCTCACTTCAACGGTAACGCCCTGCGCGATGAAAAGGTGAAGGTGCTGAGGGCAGTCGTTCCTCCCATGGGGGACGAACTCATGCAAAAGACGGTTCGCGGCCAGTACGACGAAGGATTTCTGAGCGGGCGCAAAATGCCAGCCTACCGTGATGAGAAGGGCGTGCGGCCAGGTTCCAAAACTGAGACGTTTGTGGCGATGGAGCTGGCAATCGATAACTGGCGCTGGGCCGGCGTGCCGTTCTACTTGCGCACGGGTAAGCGGCTTCCACGCCGGGTGACCGAGATCGCTGTGCAGTTCAAGAAGGTGCCACACCTCATGTTCCAAAGCGCTGGCGATGTTGACCTGAGCCCAAACGTCATCACCATACGCATTCAGCCCGATGAGGGAATTGCGCTCAAGTTCGCGGCCAAGGTGCCGGGACCAACAACTCAGCTGCGGCCTGTTCGTATGGACTTCCTGTACGGATCGTCGTTCGGCGAAGCTGGTCCAGATGCCTACGAGCGACTGTTGCTCGATGCCATGCTCGGGGACCCAACCCTGTTTGCCCGCCGTGACGAAGTGGAAACCGCCTGGAGCATTGTGCAGCCGATTCTGGATGGTTGGCGGGATATGGCCTTGCCAGTCTATCCCTATGAATCCGGCTCCTGGGGACCCACCAAGTCAGACTCCATTCTCCGTCGGGATGACCGTGAATGGCGACGCCCGTAAGGAGGTGGCCTGATGACAGATGCAAGGTATCAAAACAGGCGGATTGCGCACAGCAAATGGGATACAGACGCCGTTGATATTAGCGAGATTCACGATGAACTGAATCGAATGTGGACAGATGGCCATGCGCCTCGCGTAATCAGTGGCCCGTATGGGGAAGAGGTCGAATCCCCTCACGGCATGGCCCCGGAGCAAATGCGCGCGAACACGCTCAATCTCGTGGCAGTGGCGCCGACCCTCGATATCGCCGAGATGATTCTCTCCACGGTGAGCCAACTCAAGGATTTCCTGCCCACCCGCACCATCGTTGTTGTGACCGATCCCACGCTGAGACGACCAAAAACCTGGCACGTTGACCTGCAGATCAACGAAACAGTCAGCAGCGACGATTCACCGGGAATTCTGTTCGAAACGATCACCTTCTGGACGGATCAGTCCAGTGCTGGTGTGCTAAGCAGCCTCGTTTCCCCCTTGCTTATTTCCGAACTGCCCACGTTCCTTTGGTGGCCAACTGGTGAGTTCCGAAACAACGCTATCTTCGACGATCTCGGACTCATCGCCGACCGACTCGTGCTAGATAGCGCCCGGCTCGGCAACGATGCGCACGCCGTAGCGGATTACCGCCTGCTCATCGATGAACCGACGGACCCACTGGTTGGCGATTTCACCTGGTTACGGCTTGCGCCGTGGCGACAACTGGTGGCGCAGTTCTTTGACCCGATCGATACGCAGAAACGACTGGATCACATCCAGAGCGTTTCCATTGCCTACGCGCAGGAGCGTCAGGATCGAGGTTCCGGGTTCGCTGCTGCGCTGCTCATATGTGGCTGGCTAGGTAGCCGTCTGGGCTGGAATATCATCGAGCGGCTGGAACCGCGCAAAACCGGTGGCTGGACGGCATTCATGGCATCCACCGACAAGGAAGGCAGAGAGCACGAGATCACTATCCGCCTGACTCCCGACGACACCCCCGGCGCGAAGTTCAGCTTGCGCAGTGTCGAAATCATCACCAATCACGACTCCTCTGGCAGGTTCCTCGTGCAACGAACCGACCATGACGACCTCGTCACGAGCTCGGAAACGAGCGAATCCCCGTATGTTAGCCGTATGGTGTACTCACGCCGGCACTCCACCGTTGAGATGCTTGGCGAAGAATTGCAGCGGTTTGGCCCAGATCGAATTTTTGAAGACGCAATTCGTCTTGCAACACGATTGTTGCCCGAATAGATCCTTCAGGAGAGGTATTAATGACCAACGGATTGAGAACCATCGACCTGAACGAGCGCGGTCTCGTGACGATTGTTGCCGACAGCGATGCGCTGGCCAAAACTGCTGCCGAAGAAATCATCAAGGTTTCAAATGCTGCCAGGGAGGAATCACGTCCCGCACTGGTGGCGCTATCCGGAGGGTCGACTCCCAAAAAGATGGGAGCGCTGCTGGCAACTCCTGAATACAGTGAGCGCGTGGCGTGGGATCATCTCCAGCTTTTCTGGGGTGACGAACGCTTTGTTCCGCTGGCCAGCGAAGATAGCAACGCCGGCGAGGCGCTGCGAGCGTTCATTGATGATGCTCCCATTCATCCAGACGACGTGCACACCTGGGATACCTGCGATGGCATTACGCCAGAGGAATCCGCTGCCAAATACGAGACAGCGATCCGGGAAGTGAGTGGCGTCGAAACCGGCGTGCCAGAGTTTGATTTGATTCTGCTGGGTATGGGAGACGATGGCCACACCCTGAGCCTCTTCCCGGGCACTGCGGCTATCCACAACAATGAGGAAATCGTTACCGCGCACTATGTGGAAAAGCTCAGCGCCGACCGCCTTACCTTCACACCGCTGCTGGCGAATGCCGCGCGCGAGGTCGTCTTCCTCGTGGGTGGTGACGGGAAGGCAGATATGTTGCAGCGCGTGCTGCAAGGTGAGATCGATGTAGACACCCTCCCCTCACAGGTGATTCGACCGGCTGGTGAACTCGTGTGGCTTGTAGATGAAGCAGCCGCTTCCAAACTGGAGCAGTAATGACACTCTCAATGCAGGAGCGACTCCAACGCATCGGCAAATATGCTGCCAGCCTGGTAGAAGATCGTACGGTTGTCGGCCTCGGAACGGGCAGCACTGCCGCCGCAATGGTGGATGCTCTTGGTGAGCGTGTACGAAACGAAGGCCTGCGTGTAGTTGGCGTAGCCACGAGTATCGCAACCAGTAACCAGGCTTCGAGCGTTGGCATTGCACTGAAGAACCTGGACGATATCGACCGGCTGGATCTGTGCATTGACGGCGCCGATGAAATCGACCCTGACTTCAATCTCACCAAGGGTGGTGGTGGCGCGCTGCTCTTCGAGAAGCTCGTTGCCCGCCGCGCTGATCATTACGTCATCATCAGCGCAGATGAAAAAGTGGTTGATGCACTCGGGCAGCGCTTCGACCTGCCGGTCGAAGTTGTCACCGTCGGCTGGAAACACACTGCCGAAGGGATCACCGAGCTTGGGCTTACCCCGCAACTCCGTCGCAACGACGATGGTCGGCCGTTTGTAACCGACGGCGGCCACTACATTCTCGATTGTAATTGGCCAGAAGGCGGGCTCGATCCCAAAAAACTGGCAACTGACCTCAAGGCGCTGGTTGGCGTGGTGGAACACGGCCTGTTTATCGATATGGCGAATACCGTGGTCACCGTTGATGCCGAAGGCGAGATAATCCGGCAGGATCGCTAGCATCTTTATGGCAACCGGGCCCTGGCAATAGCGTCAGGGTCCGGTTTTGTACACCTCACAGGTCTCTCGTGTAGAGTGACAGGAACGTGTACCCGATTTGCCCGGAGGGATACCCATAATGAAGAACTACCGCGATACTCCAGTGATTCCGGCCGAAGCTACCCTGATCGTTGACCTCCCATGCGAGACCGGCGAGGGTCCGCTGTGGGATGACCAGACGGAATCGCTCACCTGGAACGACATTCCGCCCGGTACGCTCTATCGCTACACACCGGCACGGAGCACCAACGCTGTTGAGTACCAGCACGACTCCGCTATTGGTGGCCATACGCTGCAGGCAGATGGATCGCTCCTGCTCTTCGGAGCCGACGGCAATATCAGCATCCTGCAAAAACGAGAAACCACCACGATCCTGGAATCGATTCCGGAGGTGGTGGGAAGTCGATTCAACGATGTGATCGCGGGTCCACGGGGTGAGGTGTTTTGCGGCACCATGCCATTGAAGGTAGGGGATGCTCGCCTCTATCGCCTCGATCCCGATGGGTTGCTCCACCTGGTTTGGGATGATCTCAGCCTGAGTAACGGTATGGGGTTCAGCCCCGACGAGAAGACGTTCTACCTTGCTGACTCAAACAATCGCATCATCTACCGGGCGAAGTACGATGTAACGGATGGTTCGCTTTCCGGGAGAGAGGTGTTCATCCAATTGGACGACGACACCGCGGTGCCAGACGGCCTTACAGTCGACGCCAATGGCGATTTGTGGGTAGCAGTCTGGGACGGAAGTTGTGTACTCCACTACTCTGCCAACGGTGAGCTCCTTGGCAAAGTGGAGCTCCCGGTGAAGAAGGTGAGCTCTATTAACTTCGGCGGTGAAGGCTACGCTACTGCATTTGTCACGACGGCTGGTGGCCAGAACCGGGGTGACGACGAAGGGATGTTCGCCGGTTCGCTCTTTTCGCTGGTCATACCTGGAGTGAGCGGTAAACCCGAGTTCAGATCCCGCGTTCGGAAATAGAATGTCAGCCCGGAACGCCGCCCGAAATGGGCGGCGTTTGTTGATTGCTATCGGTTATCTGACCGACGTGGATTATCGCGGACGAACCCGATATCGTCGTCCCAGTCATCCACTTCCGGATCGGGTTCAGGGGCGCCACCCCGCCGTCTTCGCGTAGGTGGTTGCGGCATCCGCGGCGGCGTTGGCGGCTGCGGCATCGCTGGTGGAGGCGGCATCTCGGCCCCGGTCTCATCTGCATAACCAGGATCGAATGGCGGCTCCTGTTCTGGTGGTCGCTGCCGACGCCGCGGCGGCTCATTTGCTGCGGGCGGTCGCTGTCCACGTCGGGGGTCGTTCGGAGGAGGTTGGCCTCGGCGCGCTGGCGGTGGCGGCGGTGCCTGAGGTGGCTCGCCCGGATACTGATCGAAATCGTCAAACTCATCGAAGTCATCCACCGGTGGCTGGGGTCGGCGTTGTCGCTGCCGATCGCGGCGCGGTTCCTGGCGTCGTTGTTCCCGTGGTCGTCTTCGTTCCCGAGGCTCGGGTCTGAAATCTCCCCCATCGAAGTCGGCTGGTGGCGCGCTGGCCGGGGTGGCGCCCGGATCTTCGTCCGTGGCACCCGGAAGCTTGCCAAACACCTGGTAGAGGATGATGGCGCCAAACGTGCCAAGGGCGATACCGTTCAGGTCGAAGTTGCCGATGCTCAGGGTGAGGTCGGCAGTACCGACGATAAGGACAAGCGCGGCGAGGAAGAGGTTGATGCCTTTGGAGAAATCGACCTGGTTGTCCACCCAGATGCGGATACCGGCGACGGCAATCAGGCCGAAAAGGACGACAGAAACGCCTCCGAGCACGCCATTAGGGATCGAGAGCACGAGTGCACCAAACATCGGTGAGAACCCAAGCACAATCGCAACACCTGCGGCGACAACGAACATGGCGGTCGAGAAAATTCGGGTGACGGACATCACGCCGATGTTCTCGGCGTAGGTGGTAACACCAGTACCACCACCGGCACCGGCCACCATGGTTGCAACACCATCACCAATGAAACCTCGACCCAGGTACGGCATCATGTTTCGACCGGTCATCTCAGAGATCGCCTTGATATGGCCGGTATTCTCGGCAACGAGAATAATGGCGACCGGGGCAAGAAGCCCAATGGCGCTACCGTCAAACTTCGGCGCCGTGAAATTCGGAAGGCCGATGATCGAGGCATCGCCCACGCCTTGCAGGTCTACGCCCTGCCAGTGGATACCGAGTACAGTGCGGCCCTGGGAGCTGGTTCCGCCGAGGATGAGCGCAACAAGGTAGCCGATTCCGGTGCCGATCAAAATCGGCAGTCGGCCAACGAGGCCCTTGCCAAGAATGGCGACCGCAACAATCGAAAGCATGGTGATGATGGCCAGGGGCATATTGCTCTCGGCCAGCGGCTTGGCGCCGCTCCAGGCGAGGTTAAGCCCGATAATGGCCACTACCGCACCAGTCACAATCGGCGGCATGAGCGCATCGATCCAGTCGGATCCGTAATACGCTACAGCCACTCCTATCAGTGTGTAGATGAGACCACAAATAATGATACCGCCCAGGGCGTAGGGAATTTGGTTCTCACCGAGCGCGCTGCTGGCGGTTGTAATGGCGAGAACCGGGGCGATGAAGGCGAAACTCGAGCCAAGATAGCTGGGGATTTTACCGCCTGTGGCGATAAAGAAGATGATTGTACCGATACCGCTGAAGAAGATAGCAGTGTTCGGATCGAACCCCATAAGAAGCGGAGCCAAAACCGTGGCACCAAACATGGCCAAAACGTGCTGCAAACCCAACACGGTTGTTTCGCCCCATGGAAGTCGCTCGTCCGGCATAATCATGCCGCCGCTGCGCCTTTCCTTCCATGAGAAAAGATTGCGGAAGTATTCCTGTACCGCCGCAACATCAAGTTGTTGCATGGAACCCCCTCCCCGGAGTCTTCGGCAAATTGTCAGGTACGTACCTGTGGGTTCTATTGTGCCGCGTCGAAAACATTCTCACAAACGTTCGTACACTCGAAAACCGCTAAACCACAGATTTCCTTGGTCATAATGCGCCAAAAGAGACTCCTGGCGAGTAATCCTCCCGCCAGGAGTCTCTACTGATGTTCTGTAGATCCAGAGTCAAAACTCAGGAAAGCAACTGACGCACGGTCTGGATGCCATCGACGATGCCTTCCTGTGGCGCGGCGTGGCCCTCAAATTCGATCGAGACGTAACCAGAGTAGTTCACGGTGTTCAGGATCTCCCGAATTCGCGCGTAGTCCAGCCCGGGTACGCCTACGCGACTGCCGCCGAGGTATGTCTTTGCGTGGACCATAGCGAGATCCTCCGTGAAGACCTCCATCTCCGCATACTGATCTTCCAGGTGGAAGAAGTTGCCGGTATCCAGCACGTACTTCAGCCATGGTGAATCGACGGCGTCGTGGATCTGCTTGGTACCGGCCGCAGTACCGGTAGGACCCCAGTGATTTTCCAACACCAACGTAACCCCGAGCGAGCCGGCAAATTGCGCCGCGTATCGGAGACTGGCTGTGGCCCAGTTCAGGCCATCTTCTGCGGTGAAGCCTTCAACCGGGGGCTCCTCGCCCCGATTTCCAGTGAGCTCTTTGAAGTCTGTAATTGTGTACCAGCGTCCGCCGAGAACCCGTACAAACGGCGCACCGAGAATGTTTGCCCATTTAATATGTTCGATCAGCCTGGCGAGGTCATCTGCCCGCTCCTGCGCGCTGGTAAGCAGGGGGTTATTGCTGGCTGCTAATGTGACGATTCTCACACCACGAATAGCTGCATATTGCGCCAGTTCCGCCAATTTGTCCGGTGTATCTACTTCGCTGAGCGTGAGGTGCTCGTTCAGGTATTCGATACCGTCCAGCCCCCATTCAACGCAATGGTCGATCATCTCGTAGGCGTTCGGGACATCGCTAAAATCATAAGATTCCCCGCCACTGCTGAATCCAACAAACGAATATGATGAAAGAGCTACCTTAATCGTCACGGTATCCTCGCTTTTGCATTGCTTGCAGCCCAGGCTGCTCCACCTGTCTGGTGATTCTCATGGTCGTATTGTATGCGCAGTCTTTGGATCGGTGGCTGAACGATGGTGATTCCGATTGCGTTTATTAGCAATTAGCCAAAGGCGTAATCAGGGTGGAGATCGCGGAATTCATCGTCCGTCATGCCGAACAACAGCAGATCATGGAACTGGCCATGGCTGTATGCGGAGCGGCGGCGCGTACCTTCCAGTACGAAACCCAGCTTTTCGTGTAACCGAATGCTGGACGTATTGAAATCAAAGACACCAGGATTCGCTTTCTGGTAGCGCAGCTCGAAGAAGTAATACCGTAACACCAGCAAGATCGCTTCGGCTGCGTAGCCGCGACCGCGATATTGCTCGCGTACGCTCAGACCATACTCAAATGTGCCGACGCGCGGATCGCAATGGTGCGTATCGATTGAGCCGACATGCCGACCGGAATCCAGCGTCTCGATCTGAAAGCTGAAGCTGTGTCCGTCCTTGAACCCGGCTTTGGCGGCGTTCTCTACATACTGTCTCTGCGCTGCCATACTGGATGGCGGCCAGACCATCTCCAGATTGCGATCGACATCCCGTTCCTGATTAATAAGAAAGAAGTGCTCGGCATCCTCCGGCTCCAATGCACGGAGCCGCACGACCTTGCCCTGCCAATACTCGCTCACAGATGAATCCTCTCGACCGGTTGCCGGTGATTGCAATCTTCAGGGTGCTGTTGGCACCACGGCTTCTCGCCGGGGATTTTGCGGCGGTTGTTTGCCACCAGGCGATACCCGAAGGTGAGCACCTGTTGGATGACCGGCCACCGACCAATGCGATACGGCCACCAGTTATTCATCATTGCTGCGAGGATAAGCGCGGCTGCATCGGAGCCGGAGGCTATGGTCCCATCGTCTGCAATGGCCCACACCCATCGCAGGCATTTGGTTGGCGTTACGCCGCTGACGCCATCGAGCGGAACGCTCTGGCAAGCGCGAAACTCCAGGACGTTGCGACGATCCCAATCGTGCAATTTACGAATGATCTTGGTGCATACGCCGCATTCGCCATCGAAAATCACTGTTACATTCATTCGCCTTGCTCCCTCGAAGTGATCTCGCCCGAAACGATCAGGTCGACCACACGATCGGACGCCGGCACGCCCTCCAGGCCATCGTACTCGCCTTCGAGGGAGACGAATAGCGCTACGCCGACGCCAGTGAGCTGGCAACTGGTGACACCTCCCGGCAGGGTGACCGTGGGCACAATGCCACTAACGCGCTCGGAGACTGTGCAGCCGTTCGGCGGCGAGACACTCCTCCAGGCGGCTGAGGCGATACGATCAACCGACCACGTCGATGAAAGCGCATCCTGCACCGCCTGAATGGATTCGCTGATCTGGTTGTTCGGTACGTCGTCGGTCTCTAGTGGAAGGACGACCAGCGTGACGCGCGATCCATCGGGCCCGACGTAGACTGCGCCCATGCCGGAATACGGGAAGACATCGGAGTTGAGTTGGCTGTTACCGAGTATCGATTCCGATGAACCGGTGCGGATTCTGGTCCAGCCGGCACCGAGAGCATCGCCATCGGGCACGAATGGTCGGAAATCAACAGGTGCCTGCGTGCCTCCTTCGCCGGTACGGATAACGGTGCTGATCTCACTCTGGTCGCCCGTGATGCGTAACACGCCCACCATTCCCTGCTGTTCGTGACCGGGTACCGAGCAATAAAAATCGACTGACGTGCCGGGTTGCGCGGTATCTGGCACCCGCACCAACACCATGCTGCCGGGTGCGATGGTTTGGTTCACATCCCAGGCATCCACGGCGAAATGGTGCGATATGACACCGGTATTGACGACTTCGATAATTGTCCCCGGCGCGACGGAAACGATGGCCGGCTGGAAGGAGAAATCGTCCCTGGCCTCCACGCGAACGCGCGCCTCCGGTTCTGGCCTGGTGAGGTTAGGCGTCAGGATTTGCCCGGCAATCACATCTTCCTCGGTGACGATGGTGATCGTTCCTTCAAGTCCACCTTCCTGGTCGCCGGGAACGGAGCTGTAGAACTCGAAAACGTCACCAGGTTCTACGTCAGTCGGGACCTGAATCTCTTTGGGAACGAGTGATGGCAGGTTGAGATCGACGTTCCACTCATCGACGGTGAATGTGTGGCGAGCAACATCGCGATTCGTGATGCTGATCGTTTGACCCGGTGCGACGAAGAGTTCGCTGCTACTCCAGACGTAGCCTTCCAGCACATCGAGCTCGTATTCCGGGACATCGAAGTCATTTTGCGCGGCGAGCGATGAAGGCACGGCGAGCCCGAGAGTCAGGGCCAAAACCATAACTATCGGAATCAGATTGTGCATGGAGTGCATAAGCCGCGACGACATAGGCTTTACCCGGAGGTATTCATCCGTTGCATCCGCAGGTACGCGGTCGCCATATTTATGACGCTCCGAACTTCGGAGCGCGCCTTTGCATCTATCGAGTTGTCGTTGAGGAGAACCACCAGGTCGACGAGGCTGGGATCATCCCAAACTTCAGAGCGAAACCCGGCGGTAGCGAGTAACCGATCGCGATCCATTGCGGGCAAGACCAATGCATCGGCGATTTGGATGATGCTGTCGCGCTCGGGGGCGCGTTGTCCCTGTTCGAACCGGGTAATGGAGCTAGGATCAAGACCAGACCGCTTTGCCAACTCGGCTTTGGAGAGACCGCGTTCCTCGCGGAGCTTGAGAAGCAGATTGGGAAATGATCGGGACTCGTGTCGCTGCGGCGCGGCAGGGGCGACCTGAGTGCTGATAAGCTCGTCGTCCTCCAGGATCTTCGGTTGGCTTACCTCGTGGTCACTCATCCACTGCCCCCAGCTCGCGCGCGAGTATATCCGGGTACTAGGATACCTTTTCAGCGCGAGGTGGTGGAAAGTCAGGGATCGAAAACGGGATTGAGCGAGAGTAACACCCTGCCAGTGTAGTTGCCGGGCACAGTGCCCGCGGGGACACCCATCCGCACCTGGACTGTGACGGTGTAGGTACCCGCAGGAGGAACCTCACTGCTACGGATGATTGCCGTTTCCTGATTCCCAGATTGGGCTACACCAGCTTCACCGGCCCAGGCTTGGGTGAGTCCGTTTGGCAGGTTGGTGGCCTGGATGAAACTGATATTGCTGGCATCGATGATGAATGGACTCTCGGGGATCTGCAATGAGGTAAGCCTATGCGAAATGGAATATGGTTCTCGGGCACTTTCGGCGCGGTCATCCGAAATCACGATCTGAATCCGCGCGTACTGGACATCGCCGGTGGAGGCTGTAATTTGCGCCGGGCCGCCGGATTCCGTGACGAACGTGACCTCGCCATCACTAAGAGTAACCGAGAGGCTGCCCTCATTGTGCACACTGATGCCGCCACTGACCGTTGCCTCGGTCGCCATGACAACAGGCGATACAGACATCAACATTGCAATGATGAGAAACGAGACGCGAAACAGTAGCGGCTTCAAGTGGAGAATCATGGAACCGTCACCTTTGTTTCTATCGGCATGCGGTCGACCACCACTGCGGCACCGGAACCCTCGACGGTTTCGAGCAGAAGCTCGAACTCCCACTCGCCACTGGTCCAGCCAGTCAGCGGGATGTAGCGGGTGCTGACATGGGTGTCACCGGGTGGCACCGAGAGGGACTGGCTCATCGGGAAGCGCTCGACTTCTTCACCATCTTTATTCACAATTAGAGTCATTTGAGTGTTTGAGACTGGCTCACCGGTATTGTTAATCGTAGCGCTGACCTCGGCGAACATTATGTTCTCAGGCGTTGGTCCAGCTGAGATATCGGCCAGATTAATGGTAATTGGCGATACGGAGTCTGCCACGTCAGTCAAAACCACTGGAGATGAATCGAGGTCGGCAACACTTAAGCCGTCATCCGCTAACAATTCTAATGAAACCAGATAATTTCCAGGAGATAACTCACTTCCAATTGGTATAAATAGCTCCGTTTGATGGCCACCATATATTCGTCCGACCTGAATCTCACCGTGGAGAACCACCGTGCCATCCGGGAGACTCACGGTCATCTCCATTTGAGGACGAATCTGAAGGTTTCCAGTATTTGACACCGGTACACGGATTGCCGTCACAAGTCCTTCAATCACAAACTCGGGACTTCCCAACTCGATAGCAGGGGCCATTTCACCCGGTACAAAAACCCGAATTCCGATTACAGTTCGGAGGTACTGCTCAAAATGGAAGACTGTGTCTGGATCTCGCTCGTTTATGGGGTTCACCGTTTGCATTGCAATTCCGGTGACGTATTCTCCCGGCTTTGTATCAGGAGGAACTGATACACTAAAGGTCACCTCTTCAATCTGACCGCTTTCCGCTAAAAACTCACGCGTAGGGTAATCCAGCCACAGCGTTGCACCGGTCTTTTCAGCGTTACCGTCTTTGAGCCCCATACCACCATTACGATTACTGACGGCATCAGCGGCATATGTAATCGCTTCAAAAGAAGGTCCACCCGAGCTACCGATAGCGACGGTGAACTCGGTAGACTCTCCAGCTTTGAGTTCAGTGCTAAGGAATGCTTGCTCAGAATTAACTGCCCTTAAGAAAACTTGAGGTTCTAGAGATTCAACGGATTGAGGAGTTGCAGGATCGGAGGCAAATATAGGGTTGGGTGCCAAAACTCCCAGTAACAAAAGACCAACCAGGATAATAACTCCTGATAATCGAAAGTTTTTCTCAAGTAGGTTCATGTCACCACCGATCGTTAATTAGTATCGCGGCATTTCCTGGGCCGGGAGATTGCAAGGGGAGGCTGGACGCCTCCCCCTGCTTTAACACTTGTCTCTAGTTTCCAACCTCAGCAATGTCTTCCACAGTGAGCGAGCCCGTATACGGTCCCGTCGCGGTACCACCAGGCACCGTCAAAGTAGCTTGGCCACCGATCCTATTAACACCTACGCCGCGGCCCTCATCGCCTGATGTCACGAAAAGCGAACTACCCATCGAATGATTGCCTTCATTGATTGAAATGTTTTGAATAGAGTTGTTTCCGACCACCGGGTTATCAGGGTATTCTCCGTTAAGCAACTGAACGTTCCACGTTATGTTGCTGTTTTCGATGTAGTACTCGCCATTTGTGAGGTTTGATGCAGTTACATGAACATTGAATCCAGGGCTTGATGTTCGGAGATCCGTCACCTTAAGCACTGTCCAATTTGAAATAGAACTATCTCCGTCATCGGCGGCCACGTCAGTTCCCCCAAATTGGAATCCTGACTCAAGGTGAAGATCAAATTCTCCAGCTTCGTTGACATTCACTGACGTTTGTTGAGAAGTGGTACCAGCTTGAACTGCCGGCATCGCAAAGGAAAGTGTGAGCGCCGTGGCGGCAAACAGCGAAAGTAGTGTCTTCTTGAGATTCATGAGTAACTCCTCAGAGTCTTGATAAAGTGCCGCGTTTCCCCTCACCTCTCGGCCCAGGGGCATGCGATACTTCATCTGACGGTGTAACAGGTTGTCTGCAAACATCTTCTGTTACGCTGTTGTGTGCGACCTCACCACCCGGTGGGGTCGCCCCTTCTGCCGTCTGGCGGCAGTACCATCACCATCCCTCCGTTGCACCTCCTTCTCTCGCGCATCGTCGTCCGTTCATGGCTGTGTCCCTTCGCCACGAACATCAGACTCAAGGCTGATGCCAAACTCTCCCAACGGGGTGTACTCATGTAACTGCAGTTCCAGCCCGATGGTGTACCTCAGTGGAGTCGCGGCGTCGCCAGTCTCCGGCAGCACGATCACATCGCACGGCCCAGAGAGGTCGCAGGCGTCTCCCGAAATAGGTTCATTATTGATGGAGACCACCCAGAATTTCGCCGGGGTCTCGGCTGGCACATCTACCGTGCCGCTCAGGTCAACCGTCCAGGTTGTGCAGGGGTCCCATTCGCCGGAAATGACGATGGTCGCGATTCCGTGCGAGATATCGGATTCAAGTCCGTTTGCCGTGGCTCCAACCGACTCAAATATGATCGGGCCATCGAAATTCAGCGTTGGTGTGACAGCGTCTACAACCGGAATCACAAGCCGGGCTGGCTGCGGTTTGGCGCCGCCATTTTGTCCTTCGATCTCGGCTTCGCTTTCAATCGTCTTGATTACCGGATTGGCCTGGATGCTGAGCACTTGCTCTCCGGCGGTGCAGGTTGTGCGTGTTACCACAACATCGAACGCGAGCTTCTGCGCACCTCCCTGCTGCCAGGGATGAGAAATCGTATAGCTGGTTGACGTAGCACCGGTACTCAGCTGCTGGGCGAGACTCGCTTGCGATCCCTGCGGGAGTTGCAGTGTGTAGCTATCCGGGAAATCGACGCCCAACGTCCACTCGATCTCCATGTCGTCGGGCATTTCCCGGTCGCTGCTGACGTTCGCGACAACGTTGCAATGGTATTACGCGACTCCTCGTACTTCAGCCCTGACGATTGATCACCTGTGGTGCATGTCACTGGCTCCGATTGGCTCCAGGTGATCACAGGGGTCGGCTCCGGCGTGGGAGACGGCGTCGGCGAAGGCTCGGGAGTTGGAGATGGCGTCGGTGACGGAGTGGCGGTGGGCTCGGGTGTCGGCGGGGTAGTTGCTTTTGGAGTCTCTACTGGCTCCACCACTTCGGTGGCCGGCACTTCGGTTTCAACGGGCTGGGTTTCTACTGGCTCAGGAGTGACAGGCGCATCAGGCGCAGGCTGTTCTGGTTCGGACTCAACCGACGGCTCCGGCTCAGCGGGCACAACCGGCGCAGGATCGACGGGCGGCTCAGTCACAACTGGTGCCTCTGGCTCAGGTTCGTCAGGTGTCTCTACCACCGTCACGTCAGGCGCGGATGGCTCTGGGACGGCTGGCGGTTGCGCTGGCTCAGGATTCTCTTCTTCCTCGGCAGTTGCAGGCGTGGTGCTGACTGGAGGCTGAGTCGGAGTTGTTTGCTCAGTTGGCTGTTCGGCTGCGGGGGTTGCGCTCTCCGCGACCACCCAGGTGCTGGATGCAAGCGCAAGGGCGATTGTCATAACCACTGCGAGGTATACCCAAACGCCACGTATGCCTGTATAGCTCGATGTCTTATGCACGCCATCTACCCCATGTTCACCGCAAGTACGGAACGTATGTATCACCTGCCGGCTGCTTCGACACCAAGTGACAATGTCTCGTTTGTAGGTCCCAACTAGACATTTGCATACATAACCATCATTGTCAACCTCATTTTCAGGTTATGATCACCCGCTCCCATTGTTTACTATTTACCTTTATTGTTATCGTGGTCAATCATTGCTATCGGCAATAGACTTGGAGTTATTTGGTGCTATCAAAAATGGCGCGCCTGGGATACGCGAGGCGGCGATCGTACGAAGTGGTGTGGAGGGGCCATACGACGCCACCGAGAAGATACTGTCGGGCACCAGGTGCAATTTCAGTGGGCCGGGGGAACTGGATCGCGGTCCTATCGTTCGTCTTCGCCGAGGCGGAGGAAGGTGAGCACGGCGAGGACGCGGCGGTGCATGGTATCCGCATCTTCGAGGCCCAGTTTGGAGAAGATGCCACGAACGTGTTTCTCCACGGTGCCTTCGCTCACGAATATTTGATCGGCAATAGCCGCATTGGTTTTGCCTTCGGCCATGAGCGAGAGTACCTCTGCCTCACGACGAGTCAGCGCATCGAGTCGGTTATCGGTGCGGCGACGCGTAACCAGCTGGCTCACCACTTCGGGATCGAGCACGGTGCCGCCCCCGGCCACCTGCTTGATGGCGTGCGTGAAATCCCGCACGTCTGCCACCCGGTCTTTCAACAGATAACCAACGCCGGTTGTGCCGCTCTCGATAAGCTCGGCGGCATAGCGCTCTTCCACGTACTGGCTGAACACAACAATCGGAGTGTTGGGTATCTCCTTGCGGATTGCCACGGCGGCTTTCAACCCCTCATCCCGAAAGGTGGGTGGCATGCGCACGTCAACAATGGAGACATCCGGACGATGCTCGCGCACCGCTGAGATAAGATCGTCGCCGTTATCAACGGCGGCAACAACTTCAAAATCCTGCTCACTTAGCAGGCGAATCAGGCCTTCTCGTAGGACGACTGAATCTTCGGCAATGACGGCTCGCATGGGATCTCCACGGTGATACGTGTCCCCTGCCCTGGTGGACTGGAGAAGGAAAATGTTCCCTCGAGCGCCAGAATCCGATCCCGCAGGCCCCGCATACCGGTGCCCAGTTCGGGGTCGGCTCCTCCGCGCCCGTTATCGGTCACCGTGATTCTAAGCCAATTTCCATCCCTTTGGATACTTACGCGGGCACGATCCGCGCCGGAGTGTTTCGAGGTGTTCGTGAGTGCCTCGACAACCACGAAGTAGGCCGTGCTCTCGATCTCCTCTGGCAGGCGTTCGCGAAGTCGAACATTGACGTCCACCGTTATTGGCATGCGGCCGGCCACAGCCGACACGGCAGCATCCAGGCCGCGATCGGAAAGCACCGCCGGGTGAATGCCACGCACGAGCTCGCGCATATCCGTCATCACACGTTTGGCACGCTCATGCGAATCGTCGATGATCTTCATCGCGCCTTCGGGATCGCTCTCCATCTTCTCCCTGGCACGACCGAGATCCATGGCCAGCGCAACCAGCTGCTGTTGGGCGCCATCGTGCAGATCCCGCTCGATGCGCTTGCGCTCCATGTGCATCGCCCGCATGACAGCCGATCGGCTTTCGGTCAGTTCCTCGACACGCTCGGTGAGCACTTCTTCCTGGGAGGTTCCCAACAGCAGGAGGCCGAGCTGCCCGTGCAACTTGGCAGTGAGGTTAATCAGCAACGCTGTTGGCACAGCGATGACGATTCCCATGATCAACACAACAATGGCGATGAACGGATTCGTGATCTGGATGCCCCAAATCACGCCCTGCTGCGAGCCAAAAATAAAGTAAAAAATGGGCGCCCAAATGAACTGAATCGGGAAAATAACGAGACCGAGTTCAAGAATTCCGATTGGCAGCAGCAGGCCCATATACAGGAAATCGCGCCATACTTGCGGCGAGCGAATAACCTGCCAAACGCGGGAAATCAGGTTTCCGTCAGTCGTCTGCCAGTGATGAACGTCGCTGACATTGATGCTGAGAAATGCGCGCAGTCGCGTTCGCTCGATTTGTGCACCCCAGAGCATGAGCGCAAAGGTCCACGCAAGAATGCCGAGGCCAACGCCGACAAAGGAGAGGCCCAGGCCTACTATTCCGCCAACGACCGCCACGAGGAAGAACGCGAGGCCGATGGGAAACGTTGTGAGGCAGAAGAGCGCATCACTCATCACCCGCCAGTTCTGCACACCAGGCAGGCTCCGGATTATGCGCCATAGCCAGCCGGTATCCTGGAGCTTTCGCTGCAGGCTCTCATTGGCCAACCTGAACGGCGGATTTGTGGCAAGCTGCCGCTGCGATCGAGGAGTTTCCTCCAGAATCGGGTCTTGCAATTTCGGTTCATCCCAGCCCGTAGACTGTTGTCGCGGCATGCAGAATCCTCCAGGTACCGATACCAGTATGCCGAACGGACGGTCACATCTCCATGCCGAATGGCTATAAATTGCTCGGTAGGGGTAACCGGAACAAGAGGGCCTTGGCCCTCCTGGTCATGAGCTCCGGTTCCCTATATTTTACGCTGTAAAAGCCGTTTCGCGAGGTTTACGTGCGCATTGGTGCCGATATTGATCAGGAAGAGCATCGGAACCAGCAGGATAACGCCCATCCCCACGAACAGGAGCGCCTCTGGTCGGGAGTTCAGCGCGATCCCCAGTACATCCAACGACAACGTGGAACCAAACAGTAGGTGCAGGAACGACGGTATAAAAAACTCTAACGGCAGCAGAACGAGGACCAACTCAACAATACTGATCGGGAAGAGCAACGACATATAAAGCAGATCGCTCCTGACTTGTGACGATTTCATTACCGCTGCAAGATGCCAAAGAAAGTTCTCGCCATTGTTCGCCGGATAGTTTGGTTCTCCCAAATCAACGCCGAGCAGTGTCTCCAGTCGCTCCCGCTCGAGTGTGGCAAAGCGCAGTACGAACCCCATAGTCCAGATCAGGATCGGGATGCCGATGAGCATCCAGCTCAGCGAGAGACCGAGTATCCCGCCAATAATGGCAACCATGAACGCGGCGAGCCCAAGCGGAAAGGATGTGAGCAGGAACGCTGCATCCCGCAGGATCCGCCAGTTTCGCACTCCCGGTATGGTGAGAATAGCCTCCCAGATGTTGCCAGAGGAATCCTGCGAATCGCGAAGAGTCGAGTTCGTTAAGGCCGATGAATCTGGCCAATCGATCATCTTGTGTTTACCGTGTTGTGTCTGCATGGCTTGTTCCCTTCTTAAAGAACGGCTCTATACCAATACTGCCGCAGGGAACCAGATGCCACCGGCATGCTGACTAGTGAATGCATGGTGGGGTTAACAGGAAAAGGAGGGCCGAAGCCCTCCCGAGTCACTTCCTTATTTCGCTGCCCTACTCTTCTTCGTCGTCGCTGCTGTCAGCGGTGTTGGAGCTGAGTGGCGGCAGGTAATTCTTGGGATCCATGGTGACACCATCCTGTCGCACCATGAAGTGGACGTGCGGTCCGGTGCTGAGGCCTGTGCTACCGAGCGGGCCGATCTCGTCTCCCTGGGAAACGGTATCCCCCACACTCACGGGCGGCTGCCCCTGCATATGACCGTAAATGGTGTGCAGACCATCACCGTGATCAATTTCGACGTAGTAGCCTAGTCCGCAGTCGCACCAGCCGGAGACAACAACCGTTCCATCGGCCACGGCCTTCAACGGAGTGCCCTGGTCAGCGGCCATATCAACACCATCGTGAACGGCGCAGCCCCAATCCGGATCAAATGAGTAGAACCCGAGGTTGCTGCAGCCGTAATCCTGCGTGAATCGATAGTTATCGAGCGGCAGGATGAAGCCGGCCTCTGACACAGCATCCGACGCCTCGGTTGCGACGTCGGTCGACGCGACAACTTGCGTCAACAGGTCCGCACGGACCCAGCCTTCGTCGCCATTTTCGGCGCGGACGTTGTACCAGTCGTTACCATCGTCATCGGCACTCGGGCCTTCGATCACATCGATCTGCGTACCATCTTCGAAGAAGGCAACTTCCTCACCGTCAGGCCCGGCGGTGGCGCGGACATTCACACCCGCATCGGAATCTGTATCCACCCGCACAACATCGCCTGGTACCAGCGGATCTGTTTCCACGCTGGAGGCGTCTTCGTCGGATACTGCTGCCGGTGTCGGCGTTGGGGCAGGATCAACGGCGTCAGCGGCGCGACGTGGCGCTGTACCCGCAGTGAGCAGATCGCCCGGAACGAAGCCCTGCAGGGTGTCCCAGCGAACTTCATACCAGCCACCATCGGCCTGGGCGAGTACTTCAACCAACGCCATGTGCGGCATCGTTCCCGCCATGCTTGAGTTGGCATCAGGCGCGGTATAGAGATTGGCGCGGCCTTCATCCGAAGTGCGGACCACAGCCCAGTCTCCGGCCACGTACTCGAAGTCACCTTCCGGCGCATCCTGAGGTTGCGTGGACACAGACGGCGCCTCGGAAGACGTGGACACAGAGGACGACGGTGCCTCGGAAGATTCGGTCGATTGCGTCTGGGTTGTGGGTGGTGCGCTGCCATTCTGGCTCTCAGCACCCGGGTGAATCAGGTAGAAGCCGGAAACCCAGCCGTCCTGACCCTCAAAGGTCACTGGCCACCAGCGCGTGCCCGCAGGATCGTACACGGTATCGACATCGGCAATACGAAGCTCGATAATCGTGCCTTCCGGTATCGAGGTGACGATCTCGGCACTGGCATCAGGCTCGGCGCGGAGTGTAAGCCCCTCGCCTTCGGCATCGACCTGGGCAGTGGCGCCTTCGAGCTCGCCTGTGTAATCGAACGGAACGCGGGCGGTCTGCTCAGTTGCCGACGCAGTGGTGCCTGGCTCACCGGTACCTGACCACGATGCGTATCGCTCCGGGGACATGAGTGACCGGCCATCGATCCATCCATCGGTGCCGCCCACATCCACTGGCCACCAGCGCGTTTCACCGTCGCTCGAGTAGACCGTATCGGTCATATCGATCCGCAGGGTCACATTGGTGCCCTCTGGCAGGGATTCAACAACCGGTGCGTTGTGGGCCGGCTGTTCCAGTAACGGAGCGCCTCCAGCCTCGGCAACGACCACCGCCTCGATATCAATCAGGCCACCCGCCGGATCGACATCGAAAGCATCCTCTTGTGAAAGCACCGGTTGTGAAACCGCTGGCGTTGACGGCATTACACCACCATCGGCATACACGAGCCCGGCAGTCGGGAAAACCGATGCAAGCGCTAGTGAGCCTGCCAGCACAATAGTGCGGGCACTGGTGGCGATTGAGTGAAATCTTTTAGCGGTGTTCACTCCGCCTTCCCTCCTGATAGGTACAACTGATCCGATGACCAGTTGTTCATCGTCATGTGTCACAGCACCGGCGGGCCGGAGCCTGACACCGACGACTGTTTCAAAAACCTGTGGTCCCGCAGGGTAGCCACCCTTTGGTCCATTTGAGTTGCCCCTCGCAGGTGTACGGTCAGTACTATCAACTCGCTGACTGGAAGGTACCAGACTTAACACACACTGATCAATATGTACGTACGCTTTGTTCGTGCGAACCCATCAATTCGGAGAGTCTCTACGAACGTTCGAAGGGTCTAGCGAGCAGGCGCGTGTTATCCAAAAACCTTGAGCCGTGCTCCATCAGTCCATGATAACCCTGAACGTACATCTGTGTCGTGGGTGTCACCACGCATGCCTGTCTGTGCCTCACCTGCCACTTTCAGTCGGGCCACAGCCCCGCCCGTGGAACAGAAGATGCATGAAGACGCTTGTTAGAGATCCGTTCGCGGGCCTGTTGTCAGGTTCGTGTTTCCCGGAGATAGATATCTATGTCGCAGGCCACGCAGGCGTTACCAGCCAGAAGAAGAACGTACGATAAAAGCCGAATCGGCAACGACAAGTTGCTCTTTGGAATGATTCTCGGACTCCTTTCGTTCTGGCTATTTGCACAAACCACGCTCAATATCGCCCCTGAGATGGCGAGTGACCTCGGGATCTCCATGAGTGTGATGAATATCGCCGTGTCCGCTTCGGCCCTCTTCGCTGGCATCTTCATTGTTGTTATCGGTGGGCTCGCAGATCGTGTGGGTCGTGTAAAGACGATGCAGATCGGGTTCGTGCTTGGCATTGCTGGGTCGCTCATCATCGCCATCACGCCGCCGGGTGCGTTGGCTGAGCCGCTCATGCTGGGAGGACGGGTGCTTCAGGGGGCTTTCGGGGGCGTTCATCATGCCCGCAAGCCTGGCCCTGGTAAAAGCATATTGGGATGGAGAGGAACGCCAACGCGCGGTCAGCTTCTGGTCGATGGGCACATGGGGAGGTGCAGGATTCGCTGCGCTATTCGGTGGCCTAATGGCAGAGAACTTCGGCTGGCGCTGGATTTTCTTCATGGCAGCAGCGGTCTCGGTTCTCGGTATGTATATGATTGCCGGCACTCCCGAGAGTAAGGCCGATACAGGTGAGGAATACCGGTTCGACTTCGCAGGCGTCATCACATTCATGGTCATGATGGTCGCGATTCAGGTCGTGATGACCCAGGGCGGAACATTCGGGTGGTTCAGCCTCACCACCATTGCGCTCTCAATCGCGGCTGTGGTGTTCGCCGTGTTGTTTGTTCGCGTCGAAAATCGCACGCCCCACGCCTTCGTTGACTTCGCGCTCTTCAGGAACAAGGTGTACACAGGAGCTACGGTATCTAATTTCCTGCTGAACGCAACGGCCGGAATCATCGTTGTGGCAATGGCCCTGATGCAAGCTGGAGCCGGAATGTCCGCACAAGACGCCGGGTTCCTCACACTCGGATATGCGGTGGTGATCGTATCGTTCATTCGTATGGGTGAGAAAATGCTGCAGAAGCTCGGGCCCCGGAAGCCCATGATCTGGGGTTCCCTCATTGTGGGGGGTAGCGATTCTGTTATTGATGCAAACATATGTGATGACAGATACCTATAAAATCCTCTCTTTCATCGGCTTCTCGCTATTTGGCCTCGGGCTCGCCTTTTACGCAACTCCTTCTACCGATGCAGCGCTAACGTCGCTCCCGCCCGACCAGGCCGGCGCCGGCGCCGGTATCTACAAGATGGCATCATCTCTGGGAGCATCGTTCGGTGTGGCAGTATCTGCCACAGTCTTCACCATCATGAATTCCACAGATGAACCTATTCGATGGATCGATGGCCTTGTGGCCTTTGCAGGTCGGCAGGACAACATTGCCACTCGTGAAGCCGCAGCAGCGGCGTTTGGCGTGAACTTCCTCATGCTGCTCGTCGCGCTAGTCACCATTCTCATCACGATTCCAAACCAGGCACCCAAAGACAAATCCAGCGATTAATTCTTAAGGAAGATCGACGTGGCTGAAATCGATTAAATCCTGAAACACGACGCTTACATCAGTGGTCAGGCTGATCAAATGAGAGGGAACAAGGCACCAGATATCCGTGCTGGCATCGATAAGCTACCTATAAGGAAGACAACGATCTTCCCTGGAACGCTCTATCCTCATGCAATGTGCAGTACTCTCCTGTTTTCCGCTATACTTTGCGGTTGATGACATGGCCGGTACACGGTCATATTGCTGTGCACACCCGGATCAGCCGGGATTACGGCGATACCGGGAACGGTGCGCCCGTTTGGCCCAGGTCATCGGGGCAACCGCAAGTAGCCGGATTCTTTCCCGAACCGGTTCACTTCCGTTTCCAGTATCGCGCTATTTTAAGGAAGGGACGCGCACGCGTGAAACTCACTACCGAACGCAAACCGGGCAGTATCGTAGAGCTCTCCATTACCGCTGACGATGCCGAGTTCCAGGAAGCCATCGACAAAACCATTACCCAGCAGGCCAGGAACGTTCAGATTCCAGGCTTCCGCAAGGGCAAGGCTCCGAAGTCCATGGTCGAGCGCTTCTACGGAGGCCGTCAGGTCTTCGCGCAGGAAGCCTCGGAGAAGCTCATGGACAAGCTCTATCAGCAGGCGCTGCAAGACGAAGACATCAGCCCGGTCGGCGATCCGGAACTGACCAGCATGGAGCTGGACCCAACTCTCTCTTTTGTTGTGGATGTACCGGTCTATCCAACGATTGAACTCGGTGACTACAAGTCGGTGCGTGTTGAGCCGGTGGATGCCTCTGTAACGGAAGAAGATGTCCAGGAAGTGCTCGACCGCCTGCAGAAGCAAAAGGCCGAATGGAAGGACGTCGAGGGTCGCAAGCCGGTCGAAGGTGACCAGGTCACCATCGACTACACCGTGCACGAAGGCGACGAAGAGTTCCAGGAGCCGGTTACCGACGCCCAATGGATTCTCGGTGAAACCAATCTGCTCGAGCAGTTGCGCGAGCGCATTGAAGACCTTGAGCCAGGACAGAGCGACGAATTCGAAGTCTACTTTGAAGAAGACGATGAATCTGCCGATCCGCAGATCCGCGGCAAGCAGCTCAAGTACTCAGTCACCCTCAAGGGTGTGCAGGAACGTGACCTGCCCGAGTGGACGCCCGAACTCATCAAGGAAATCACCGGTGCCGAGAGCATGGAGGAGCTGCGTGAGCAGATCTATTCCGACATCCATCAGGGCAAGACCGGTGACGCTCGCACCAATGTGATCAACGAGATCGTCGAGAAGGTTGCCGAAACAACCACCATCGACATCCCGGAAGTAATGATCGACGAGGAGACCGAGCATCAACTTGGCCACCGCAAGGAAGAGGTCGAGAAACAGGGCATCACCTGGGAACAGATGCTCATGTTCTCCGGCCAGGATGAGGAAGCGATGAAAGCCGAGCTCCGCCCCGAGGCCGAGCGGCGACTGCGCAACACCATGATCCTGCAGGAAATCGCCAGCAAGGAGAACATCGAGGTCACCGACGAGGACATCGATAACGAGATTAATAATATCGCCGGTGCCGATCTCAATCCGGATGAGAACGATGAGGAAGCCGTGGAGCGTGCTCGCCGCATGCGCGAGGTCTACCAGGGCGAGTACTTCCGCAACGTGCTCAAGAACGACCTCTTCGAGCGCAAGCTCACCAACCACATCATCGACATTGCCACTGAAGGCAAGGGCGCGGTGATCAATGGCTGGGAGCCAAAGGAAGAAGAAGCCTCGGAGGAGTCTGGGGCCGAAGAAAAGGCGGAGGACGAGAAGCCTGCTCCGGCCAAGAAGAATAAGAACCTTCCAACCGAGGGCGAAGGCACCGATTGGGTAGCCGGCGACGGCGAGAACAACGTACCGGAAGGTTTCCCGATCAAGGGGACCAGCAGCAAGATCTACCACCCGGAAGAATCACCGAACTACAACAACACGACGGCGGAGATCTACTTCGCTACAGGTGAAGCTGCAGAAAAGCACGGATACCGCTTGCCGAAGAGCCTCGAGAAGGCCGCGGAAGCAGACGCCGAGTAGGTTTGCATCAGTGAATGCGGAGGGAGCATGCTCCCTCCGCATTGCTGGTTAAGCGGCTATGGAAAATCCCCTGCACCACTACCAATGGCTCGCAAGCGCAGAAGGCGCTGAGCACCTCGCGGCAGCCACGACGTTGCGCGCGAATGGTATCAGCGATCTCAAGATCGGCGAGACCCTGCGCGAACACCTCGAGCCAGAACGTGCCGCCCTGGTGCTGACCCAGCTCGACCTGCGTGAACGTGCCCAGGGTAAATTCACCCGTGCCGACGATATGCTCTTCACCCGTGCAGGCCTGGAGCAATCGACCAGCGAACCAATCGCCACATATCGTGCAAGGCGACTCGCCGGGTATCCGCGCATCCTGGATCTTTGCTGCGGAATAGGTGGCGACCTGATCGCCCTCGCCGGCCTCGGGGCGAAAATCACTGCAGTCGATCGCGACGCCGTTCACCTTCTCCTCGCCGAGCACAACGCAAAGGTCTATCACCCAAATGCGGATATCACCTACCTGCATATGAATGTCGAGGATGTGGAGCTCGATACCGGTGATGCGGTCTTCATTGACCCGGCGCGACGGCGAGAGTCTGGCCATCGCACCGGCGTTCACAGCGAGCCATCGGTCGAATGGTCGGTTTCACTGGCCGAACGCGTGGCAGCAGTTGGAATAAAAACGGCGCCCGGCATCCCGGACGAGATGATCCCGGCAGGCTGGGAGCTGGAAATGATCGCCCTCGACAGCAACCTGAAAGAGGCGGTGATGTGGAGTCCGGGCTTGGCTCGAAGCACTCGTACTGCCACCGTGGTTGACGGCGCAAACATCACGACGCTCACAGAAGTGCCCGGCGAGCCGGTTCCGGTCCGGGGTGTGGAGACCAGCGACTGGTTGCACGATGTGAATCCGGCTGTTACCAATGCCGGACTGGTTGAGGACCTGGCCCGAAGTATCGGTGCCGAACGTATCGATACGGAGATCGGGTTTCTTGTCAGCAAAAATCAGATCAACCACCCTATGGTTACCAACTGGCGTGTGCTGGATGTGCTCCCGTGGCACGAAAAGCGCATCCGGCAGGTGATCAGGGAACTGGATATCGGACCAATCGATATCCGCCGACGCGGACTCCCCGGCGACGTGCCGGGTATCACGAAGCGGCTCCGCGGCAAGGGATCACGCCGCGCACTCATCGCCATGACGCGCATGCAAAACGTCCCGACTGCAATTATTTGTGCGTTGGAATGAGTGTCACATCTTGCAGCGCGGAGTATTATTGAAGGCATAACGAACTACGCTCGCGATCACGCTATTGCAACGGACCCGAGCATATCGCACTCATGAAGGATCATTAATGCAAAACCCCGATATCAACGCGCTTATTCCAATGGTGATCGAAAGCACCAATCGCGGTGAACGATCATTCGATATCTATTCCCGACTGCTGAAAGATCGCATCATCTTTCTCGGCACGCCGGTTGAGAGCCAGATGGCCAATCTCATGATTGCCCAGCTGCTCTTCCTTGAGCACGATGATCCGGAAGCGGACATCCATCTCTACATCAACTCGCCGGGTGGCGAAGTTTATAGCGGGCTCGCCATTTACGACACCATGCGCATGGTTCGACCGGATATCCGCACATACTGCGTTGGTATGGCGGCCTCCATGTCTGCTGTGCTGCTTGGCGCCGGTACTCCTGGCAAGCGATTTGCACTACCAAACAGCCGCATCATGATACACCAGGGTTCCAGCGGCTTCCGCGGTGCCATTCCGGATATTGAAGTCCAGGCTCGTGAGACATTCAGTGTCATCGAGACGCTCACCCAAATCCTCGCGGATCACACCGGCCAGGATTTCGAGAAGGTGAAAGCCGACACCCAGCGCGATTACTACATGACCGGCGAAGAGGCCAGCGAGTATGGCCTGGTGGACAAGGTTCTTGAACCGGCAGCGCTCGACCTGAGCAAAATCGGTAAGAATTCCGAAAGCGACAACGACAACAGCGACAAAGACGACGAGAAGTAGATTCCGTCGTCTCACCCAAACCACGAGGTAGACATGCGATACCGTTGCTCATTTTGCAACAAGGGGCAAGAAGAAGTTCGCCGCCTCATTGCTGGCCCGAACGAGGTGTACATCTGCGACGAGTGTGTACAGCTCTGCAAGGAAATCATCAATGAGGAAGAGCCGAAGGAGACGACGTTCGAGGTCGGCGAGGGCGACGGCACCATGCCCACCCCACGCTCACTCTATGAGCATTTGAACAACTACATCATCGGGCAGGACCGCGCCAAAAAGATTCTCTCTGTAGCGGTTTACAACCACTACAAGCGCATCAATGCTGATCTCGATGATGACATCGAACTGGCCAAGAGCAATGTGCTGCTGGTCGGGCCCACCGGATCAGGCAAAACCTACCTGGCCCAGACGCTTGCCAGGATTCTGAACGTTCCGTTCAGCATTGCCGATGCCACAGCCCTGACCGAAGCCGGCTATGTCGGTGAAGACGTCGAGAACATCCTGCTGCGCCTCATCCAGAACGCAGGCGATATCGAACGCGCCCAGCGCGGCATCATCTACATTGACGAGATCGACAAGATCGCCCGCAAGTCGGACAACCCAAGCATCACGCGCGACGTCTCTGGCGAAGGCGTGCAGCAGGCGCTGCTCAAGATCATTGAGGGCACTGTTGCCAACGTTCCGCCACAGGCCGGCCGCAAGCATCCGCATCAGGAATACATCCAGATTGATACGAAGAACATCCTGTTCATCTGTGGTGGTGCATTCGAGGGGCTTGAGGAAGTTGTTGAAAAGCGAATCAACAAGCAATCCAACATGGGCTTCGGCAATGTTCAGACCGAGGCGGAGAAGATTGCCAATCCACTTTCACGGCTCAGCCATGATGACCTGATGCAGTATGGGCTCATCCCAGAGTTCGTTGGTCGACTGCCCGTGAGTGTCGCGCTCGATCACCTCACCGAGGCTGAGTTGATGCGGATTCTCACTGAGCCGAAGAACGCAGTGGTGAAGCAGTACCAGAAGTTCTTCGAGCTGGATGACGTGGAGCTTGAGTTCACGGAAGATGCGCTTAGTGCTGTGGCCCAGCAAGCCCAGGAACGCAAGACTGGTGCACGTGGGCTTCGCACTGCCATCGAAGATGTTCTTCTGGATGTGATGTACGAGATTCCGAGTCTCGAAAATGTGCGGAAGTGCATCGTGAATGCCGATGTGATCACGAATCGATCACGTCCGCTGCTGATGACTGTGAACGATCAGCCGATCGAATACGAGCCACAGACGGCCTAGATTCAGAGATCAATCAAGAAAAGGTCCGCCAGATATTCACTGGCGGACCTTTTGCCGTTTTCGGATGAAGGCTATTTCTTCGGAGACGTCTCGTTGTGCTCGTGCGATAGCAAAGGACCTGTCGAGCATCGGTGTGTCAGTATCAAACATGGAACATCGAGCGAACGGCAAGGCGGAACTCGTGCGAACCCAGCGCGTCCGTCGAATCCGTGATGACATCGATGCCGCCCAAAGTGTTCTCCAATTTTGCAAATGCCCACTGATTCACGGATTCTTTGAGCGTCAGTGCAATCTCCTCGGCTGGAAGCACGAAATATGGACGTGCATGGAATTGTGATGGTTTGGGATCGACTCTCGGGATCAACGCCAACTCGTTGAGTTGTTCGACTAGCGCCCCGCCTACACTGTTCACCGCGGCCTCGAGAGGTTCAAACTCAGTCACGTTGAGGCCAATGGCGAGGAAATCATCGCTCAGGGCTGTTTGCTTCACCGCTGTGCCAAGCCATTTGGAATATGGGGCAAATCTCCGTGACTGCAGGAGCATAATACGCATCAAGTCGCGCTGGATAGTCATGGCAATGGCTGCAGCACCTGCCACGTCCCCAGTCTCAAAGCACCGTCCGATAAATGGCTGTACCTGTGAAACTCGCATCCACAATCCCGCCAACTGATATCGCCAGATGTGATCCGGGTAGAAGCTGAGCAAGTTTCGCACGCTCGTTAACTCACCTGTGTCATCGACGAACACCTCTCCAGCGGTGAGTTCTAGCAAGGATTGCATTGGCGTGGAGAGCCAAACCGCATCCGTCAGTTCATCAAGCGAATCGATGAGCAGGTGTTGGCGGAGCAGATCCGGAACGCTGGTGACTTCGATTCGATGCAATTCCCCTGCGGGATCGGGATTGAGCGTTCCATCGTTATGGCGAGAGAATCTGGTGGAACATCCATCGATTTCTGCCGGTAGCAATGACGCGAGGTTGGATTCAATATGAGCCGTGACCGACTCCACATCGTGCTCGGGAACGACGATGGTGAGACGTGGTCCCCAATCGTGATCCATGCTGCGGGCGGTGTCATATCCAAGCACATCCGAGCCTGGTCCTATCATCGCCAATGCGAGTGGAATACGCGGGCACAGCTCGCGCAAGGCGGGTTCGATTTCCTGGGCAAGCCGTCGGGAGAGAATTCTGGCTGGTACAAATCTTTCGGCTAATGACATGGGTTTCCTATTATTTGTGAGGCGAGAAACATCGTTGAGAGGGTGCGTCGTTGGTCCTCGGGTAGGGCGAATCCCTACAGACAGGGCATGTCGTAAGGATACTATTGACTTCCATCCGATTATTCGCGACACTGAACGCAATCTACAAACTACGTTCGAACAGGGAGAGGAGAGCGTATGCCCAGGAACACGTCGCGAACTTCGGGTGCAGCGAGAACAGGATCGTCCCTCACAAGACGCCAGTTCCTGCATATGACAGGCGTATCGATCGGATCCGCCGGAGTGCTCAACATGCTGAACGCATGGGGCCAAAACGCGATGGATGGCCTCACCGAGCCGCCGCAGTGGGATGGTAACGGTGAAGGCACCAAAGTCATCGTCATTGGTACTGGTTCCGGAGGATCACCGGCTGCCTACGAGCTGATTAAGCTCGGCTACGATGTGAGTATCATCGAGGCTCGCAACCGCGTTGGCGGCCATGCCTGGACCATCCGTGGTGGCGAATCCGGCACCGAGTACGGCAAGGGTGAGCAAACGTGTGATTGGCCAGAGGGTTTCTGGTGGGATGCCGGCCCAAGCCGCGTGCCCTTCTACCACAACGGGTTCTTCCACTACTGCCGCGAACTCAATGTTCCCCTCATTGATCACAAGAACCTGAACCTTAACGGCTGGGTATATGCCGATGGTATCGATGGTCCGCTCAACGGCACAAAGATGCGCCTGCACGAACTCCAGGCGGATATGGCGGGTTACACATCCCAATATCTTGCCACCGCGCTCGATCAGGATGCTCTGGATCAGGATCTGACCGAAGAAGATATCGAACACTGGATTAGCTACCTGATCAACTGGGGCATTCTGGACGCGAACGATCTCACCTATCGCAAATCAGACCACCGCGGATACAACATCCTCCCGGATGTGTACTCGGCTGGAGAGATCAACGATCCGTACGCACTTTCCGACCTGCTTCCATTCGCAGATACCATGTTGCAAAATGCTGGAGGCTACCTGGCGGCGACATCCACCTTCGACTGGCAAACCACAATGGTGAAGCCGAAAGGCGGTATGCGCGAGCTATACGATGTGGCTTTCCGCGAGTTCTTTGGTGATCGCCTCAAGCTCAACTCGCCTGTGACCCGCATCAATCAGGATGAGGATGGCGTCACCGTTACATACACCGATCCGGACACCGGTGAGGATGTGGAAGAGCGTGGCGATTATGTGATGTGCAACATCCCGCTCTCTGCACTGCTGAAGGTACGGACCAACTTCAGCGAGCAGATGAATACCGCTATTCGATCAGTGCCATACGCCATGGCGCTGCGTATGGGCATCGGCTACAAACGTCGCTTCTGGGAAGAAGATGACTGGATTTACGGCGGCCAGAGCTTTAGCAACGATCCGCTGTTGGGAATTCTCGACTATCCGGACGACGACTATCTCACCGAAGGCGGCGTGATGCTGAGCATGTACAACTTCGGCAACAACGCCGCGTACGTGAGCTCGCTTCCGTACGAAGAACGCGCCGAACTCGCCCTCAAACTGGGAAGCAAGATCCATCCGCAAATGCGAGATGAATATATCAGCGCATTCTCGGTAGCGTGGCACCTTGAGCCATACAGCCTTGGTGCGTGGCCAAGCTTCACGGCGGAAAGCCGCGAGCAAGTGATGCCGATTCTGCAAGAGCCGGATGGCCGCGTCTATCTCGTAGGCGAACACCTCAGCCACGTCAACGCGTGGATGGAAGGCGCGGTGCAGGCCGCCTGGATGCAGGTCGACAAGCTTCACACCCGCGTGATGCAGGGATAAAGGAGACAGCCATGAGAACCAACACCATTACTCGCGTAATAGCGCTGCTCTCAATCATCGGCGTCACGCTGCTCATATCCGTTCCACTTCTCTCCACGGCGCAGGACGCGACACCCGAGGCAAGTGAAGACGAGATGATCGAGCGCGGAGCCTCGATCTATTACACCGTATGTGTCGCCTGCCACCAGGTCGATGGAAACGGTATCCCCGGTGTTTACCTGCCGTTGAACGAGGGTGGCATGGTCAACCTGGATGACCCAACGCTTCTCATCCACACCGTTCTCTACGGACGAGGCGGAATGCCCCGATTCAACACCACGTATAACGACGAAGAGATCGCGGCAGTTCTTACATTTGTCCGCCAGGAGTGGAATAACGACTCCGGCCCGGTAACCCCCGAAGAGGTAGCCAACGTGCGGGCGGATTACTCTGCCACCCCAATCGTCTCGCCGACCCCGGATGCGCAGATCCCCGAAGGTCAGCAGCATCCCGAAGATCGCCCGGATCCGGGCACGGGAGAAGAGGCCACACCTCCTCCAACACAGGACGAGGTAGGATCGACTCCAGAGGGATAACGATTGTCCCGAAGCCGCCAGGGTTATGCCTGGCGGCTTCGTGTTTTTCGGCGGTTTCTGTAGAAGTTCAGATACATGTGAGACAGCGAGGGGATGAGAATTGAGAGGACTCC